>CAYZHQ010000012.1:20819-85396 GCA_964477385.1 uncultured Pirellulaceae bacterium
GAAGTTCAGTGCCGAAGTTCAGTGCCGAAGTTCAGGGCTGAGGTTCAGACCAAGTTCAGTGCCAGCGATGCAGCCCAAGGAAAAGACGACACCGTTCTTTGAAAAGAAAGTAAAAGCGATGTGCTTACTCGCTGTGCAGTACCGGCTGGTTCCGGAAAGTCCGATTCTGGTTGCCGCCAACCGAGAGGAATATTACGACCGTCCGAGTTTGCCTCCGTCGATTCAATCTGGAAAACCTCGTGTTTTGAGCGGAATTGATCAACGAGGCGGTGGGACTTGGTTGGGTGTGAACCAGAATGGTTTATTTGTTGGTCTCTGCAATCGCGCTACGGCGCTGCCGATGTTTGGGCAGCGTTCTCGTGGTTTGCTGGGACTGGATTTGCTCCGTTGTGGATCCGCCAAAAAAGCGCTCGACAAAGCGATGGCGGAATTGGAAAACACCCGTTACGAGGGTGTGAATATCTGTATCGCCGACGCCAAAGATGGCTGGGTGGTGCATGTTGATGAGCAGACCGATGTGGTTCAATTGCAGGAAGGTCTGAATATCATTGGGGCTCGGGACGTGAACGACCCGACGGATGAACGAGTGCAGATGGCGCGCCGTTTGTTGACTTTGCAAATGCTTGATTCACCGGTGAAATTTTTGGCCGTTGCGAGCAAAGTTTTCGCTCGAGCCCCCACCGGACCGGGTCGGCCGAGCATGGTTCTCCGCGGTAAGGAGCATGGCACCGTCAGCAGCACGTTGATCGCCCTGGGGATTAAGCCCCGGGATGCGATTTATCAGTTCGCTAGCGGTGCTCCCGATCAGACGAAGTTCGAGGATTATTCCCCGATGCTGCGTGATATTCTCAGTCGCGGGCTGCGTGAATCACGGACCAAGGTTCGAGCCTAACGGTCGTCCCACCGCTGATTGTTTCCGGCTACCAAAGGTAGGTCGGCCACTGTTTTAGTGGCCGGCCGCTGGTTCTCGACTGCACCGGCCCACCCCGCTGCGCTCTTTTGGACTCGGTTCGAGTCGCCCAGCTAAGCTTTTCGCTTCGGCTTTTCGAAACCTGGGCAAGCTGCTAATCTGCTGGACTCAAACCCACTACCCAGTTTCCTCTTATTCATCAAAATCATGGCAAAACCGCACCGTAAGTTGAAAAAAGCCAATCACGGTAAACGCCCCGCTAACGCGAAGGCTCGGAAGGCTCGACGTAAGAAGCTGAAGACTTAAGCTCCGTATTTTGCTCGGTGGGACGATCGAGGGCCAGCGAGTGAAGAACCAATTTGCCCTGCTTTGGTTCGATCTGAATGACCGCTAGGCTGGTTTTGGGTGGGTGGCTGTTGGCTCATCCTCGGTGTGTGCTGGTCAACGATCCCAGCTTGTCCTTTGATAAACGTTGTCGCCATGCTCTCTTGTCAGGGCTGGCAAGTCACTTTACCGATTCACTTTGTGTCTAACGCCGGAGTGCCGCTGGTGGGAACATCCGACTTCATCATCGATCTCGCTCGGCTCGATTTTGATGCGCCGATTGCGGGAATCGAAGAGATTCGTAAATTCAATCCGCAGCGCTTCGAAATGGAGCAATTGACGTCGATCTTGTGTGAGTGCAAAGAGACGCAGGCGTGTGCGGCCTACAAGCAGTTGACCGATGACGAATTTTGGGTTCGTGGCCACATGCCGGGGATGCCATTGATGCCAGGAGTCATGATCCTGGAAGCGGCCGCGCAATTAGCGAGCTATTTCACCCAGAAGAACGATCTGCTGGGAGCCGCCATGGTTGGCTTCGGCGGCCTGGATAATGTTCGCTTTCGCGGTGTTGTAACGCCCGGTTCAAAGTTAATCGTGATGGTGCGACTCGATCGTGTCCGACGAGGCCGCATGATTGTTGCCCCTTTCCAGGGGGTGGTCGACGGTAGCCTCGTTGCCGAAGGGGTGCTGCGAGGCATTCCGATTCCGACCGAAGCCCTCAATGAGCAGATGTCGAAGTCCTGACGCTGGTGCGGAACCGAGCGGGACACACTCTAGAGGCTGGCGTCGCCGGATGGCTAGCTGGCGTTGCCTGAGAGCTAACGAGGGATGCTTGCTGCGGTGGCCGGTGTCACACTGCCCGTGACTAGCAGTTCCGTGAAGTGATCGTTGGGTAGATCGGACACGATGCGGACTTTCTGAGCCACCGGAGTTGCCTTATCGTCGGCCTCAAAGCGAAGCGGTAAGAAGTGAATTTTCTTCTTGCCTGCCGGTTTTTCGAAACTGAAACGGGGATCGGCACAGACGACTTTCGCGATGGCGAACGGGGTTTCGGCTCGCACAATCAAACGCCGCTCATAGGACTCTCCCGCTCTAACCGCCCCCATACTGACGGAGGCAGGGCTGACGCTTAGTGAGGGGCGGATGGTTCCTCCGACGCACATTTCGACCGTTGGGGATTGCTGGTCGTTGGTGACCAACGTCAACTGCTCGCGAAGTTCCCCCGCGGGCATTGTATCTTTCAGCTTTAGCGTCAGGTTATATTTAATCGCATTGGTCATCCGTACCGGTTCGGACAGCTTGACCTGAAGGTCGGCACAGTGACTGCGGACGTCGGTGATTCTCCAGTCGGTGCGATTCAGTCGCGTTACCGAGAGTTGGATTTCTTTTGCTTCGCCTTCCCTAATCTCGCCAAAGTCGGCTTCTGGTGGATCGAAGATCACATCGGTGCGGATGAACCCAGCGACGGTCAACTGGACTTCTGCGAAAAACGGACGATCAAAAACCACCGTAATGGTGGCCGCTTTTTGTCCCGTGAAAGAAGATGTGTTAAAAGTTGCGACGATGGCCGACTTTTCTCGCGATTTCAGCGTTGTTTGGGTGACCGATGGCGTGGTGCATCCACAACTGCTACGCACGGCCGACACATGGACATCTTCCTGGTAGAGATTTTCAAACTCAAAGTGGTGTTCGACTTTGGCTCCGCGAGCAACGGCACGGAAATCGTGACTCGTCGATTTGAACATCTTTCTTGCCCACTCTTGACCGGAGAGCGTGCAAGGTGCCCAGCAAATGACCAGGGACACGGCAAGGACCATGCTGCGGATGAGACTGCTCATTGCTTTCTGATACAGTTTAGTCGGAGGAGGGAAGCTTCGCCCGAGGCCAAAAACGCCATGGCTGTGGGGTTGTAGGATAAGGATTATGGCTGTGGATTAAAAGATTGCTTTCGTGGCTCTCCAGTGGTGTCCCGGTTGCTGGTCGACTTGCTAGTATCTGAGCAGGGCTTGATCAAACGCCTGATCAGAGCGCTCAGCAAGGGCCGATTCATGCTTCAGGAATTTCCTTTTCAACTTTTGCCGAACGAATTGCCGAACAATATGAGTCCTGAATGCGATGAGAGTGTTGACCAAGAGGCCTTTGTCCAGGTTTCCGGTTTGACAAAACGTTACGGAGACTTCTGTGCCCTGCGGGAATGCACTTTGTCGGTTCGGAAGGGGGTCGTCTTTGGCTTGCTGGGTCCCAATGGCGCTGGGAAAACGACGTTGTTGAGGCTCTTGTTGGGGTACCTGTTTCCCACGTCGGGCAAAGCGACCATCGACGGTCTGGATGTGACGCACGAGAGTGTCGCGGTCCGGCGGTTGGTGTCGTACCTTCCGGGCGATGCAAGGCTGCCACGACACATGCGTGGTCGCAGTGTATTGGAATTTTTTGCGGAGATGCAGCCCGAGGGCGACCTCTCGCGTTCGCTAGCGATCGCCGATCAGCTAGAGCTGGATTTGCGCCGTCGGGTCGCTTTCATGTCGACCGGCATGCGGCAAAAGCTCGCGTTAGCGGTGGTGATGGGAGCTCGTACGCCACTGCTGATTTTGGACGAACCGACGGCGAATCTGGACCCGTCGGTGCGGACGACCATTTTGCGGATGGTGGCCGAAGCGCAGTCCGAAGGCCGCACCATTATTTTTTCATCGCACGTATTGGCGGAGATCGAGGAGGTCTGTAATCGGGTCATCTTTCTGCGGCAAGGGATTGTGGCTCGCCACCAAAGGATGGATGCGCTGAAGCAGCGGCATCGGATTGTCGCCCAGCTTGATGTCGCACCGCCGGCACCAGAGCCCTCGAGTGCATCGTCGTCTCAGCCGCTGGGCAGCGAATCGCCGGGAGCGGTCAAGCAGGCCCACGCGGCGTCGGGTGAGCTGCCTTTCGAAATTCCTGTGTCGCTGCGGGCGCTAGTCGAAGTCAGCACGTTCACGCCCCCGGCCGAGCCTCGAACGTTGTGGGTTCGAATGGATACCGCGGGCGATCTGTCGCCGCTGCTTGGTTGGTTGGATTCCCTGCGACTCCGCCGCATGCGGGTCGAGCCGCTGGGCTTGCGGGCGATTTACGATGAGGTTCACCATTTGAAAACCGCGGACGACAAGCACGCCGCTGCGTTAGGAGCGTCCGCATGATCGATCGCGTGCTATGTAAAAAGTACGTGGGGCAGTCTTCCCTGCTGTGGGCTTCCTGTGCGGCGGCGTTGTTCTCGTTTGCCTGGGTGCGTGTCTGGGTGGTCAGCCTGCTGGACATGCAGCAGTTCAGTACCGTCCTGGAGCAATTTCGCGACTTTGAAAAATTCTCCCCGATCAAGTTTGATCAGTTGATCACCTACGTTGGACGGGTGGGGGCCACATTTGATGAACCGATTATTGTGCTGTGTATCGCGGTTTGGTGTGTGGCTCGCGGTTCCGATGTGATTAGCGGTGAACTTGGACGCGGCACTTTGGAGATGCTACTCGCCCAGCCCATCAGCCGCACGCGGCTGTTGCTCTCTCATGCGTTTGTTTCGACACTCGGCTTGCTGGGGCTGGTGCTGTTGGTCTGGGCTGGGATGTGGATCGGGATTCAGGTTACGGAGTTTGAGGAAACGGTGGCTCCGCCTTCGGTGCGGGTCCCCTTTTTCGGGTTTGAAATTCCGTTGTCGAGCGATGCTCCCGAGAAGGTAACGGTGTCGATGTCTGAGCGAGTGGACGCGGGGCTGTTTGCCGGTAGTGTGGTCAACTTGTTTGCCTTCGGATTCTTTCTGCTCGGGTTAAGCACGATGGTGAGCAGTTGCGATCGTTACCGTTGGCGAACCATTGGGGCGGTGATTGCCTTCTACATTTTTCAAACGGTGATGTACGGGCTGGGGAAAGCGGCCGAACAGCTCGCTTGGTTGGAGCACCTCACTTTCCTCACCTGTTATCGTCCGCAACAGTTAACGCTCGCTGCGATGGAGGAAACCGGTGGTGGCGTATGGCGATTAATGCCGCAAGAAGAAGAGGTGCTGGGGCCGATGATGTTCCCCTTAATTCTGCTGCTGCTGGGGCTGGTCGCCTACATCATCGCGGTTCAGATTTTCCGGCGTCGCGATCTGCCGGCACCGCTCTAAGCTGGAAAGCCTCGCCGCTGTCGATTTACCGTTCGGCTGCGTTGGCTGGATCTGCTTTGCGATTCGGTAGACCGTTGGGATGCGGTTGGGGGCGTCGGCAGGCTTCTCTGTCGAAAGGTCGTCTTGGCCTTTCGCTTTGGGTTAAAATGACGTCTCTCTCCCGCTTCACGCTCTCACCTGCTGATCACCGATGAAATGGACAACCGGCTTTTTCGCCTGGCTGCTGCTTGTCTTGCTGGACGCTTTCGCACCCGTTTCGGGGGCCGCTGCCGACTCGCCGCCGCTTGATTACAACCGCGATGTCTGGCCGATTTTCCGAGCCCACTGTGTCGGCTGCCATACCAGTGACGATCCTGAAGGAGGCTTGAATATGCAAGATTTTCAAGCTTTCGCCGTTGGCGGTGAGCATGGTCCCGCGTTCACGCCGGGGGTTCCTGCGAGCAGTCGGCTGCTGCGGATGGCGGCCGGCAAACAGCAACCGGTCATGCCGCCCGAAGGAGACGAGCCGCTGACGGTGCAGCAGCTTGACATCTTGACGGCTTGGATCGAACAGGGCGCCGGTGGTCCCTCTGGCAACACGGCACCGACGATGCTGCGGACTCCGGAAATCCCCGCCAACAGCACGTTGCGTCCCGTCACCGCACTTGCGATTTCACCCGCCGGCACCCAAGTTGCCATGGCGCGTTTTGGCGAAGTCGAGATCCGTGATCGCCAATTAAAAAACGTATTGCAAACGATCACGATTCCTGCCGGCAAGATCAACGCTCTGCAGTTCGACGCGAGCGGCGAACGGTTGCTGATTGCCGGAGGAATTTCGGGGCTGGAAGGCCATGCGGAAATACGCCAGCTTTCCACGGGGCAGCGTGTCGCGGTCTTTAACGGGCACCGTGATGCATTATTCGATGCGCGTTTCAGCCCGGCAGGCGATACTTTGGCAACGGCCGGTTACGATCGCAAGATCATGCTGTGGGACATCGCTTCCGAATCGGTTTTGCACACGATCGAAGGTCACAACGGCGCGATTTATCAATTGGCTTATTCCGCCGACGGAAGTTTGTTAGCCACTGCAAGCGCCGACGAGACCGTCAAAATCTGGAATGCGCAAACGGGGCAGCGTCTCGATACCTTGCCGCAGCCCCAAGGCGAAGTCTTTGCCGTGACGTTCACGCCCGATGATGAACGGTTGATCGCGGCGAGTGCGGATAATCGCTTTCGGGCTTGGCAGGTTTTGTCGCGACGAGCTCCGCAAATCAATCCTTTGTTGGTGACTCGTTTTGCAGACGAGGCACCGCTGACGCATGCGGCGATTTCCTTGGATGGCAAAAGATTGGTCGTCGTCAGCGAAGGTGGCAACCTAAAAACCTTTCGAACCGACGATTGGACCAATCTATCGGAAACCGTTTCGCTTGGTGATACGGCCAGTGATCTGCAGCTCACTGCCGACGGAAGCGAGGCCATCGTTTCCTTGATGAACGGCGAAGTCCGGCGGGTGGATTTACCCGCGTTTGTGGAATCTGCCGCTGCTGCATCACAGGCAAGCACCGTCACGCCTGTCTATGTGCAGTTGGCTGCGGCGACCGAAGTGACTGAAACGCGGTTTGCGGCCGATTGGGCGGAGCAGAAAGCCAGGGCTGCGACTTACCATGGGCCGCGGGGCTTTCGGGTGGCGGGCGTCATTCAGCCTGACGAGGCGGGGATTGGGGAGACCGATCGCTATCGCTTTCACGCCCGGCAAGGCGAAGTCTGGGTCGTCGAGACCGAGGCGGCGGCGATCCAGTCACCACTCGACACCATTGTCGAGGTCTTCGATGGCCGCAGTGAAGCTCCGTTAATCGCGGCGCGGTTGCAAGCCGTACGAGATAGCTACTTCACGTTCCGAGGCAAAGATAGCACCCAGTCGGGCGACTTTCGGTTATTTGCATGGGAGGAAATGGAGCTGAATGATTATCTCTATGCGGCGGGCGAAGTCACCAAGCTGTGGATGTACCCGCGGGGGCCGGACAGTGGTTTTAATGTTTATCCAGGTGCTGGCCAGCGTTGGACCTATTTTGGTACCTCGGGCGTCTCGCATGCCTTGGGCGAGCCGGCTTACATCGTTCGCCCTTTGCCGAACGGCGTCCCTCCCTCTGCCAACGGCTTGCCGGTCTTTGAGGTCCCTGTTGCAAACGACGATGATCCTCGTCGCCGTCGGGGCACCGATAGCCAGGTGATTTTTACCGCGCCTCGTGATGGAAGCTTTGTCGTCGCGGTGCGTGATGCGCGCGGAGAGGGTGGCCAAGCCTATCGCTACAAGCTGACGGCTCGTCCCGCGGCACCCCATTTTGTTCCTCGCATCCAGGTCGGCGATAAACCGATCCCGCCGGGCGCGGGGCGTGAATTGTCCCTTAAAATTGATCGTATCGATGGCTTTGCAGGGTCCGTTCAATTTGAGCTGGGAGGGTTACCGGAGGGACTGCATGTCACTTCACCGGTGACAATCGAAGCGGGGCAGAACGAAGCCTTTGCGACGATCTGGGCGGAGGCGCGCTTGACCGCGGCCGACGTTCCAGAACCCGCCCCATTGATCGTGATTGCGAGTGCGGACATCGTCGGACGCAGGGTGGAACTGGAGGTGCCTGTCAAGACACGCTTTACCGTGGGCGAAGCTCCTCCGCTGACGCTGCAGATTTTACCGATCGACCGCGATGTCGAGCTAGCGGAAAACTGGACGCTGACGTTGCGTCCAGGCGAAACCGTACGAGCACGGGTGAAGGCAACACGCAAGGGCCATCAAGGGGAGATCGCGTTGGGCAAAGAAACGGCTGGACGAAACACCGCGCACGGTGTCTTTGTCGACAACATCGGACTGAGCGGTCTGTTGATTACCGCCGACGCCGATCAGCGAGAATTTTTTCTGACCGCCGCGCCGATCACTGCCCCCGGCGAACGAAGCTTCTTCTTAAAGTCCAACGTGCAAGGTGGCATCACCACTCCGCCAATCACCCTCAAGGTGTTGGACATCAAGCGATGACCGCTTCGATCAAGTGTCCTTTGACATCCGTCAAACGCATGTCCCTTCCGCCAAATCGAAACGTCGATCGCGTGTGATCGACACCCAACAGGTGCAGCATGGTCGCGTGCAGATCGTGGATCTCCGCACGATTTTCCACCGCCTTGTATCCCCACTCATCGGTTGCACCGTAGACCGTGCCCGCTTTGACTCCGCCGCCGGCCATCCAGATGGTAAAGCCAAACGGATTGTGGTCTCTGCCGTTAGCGCCTTGCGCGAACGGAGTGCGTCCGAACTCGCCGGCCCAGACCACCAGCGTCTTGTCGAGTAAGCCTCGCTGACGCAGGTCCTTGAGCAGCGCCGCGATCGGTTGGTCGACTGCAAGAGCGTTGTTTTCGTGGCCTTGCTTCAGGTTGTTGTGTTGGTCCCAGCGGTCACCGCCGACCTGGGGACAAGTCAACTCGACAAACCGGACGCCACGTTCGACCAAGCGTCGCGCGAGTAAGCATTCGGCGCCGTAGATTTGAGTCGGCTTGTATTTGGAGTCCAGACCATACATCGACTGTATACTTTGTGGCTCGTCGTCAACAGACATCAATTCGGGCACGGCCATTTGCATGGCGTAGGCCAGTTCGTAGTTCTTGATCGCGGACTCCAGGCTGTCATGGCTGCCAAATTGTTCCGTGGCCATGCCATCGAGTTGTCGCACCAAATCGAGCTTGTTCTCTTGGCGTTTGGCGGTCGGTTCGTTACGGCGAACATTGGCGACCGCCGTTCCGGAAGGCTTGAAGACCGATCCTTGAAAGCTGGCCGGCAAGAAACCGCTACCAAAGCAATCGAGGCCGCCGGGCGGAATCAGGCCTCCGTTAATCGCCACAAATCCAGGTAGGTTTTGGCATTCGCTGCCCAGGCCATAGTTGACCCATGCGCCCATACTGGGACGGCCTTGCAGACCGCTGCCGGTGTGCAGGAAGTAGTTAGCAAAGGTGTGTTCGGGAAATTCAGAAACCATGGACCGAATCACCGCCAGCTCGTCAGCGCAAGTGGCTACATGCGGAAACAGATCGCTGACCGGCAAACCGGACTCGCCGTACTGCTGAAATTTCCAAGGACTGGCCAAGACCTTTCCGTTGTTATTGAACTGTGTCGGTTCCACGGTGAAGAACTCGCCTGGATTCTTGCCGTTGTATTTGTCGAGCATTGGTTTGGGGTCAAACGTATCGACTTGGGAAGGTCCGCCATCCATATACAAAAAGATGACATGTTCGGCCCTTGCCGGAAAATGGGGGCCGTGACCAGCGACGCCGTTGTCAGCCGGGACGCCCGCGTTGTTCGCAAACGCTCGGTCGCCCAGCAGTGCCGCTAACGCGACTCCCCCAAATCCCGAGGCGCCACGCATCAGCATCTCGCGACGCGAAACGGAGACGGGACGATACTGTTCGCAAGGAAAGCTTGTTCGGTGTCTCATCGTAGGAAGATAAACTCCTTGGTATTGATCAATGCGTGCGACAGATCGGACCACAAATCTGGAGTGTGGAGAGGGACCTGCAGGGCTTCGGCTTGTTGGTGGACAAAGGCTAAAGCTGATTCGGATTCGCGAGGCGTTGGCGGGCGGGCAAATGCGGAGGTGTACAGCCAGTCTACTCGCCGCGCAGCGTCCGCCGCGGTTTCCCCTGGGACAGTCTGCAACGCTCGTTTGGCCCACCCGGTGGCTTGCTCACTCACAAACGGATCGTTCATCAAGATTAAAGCTTGGGCGGGGACGTTGGAAACATTCCGCCGCCCCATGGTGCTGAAAGGGACGGGAGTATCGAACGCCAGCATGAATGGTGAAATAAAGTTCCGGCGAACGGCGATATAGATTGATCGCCGGCCGGCTCCGTCCTGAGGGCCGCTACCGCCGGGGCGTCCGCGACCATCCATAAAGTTGGACAAGTAAATCGGGACAGGTTCCCCATACATCTTCGTGTCCAGCCGTCCGGATATCGACAACAACGCATCGCGAATGGCTTCGCCCTCGAGTCGTTTGGGAGAGCGATAACTCCAGAGTCGATTCTCTGGGTCGAGCGTCTCTGCTTGCGGCGTCGATTGGCTGGACATTTGATAGGTGCGCGACAGCACGATGTAGCGGATCAGACGCTTTATCGATTGGCCGTCAGCGACAAAGAAAGTCGCCAAGTGGTCGAGCAGTTCAGGGTGCGTCGGGCGCTGGCCTAGGACGCCGAAATCGTCAGTCGTCGGCACGATCCCACGCCCCATTAGATGGTGCCAGACTCGATTCACGACCACGCGGGATGTCAGCGGGTTATCGGGATGGTTGATTTCCGCCGCCAGTTCCAGGCGGCCGCTCCGGGTCGTGTGATCCAGCGGTTCATTGCCGGAAATAGCGGTGAGGAAATGTCGAGGTTCCACGCGGCCCGGGTTGCTGGAATTGCCGCGAATCAAGATCCGGTCGTCTTCGCTGCTGCCGTCGAGCATCGCCATGGCCGTCGCGGAACGCGTCCGCCGCGAGTTTAGCAATTCCGTTCGTTCGACTTCCCAACGCTTAATCCGTTCTTCAACGCGTTGCCGCCATGAAGGGTCGGCTTGTTTGGAGGCATCGAATTGTTGCCGGCGCTGAGCGGCGTATTCCGCCTCGGTCGCCTCACGTGACTCAATCGATTTCATCTGGTCGGGGGTCGCCCCCTGAAGGACACAGACGACTTCGATGGACTCGTTAGGCTTGGGAGTGAATTCAAAGTGAACGCGGTGCCCAACGTAACGCGTCAGGTTCAATCTCAGCCATGGTTGGTCAGGTCGGATTTCGGCAACCGTTTCACCATGCAGCGGACCGGCAATCAATCGATGTGAGTCGACGCAAGCCACGACGTGGCCGCTGCCATGGACTCGGCAGAGGACTTGGCCGTCCTCCAGGGTCACCGTGGGAGTGCGTAGCGTTCTGCCGCTGCGCTGGATGGATGACAGTCTGCCTCGCCCATGAACCCCTTTTTCACTGATCGATTCCAAGCCGTCCCAGGAGCGATCCGACACGGCGGCGGAACGCGGCACGAACTGCAACGTCGATTGTCCCGATGCCATCTCCAACCAAGCCTCGCCGGCGCGCCGCGGACGGGACCCAAACAAAAAACCGTCCTGAATCCATTGATCCGACGATAGCCTGGAAACGTCGACCAGCATCGTGCTGCCGAGATCGCTAGTCGCTTCTTTGGCTTGCGTCTGGCTTGGTTTCGAAGAATCTCCAGCCGACTCGGTCTGTTCGGCCATCAGCGAATCGATCTGCGCACGGTAATTCTGGTCCAGGTCGGCTAAGCGTGCGGCGATCTGGCGGTTGTGCTCGAGGGCTTCAAAGCGAACTTGGCGGTAATCGCTGCTCTGCAAAAAACCTGACAGAGAATAGTAGTCGGCCGTGGAAATTGCATCGAATTTATGGTCGTGGCAGCGAGCACACGCGACCGTCACTCCGAGAAACGTCTTGGACATCACGTCGATCATATTGTCGAAGCGATCGGTTTCATCCTTGCGGATGTCGACCGGTGAATGCACCCACTCGCCCAAAAACCAAAATCCGGTGGCCAATATCGATTCATTAAACCCTGCTTCCGGATTTAAACGAGGAGACTCCAGCAGGTCGCCTGCGATGTGCTCCTGGACAAATTGGTCGTAAGGCACATCGGCATTCAGAGCCCGGATCACATAATCGCGATATTGAAAAGCGTTCTGAGCGTCATTGTCAAACTCATGCCCTCGCGATTCCGCATACCGGACGAGGTCCAGCCAGTGCCTGCCCCAGCGTTCGCCAAACTGTGGCGAGTCAAGCAATCGATCGACGAAACGCTCGATGGCTTGAGGCGCCGGATCGTTCAGCGTCTCGGCGATTTGTTGCTCGGTGGGAGGCAGGCCCACGATGTCAAATGCCAAGCGACGAATCAATGCCCGGCGATCCGCCGTCGGTGCGGGAGATAGCTCGGCTTTTTCTAGCGAGGCGAGAATGAACGAATCGATGTCGTTGCGAGGCCACGAAGTGTCTTGGACGATGGGGATCGCTGGAGGAGTGATTGGTTGCCAAGCCCAATGCTCCGACTTGCGACGCTCAAGATCAAAGATCGGTTGAGCCTCCTTCGCGGTCGGTTCGGGTTCGTCAGGCCACGCCGCGCCTTCTTTCACCCACTTCTCGAGCACTGCTATTTCGTCATCGGCAAGTTTGCCTTTGGGCGGCATCTCGTAGGACTCATATCGCACCGCTTCGATCAGCAAACTCGCGTCTGCGTCTCCCGGTTCCAGAGCTGGGCCGGAGTCGCCTCCCCGCAGCAAACCGGTTCGGCTGTCCATCAGCAGGCCCGCCTCTAGTTTCTCGGCATCGACACTGTGACAAGCGAAACAATGTTCAGCCAACAAAGGACGCACTCGTGTCTCGAAGAACTCCAGTTGAGCCTTCGTCGCAGGGGATTCTGCGTAACTACACGCTGCGGGGGCCAACCAGCTAAAGAGGCAGAAAGGGATTGCCAGCCATGCAGCAGAGAGGCGAAATGGATTGCGGTCCACGTTCATTTCTTTCGTCGAGGCAAGGGCGGGAGGGAGCGAGGTGGGACCGGTGGGGATGAGTCTTGGGGAGACTCCGGTCCCACGGAATATCATAACAGGAATACAAGGTCGAGTCTCTGATTGATTCGCTACGTTCGCCACAGCGGTTCCGGCTTTCGCCCGCCCGATCCAGCCATCATGGATAAATGTGCTTTGTCTCGCGGTGGGGGTGCCAACCGGTCTCGTGGGATGCCTCGCGGCGGTGAGGCATGGCGCGATTGTGACGGTCGTAGTCATTGGCGTCAGATCGGAGCATTGGGAAAGTGTTGTTTCTAGAGAAGCCCCGCAGGGAAGCGAGTTTGCAGGACCTACATTTTGGGGTGGTCAACCTGTGGTTCAAAGGTGCTCTGACCGCTTCATTCTGCTTCAGGTTAGCGCCGCATCGAACGCTATGCATCGACGACTAAAATTACTGCTCACCGTGATCGGCGTCTTTTCCTTGGCCATCAATGCCGATGCTGCTACGCATTCGTCTGTCAGCGTTTGGATTGGTAGCGGTTCGTTAGAGAGTGAGCCCAAGGCGGCATTGACGCTCCCAGGTTGGCTGGCCACTACGTTGCGGCGGATTCCAACGCTCCTTGTCTCGCGATGGTCTGCGGTTTCCGCACTTCTAGAGCTAAAGACAGTTCGGACACCGACGGCAGGGTTCGACCACCTGGCCTGCTTCTTTCCGGCCATGCAACGAAAGTTCGCAGCGGAGTTTGCACCGGAGCTCGGAGCGAAATGAACCCGAGTGAAAGCCCCGATAATCGGTCAAGGCTATTGCTCATTGATGACCAAGAGCAAGTCCACCAGGCGTACCGAATGGTCTTTGCACATCCGGAAACGGATGGCGAACATGAACCCTTGTGGGCCGAATCTTTAGGCCGTTGCGGACCAGATAAGCACTCCGCAGTTCTCCGTCCAGAGCGTTTTGGGTTTGCCTTGACGCATGCCAAGCAGGGCGAGGAGGCCATCGAACTATGCCGAGCTGCGCAAGCTGTCGACCAGCCTTTTGATGTGGCGTTTGTCGACATGCGAATGCCACCGGGCATCGATGGCTTTGACACCATAGAGCGTTTATGGCAAATCGATGCGCTGCTGCAGGTCGTGATTTGTACCGCTTTCACCGACTACGCCAGTAGCCAGCTCGTACAGCGGTTTGGTTACAAAGATAATTTGCTGCTGTTGAAAAAGCCTTTTGCTGCGGAAGAGGCTTTTCAGATGGCGGTCTCGCTGACACAGAAACGGCGTGCCACCATCGCAAGTCAGGTGCATTACGAGCAGTTGCTTTATGCAAACCGCGGGTTGGCCAATGAGATCGATCATCGCAGGACATCAGAGAATCGATTGCACCATGCTGCCACGCATGACCCCCTCACAGGCTTGCCAAATCGCCATTACCTGAAAGAGATATTGGAAGCACGGTTTGTTGACGAAGCGTTGGGACGCCGGCAGTGTGATGCATTGATCTTTCTTGATATCGACGATTTCAAACACATTAACGATAGCTTGGGCCATGTTGTTGGAGATCAATTGTTGGTGGCGGTTGGTCAGCGGTTGCATGCGCGTTTGCAAACCTTCAGGGCGGAAGCGAACGGCTCTACGGTGAGCGACTTGGAGGGTCCGCAACACTTTGTGGCACGGATGGGCGGCGATGAGTTTGTCGTTTTCTTGAGCGATCTGTGCGAGGAAGCATTGGCGGTAGACTTCGCCGAAGCGGTTTGTGATGATCTGGGTGTGCCTTACAGTATCTGCGGTCAGGAGTTGCACCTCGGATGCAGTTTGGGCGTTGCGTTCAAGAGTCCGGCGACTGCGACCCATGAGGAACTCATGGGCAATGCCGATCTCGCCATGTACCGCGCCAAGTTGGATGGCAAGCGTCGCGTGGCGGTATTCGATCAGGAAATGCGGCAAAGCGTACTGAAACGGCTTGAGATGGAAAACGCACTGCGGGTCATCGTTAAGAACGACGAACTCCGTCTAGAGTATCAGCCGATTATTGACATGCAGTCGGGGCAAATTGTGAGCATGGAGTCGTTGGCGCGCTGGCATCACCCCCAACGCGGTCTGATCTCGCCAGCGGACTTTATCTCCGTTGCTGAAGAAACAGGGCAGATGAATGCGATTGGCAGATGGGTTTTGGAAGAAGCATGTAGCGCGTTGAATGTCCTGAATCGGACGCGAGCACCCGAGGCTGCGATCTCCGTAAGCGTTAATGTTTCCAAGCGTCAGCTTGTCGATGAAGCCTTTGTGTCTATGTTGCAACAAGTGCTTGGGGAGCAAAATCTCCCTGGCAATCTGCTGAATCTGGAATTTACCGAAGCCCTCATTATCGACAACTGCGATGAAATGGTTCGGCGACTCGAGGAGATTCGTGCCTTAGGTGTCGGATTGCATCTGGACAATTTTGGTACCGGCTATTGTTCTCTGAGCTGTTTCCATCGTTTTCCTGTCGACGTGTTGAAGATCCATCGATCCTATGTTTCCTTGATGGAATCCGATCCGGCATATGGTCAGGTGATTCAGGCGATCACTTCACTGGCTCATAACTTGGAGCGTAAGGTGATCGCGGAGGGAATTGAAACCGACCCGCAGCGGATTCAATTGCACGATTTGAAGTGCGACTTCGGGCAGGGCTATTTTTTCTCGCAGCCACAGCGTTTGGACGATCTGCTCACAATGCTCAGCGAGGCATGTAGCTGGCAAGCCTTCCCGGCTTGCGACGCGCCTCGAAGAATCTCAGCGTGGTAGTCTTTTCAGGTGCGCATCACTCAATTGCAGTCCGACGCTTGCGACCAGTTCTACTAGTTCGGCTTGTCCGTGGACTTGCAGTTTTTGGCTGATTGCTGCCTTGTGTCGCTGAATCGTCTTGGGGCTGCGAAACAGCACGCTGGCGGCTTTGGGAACACTCAAGCCATTACCTAGCAGGACAAGGACTTCCAGTTCCCGACGTGTTAAGACATTCAGTGGGCCAAGGTCAATGTATTGCGTGTGGGCCTGCTCAATGATTTCCGCTGGGACATCGGAGGAGAGGCTTGGTGTCCCAGCGATGCTGACAACGATGACGCGATTGTATGGGGGCGCGGGATCGCAAATCGGCCAAAGAGTCGATTCGATCCGCCGGCCGTGGTAGACGTGGCGAATTGCCAGCGGCCTGCTCTCTTTTAGCACCCTACCGATCAAAGCGAGTCGTTCTTTGACGAATTCGGTCGGATGGAAGTCACTGATCCGTTTGCCCTGGTAGGCAATGGCGGTTGCTTTGGAGAAGAGGATTTGCGACGTGTCATTGACGAACAGCAAACGGCCTTCCGCATCGGTGATGCTCACCCCAACGCCTGGCGTCCGTGACAGAGCGGTCCACAATGCTTTGGGATCGCCAACTGGAACGCGGAAATGCGGCGAATCGGGGCTGGGCGATGGATCGGTTGAGGATTCGAAGCGGATTTCGGAATCACGTTGCATAGTAAGTCGCCGCAAGACCGGCCTGCTCCCACCGGATTTTCGGCGGAGCTGGTTCGGTGGAAAGAGCCAGGGAAAAGACCTCGATGTGGTCGAAGCTCCATCGATTGTCATGGAAGTTTCGAACAGAAATGAGGCGATCGGCTCATAGCTTAATAAAAGCGGCGGATCGATACTACTTGATACTAGTCCTGGTCTCTGTGGCAGCGAGAACCGGTGTGCAGCGTGCCACCAGGAGGTCATGACGGCAAGCGGGACAGTGGAACATAGCAGAGCTGATCGGCACCGCGTGCAAGACGGCAAGTTCGTCTCTAAGGGGACAAATCACCGGGGGGTTGGGCGAGTTGGCACAGGGGCATGGTGCCCTCGCCTCAACCACCTAGTTTTGCACCATTACACGCTTCATCCTGGTGTCAAATGCTTAGGCTAGAACCGGCTATTTAGCAATAAGCGATAACTAAGTGTCGGGTGCCTTTTGTGCGAAGCACCCGAAGGACGAGTTCCTCGCAAAAGGTACCCGTCACTTTTCTGTCGCACGATCCTTAGCCGACGCTCCATTGTTCCTGAAACCACTTCACGCGCACAGCGCGCGTGGCGTTGTGGTTCGTGGCGGGGTCGAATTTCTCGTTTTTCAAGAATGACAGAAATGCGCTAGCAGGCACTTCGGCATGCTGAGCGACAACGTCCACGAATTCACTTTCCGGCTTCCAGTCGTACAGGACTCGGTTTTCGCGTTCAAACCAATTGTCAAGATACTCCGCATTGGCTGTGCTGGTGACGACAAAGTCGCATTGCTTTTTGCACAGAAAAAGTAGCAATTTCGAAGCCAAAGCGCGGGTTTCCGCCGCATCCCCGCTACGCGAAGCCGAAGCGATATTCCAGATGCTGATGAAGCCATCTGAATCGACTTCTTCGCTGGGAATGGAAATTTTCTGCGGTTCCGAAGCTGGCTCAGCCATCGACATAATCTCTACCTTTTCTCGTTCACAATTGCCTTTGAAGGCTACTTATTAGACCCGCGCAACAGCTTTTCGGCTAGTGGAGATGACAAAGATTTGGTTACTGACTCGGCCGTTGGCTTGCTGTTGGGGACGAAGGTAGGCGATCTGTTGCCCATTTGGTGCAAACACACAGGCCAGCGGTGAAGGTGCAAAACAGGCCGGTTGAGGCGTGGTCAGGCGATGCGTTTGGCCCGTCGCGGCATCGGTTATGCAAACGCTGCCATCCATCACGTGGGCCAACCAACGGCCATCCGGTGACCAGGAAAAAGCGGAAGCGATGGGCGTCGGATTGCAGGTTAGTTGCCGGAGTTCGCCACCCGCCGGGGAGACTGTCCATAACTGCACGACGCCCTGGAGGTCTCGCTTGAGCAGAGCGATCAAGCGGCCATCGGGGGAACTGCGGAGCCAGTGCCGAGGGCCTGCGATTCCAGGGTATCGATGTTGCGAAGTAAACGTCAGACGCCGCGAGGTGATCGCTGGCGGGACGGCCGGGCGTGTGGTGAGCGTCCCGGCGAGCAGTTCGATCCCGCCCCGCGTCATGGCGCGAGGGTCGCTGGGTAAGTCGACCATAAAGGCTTCCGCAATCGTTTGGCCGTCGGCCGTTCGCACGTCTCCTTGGTAAGCGATCGCCCGGCGTTGGTGCGTGCCATCTTGACGATGGTAACCATCGATACCGATCCACGCATCACTGTAAGCACGACTGATTTCATCCGAGCCAGGTGTTGGGTCGGCAACCGTACGCGTGACCAATACGCTCCAGTGCGTCCCGCTGTGATTGCGAGGATGCGTGCGAGGAACGAGGACAGGCCCCGGTTCTGGCAGGCTGACGGCAATGTTGCGTTGATCGGGGTCGTGCGGTGGCGAGCCAGGTGCGGCGTCGAACTGCGCCAATAGAGCATCGTGGTAGGTGCAGCTGATCCACTGCCCGTCGCCACTAAAGGTGTGCAGGTGCGTCCCTCCACGAAGCGCTCCCGGTGTGAAGGGCGCGACCAATTGACGGGCATCCAAGGGCTTGCACCGGAGCGGCTTCTGGTGGAGGTCAAGGACCACGCCGCGGCGATGCGTAGCAGAGTAGGACCAATCGCGTGTCGGCTGCTCGGGCCCCTGAATGAAGACCACACGGTTGTCGACAGGACTGGCGGTAACGACTCCAACCTGTGCGTCTCGCTGAGCCTGATGCAAGATTTCCACTCGCCCCGTTGGGACGTGTATCCGCTCGATACGCGGACTGTCGAAGACGGTTCCCGCAGGATCACTCCGCACGTCGTAGACAATCCATTGGCTGTCGTGAAGCCAGCAGCCGCTATTCGTGAGAATGTGATTCGTCGGAACGCGACTGAGCTGGCGTTCGTGGTTATGCGGAATCGCCAACGCAATTTCTCTCCCGCGTGAACACCCCCAACTGCGCCCCTCGCGAAGGGTTATGAAGTACAACGGCGCTTAGTTTGACGTCGGCTGGGCTGTCAACGATGCGGCGAGCGATTCAACCGCTGCACCGGCCTGGTAATCGAATGCTAACTCGATCGGCATCCCAGCGGCAGCCTCAAACGGAGTTTCAAGTGGCAAGACCATGCATTGGTTGGGCCAAGTGATGGCCCGCTGTGCTTGCAGGTCAACGGTGATCACGTTCTGGGTAACAAACCGGATGGCGTTGCAGGTTCCCGCACGTTGGGTCGTGAGCGGTTGCCGTGCCTGAAAGACCAGCGGAATCGTTTGGTCATAGGAAACGTTGGCGTAAGGCCAGAGGTCGGCCAGCTCGAGCGTGCGCGGCTGTTCCAGTAATGGAGCTTGGAAGAGCGGCACCGGAGCCAGGTACCCGGCAAAGTTGAAATCGTGCTGGACCGGCTGAGCCATCAGGATGGAGGCTTCGGGCAAGAACATTGGTAGCGGTCCACCAACGGATGTTGTGTAGTTGCGTTTGAATGCCGCGATCACCTGCGCTTGTTTTTCACGCAACAACGCAACATGCAGCATTTCGCAAACCACAACGTCGACCGGGCGTGTGGGGATGTAGGTCGCTGCGTCGGCAGCGACGACCTCGATGTTGGACGCCAGGCGGTTGCTGGAGACAAAGCGTTTCGCGTGTCGAACCAGTTCAGGGTTGCGTTCAATGCAGGTCACCTTGGCTCCCCGTCGGGCGGCGAAGGAGGAGAGGATTCCGGTGCCCCCGCCAAGTTCCAAGACGTGCATCCCAGGTTGGACGACTAATTCAATGGCTTCGCGGAAAGCACCGACCCGATCCTCGTCTTGAAGCATGTTGTAGTGGTAAAGCAGCGGGATGTACTGCCCGAGAGTCCGCTCCTCCGAGGAGGGTTCGACGGCCGACGGTCGTTCGGTCGTCGCGTGATCGGTTTGAGTGGAATGCATAGAGGGGTTTCGCTCAGGCGTTGGTCGGGTCGGGACTCGCCGTCCCAACTACTCGTCATTCAGGCCTCACCCTAGGAAGTCTGAGGAGATCAGCTCAAGAGCGATTTCAAGTAACTGCGGGGGGCTTGAGGTCACCTGTCGCCAGGATCGGAAATGCTCAAAAAAAAGCCCCTCCAACTTTGGAGGTCGATTGATCTTTGCAGCACGCGTTGTTGCTGTCTCTTGCCCTTATGGATCGCTTAGGTGAGTCAATTCTCCCTTCGGTGAAAGGGGGGGCAGAAGCGTCCTCCATCGCGTCGTCCACAGTCCTGAACCGCTTCTTCACTTCTTCATTGTTTGTTCGCATGATCCTCATGGTCAGTGCCTAGACTTCCGTCGCCGTCAGAGTTTGGGTTGCGGCGTGAGTGGCGACACTCGGCGAGATCGCTCGCACCGACTTGCAGACCGGCACGTGATTATAGCTGATCGACCTTTTTCCAATGGAAATCTCAAAAATGCGTACGTTGTCCTTGACCGGCACGCCCCGGTTGCCCCGTCGTGGTGGCTTTACCCTTGTGGAGTTGTTAGTCGTGATTGCCATCATCGGTGTGTTGGTAGGGCTGTTGTTGCCGGCAGTGCAGGCGGCCCGCGAAGCTGCCCGACGCATGTCATGCAGCAACAATCTGAAGCAACACGGTTTGGCACTGCACAATTACCACGACACTTTCCTTGTTTTTCCCGCCGGGTGGGAAAATCGCGGAGGCGTTTGGAATGCCGATATCTTGCCGCAAATGGAACAAAAGAATTTGTACGATACGCTGCTGTGGCAGGAATCGGGACTGGGCAACTGGGGGGCGGATGGTTCGCCCAATGAGGCCGCTGCGGGGACGGTCGTTTCCGCCTACCGATGTCCCAGTATGGCTCTGCCCGAGCACGTCAACAACAACGGAATCCCAGGGCGTGTACCGGCGAGTTACCGAGGCAATTCGGGGAATGAATCGAGCTCTGACGACACCAGCACGATTGTGATCCCGGGGACGAAGGGGTTGGAGAATACCGACCAAAATGGCATCTTTTTCGCCTGCAGTGACATTCGCTTTCGTGATGTCATCGATGGAACAAGCCACACGATCCTAGTGGGCGAGTCGTATACGGACCCTCAATTTGTCAAAGATGGTCAGGCGATGGATCACTGGTATATCGGTTCGCCTCAAATCGATCCGTGTCGGTGCGACAGTGGTACCGGAGGGACCGAATTTTCCGAGGTGGTCGGTGGAACGCTTGTGCCGCCGAATGCTCGTCGTCGCGATCCAACCTTGCACGGTCGCTTGATGGAGCTGTCGTTTGGTAGTTACCACATTGGGGGCGCTCAGTATACGTTGACCGACGGCGCTGTGCGGTTTATCAGCGATTCGATCGACATGCAGGTCTACTCGCCCCTGGGGTCTCGTGATGATGGTGAAGTGGTGGGAGACTATTAAATGCTCCGTCACGATTGCGTTCCCCGTTTTTTCCCACAAGAGGTTCTTTCATGATGAATATCTGTAAATCGCGATTGTTGCTGGCCCAAGGGAGCGGCCTGCTGCTGATGGCCACCCTGTTGGTGGGTTGCAGTGGTGGCTTGCAGGCCGATTACTCGGGCATCGGTTTGGTCCCCGTGAAGGGCAAAGTCACGTTGGATGGCGAGCCGCTCGTCGGCGCGGTTGTGTTTTTCGAAGCGGATGACGGCACGTACGCCTACGCGACAACCGATTCCAACGGCCTGTATGCACTGCAGTACAACAGTGAAGTCGATGGCACTCCTCCAGGCGAGAAGGTGGTGCGGATCAGTACCACCGCGAGTATTGGAGAAGAGGAAATGGAGGAAGAGTTAGATGACGAGAGCGGCGGAGCGGTAAAAATCGATGCAAAGCAGGATCGCGTGCCGGTGGCCTACAACAAGAATTCGAAGCTAAAGGTTTCGGTTTCCGCGGAACGCACCGAGTACAATTTTGATCTGCTGGGAGATGGTTCGACGACCGGACCAACGTAAGCCCTGACCGTCGCTGGACTAGCTCGGCAATCCAGATGCGTTCGTTTCCCATTGTTCACGGTGAGGGTTTGGAGAAGTCAACTGATGCAGATGTCCTGAGGCGTCTGTTGCTCCAAAGCTTGCCAATCCCGTCGGTTCTCTTGCCTAGAAATTTTTGATGCGTGCTTTAACAGTGGTTCTTTGCGGATTGTTTGGGATTGCCTGTCTGCCGACCTTGCAGGCTCAGCAGATCGTCGCCCATCGGGGTGCTTCGTTTGACGCGCCGGAGAATACTTTGGCAGCTTTTAGGCTCGCCTGGGATCAAGGTGCCGATGCGATTGAAGGCGATTTTTATTTGACGCGGGATCGACAGATCGTCTGCCTGCACGATAAGACGACCAAGCGGGTGGCCCCGAAGCAGAAGGAATTGGTGGTGGCCCAATCGACCTTGGCCGAACTTCAGCAGTTGGATGTGGGAAGCTGGAAAGGCCAGGCGTTTGCAGACGAGAGGATGCCGACGCTGCGGGAGGTTCTGGCCACCGTTCCACCGGGTAAACAGATTCTGGTGGAAATTAAATGTGGCCCCGAAATCTTGCCGGTCCTGCAGACGGAATTGGCGGAGTCTGGATTAGATGATCAGCAGGTCTTGGTTATTTGCTTTAGTGAAGCGGTGATCACTCAGGCACGACAGCAGATGCCGCAGTACAAAGCCAACTGGTTGACCTCCTATAAGCAAACCGGGCTTGGCCGAAGTTGGGCACCGGATCAACAGAAGGTCTTGGCCGTCTTGCAACGTTCGAAAGCGACAGGCTTGGGAACCAACGCGAATTTAGACGTGGTCGATGACGCGTTTGCGGGCGCCGTCGCGAAGGCTGGATTTGAATTGCACGCCTGGACTGTCAACAGCATCGATGCTGCCAAGACATTGCAAGCACTCGGGGTGCAATCCATTACCACCGATCGGCCATTGCTAATCCGTGACGCGATTCAGTCTGCCGCCCTGCCTTAGCGGGCGCTCAAGCTTCAGGGGGAGCCTGTTGGGCTTGGCGGATCGCTTTGGTAAGCAAGCGGTCGAAGGTGGCTGCGAAGGCTTTTTTATCGGCGTCGCCGTACGGTGCGGAGCCTCCGCCGACCATCCCTTCTCCTCGCAGGGTATCCATGAAGTTGCGCATTGAGAGTCGCGACGCGATGGTGTTGGGGGAGTACTCGTCGCCCCGCGGGTCGATCACATACAGCCCCTTCGCCACTAGGTCGCCTGCGAGAGGCACGTCGGCGGTAATGGCAAGATCCCCGGCAGTACCGTGCTGGTGGATGAAGCGATCGGCTTCGTCAGCACCTTCTCGGACCTGAATCGATCGAACCATCGTTAAACCAGGCGGCGTATCGAGTAAGCGGTTGGCGACCAGCAGTGTTTCGATTTCAAGTCGCTTCGCCGCTCGGTAGACGATCTGTTTGACTTCCGTGGGGGCGGCATCCGCGTCGATCCAAATCCGCACTGATTTGTCTTTCTTAAGAGTCTGGCCAATTGCTTTGGCAATGAGCGATAAATAAGTGTCGGGTACCTTTTGTGCGAAGCACCTGAAGGGCGAGTTCCTCGCAAAAGGTACCCGACACTTTTTTGTCGCACGATCCTTGGTCAAGCAAATACCTAGCCAAAACGGGATTGACCGAAGGTGTCAAACGGTACGCCGAAGATACGTTCTGTCGAGGGGAAACGTTCTCCGCGGCGGGCTAAAAAAAGAGATTTCGGCTCGGTTTTCACTATCGCTCGATCACGGAAGGTTTTTCGATGACTAAGTTTTACATTGTCTGCGGTTCACAGTCGCTTGTCATTACCGCTTCGTCGGCTCGGCAGGCCGCAATGCGGATGATGGACGAAGTCATGTCCGCTCATATTTGGATCTACGACGATCCCGACTTGAGCGAGCAGGACCGTCGCGATCATTTGGTGTTGGAGGCATTATTGCATCTCGGAACGACCGTTGTGGTTAGCCAACGTGGTCTTGGACGGGCCGATGGCGGAACGTTTGAAGTCCCCGAGTTGCTCGAGGAATGGCATCGCCTGATGAGCTGTGTCAGCCGTCTGTTCGTCGCTGCGGGTTTGGTTCCTCGACGCGTGTTGCCGCAAACAATGGAGGGTGGCGTTCGCCCCTTGTTGCCGCGATAGGAAACGCTGCCAAGCCAAATCGGCAAGCGGAAGGATGCTATAATCGTCCCTGACGAGGCAACCCATCTCACCGAGAAGGTTGGTTGTTTTCGCTCCTGCTGCAGGAACGGCATCCCGGCGACAGTCACTGAATGTTGTTGCGACGAAGTGTGCTTCCTGTCTCTCCCCCCCCGTTTCCCCAAAGTGATTTCCCCGATGAATGTATTACGAACCAATCGATTGTTATGTCTCTCTGCCGTCGTTTCCATGGTGCTCTCGCATAGCACCTCGCAAGGTGCTGATTCGAAAGGACCGGTATACACCGACGCGGCCAACGCAGGTCCCGATTACGCGCTGCAGGGCGAGTACGAAGGGGTGGTTCAAACCGCCGATGGCGAAAAACGTTTTGGCGCTCAAGTCATTGCTTTGGGGGATCATCGATTTCAAGCAGTAGGCTTTTATGGCGGTCTGCCAGGTGCGGGTTGGAAAAGAGGGGATAAAGTCACCAGAGTGGAAGGTACGGCAGTCGATGGCAAACTGACGGTGGAGACCGAAGGTGCAATCGTCGAAATAGCCGATGGCAAAGCGAAAGTGAAGTCGGAAGGCAAGTTGATTGGAACGCTGCAAAAGACGAAACGCAGCAGTCCAACGCTCGGTGCCAAGCCACCTGCGGATGCGGTGGTGTTGTTTGACGGCTCCTCCGCGGATGCCTTTGTAAATGGTCAAATGGTCGACGGGAAATGGCTTGCCGCAAGCAACTGTGCCAGTAAAGAAAAGTTTGGTGATCACCATCTGCACATTGAATTCCGCACGCCCTTCATGCCTCAAGCTCGCGGGCAGGCACGCGGTAACAGCGGGGTCTATATCCAAAGCCGCTACGAGTTGCAGGTGCTCGATTCGTTCGGGCTAGACGGCAAGGACAATGAATGCGGAGGGATCTATTCGGTCTCCGAGCCGATTGTCAACATGTGCTTGCCACCGCTGGCTTGGCAGACGTACGACATTGATTTCACTGCTGCCCGATATGATGATTCAGGCAACAAAGTCAAGAACGCGCAGGTCACGATTTCCCATAACGGAGTGGTCATTCATGAAGACCGCGTGCTGCCTCATGGGACGCCTGGCCGCAATGCGGAAGGGGTTGGACCCGATGCGTTGTTCTTGCAGAACCACGGCAACCCCGTGGTATTTCGAAACATCTGGGTGACGACCAAGTAGGCAAACTACTCCGGCTTCACGGTCAAACCCCAACTGTGCAGCATGCCGAACCGTTCGCTACGCGAACCGCTAATCACCAATTGCCAAACGCCTTTCATGCTCTGGCCGTTAAAGTGGCTCAGGCTTGGCTGGCGTTTTTGCAATGCTTCGGGAGAAAAGCTTCCCTCGAAGGGGGGGCGAGCTTTTGTAATCGGCGTTCCCGATTGATCGTCGAAAATCGTGCGAGTGAAATGATCGTCGCTGCCACCGACGTTGGTGAACAATTCAATGCGTTGTCCATCGGGGCCGATCAAGAAGCCATCGAGCTGTGAGGTATACGTGTGTGTGATAGACAATTGCAAATTTAAATCGCTGATGATGAACTCATCATCGACGACAATTTCCGAGATCACCGTTTTGCGAGGGGCAAGGATTTCGGCGTTTCGATTTGTGTAGTTTCCACCCACCAGCGATTTCGCTTGAATGGCTTCATTGATGGTCAGCAAGCCATCCTGGTTTGTGTCCAGTTCGTTGAATTCACGCAAGCTTTCTTCGGTCCATTCCTCGGCGAACTCCGCCATCGCAACTTGGTTGTCTCGGTTTTTGTCACGCTCGTAAAACCAACTAGGCAAACCCTCGGAAATATCTCCCGCTTCGTCTTGCAACTCACTCATGAAGGCCTGTAATTCGTCACGATCCAGTTCGCCGTCACGATTAACATCCATGCGTCCGAACGGGATCCCCATGCTGCCCGCCTCCACTTCGCTTAAGCGCCCGTTGCGATTGGAGTCGAAGCGACTGAGGAGTGTCCTCGCCAAGTAGGTCTCCATGCCTCCGCGTCGTCTGCTTCGCCAATCGTCTTGACGTGAATCGTCACGACGGTCTGATGATCGAATCCCATTTCCTGTGCGGACCGCTTTTTTGATCAGTTCGCCGGCAGTCCCAGACAACAGACGTCGTCGCGCGTACCGCTGCGCCAGTTCCAGGCGGCTGAGCCGATCGTCGTTGTTGTAGTCCTCTTCGAATGGATCGCGGTGCGTCCAGTCGGCACGACGAGCTTCTGCCCGATCGATGTAGCCGTCTTTATTGCGGTCGCTGCGACGCAACGTCCGGTCGGCTTGATCCAAGTCATCTTGGATGTACGGGTATTTCACTTCCGACAAGCCAAACTCGGGTACAAGCGGTTGGTCCTCTTCCGGCCCGAAAGACATGACACCACCCGCTCGTTTGGGCGTTACATTTCTACCTGAAACGCCATTTTGGAGGGCGTGGTAGACACGTGCCGCCTCTTGCCACTCTTCGATGGAATTGGATCGGCCGAGCGACATCCGTTTGGCTTTGCTGATCCTTTCGAGGTAGGGCCGTGCCAAAGGAGTGACTTCTTCGGGATCGATTTCGCCATTTTCGTTTCGATCGAGCCGCTCCAACGATTTTCGCAGGCCGGCTTGTCCATAGGCGAGCGAGCCGAGAGGACAGGCGATCGAAAACAGCGGCAAGCACAACCCGATCAGAGCGCGTAGCGAATGGCAGCGAGGCATGGCGTGGGGTCCTTGTGCCTTAACGGCTGACGCGAGAGCGTTGTGAGGAAGAGGTCCGTGATGTGGGCCGTTGATCCGACGAACTTCCTTCGCCTTGCAACAGCTCTTCAAGCACGGCACCGAAGGCGGCGCTGCTGCTTGGAGCGACCACGGTAATCGACTGCTCCCCTCTGGCATCGATCGCCAACGCCAATTGCTCCACTTCGGCAAACAATTGCGGTGGAGCGGTGACGATCAACGAATTGCTTGGCTCGTGGACGGCGACGGTCAACTTGGGTTCGAGGTCCCGGGTTGCAGGGTTCTGCGTCGGCTTGATGCCTTTCTTCTCCTCCGCCCTCTGTCTCGCTTCGGCTTCGCGTTGAGCTTGCTGAGCGGCCTGTGCGTTTGCGGCGCCTCCCCTGCCCTGTCCGTTTTGATTGTCGGTCAGGATGCGACCGGCAAAAGCTTCGCGGATCGCTTCGGCGACTTCATCGGCCCGAGTGTAGGTCAGTTCGATCACATGCGGAGTGCCGTAGGTTTCGATCGACGTGATGCTTCGGTCTTTGTCGATGATTTTTAAGTAGTCTTCGATTAACTCGATGTCCGCCGCGGTGCCTTGAGCAATCAAACGGTTAAGCCGTGAATCGGCAACCACTGTTATCGAGCCAGCCATCATCGTCGTGGTGCCTTCATCGGAAGTCATCATCGAGCCAAACATCGATGCCCCTTCTGAGCTGGAAGAGACATAGCCTTTGACCAAAGAATTGGCTTCGCTGCCGCGGGTCATCTCACCGCCATCGATCAGCTCGCGGAGCATTCGCAGCGCGTCGGCCGGCTTGGAGTGTTTCAGGTAAAAAACCACTGGCGGCAAAGGTTCTGAATCCATCGGTCCCACCAAAGCCCGCAGCTGGGATTCAAACTTGTCGAGTGCCGCGATGTCATCCGATTGCAGCAACAAGCCTCGTGGCGAGAGCTGACAGCGAATCATGGGGGCCTGACTGTTGCCGGTTGACGAAAGCAACCGTGGGCTAACCGAGGACTCTGCGGATTGGTCGAGCGGCGAGGCAGGTTCCACGGCGGGATCGTTAGGCACGCGCTCCGAAGATTGATCGGCGGGCGATTTAGCAGTCGGGTAATAAAGGATCGGATTGGGGCCTCGCCAGAACCGAGCCGCCGTTTCCAATGCTTGCTCGCCCAGTCGACCAGCCAGCGGCACAATACGTAATGCCGGGCCTTCGCTATCTCCGGGAACGTTGCCCGTTTCTAGGCCGGCCACGATTTTCTTGATCTGGTCGATTTGTTGTTTCTTGCCGCGGACAAACAGCCGCATGTTGCCAGGATCGGCGTCAATTTTCGGAGCTGCTTCGGCACCTTTGACGGGCTTATCGAGAGGGCCTGGAATATCGAGCATCTCCTCGAGCAGGCTGATGACAAAATAGGGGTCAACCGTTTTCAGTGGAATGACTTCGAAATCGGCAACATCGGCTTCGAGTTGCGAAACCGTGGCCGCGATTTCTTGATGGACCGATGGCGCGGCAAGCGCAACGATGCTGCCGGCGGTTTCATCCATCGAGAGTCGCACCGACTGACGAGCGAGTAACGTTTGCAGAACGTTGTAGATGGTCTCCACGTTGCCGCCTCCCACGACATACGATCGCAACACCATCTCGCCATTCTGAGTGTTCATCTGTGGCTGCGGCACATCGATCGCTTTAACCAAACCCTCGATCAGCTTGACTTTGTCTTCAACGCCCGTGACAAACAGATTCTTTCCTTGCAGGTCAGCGGAGAGGCTGATGTCGATGCCGATCATCTCATCCGTTGCCAGACCGAGGTGAGGACGCGCGACGACCAAGACGTCCTCGGCACTGACGTGGTCCAAAGCGAAATTTTGGACGACCGTTCCGTTGGACATTTCGGGAGTCTCAAACGCTGCCAAGACCGCGCGAACGCTTTGCAGTTTCGCCACCGTATCGGTGATCATCAATTGGTTCGTCTTGGACAGCACCGCTGGCGTCGACATTAAATTCAACGCACTTAGTTCTTGCACTGCGTCTTCGGCCTGGATCTGGCCTAGTGGGAAGACGCACTTCACCACGTCGTGGTTGCTCTCTTCGGCAAGTTGATTCACGCTGACCAACCGCGCCAGTACATCCAGCTTTTGCAGCCCCCGGGGATCTGCCAAGTTGATCACCGACAACAGCTTTCCGCTCCGTACCAGCGTGTAGCCCTCCGAAAGCAGGAACAAGTTGACTCGTTCAATCGCCTCTTGGGGCGCGAAGGCGTTGGGATCCGAATAGGTAAAGCTGCCCGTGGGGAGTTCACTGAAGTGGAGTGCCAAATCGGCTTCGTCCGCCAACCAAGTGATCACGTCACGCCAAGGAACGGCGTTGAAGGAGAACATCAGTTGGTCGTTCTCGGACGTCTGCTCAGTGGTCTCGTCCGAAGGTGGGTCGTTCGAAGGTGGATCGTTCGAAGGTGGATCGTTCGAAGGTGGATCGTTCGAAGGTGGATCGTTCGAAGGTGGATCGCCTGTTTCCGTGTTGGAGGCTGCTTCTTGAGGCACCGCCACCGTTGCGTTGAGTTCGGTCACCTCAGCCGTGGCATCGGGAAGGCTCGGTACGGCGTCGGTCTCCGATGACGCATTCGAATCGGTCGTGACAGTTGGGGCGGGCACACCCTGGGGGGGTTCTCCGAAGACCAGCGCACACCCCATCAAAAGTGGAGACAGCAAAACAGGAAAACGAGAATGCCGGAGGATTGTCATGCAGATAGGCACCGTGATCGCGATCGCTGGAGGGAAAACCAGCGATCGGGACGCGAGGTGGGAATGGAAGGCGGGAAGCGAATCGGTGGGAGGGGTTCGCAAGCGGAGCAGAGCTTGCTCAAAACCCATATTTATCGTAACCAGAAAGCTCCCTCAAAACAATGTTTCGACTGGCTCAGTCACTACGGGGACCTTAAAAGCAAGGCTAGCCCGACGGCGGCGGGAAAGAATGCAGAGGTTGGTTTTCCCAGGAGAAGCTTGGGCGTCGCCGCGTCAGGTTGCGGCGCCGTTCCTCTACGTTGCCTGATTTCAAAAGATTTGTCGCTATTTCCGAACCGGTTTGTTTCCGAACCCGTTTGACTGCTCGCTGGAAAATTGCGTTAGCCTCGTTAGCCTTCTGCCAAAACACCACGGGCGAAGCTGGTCTCGGCCCCCGCTGATTGAAGTTTTTGTAGAGAGCTATCAAAGAGCTGCCGAATGCGTTGCTTGCTGAGCCCTAGTTGCTCGCCAATCTTCTGAAAAGAGCACGGTTCGGTGCCGCGTGCCATGCCAAATCGAGCGATCACGATGCGGCGTTCTCGCGGTTCGAGTGTCTTGAGCACCCTTCGCAGCCATTCCCGTTGCTCCTGATTATCAAGCACCTCGAGTGGATGAATGGGCGATTCAGCGACCGATTCGTCGAGTTGGTCTTGGTCCTCGTAGAGGGGCGCGAACTGATGGCGGCGGTTTTGAGCCATTTGGCCGAAAATAGCTCGCTGAATGGCTTGGTAGGCGTAGGTACTGAAGCGAAAGCCACGGCGATAATCAAAACGTTCCACCGCACGCATCAACGTTTCGTTACCGACACTGATGAACTCGTCAAAGTCGTTTGATGGGACATGCACATGACGCTTTGCCAGCGAGACGACCAGTCTCAAATTGGCCTCCACCAGTCGATCCCGGGTGCGTCGCGAGGCGATAAAATCTTTCCTCAGTTGTTTCAACGCTCGCACGCTCCCGCGGCAGGCTCGCAGTTCTTGCCGTCCACGAGCGACCAAGTATTTGAGGAAATTGAACTTGCGAAACAAGACCACCTCCTCCTCGGGCCCGAGCAGCGGCACGGACCAGAGGTGAGCGAGGTGAACCGGTATCCCCGCCGGTGGTTTGCTACGTCGGCCTTTGTGAGGCTTGACTTGCACACGCAGCAATTGTCGGCGAGCGTCGGGATCGGAGAATTCAAGTTCTTCAAAGAACTCCAGCGTTCCGTCCAGCAAAGCAGCCTCGGAGTACGAAATCTCGGAGCGTCGTTTCACAGGTGGCTTAGTAGTCGTCGAGGGCATGCCCTGACCTCCATGGAAATCGGCAATCGCGTGGATAGCCAAAGGGGGACTCACGAGGAAGCGGGAATCAGATCAGCCCCGAGGGCTCTGCCGATTGGGGAGCGTGACGCTGAAAACGCTGCGAACGATCGACCGACCGCGACACTGCACGCCCGGCTCTTTGAGCCAGTCGGGCCACGCAAGCCGACACGTTTGCGTCCTTATCGGAGATCACAATTTCATTCAGATGCCGCAGTCGGATCACAAGCTTGCACAGCTTGTCGATGCCCCCTCGGGGACCGTTTTCGTCGGTAATTAGCAACGACACGGTCTCTATTTTTGACTCAAATCGGGACAGAGCAAAAAATAATCGACGCTCGGCGAACTGCCGCATTTCGTTGGTCAGTAGCTGGTCGCGGTCGGTAATCGAAACAGTCATCAGCGCTTCCCGTTTAAAAAAAGAGAGGTCAGCTAGAGTCTTAGGCTGATAGACTTTACGACCAACCCATTCATTTAGACAAATAGAATTTGGGCGTCGATTCATTTAAAAAACAAAACCGAGGTTTGCGTGAACGACTGGCTGAACTACCACCATTTGCTCTACTTCTGGATGGTCGCCAAAGAGGGGGGCATTACCCGGGCGGCAGAGCAGTTGCATCTGGCACAGCCGACTCTGAGCAGTCAGATTCAAAAGCTGGAAAAGTCTCTTGGCATCAAGTTATTCGATCGCAAAGGGCGTTCGTTGGTATTGACCGATACGGGGCAGATGGTGTTTCGCTATGCGGACGAGATTTTTTCGCTCGGTCAGGAGCTAACCGATGCATTGAAAGGCCGCCCTGGTTCGGACACCATGCGATTGCTTGTCGGCGTCCCCGACGTATTGCCCAAATTGGTCGTCTATCACTTGTTGAAGCCTGCCTTGGCGATGCCGGAGAAGGTCAAGTTGATCTGTTATGAGGGCAAGCTGAACGATTTGCTGAGCGAACTGGCGTTGCATCGCCTGGATATTGTGTTGGCCAATTCCCCTTTGACGCCCGACGTGCATGTCCGAGCTTTTAACCATCTGCTTGGAGAGAGTGGTGTGTCGGTATTGGGGACGCCCGCACTTGCGAAACGCTATGGTGGAGATTTTCCGCATAACTTGCACGGCGCACCGATGTTGATGCCGACGCAAAATACGACGCTCCGTCGCGCACTCGAGCAATGGTTTGATGACCAGGGCATCTGCCCCGAAACGATGCATGAGTTCCAGGACAGCGCCGTACTGAAGGTCTTTGGTCAGGCCGGCGAAGGCCTGTTTGTTTCGCCAACGGCCATCACCGAGGACGTCTGTCGCCAGTACATGGTGGAGGTGATTGGGCACATCCCTGAAATCTCGGAAAAGTTTTACGCGATATCGGTGGAACGCAGGTTGAAGCATCCCGCGGTTTTGGCGATCTCCGAAGCAGCAAGAGAGAATTTCTTTGGTGGGGAGGGCAAACGCTAACGACGCTTGGGCGTTTTGTCGCCGCGTGTTAAACGCCCAGCGCCCATTCCACTTCTTGCATGACCTCGGCATCGGCTTCCAGCGTTCGAGCGGCGGCCAGCAGTGCCTTGGTGGCCGGGGTTGCGATTTGTCCCAGCGCCCAGGCTGACGCTCCGCGCACGATCGGTTCGCAATCGTGCAGTCCGCGTTCCAAGGCCGCGACGGCGCGCCGATCACGTTGGTTACCGAGGACGATGGCGGCATTGCGAAGAATGCCGCGACGTCGGGTTCTCCAGAGTGGGGTTTTCCGGAACCGATGACGAAACGCATCATCGTCTAGCTGAAACAGTTCCAGCAGATCGACCGGATGCGCGTTCGCCGACGGTTGGAGGGCAGGCTCGCTGGCGCTGGAGCGTTGCTGGTCGCCTCGCGTGTTCCAGGGACAGACGTCTTGGCAGACATCGCAGCCAAACAGCCAGTCTTGCATCTGACCGCGCAGTTCGAGCGGGATCGGGTCGCGGTGCTCGATCGTGAGGTAGCTGATGCAGCGGCGGCTATCGAGCACTCCGGGGGCCACGAACGCATCCGTTGGACAGGCCGTCAGGCAGCGAGTGCAAGTGCCGCAATGGTCTGTCGCGTGCGGTTGACTGGATGGTAGTTCCACGCTGAGCAGCAGGCAGGCGAGAAAGAAATAACTGCCTTCGTGTTTGTTGATGGTCAGTGAATTTTTGCCACTCCAACCGAGGCCCGCCAGTCTGGCAAACTCCCGTTCCATCAGGGGAGCCGAATCGACCACGCCTCGCACGGAAATTTCCGGATGCGCCTCCCGCAGGCTCCGTTGGATATGCTTCAGCCGCAGGTGAATCAAGTCGTGATAATCGGCCGTGCCCCAGGCGTATCGCGCCACGCGGCCGTGTAAAGCTTGCGATTTCGCGTGGGGCGCCGTGCGGTATGGAAAACCGAGCACCACGAGGGAGCGAACGCCGCCCATGACCCTGTCAGGATGTTCGTAGGCAGCCAGTCGCCGCGGAATGTACTCCATGTCGGCATGGTAGCCCGCTTCGATCCAGTCCACTAACTGTGGATAGCCGGCAGGAGTGACCGCCGGCGCGATCCCAAAGAGGTGAAAGCCTGCTTCGCGGGCGGCGGATCGCAGCCACTGTGCTAATTCTGCTGCTGTGCCCTCCACTGAGATCGCCTACTCCACTACGTCGGTTCGCCAAATTGTTTGACTGTGCACAAGGCTTACCTCGCGACCGCTTCGGACAATCGACGCACGCCAAGTGACTCGGCATGTTTGATCACCGCAGAGGCTGTCTCTCGGATCTGTTGATCGGTGTGAACGCTGGTGATAAAGAACCGCAGCCTAGCAGCCGACTCTTCGACGGCGGGATACAGAATGGGCTGGACATTGATTCCGTCTAGGTACATGCGTCGTGACAGACGCAACGCCACCAACGAGTTCCCCGTGATGACGGGAATCACGGCGGTGCCGCCGCTGGGGCCCGTGTCGATGGCGGCTTGCTTGAGGAGTGATAAGAACAAGGCGCTGTTGTCGCGCAGACGACGTACCCGTTCGGGCTGTTCTTTCAGTAGTTCAATCGAGCGCACCGCGGCGGCGGCATTCGAGGGTGGCAAGCCGACGCTGAAGACAAAGCCGGGGGCCGTGTACCGCAACAGCTCGATCAGCTCTTTGCATCCGGCGATGTAGCCGCCACACGAGCCAAAGGACTTGCTGAGCGTTCCCATCCAGATGTCGACGTCGCGCGGGTCGACTCCGAAATGTTCGCTGATGCCGCGACCGGTCGCTCCCATGGTGCCGATACTGTGGGCTTCGTCCACCATCAGCAGAACTTTGTGGCGTTTGCAGACCTCGATGGCGTGCGGCAAATCACAGAAGTCCCCATCCATGCTGTAGACCCCTTCGACGACCACCAATACCCGGCGGTATTGGTGGCGTACTTCGGACAGCAAACGGTCGAGTTCTTCAAATTGATTGTGGGCAAAAGGACGCCGCCGCGCGCCCGACAGGATGGCTCCCTGGACGATGCTGTTGTGGGATAACGAATCGTGGACGATCAGGTCGCCGGGGCCCACCAGGTTACCGATCGTTGTCTCGTTGGTCGCATGGCCGCCGACCATCGTGATCGAATCATCGACGCCGATCCATTTGGCGATCGCTTGTTCCAGTTCCCGGTGGACCGGTTTTTCACCCGACACCAAACGGCTCGCAGAGACACTCGTGCCGTAGCGTTCGATCGCTTCTTCGGCCGCTCGGTTCACTTCGGGGTCACCCGACATGCCCAGATAGTTGTAGCTGGCGAAGCTGATCATTTCCTGTCCATCGATGAACGTCGTATCACGAACGACCGAATCATGAACCGAGAAATAGGGGTTTGGTACGCCCGTCATCAGCAACTGCGCCATCGTCTGTTTCAGACGCAGGTACTCGGGAAATTGGTTGAAGCTGTAAGAGTCTTCGGCGACTTCGATGGTCTTGGGAGCCGAACCGTTGCCGTTGACGACTTGCAGGCGTGCAAGATCGGTGACCGTCGAGCCCATATGTTGCTCGATCGCCAGAGCGACCTCTCCGATGGTCTCGATGTCCTGCAGCACCTCTTCGGGAAAGCGTCCGCCGAAGGCCTGTTCCAATGAGTGCGCGATCTGCAGACGCTCGAGCGAGTCGAGCCCCAGGTCGAGCACGATATTGGTGTTGGCATCCATGTGGCCGGCGCGTTCTTGTGCAATGGACCGCACGTGTTGGAGGACTGCGGACAGGATGTCGGGATTTAGCTTGCGGCCTTCGATCGGGTGATTCGAACCGGTGGCAAACAAATCGCGATCATCATCGCTAACGCTGGCGGCCTGCATGGCAGGCGCGGCATTCCGCCCACCGCTTTGAGCTTCTTCCCAGCGGACCCACTTGGCGACCACTTTCAGCGTGTTATCGCGGACTGCGTCGACGCAGGCATGCCGCTGGATTTTGCCGCTGCTGGTTTTCGGGACTGAGCTGTTGCGAACCAAATAGACTGCCTCGGGCGGCAGCTCGTGCTCGGCGGTCACAGCCCGCCGGATGGCTTGAAGATGCGCGTCCCGATCGATGTCTCGAGCTCGCACGGTTTCGGCGACGATGACCAGTTGTTCGCGACCATCATGTTCCATTGAAAATGCGGCAACAGCCCCAGCTTGAACCGCATCACTGGCTTGCTCGACCGTTTGCTCGATGTCTTGCGGATACCGATTAACGCCCCGAATGATGATCATGTCCTTCAAGCGACCGCTGACAAACAGTTGGCCTTCGTTCAGAAAGCCTAGGTCTCCGGTGCGTAGGAAGGGACCTTGCCCATCGTTCGACATGGCTCCAAAAGTTTCCTCCGTGGCACGTTCGGCCTGCCAATAGCCCTTGCCGACGCAGGGGCCTTGAATCCAGATTTCGCCGATTTTGCCGGCCGGTAATATCGCGTGCGAATCAGGATCCACAATCTCGAGCCGTTCCCCTGGGATGATCGCTCCGCAGCCGATCAGTTCTCGCGCTGCGGGCGAGTCTTGATCGACGGGCACCACCAATTGTGCATCGAGTTGGTGACGGTCAAAGGTTCGATGAACGGGTCGCGTTTCTCGCGGGCCACCGGTCACAATCAGCGTCGTTTCGGCCATTCCGTAACATGGCAAGAAAGCATCATGGCGAAAGCCAACCGAAGCAAATTTTTCCGAGAACGCCTTCAGCGTCGCCGCTCGAATCGGCTCGGCACCATTGAAAGCGATCCGCCATGTCGACAGATCCAAGCCGACCATTTCCTCGGGTTCGACTTTATCGACGCACAACTGGTAAGCAAAGTTCGGCCCACCGCTGATGTTGGCCTGATAGCGAGTGATCGCTCGCAGCCACTTCACCGGATGCTGCAGAAACGTCATGGGGCTCATCAAGGTGTTGGCCTTCCCGAAGAAGACCGGTTGCAGCACGCCACCGACCAACCCCATGTCGTGGTACGTCGGTAACCAAGTGACGCCGCTGCGAGTGCCTTGCGGCTGAAACGCATAGGTGATCTGTTCGCAATTGACGACTAAGTTCTGGTGGGTCAGCATGACCCCTTTCGGAGAACCGGTCGATCCCGAAGTGTATTGTAGGACGGCGATGTCGTCCGCCTTCAAATCGGGGCGTTGCCACTTTGCCAAATCGCGCTTGTCGGTCGCGTCGGTACCGAGGATACAAATGTTCTCGAGGTCGGGATGCCGGTTCTCGCCACTTAATTGATCGGCAACGGTCGTCGTCGAGAGGGCAAATCGTGTCTGAGCATCCTGCGCAATGGAGCGAATTCGGCCTGCTTTGCGATTCTTTCGGGGTGGGTAGGCGGGAACGGCAATCGCACCCGCGGCATGGCAGGCAAAGAAGCCGACCACGAAATCGAGGCCTGGTGGATAGAGCAGCAAAACCCGCTCATTGCGCTCGATGCCTTGCGACTGGAAGTAGCCCGCCAGCCCCCGGATCTCCGTCCAGAGTTCGCGATACGTCAGCGAAGCTTCTTGTGCGTCGCCGTCGGTAAAGTAAAACGCAGGCTGTTCACCCTGCCGCTGGCACCAATATTCCAAGATATCGAGGAAGTTGGTCCGTGGAGGATCGCCGTTGTCGAAGTAACGCTGCAAATTCACTAGTGATCAAATCCCAATAGCGAGGGTGGTCCCAGAAGCGAGCGTGGTTCCAGTGTTGATGGTGTTTCCCCTTTCAGGCAGACTGTCGATGCCGGGCCGCCGGATTCGCCCGCCAAGCCAGCCGTCTCTCGGAAACACATCAACTCAAGCTGACAGAAACCAGAGTAGTTCCCCGTAAGCCTCTGCTCCATCGTTATCGGCGCGATGCTCAGGCTTTCCTAAGCTAGCTCTGATAAGCTAGTTTAACCGCATAACCGGCACAGGAATAACCTCAACCGCTTGAATCAGTGGCCTCGATGCGCCAAGGAACCGTCATGCAGCCCCCTTTGAAGCTGGTCGAACGCGTCGTCAACTTATTAGATCCGGACGGTAACGTACTGCTCAATCGGACACCTGAGCAAGCCGCCGAAGCGGTCCGGAGTGGGCAAATGGACCGAGTCCGCGAGATTCAGGGCCAGTTTGCGATCTGCCAGCAGGTTGGCAAGACCATTCGGATGGCGCGGTCGATCGGGCGGCCAATGCGGTATTTCCTGGCAAAGCGGGCGGCCGGCCCCTGTTTAATCATTGCCGAGCGGATCGATGAGATCTACCAGCAGTTGGCCATCGAAGGGCTGCAGGATCAATTTCATCCCTCTTACACTCGGATGGTGCCGGCACACCATCTGATGGAACTGCAGCTAGTGGGATGTCCCGATCCTAACCCCCAGCTCAGCCGTTTCTTTACCCCTGCAAGAAATCGCCTGCCAGCCGACATCGAAGCCATTGGTCGGCAATATATTGGACAGTTGGCGAGCGTTTGTGACGCTTGGTTGGATCGCATCGACCAACGTGAGCCGATCGGGGTGTTGTTCAGCGGCGGTGTCGACAGCGGAGCGGTGCTGATGGTGCTGAATTATCTGTTGCTGCGACGCGGAGAGGCACCTCAGCGGCTGAAGGCGTTTACGTTGGGCGTTGATGACGATGCAAAAGATGCCCCGCAGGCGATCGAGTTCCTCCGCGCGATCCACATGGAAATGTTACTGGAGCGGGTCGAAGTCCCACGCAGCGCGCTCGATTACCGTCAAGCGATTCGGGTGATCGAGGACTACAAACCACTCGATGTTCAGGCGGCAACGATGGGCTTGGCCCTGTGTCGCGAGATCCGGAAGCGGTATCCCGATTGGCGTTACCTGGTTGACGGCGATGGCGGTGACGAGAATCTGAAGGATTACCCGATTGAGGAAAATCCCGAACTGACGATCCGCAGCGTGTTGGGGAATCGCATGCTGTATCAAGAAGGTTGGGGCGTCGACGCGGTCAAGCATTCGCTGGTCTATAGCGGGGGGCAGAGTCGCGGTCATGTGCGAACTTCCGCTCCAGCACGCGTGTTGGGGTTCCAGGGGTTCAGCCCTTTCGCATTGCCCGATGTGATCGAAGTTGCCGAAGCGATCCCGTTTGTGTCGTTGACCGATTGGGACCACGAACGACTGTATCAACTGAAAGGCCAGATCGTGGCTGCGGGCATCTTCGCTGTCACGGGCCTGAAGATGCCGCTGTTTGAAAAGCGACGCTTCCAACGCGGGGCGGTCGACGATGCTACTTTCGAACAGTTGTTTCCCGCCGATCCGCAAGCCTACCGCGATGCCTTCGCGGAACAGTTCAACGGTTCGGCAGCGGCGCAATTACTCGAGACGCCCTGATGCCCTCGGAGTTGACTCGCGAGGTGCTGGCGCTCCGCGGTCGTCGCGCGCAGGTGCATCCCGCGCGTGCTAACGCGGTCATCCGCGAGGAAGAACCGACTGCCGAAGGTGTTACGGTTCCCACCACGACTCTGCTGCTCGCCGCCGCGGAATGCCCCCTACGCTGTGCAATGTGCGACTTGTGGCAACACACCTTGACCACTCCCACGCCGCCGGGGGCGACGGTCGAACAAATCGAAACCGCGCTCGCGGGCCAACCGCGACAGGGGACCATCAAGCTGTACAACAGCGGCAGTTTTTTCGATCCGCGTAGCGTTCCTGTACAAGACTATCGCGCGATCGCCGAAGCGGTCCAGGGATTTGATCGTGTGGTGGTGGAGAACCATCCTCGCTTTGGTCGCCGTCGCATGGCTGCCTTCGCGAACTTGCTGGCGGCACGTTTGGAAATCGCCGTCGGTTTGGAAACGGTTCAAACCAGTATGCTGCGGCGGTTGAATAAACAGATGACGCGCGATGACTTTGATCGCTTCGCTGCCGCCCTCCAGTCGCAGTCGATTGACTTGCGAGTCTTTCTGATGCTCAAGCCACCCTGGACGGGTGAAGCCGAAGCGGTGGCGTGGACGCTGCTGTCGGTACGACACGCGGTCGCTTGTGGCGCACGGCATATCACCATCATCCCGGCGCGCAGTGGCAACGGCTGGATGGAGCAGCGAGCGCGCGCTGGTGAGTTTGCGCCGCCAAGCCTGCGGACGCTTGCCGAGGCGGTGAAGCGATCCCAGCACGCGGTCCGGCAAATCGGCGCCCGTTGTGCGGTCACCGCCGATTTATGGGATGTCGATGCTGCTGCCGATCCAGAGGCGTATCGGCAACTGTGCGAGGCCAATCGCTTGGGCTGAGGCAACCGCAGGACCGTCGAAGACTCCCGGCACGGCATTGCGACAGGTGGCTCCGTTCGCACCCCAGCTTTCCTCCGGCGCAGTGATAGTTATAGTCATCTCTCTTCGCCTGCTTCCCGATATCGTCGTCTCCTGTTAGAAGGATCCCACCGTCATGGATACACGCCCACAGACCCCGCAACGGCTGGCGGAAAGTGTGTTTGCCGTCCCGCCGATGGCGCGGAATCAGGCCCTGCAAGTCTGCCCCGAGCAGAACCTACGGCTGATCCAGCACTTGGAGTCGGGCGGGGTGAATCTGTTGCTGTACGGTGGCAACGCGGTTTTCTATCACATTCGGATGGCGGAATACGCGGCGACCCTGCAGATGCTGGCCGAATCGGTCCAGCCGACCACCGGCGTCGTGCCTTCGATCGGCCCGGCGTTTGGCACGATGATGGATCAAATCGAAGTGCTGCGGGACTTTGATTTTCCGACCGTCATGGTGTTGCCCGCTCGTGACATTGCCGATGCCGAGGGAATCGCCCGCGGGATTCGACTGGCTGCCGAAGCGCTGCAGAAACCGCTGGTGGTGTACCTCAAATTCGACCGTTGGCTGCCGACACGGTTGGTCCGTTCGCTGTTCGATGATGGAGTTATCTCGTGGATCAAGTACGCGGTCGTGCGAGACGATCCGGCCGAGGATGACTACCTGCGTGAATTGCTGGGTGAGGTTCCCGGCGAACGGATCGTCAGTGGCATCGGCGAACAACCGGCGATCGTCCACATGCGTGACTTCGGTGTGGTCGGTTTCACCAGCGGTTGCGTCTGCGTGGCCCCCCGGCGCAGCATGCGGATGCTGAAAGCAATCCAAGCGGGCGACTACGAGACGGCTGAGGCGATCCGCCAGAGCTTTGAGCCGCTCGAAGACCAACGCAATGCGATTAATCCGATTCGCGTCTTGCATCGAGCGGTCGACCTAGCGGGCATTTCGCAAACCGGTCCTATGTTGCCTCTGCTGGGAGAGTTGACCAGTGAGCAAGAGGCGGTTTTGGGCCCGATCGCCAAGGACTTGTTGGCGATCAATCAGTAGGGCTAGGCCAGAATGCCTTCGACTAATTCGCCTTCGACATCGGTCAGGCGAAAACGGCGGCCTTGGTACCGAAAGGTCAGTCGCGTGTGGTCGATGCCCAACTGGTGCAGCAAAGTGGCGTTCAAGTCATGCACATGCACCGGATTTTCGCGGATGTTGTAACTGAAGTCATCGGTCGCACCGTAAACCGTGCCCCGTTTCACGCCGCCGCCAGCCAGCCACATGCTGTAGCACCTTGGATGGTGATCACGGCCGTAATTGGTCGCGGTCAACGCTCCTTGGCTGTAAGCGGTGCGGCCAAATTCTCCGCCCCAGACGACCAGCGTATCATCCAGCAGGCCGCGTTGTTTTAGATCACGCACCAGCGCCGCCGAAGCTTGATCGGTATTCTTGCATTGCTTGCGAATCCCACCGGGCAAGCCACCGTGTTGGTCCCAGCCTTGGTGGAAGAGTTGCACAAAGCGGACGCCACGTTCCACCAGGCGTCGCGCCATCAAGCAATTCGCCGCAAACGTACCGGGCTGCTTGGCATCTTCGCCGTACAAGTCAAAAGTCGACTGAGGTTCGTCGGCAATGTTGGCAACTTCGGGGACCGAAGCCTGCATGCGGTAGGCCATCTCGTACTGGGCGATGCGGCTTTCGACTGCCGGGTCGAGCGTTTGCTGATATAGGTTCTCATGCAGTGCTGCCAAACCGTCCAGCAGCTTCCGGCGGGCTGGACGCGAAATGCCAGGCGGATTGCTGAGGTACAGCACGGGATCGTTGCCGGCGCGAAACTGAACCCCTTGATGCGTTGTAGGCAAAAATCCGCTGCCCCACAAACGGGCGTACAACGGTTGTCCGCTGCCGTTCTTGGAAATCATCACGCAGAAGGCAGGCAGTTGTTCGGTTTCGCTGCCCAGGCCATAGCTGAGCCAGGCGCCCAGCGATGGGCGGCCGGCAATTTGCGAACCCGTTTGCATAAAAGTGATGGCGGGATCGTGATTGATCGCTTCGGTATGCAACGACCGAATGACGCAAATTTCGTCGGCAATCTTGGAGGTGTAGGGCAGCAACTCGCTGATCTCGGTGCCGCATTCTCCGTGACGCGAAAACTTGAACAGCGACCCGGCCACCGGCAGGCTCGACTGATTGCCCGACATGCCGGTCAACCGCTGTCCACGGCGAATCGAATCGGGTAACTCGGTGCCATTGAGTTCATTCAGGAGTGGCTTGTGATCGAACAGTTCCATCTGCGAGGGGCCGCCACTCATGAATAGCGAAATCATCCGTTTCGCTTTCGGCGGATGATGCAGCTCCGTCAGCAGTGGCTCCCCCGCGACGGCGGAACCTTGCACGCGATCGCACAGCAGGGAAGCCAAAGCGGCCGTGCCGACTCCCAAACTGGCGTTACCAAACAAGTGACGACGGTTCAGGCGAACGGCTTGCGAGTCCACTCGTTCTGCTTCACGCATTAATTCTGGTTCACGCATTAGTTTTGCCTCACACAAGGGGCGTAGTTCATGATCGCTTGAGCAATGATCGTCACGGCGGCTAATTCGTTAGGAGACACATCCTCTGCAGCGCGGAAATCGCCAACGGCCAAGAATTCTTCTGCCGCGGTGGTCTGTTGTGCAAACGTTTCTCGTTGTTGCTCCAGCAGCGACAGCAAGACCGATCGCTCGCGCTCATCGGCGGGGCGTCCCAGCAAGATTAGGCAAAGCCGATCAAGCAGGGCGGCATCTCGATTCGCGGTGACCTCGGCGGTCTCTCGGAGGACGCGGGCCGCACAGCCTCGCGCCGACTCCACGGCCTGTTCATCGTTCAGCAGGACTAACGCTTGCAGTGGAGTTTGCGTCAGTTGGCGTTTTGCCACGCAAACTTCTCGATCGGGCGCATCGAACAGCAGCATCGACGGGGGCGGCGAAGTCCGCTTCCAGATTGTGTACATGCTGCGGCGATGACTGTTGGCGCCCGGTTCGCGTTTGTAAGCTCCGGCGCTTTTCTCTTTCCACAGACCTGCCGGTTGATAAGGCTTGACCGGCGGTCCGCCCACGCGATCGGCCAGCAACCCGGCCGCGAGTAAGCCGCCATCTCGGATCATTTCCACCGACAAGCGACGCGAACGGCCGCGCGCGTACCACAGGTTCTCGGGGTCTTGTTCCCGCGCCGCCGCGTCGGCCACCGAAGACCGCCGGTAAGCGTCGGAGGTGACGATCAGCCGCGTTAGCCGTTTGATGTCCCAGCCGTGATGCTGCAGTTCCGCCGCCAGCCAATCGAGCAATTCAGGGTGTGTGGGCGGTTGCCCCTGGCTGCCAAAATCCTCGGCAGTGGAAACCAAACCGGTCCCCATCACATGCGTCCAGACGCGATTGGCGGCGACACGGGCGGTTAGCGGATTGCGATCATCGACCAGCCATTGTGCCAGGCCCAGTCGATTCGCCGGCAGGCCCTCGGCCATCGGTGGCAACGCCGCCGGTGTATTCGGTTGGACCGGATCAGCAGGAGCGTTGTACTGTCCACGTGACAACAGAAAGGTCGGACGTCGCTCCGGCATTTCTTCCATCACCATGATTTCGCGGACGGTCGCGACGACGCGGCTGCGCGTCTCACGTGCCGATTGAACCGCCGCGGCAGCGGTCCGCGATGCTTCGTCAACGGCCGAACGATACCAGTCACGCAGCAGGCGTTTGGCGGCTTCGGTTTCTTGAGGGGCAGCGTCTTGCCGAGCCGTTTCCCAGGCCGTGGCGATCGCCTGTGGATCGACCAACGCAGCGATTTCCAGCGCCGACAAATCGCGTTCGTACAGCCGCAATTCGTCCACATGCCCGCCCGCGAATCCACGGTCTCGAAAACGAGCTCCCACTGTCAATTCATTGGCACCGCCACCATTGATCGTGCGATCGAGTTGATCACGAACGACCGTCGTCGCGACCGGTTGGCCATCGACAAACAGCGACAAGCCGTCCGCGGAACTGCTGCCGTCGTAGCGCACGGTCACGTGCGTCCAACGATTTTGTTCCAGCGGTTGTTCAGCGACGATCCGCATCGCATTGCCGGGCCAAAAGTGAATCAGTGCTGCGCTCCAGCGATCGTCTTCGATCAGCAACTCAAAGCCGCGACTACCGGCGTCGGTCCAGGCACGGCTGCGATGCCAAACCACGGCCCGCTCGTGCGGCTGAGTCACCTTGATCCAGGCGGCGATGGTCCACGGATCGTCTCGCGTCCACTTGCCACCGATGGGCGTGGTAAAACTGTCTTCGCCGGTTAAGGCAAGCTGCTGGCCCGACGAGGTGCGATCATCCGGCACCAACGCAGCGCCCGTTTTTAAAGCTCCCTGCGCGGTATCCGGAACGGCGTTCGGCACGCTGTTTTTGTCCGCGGTGTCAAAGGTGTAATGTCCCACCAAATCGGGATCGATTGCGGGAGGCGACGGATCAGTGGCCAACCAGTTTGAAAACCGTTGCTCGGTCTCCTGCTCGATCTGTTCGCGAGCCTCAATCGCCTCGTCCAGCTTGCCATTTGCGTCGGCCAGTTGTTGGGCTTGTGATTCGGTCGGCAACCACAGCGTGGGAGTCGGTACCGCCTTGGTAAAGTGCGAATACAAACCCGATTCATCAATGTTGTTGAAGAAGGCGAAGAATTGATAGTAGTCCCGCTGGGAAATCGGATCGTATTTATGATCGTGGCAGCGCGCACATTCGAGCGTCAGTCCCAGGATCGCGGTCCCCAGCGTGTTGACTCGATCGGCGACATATTCGACCTGGAACTCGGCTTCGATACTGCCCCCTTCATTGGTCTGCCGGTGATGCCGATTAAAGGCTGTCGCAAGCGTCGACTCACGGGTGGGCTGCTCAATCAAGTCTCCGGCGATCTGGTGTACCAAAAATTGGTCGTAGGGCATCGATCGGTTAAAGGCCTCGATTACCCAATCGCGCCATGGCCACATCTCGCGGTAAACGTCGGACTGGTATCCATACGTATCGGCATAACGTGCCGCATCGAGCCACGGAACGGCCATGCGTTCGCCAAAGCGAGGCGAAGCGAGCAAGCGGTCGACTTGTCGAGTGTAAGCATCGGGGGCTGTGTCGGCGAGAAAGTCAGCCAGTTCTTCCGGCGTCGGTGGCAAGCCCGTGAGGTCGAAGCTTAATCGGCGCAGCAACGTCGCGCGGTCGGCTTCGGGCGTCGGCTCAAGCTGCTGCTCGACGATCCTCCGCGTGATAAAACGGTCGACAGGGTGGTCGGGTTCAGGGGCCGGGCCGGCAGGATGGTCGATGGAAATGACGGCCGGTGGCTTGGCCACAATGGGACGAAACGACCAATGCGATTCCCAGTCCGCGCCCGTGGCAATCCACTTTTCCAGAACGGCGATCTCGGCATCGGTAAGGGCCAAGTTCGACTCCGGTGGGGGCATTCTTTCAGACGGATCGTCGGACAAGATGCGGCGCATTAATTCGCTCTCCGCCGGCTTGCCAGGGGCGACAACCACCTCGCGCCCGCCGTTGTTGGCCGTGCCGAACAAGCCTTCGGGCGTATCCAATCGGAGGTCGGCTTCGCGACTCGTCGCATCGGGGCCGTGGCACAGATTGCAGCGATCGGAAAGCAACAGTCGAGCCGCGTCGCTGGCCGTCGCCGTCGCCGACAGCGCAGCGATCAGTAGTAACGGCCAGATGCAGCGGATCGCCGGTAAGCCAAGCGGTTGGAACATCGTCAGCAGGCGGGAGGTTTGCGGAAGGGGGTGGGTGCATCGTCGGGTGGGAAAATTCATGATTTCATTATAGTCAATCGAGCTGCCGATGGCACGTCGGGAAACCGCCGGAAGCAGCAGAAACATCTTCGCAGTCACGAAAATTTGGCGGTTTGGACGGGGATTCTTACAATACGCTTATCAGCTTGCAGGTTCCTCCCCGCTGGGCTTCACTTTCTACCTCTTTATCTTTCTGCGAAAAAGCGAATGCTTCCGTTACAACCTTTATGCACCCTCGTTTGTCTGACGATCGGGATATCGATGGCGGTCTCGAGCAGGGGGACTGCAGCCGAACCGGCGCTGAACATCGAAATGCCGCCGGTGCTGATGAAGATGATCCGCAACGAAGGGGTCTGGGACGAGTTGGAGTTGACTGACGAACAGCAGCGTCAGCTCGAATCGGCGCTGCGGCCACTCGACGCCCGTTGGTGGCCGTCCAGGATCGAACCCATGGCGGTTCGTCGCACCGTCGCCGCACAGGTCACACAAGACCTCAAACAAAAACTGCGCACGTTGCTGAGCGATGTTCAGTGGCAGCGTCTGCTGCAGTTGGAGCGTCAGGCGTTGGGGACACGGATGGTTTTTATGCCAGACGTCGCGCAAGCTCTGCAACTGACCGACACGCAGTTGAAGCAGTTCCCAGTCATTGCATCGGAGACCGACGCGCTGGTGCAAAAGGTGGAACAACGAACACTCGCCAACGAAGATCAGCAGACGCTGCGAGAAGAACTGCTCGCAGCCCAAGCTAAAGAACGCACCGAGACAGTCGGTTCGCTCACCGAGTCGCAGCAACAAATGATCGGTAAGTTAGTCGGCGAAACGTTTGACTTCAGTCGTGTCAAGCGAACGCACGCCGGCGCGCCGTCGTTGGAAATGGCTAACAGTCGTTGGCTTCAGCCCTTACCACAAGGCTCGCTTGAAGCGTTACGAGGCAACGTCGTGGCGGTGCATTTTTATGCTTTTCAGTGCATCAACTGCAAACGCAATTTGCCGCACTACACGGCCTGGCATCAGGACTATGCGGATCAAGGCTTGGTGGTGCTTGGAATTCAAACCCCCGAAACCTCCGCGGAACGCGACCCACAGCAAGTCGCCGCCGCAGTGAAGGCCGCGGGCATCAAGTATCCCGTGCTGATGGACGGCGCGTCGGAGAACTGGAAGGCGTGGGGAAATACCATGTGGCCCACAGTCTATTTAATCGACAAGCAAGGTTACGTGCGGACTTGGTGGCAAGGCGAACTGAATTGGCAAGGCAACGCTGGCGAAGCTCAATTTCGCAAACACATCGAAACCCTGCTCGCCGAGTAAACGCCAGCGGGTTCACCGTGACCGTGCGACGTCTTTACAGATCGCTGTCTTTACAGGTCGATCTTGCGCAGACGCAGGGCATTGCTGATCACCGACACCGAACTCAGACTCATCGCCGCCGCCGCGATCATCGGGCTGAGCAGGACTGTCAGCAAGGGATAGAGCAGTCCGGCCGCGATGGGAATGCCCGCGGCGTTGTAGATGAAGGCAAAAAAGAGATTCTGGCGGATGTTCTTCATCGTCGCACGACTTAGGCGAATCGACTTTTCGATGCCACGTAAGTCACCTTTGACCAGCGTCACTCCCGCGCTTTCCATCGCCACGTTGGTGCCCGTCCCCATTGCGATTCCGACATGCGCGGCGGCCAAGGCGGGCGCGTCATTGATCCCATCTCCCGCCATGGCGATCTTACTGCCGGCGGCTCGCCATTCTTGAATGCGGTCGTGTTTTTGCTCCGGACTGACTCCCGCTTCGAAGTGATCAATCTGAAGGGCCGAAGCGACTCGGGCGGCGGTTTGAGCGTGGTCACCCGTCAGCATGATGACTTTCAGTCCCATGGCATGCAACGCCCGCATCGCCTCGTGCGTGGATGATTTGATCGGATCCACAACCGCCAGCAGGCCGGCGACCGTGCCATTGGAGGTCAAGAAAACGACCGTGCAGCCTTGCTGCCGCAGTTCCGAGGCGCGTGCCGCGGCGACTGCTTCGATCGAAATCCCACGCTCTTCCAGCAGATCCGCGTTGCCGATCAAGATCGATGCTCCATCCACTTCGGCTTCCACGCCGCGACCGGTGATGGAATCGAAGTTCTCGATCGCTTGGAACTTCAGTTCACGTTGTTCGGCCGCCTCGACGATCGCTCGAGCAACCGGGTGTTCGCTCTGCCTTTCGACGCTCGCTGCCAAAGCCAGCAACCGAGACTCCTCCCAGTCAGCCAGTGGAATCGTTTCGGTCAGCCGCGGTTGGCCTTCGGTCAACGTGCCGGTTTTATCCACCACCAGCGTATCGACCTGTTCCAGCATCTCCAGCGATTCGGCGTCTTTGATCAAGACACCGCTCGACGCACCTCGCCCGACGCCGACCATGATCGATATCGGGGTCGCTAATCCGAGCGCGCAGGGGCAAGCGATAATCAGCACCGCGACCGCGTTGACGAAAGCGTAAGCCCATCGCGATTCGGCAGGTCCCCACCACCACCAGGCGAGGAACGTGACCACGGAGGCGACCAGGACGGCGGGCACAAAATAGCCGGAAACGGTATCGGCGATGCGTTGGATCGGCGCACGGCTGCGTTGGGCTTGAGCCACCATGTCGACAATTCGGGCCAATGTCGTTTCGTGACCGACCTGCTCGGCCGTTTGCAGCAGCGAACCGGTCTGATTGACGGTTCCACCGATCAGCCGATCGCCAACACTTTTCGCGACCGCTGTTGGCTCGCCGGTGAGCATCGATTCATCGACACGGCTGCGGCCTTCGACGACCGTTCCATCGACGGGAACTTTGTCGCCCGGCAGGATGCGCAGTAAGTCGCCCGTCTGAACTTCGCTCAACGGTACCGACTGCTCGGTTCCGTCGCGCACGATCCTCGCCGTCTCTGGGGCCAAAGCCATCAGTTCTCGAAGTGCGTTGCCCGTCTGTTTTCTGGCTCGCAACTCCAGCAACTGCCCCAGCAACACCAGCGTCGTGATCATCGCGGCCGCTTCGAAATACAGCGGGGTTTGGCCTTCGGTGGTAAAGGTTGTCGGAATCCAGTCGGGCAGCAGCAACGCCCACACGCTGAACCCGTAGGCAGCCAGAGTGCCGATGCCGATCAACGTGAACATGTTCAGATTGCCGGTTCGCAAGGAGCGCGCCGCACGCACCAGGAACGGCCAACCACACCAAAAGACGACCGGCGTGGCCAAGCCGAGTTGCCACCAGCGGGCCGCCAGCGGGCTGAGCAGACGCTCGACCGGCAAACCGATCATCGGGCCCATGGCGATCGCAAACAGGGGGAGAGTCAAGACACAGGCGAGCCAAAATCGACGGCTCATCGATGTCCATTCGGGGTCGTGTTCCTCTTCCAGTGAAACCGAGTTGCGTTCCAAGGGCATGCCACACTTCGGGCAGTCTCCCGGGACGTCACTACCAACTTCGGGACACATCGGACAGATATAAAGGGCATCATTTTGCGGAGCCCCCGCGGCGGAGGGCGGACTGTCCGGTCCATGACAGCAAGCGTGTGCCGGCGCGCCGATGCCGATCGAGTGAACCATCGGCGTCGAGGGATCACCAGCGTTTTGCAAGAATTTGATGCGACAGGAATCGCAACAAAAATAATAGACTTCGCCGTCACGCTCGGTCGATATCGCGGTCGACTCGTCAACCGTCATGCCGCAGATTGGATCAATCGCCATCAAAAAAAATCGTTGAAGGAAAAATCGAGGATGTCCGTTTGTCGGACGACAGGCAACCCCGTTGCCAGGACTCAGGCTTGCCACTTCTCTGCCTCTGGCCTGCCGTGCCGCCGCGCGGATCGTTGTACGACACGATACCGACTCTAAGGCGGAGGGGGAACGTCTTGCTTGCCGATCATGTCGATCGATCGCCAGCGGCCTTGAAAGAAACGCAACGACATCATCACCGCCAGCATCCAGACCCAACCGGTGATCGCCCACCACCACCAACGCAGCGCTCCCTCGTCGGGTTCGAAGATGGCACCGATGACCACCGCGATGACAGAGCATGCTGCCGTGCCGAGCAGCACAAACCAGGTGTCGCCAGCACCTCGCAGCGCCCCGGCTAAAATCAGTTGAGTCGCATCGAACAGCACGTACAGAGCGACAAAGCCCAGTAGATTGCGGGCGATCACGATCGATGCTTCGGAGCCCGCATCGACTTCGCCCAGCCGGTACAGCGACAGCAGCCAGTCGGGCAGCGCTACATACAGCAGCGCCCACAGTCCCGAATAGATCATGGCCAATGCCCAGGCACTCTTGACAGCATGTTGAGCCAACGCCGGGCCGCTTTGTGTCAAATGACGTCCGACCAGCACCGAGGCGGCGATCGAAAGTCCAACGAGGGGAATAAAGGCGATCATGTTGAAGTTGATCGCCATCGTCGTCGCACGCAGGGGGAGGTCTCCTAGCGAACCGATTTGCAACACGATCAAGGTGAATCCGCCCGCTTCGACGAGGAATTGCAAGCCGGCAGGCAGCCCATAGAACAACAGCTTTTTAAGCAGCGGGAAATCAAACACACAGCCGCTACGGAAGCCAAACGTTTGTTCATCGGCCTGCCGGGCGATCAGGACCACAAACAAGATCGCTTTGAACCAAAACGAAATGGAACTCGCGATGCCGGCACCCACGATTCCCAGTTCGGGCAAGGGACCGATGCCGAACACCAAGCCCACGTCCAGCACGATGTTTAAGCACGCTGAAGCGATGCTGGCCCACATAATGGTTTGGGTTTGTTCCGTACCGCTGAAGAAACCGCTGAGCGCGGTGTCGATGACCGAACCGACCGCGCCGATCAGCAGGATCCGCAAATAGATCGACTCCATGGGGATCAAGTTAGCCGGCTGGGAGGCAAGTTCAAACAGCCAGGGCGTGATGATGGCGATGCCCGCAAAGACCGGTGCGGTCATCAACGATAGCCACACCGCTTGCCATAAAAATCGCCCAATCTTGTGCTGTTGATTGGCGCCGACATATTGAGCCACAAAAGCGCCGGTCATCGATGCCACGCCGACGGGCAGGCAAATCAGTGACCAGAACAGATTGCCGGCAGCCATCGAAGCTCCCATGGCCGACCCGTCGTACCACAGCAACAGTGTCCGGTCGATAAACAGCACCAGCGAAAAAGTGCCGGTGCTGATCATCAGCGGCAGCGCGACGCGAAGGACACTGGAGATTCCGGCTGGGCCGCCAAACAGGCGTTTCAGCCCGTTCACGATGGCGGCCAAAACCGAATCGCCAAGGGGACGATTGTCATTCCCGCCAGCAGTCCACCGACGTGAGCCGCGTTTGCGATCCCGGGGATCAACGGGGTCATGCAGAGAAACATCCAGCCCAAGATCATCACCACGCTGCCGCGCGGAATCCGAATCGGGTACATCGGTTCCAGCATCGGACGCACCCACAGGTAGCCAAACAAACCAAAGATGGCGCCCGAGGCTCCCAGCGCGATCGGCGTTCCGCCCAGCGAGGGCGGAACGAGGGCTTGGACAAGCGACCCCACGGCTCCGGTGAACAGAATCGCAGCGAGCAAAAACCATTTGCCATGCAGACGCTCGATGATGCCTCCCAGCGAATACATCGCCAGCATATTGAAAGCCAGGTGCATGATGTTGCCATGCAGCAATACCGGGGTGACCAAACGCCAGAGCTCGCCCCGCTTCAGTCTCGCCAGTGGGTCTTTATTGCCCAGCGAGGGGCGTTTGTAGTCGGGGCGGTACTCGAAGGGGTCGACTAACATCAAGGCGCGGTAGACCGCACTGGCGGTGGTGTTTTCGAATTGGAAGACGATCTCGCCGTCCGCATTGATCCTTTCCGAACGCATCACACTGACGTCGCCGAACTTGGTGATCAGCGAGACGATGGCGGCCAGGATGATAAAGCCGATCGTCAGGGGAATCTGACGCGACATCATGCTGCCCAAACCACCTCGCGGCATCGTCTGTTGCAGTTTGGCGCGTCGCTGCAAATCTTGCGACTGTCGTTTGCGGATTTCGTTCGCCGCCGCGGTTGCCTCGAAACGCGGGTCGCCGGGGGCTTCGCGGAATTCCGCCAGGATCTGCTTGGCGCTGTCGAACTGGTCTTCCTCACGCACCCACAATTCCCAGCCGTCGCGAGGGTCGGCCGCCACATCCATGACGGCGACGATTCGCTGCGTGAGCAAGTAGTCGATCAAACGCTTTGCATCGATTTCGTCGCGTATCGCGCCAAACTTCCGCATCAATCTATCCGTTTCGGTATCTTGAAAGCTATTGAACTTGTTGCCGCAGCCATTCCGCATCGCGGTAGTAGTCCGCAAATTCCAACTTAGAGGCTGCCGCCGCATCGAGCACCGCCAGGGTGTTGGGGTGCCACTGCAAAGCCGAGGCGGTCACGCGAGCTGTCACCGGGCCTTCGATGGCATCACGAATGGCGGTCGCCTTATTTTCGCCGGTCGCCAATAGCAGGCACTGTTTCGCTTCCATGATCGTGCCAACTCCCATCGTGATCGCCAACCGGGGTACGTCGCTTTCGCTACCGAAGAACCTCGCGTTATCGCGAATCGTTTCGGCCGCTAAAGATTTTAGCCGCGTGCGGCTGGCCAAGGACGACCCCGGTTCATTGAACGCGATATGGCCGTCGGTGCCGATGCCTAACAACTGTAGATCAATCCCGCCCGCTTGACGAATCAACCGCTCATAATGCTCGCAAAACGCGTCGCAGTCGTCGGTCATCCCGTCAGGGACGTGCGTCTGTTCCTGCGGAATATTAATTTTTTCGAACAGTTGTTCCTGCATGAATTGACGATAACTGTTTGGGTCCGACGCCGGTAAGCGGTAGTACTCGTCAAGATTGAAGGTCCGAATGGCCGAAAAATCGAGTCCATCGGTTTGGTGCAGGCGAATCAACTCGCGGTAGCAACGAACCGGCGTCCCTCCGGTGGCCAGCCCCAGCACCGCTGCGGGTTGCTGTCGGACCACATTGGCAATTTGGTCTGCCGCCCACACTCCGGCGGCATCCGCCGATTCCAGAATCATGACTCTCACGATCTTATATCTCCCTTGCAATTGCTATCAAATTGGTTCCGAAAGGTACCACAGACGGCTGCCTTCGCAGACCACCCCACGGCTTGCGGATCGAAAAACCGTGGCCACGTCGATGTTTCCATGTTGTTGTGCGTCCCCCCTCGCCTGTACACTTCGCAGCGGTCGCTGGACTGCCGTACCAAGGATGGGCGGCTGAGTGCGGCGCAACGGCAACTTGCTCCTTGTAACTTAGGCGTCGTCACGGATGACAGAGCCCCTTCAGCGATCAGAATTTGCGGCCCCGCAACCGGCCATCGAAACGCCCCTGGAACGCTTGCGTTTTGTGCGCCAGATCGTCGCTGCCGAAGCCGCTGCGCTGCGGAATGTTGCCAATCGGCTGTCGCCAACAGCGGTCCGTGCAGCGGAATGGACCGCCGCCACCGAGGGCATGGTCGTGGTGACGGGGATCGGCAAAGCGGGTTTGATCGGTCGCAAATTGGTCGCGACGCTGGCCAGCACGGGGACCCCGGCTCAGTTCTTGCATCCCTCCGAAGCGATTCACGGGGATTTGGGCATGGTGCGCAGCGACGACCTTGTCTGGGCACTTTCCAACAGCGGCCGCAGTGATGAAGTGCTGCAGATTTTGCCCATGTTGCGGCAGCAATCCGCCGGCGTCGTGGCGCTAACAGCCGACGATCGCAATCCGCTGGCGGTCGCGGCCGATTGTGTGGTCAGCTTAGGGCGTCATGCCGAGGCGTGTCCGCTGGGGCTGGCTCCGAGCACCAGCACGACGGCCATGTTGGCGGTGGGTGACGCGATCGCCTTGCTTGCCAGTCGCCTGCGAGGGTTTTCTCGTGACGACTTTGCCCGTTTTCACCCCGGCGGCAGCTTGGGAAAAAAAATGACCAGCGTGGAGCAACTGATGCGACCGCTGGCGGAGTGCCGCATCGCGTCCCAGTCCGCCACGATTCGCCAGGCGATGACAGCCACCGCCGCGCAAGGCCGGCGCACCGGTGCGGTGATGCTGGTCGACGAAGTCGGACGACTGGTCGGCTTATTTACCGACAGCGATTTGGCCAAGTTGTTGGAGCGACGTAACGAACATCAATTGGATCAGCCGATTGACAATGTCATGACGCGCGACGTTCAGGCGACGCAAGCCGGAACGCTGCTGGGGGATGCGATTGCGGTCTTGGCCGGACGAAAAATCAGCGAGCTGCCTGTGTTGGACGAGCTGGCTCGTCCAATCGGCTTGCTGGATATCACCGACATCGTTTCCCTGTCCGAACCGCAACGCGCTGTTGTGCCGCTGAAGCCCCGCCACTAGTCGCCTGTACGCCCGTTTTTTCCACGCGAAGATGTACGACGAGACCTTGCATGAAGAATCCAGTACTAGCCACCGACGAGGAACTCGCCGCCGGCATCGAGTTGATCTTGTCGGACGTCGATGGCGTCCTGACCAACGGACAAATCATCTACGACAACAGCGGCGTGGAAATCAAAGCCTTCCACGTGCGTGACGGATTGGGGATCAAACTTTGGCAACGGGCCGGATTGCACTTCGGAATCCTGACCGCGCGCAACAGCCAGATCGTGCGGATCCGAGCAGCCGAGCTGGGTGTCGAAATCGTGCGGCAAGGATTCGAGCAAAAATGGCCCGCCGCCGCCGAGGTGATCGCAGGGTTGGGGCTAACGCCCGAGCAAACCTGTTATATCGGTGACGACCTGCCTGACCTGCCGGTCCTCCGCCGAATCGGTTTGCCGGTGGCCGTGGCGGACGCATGTCACGATGTTCGCAATGGTGCAATCTGGACCACGCGAGCGGCGGGTGGTTGCGGGGCGGTGCGTGAAGTCATCGAGCGACTGCTGCGCGCCAAAGATCGGTGGGAAGAAGTCGCTGCGATCAATCCAAATTAGTTCGAACTTTCGACCCGAAACGTTTCATGTTTGCCAAGCTGTTGAACTACTCGATCGCATTCGCCGTGTTGGCGGTCGTTGCGCTCGTGTACCAGTTCACCATTGTGGCTTGGCTAACACCTCCCGACATCTCGTTTGCCGCGACGGTGAATGTTCAGCAGACGCACGAACCGTCCCAGCTGGAACAGATGTTTCCCGAAGGATCGTGGCAACGCACGGCTCGCAAACGGTTGTCGATCAAGGACCAAGGGGTGGTCCTGTTTAGCGAACGCAAGCAGATTACCCCCAGTCAATGGCGGGTGTGGCCGGTAACGGTGATCATGCAACGAGAAGGCCGTCCGCCGATTGTTTTAGATGCCGCCGAAGGAGCCGACGTCACCTTCGCCGAATCGCTCGATGTGTTGGGCAGCCAGGCGCCGCCGATCAAAAGTGGTCAACTGGTCGGCAAGGTCGTGATCCGTTCCCTGCCAGCCGAACCAGGTGGAAAGATTGCACCGAGTGATCAGTTGGAAATCGAAACGCGGGACGTGGGGATCGACAATCGTCGCGTTTGGACCAACGAAGCGATTCGTATGCGGTGGGGCGAGAGTCGCCTCGAAGGCCGCAACCTGACGATTCGGCTGGCCGGTGGCGGGGACATTCCAACTTCGGGAGGGCAATCCCCGCTGTCGATTCTGGACAGCATGGAACTGATTTACCTCGATCGTTTGCAGTTGCCCGTGCCAGCACAAGGTCGGATGCAGCGCAACAGCAACGCAAGCCTGCCACCCGGCATCGCCTCCATCAAGTGCAAGGGGCGTGTGACGTTTGATTTCGCCACCGATATCTTGAAATTGCGTGATTCGGTGCGCATCGAGCACAAGCCGCATGTTGGCCCGAGCGATCGGATTGAGTGCGACGTCGTGACGATCGAATTCAACAATCCACTCTCCTCCGAGCTGCCACGTCAGACCGCCGATGATTGGTTGCGTCGGATCGAAGCGGAGGGGCAACCGGTCATCGTCCGTTTGCCCACCGTCGGGGCCGAAGCGGTTGCCGAGACGGTGCTGTATGACTCCGAACAAGGGGCGCTCCATGTGCAAGGCAGCGCCGGAGTGCGGATTGCCTACCAAGGGGTGAACTTCCAAGCCACCGATTTCGTCTACACCTTTCCCGTCGAAGACCCGCTCCGTGTGGGAACCCTCGACTGCAAGGGAAGCGGTTTTCTTGATTTTCAGATGGACGACGAGTTGGCGATTCAAACCATTCGTTGGACCGAAGGCGTCCGCTTAAAACCGTTGCCCGAAGCCGACTTGCATGAACTGCAGGTCGACGGAAAGGTGACCGCAACCCTCAGCGATGGCGGCAAGGTCCTCGCCGACGCGCTGCGGTTCGTGTTTCGTCAGTTACCGAATCAGCAACCGGTCCAAGCAGCCCAAAGAAGTCGACCAGCGAATGGCGTTGAGGATGGACCGGCCGGCGAAAAGGGGCTCGTTGCACAGTTTCGCCCCGAACGAGCATCCGCGACGGGTAATGTGATCTTCGACACTTCGCTGATGTATGCCGAGACCGGTCTGTTGCAGTTGTTTTTCGATGTTCAAACGCCAGTTACCAAGGCAGGGGCCGAAGCAGGTGTCGCACTGACTCCCGCCTCCGGTGCAACGAAAAGGTTTTGGGTTCGGCAGCCGGGCGAAGGCGAGCAGACGGTCACGCCGGTGGCACGACCGCGACCAAGCTTGATGGCAAAAACGATCCACGCCAATCTCACCTTGCGTGGACGCGAGATCATCGGCAGTGACTTGACGGTCGATGGGGATGTCCGTTTGAGGCATCAGATGACAACACCGCGGGCAACTTTGCCGCTGGCCGTTTCGGGTGACAAGATGCGTTTGCTGAGTAAGGATGGCCACGACACCATCCAGATCCAAGGCAACGCACAGCCGGCTCGGTTTGACCTCGGGGATGGCTATTTTGTCGGGCCGCTAATTTTAATCAGCACCAGCGAAAACTATGTCTGGATCAATCAAGCGGGGGAATTTCAAATGCCGACTGCCGTGTTGCCGCAAGGCAATGCGACGGCGGCCATGCGGTGGGCCGAGCCACCTCGCTGTGCTTGGTCGGGCACGATGGGATTTGACGGACAAACGGTGGAACTTTCCGGCGGCGTGCGTCTCTCGGCGGAGATGCTGACGGGGATCGAACAGACTCCATGGGACGTGGTCGCGACCGGCGATCGGATGTTGGTGACGCTCGGTACGGCGATTGAAATCAAAGATCCCGCAGCGATGCGCAGCGCGACGATCGAAGACATCTCGCTGCTCGGTTCCGACACCCAGCCGGTATTCTTGACCGCTGATCAAGCCGATGCCAATCACAACCTACAGGCTCGGCATGTGCTCAGTGGGCCCAAGCTGTCGCTGTTGCCGCAAGCTGGCCAACTGAAGGGACCCGGGCCGGGGTGGTATCGACAGTGGGCGCGCACTTCGCCGACCGGACCGTTTGCCAGCTTCGTGCCCCAAGGGGGACTGATGGGGACCCACCTCGTGTTTAACGAAAGCATGGAAGGCAATTTGGAGAAACAAGAGTTGCGGTTTCAGCGTGGGGTCCGGATTGGTGTCAGTCCGGTAGCCTCCTGGGAACACGGTTTTGACGCCATCCAAATGGACGCCTTGGCAAGTGGACAAGCAACGATCGATTGCCAAACGCTCAGGCTGGCGCAGGCACCTCAGGCGGCCCAGGATCGGCAGCCTTTGGCTAGGCCCTTGACCGGCAATGCTCCCGCTGGCGCCGGGCCTCTGCAGGCCGGAGCGTGGGAGGTGGAAGCGCTTGGCGGCGTCGTCTTCCGGGCCCGTAACGAGAATGGTCTGTTCGATGTGACGGGAAATCGCGCGTCGTACGCCGCGGTGAAAGACCTGTTTATTGTCGAAGGGGACGGCCGCCGGCCGGCGACGCTGAAGCAGACGCAGCCAAACGGCTTGCCGGGCATGAACATCGCACTGGGATACTTAAAAATCCGGCCCCAAACGATGGAGATCGACTCCGAGTTGCAAATGGCGTCGCCAGGCACCCTGCCAGCGAACATGCGGTCCCGCCGCAACTGAGCCTCCCGGCGGGCGGCGTTTATCCGCAACGCCGATTCGATACGCCGGCACGCGTCGCGGTGTGCTGGCGACGAATGTTGCGGCCATTGGGGGGCCTATTCGGGCGGGCCGGTGATCATGTTCACCCCGACGACGAAGAAGACCGCCAAGCCAATGACCGCTAACAGGATCAGCAGCAGCACCCACCACGGCAGCCCAGCGCCCTGCAGCTTTTTCTGCAGTTGCTGGTCGTGCTCCATGTCGACTTGGGCTTTATCCAGCAGCGTGTGCCCCAGCAACGTCCGTTCGGCTTCGGTCTTATACGCTTGATGCCTTTCGCCTGTTTGCGTGTTGAAGCCGCAAGCTAGGCAGAGAATCGCTCCTGGTTTCATCTCCGCGGTACAGCTCGGGCAGGTGGCTCCCTGGCGATGCTTCAGACCTTCCTCTTCAAAAAGGTCGTCCAAGCCGCCTGGAAAACCGCTTGCCGCCGAGGCCTGCGGTGCGGATGCCGCACGCTGGCTTCCGCTGGACGCCGCAGCGGCCGCAGGAATGGATAGCGGTTGTTTACAAGCTGGACAGCGAACGTTTTTGCCGGCCAGCTCATTTTTGACCTGAAGGGTTTTTCCGCACGCGCAAGTGACGGGAATAGGCATGGTCGGGTGATTTCGAAAGAGGAGTTCAGCGTGGATGGGATCGAAGACGAGACGAGCGGTGGGCCGGTGGGAGGGACGCAAAGGGCCAGTGAGAGGGACGCAAAAACGTCCGTAACGCGACGCCTGCCACCAAACCGACCGCTTCAAGTTTACCCTACCGGGACGCGGATACAATTCGGCCGCTCGGCTGTGCGGAGCTGCCAATGTCAGAAGAAGCGGCTCTCACGGCGAGAAAAGGCCGCTTCCTGCCACTGTGACAGCGGGAAGAACCCCGTTTGGCTCCGTGCTGCCATCATGCTGCCGTGCTGAGGGGGCTTTTTTTCGTACTGAAAAACGTAAACCCTTGCTTGATAGTGCCTTAGGTTTCCATTTTTTGATTCCGGCACACCGCTTGCTGTTGGGAGGAGTCAGCTGCGGTGGGCTGTCATGCCTGCGCACCCAAAACACTTGTGCAAGCGATCGGTCGACTCGACAAGTCCGCCACATTGGCGGGCGGAGCGTCCAACTGCATCGCAAATCCCTTAAGCATTACTACACTCGGAGGCTAGACACTGATGGCGACTGCCACGAAAGCGAAATCGAAGATTCGGCTGCAACCCATGGGCGAGCGCGTTGTGGTGCAGCGCGACGAAGGCGAATCGACCACCGCCGGCGGCATCGTGCTGCCCGATTCGGCCAAGGAAAAGCCCGCTCGTGGGACGGTCATTGCCGTTGGCACCGGGAAATTGCTCGACGACGGCAGTCGTTCGACGCCGCAGGTCAAAAACGGCGAAAAGGTTCTGTTCACCAGCTATGCCGGCGAAACGGTTGAAATCGATGACGTCGAGTACCTCTTGATGCGTGAAGACGACATTTTGGCTGTGATTGAGTAGTCCGAGGCGTCGTCCTGCTGCTCATTTCCCGGCTTTCCACTCCACTAACCATCCACTGATTAAGTAAATTACTATGGCAAAGATTATCGCTTTTGATCAGGAAGCCCGCGAGGCGATCCGTCGTGGCGTGAACCAGTTGGCTCGCGCGGTCAAGGTTACGCTCGGTCCTAAGGGACGCAACGTGATTTTGCAGAAGAGCTTTGGCAGCCCGACCGTCACCAAGGACGGCGTTACCGTTGCTAAGGAAATCGATCTCGAAGACGTCTACGAAAACATGGGCGCTCGGATGGTTCGCGAGGTCGCCAGCAAGACCAGCGACGTCGCCGGTGACGGTACCACCACCGCGACCGTGATGGCCGAAGCGATCTTCAACGAAGGCCTCAAAGCCGTTGTCGCGGGTGTCAATCCGATTCAGATGAAAAGCGGCATCGAAAAAGCCGTTGTCGATATGACTGCCAAGCTGCACTCGATGGCCACCAAGGTCAAGGACAAAGCGGCTATGGCAAACGTCGCTTCGATCGCCAGCAACAACGACCGCGAAATCGGCGAACTGCTCGCCGGCGCGATGGAAAAGGTTGGCAAAGACGGCGTGATCACCGTCGACGAAGGCAAGAGTCTGAAGACCGAGCAGGAATGGGTCGAAGGCATGCAGTTCGATCGCGGCTATCTGTCGCCGTATTTCGTCACCGATCCGACTTCGATGGAAGCGGTTTTGGAAGACGCCTACGTGTTGGTGTTCGAAAAGAAAATCTCCAACATCAAAGATATGGTGCCGTTGCTCGAGCAAGTCGTGCAGCAAGGCAAGCCGCTGTTGATCATCGCCGAAGATGTCGATGGCGAAGCTTTGGCAACCCTGGTGATCAACCGCCTGCGTGGCACGTTCACCTGTGTCGCTGTCAAGGCACCCGGCTACGGCGATCGCCGCAAGGCAATGATGGAAGACATCGCGATCCTCGCCGGTGGACAAGCGATCTTCGAGGCGCTCGGCACCAAACTGGAAAGCGTTACCTTGGCCGACCTTGGTCGTGCGAAAAAGGTTATCGTCGATAAAGACAACACGACGATCATCGAAGGTGGTGGGAAGAAAGCCGACATCAAGGCTCGCATCGATCAGATCCGTCGTGAAATCGAAAACAGCACCAGCGATTACGATCGCGAAAAGCTGGAAGAACGCCTCGCCAAGTTGGCCGGTGGTGTTGCCAAAGTCAACGTCGGTGCGGCAACCGAATCGGAAATGAAAGAGAAGAAGGCTCGCGTCGAAGATGCACTGCATGCCACGCGTGCCGCAGTCGAGGAAGGCATCTTGCCAGGTGGCGGTGTCGCCCTGTTGCGTGCCTCGGCAGGCGTTAAACCTGCTGAAGGACTGACCGATGACGAAGTCGTCGGTTACAACATCGTGCTGCGTGCCTGCCGTGCTCCTGTCACCATGATTAGCGAAAACGCTGGTCAAGATGGCGGCGTGGTGTGCGAAAAAGTGTTGGCTATGAAGGGCAACGAAGGCTACAACGCCCTGACCGACACCTACGAAGACCTGGTCAAGTCGGGCGTGATCGACCCAACCAAGGTCACGCGGACCGCACTTGCCAACGCTGCCAGCGTTGCCACTCTGTTGTTGACCAGCGATGCGCTGGTTGCCGATGCCCCGAAGAAGGGCAAGGGTGGCGGCCACGGTGGCGATCACGACATGTATTAATCCTGATACGCTGTCGAATCATTCCAGACGGTTGGCTGCCGCCCCGCAGGCAACCGTCTGATAAAGACCTCGGTGTTCGCAACGCCACCCCACCGCGACGCCGAGGTTTTTCATGCGCGGTCGTCAGGCAGCCTCTACTTACTGTTAGTGCTCAACCACTGCACCGCGTCGGCAACCACGTAGCCATCGGAGCCCTCATTGCTGACGACAACAACGGCAGCTTGTTTCGCTTCAAAGGCGAAGGTGCCAAGGGAAACCCAGCGGTTTTCGATCGCGGGTTTTTGCTGCTGATCGATGACGATCGATTCGACACCCTCGGCATGCTGAACTTGAACCTTCGTGTTAGTCGCGCGGTTGGTGTTCGGCGGATACGATAAGCGGACTTCGTACGTGCCAGCGGCGGGTAACTGGGCGGAAAACGTTAACGTGGCTTCGCCCTTCGCTTCATCGCCATCGTGGCGGTAGCCTTGGCCAATGAATGTCGGATGGGCTGTACTGACTTGCCAGTTGCCGGTCGGGTTCGCCACGACATCGTCGACTACGATACCGGGCAGGCTATCGAGCGAGATCGGCTGGGTCCGCCGCGAACTGGCACGACCTGCATAGGAAAGGACTTGGCCGTCCTGCAGCAAGCGGTCTCGCAATTCCGCGTAGGGCACGCTTTGCACTGGCACGCCGCTGTCGATGGCCATCACCGCCGTCGTCGCGGCGCTCTGGCCGAGAATCATAAACACCGGCTCCATGCGGATCGAACCAAACGCAATGTGGGAACTGGAAACGCAAACGGGGACGAGCAGGTTTTCGCATTCGTCAACCTTTGGCAAGATCGAACCGAATGCGATTTCGTAAGGTCCTTGAGTACTGACACCGATGTCGCCTTCGTTTTGAACCGTCCCCTCAGGTGTGATATAACGCTGCACGTTGTGCGAGTCCATCGTGTAGGATCCCATGCCAATCGACTCAGGGGTCGGCCGTCTCTTTAGCAGTTCATGCTCGGTCATCACGTAGTGCCCGATCATCCGGCGAGCTTCGCGAATATACAGTTGATGCGACCAGTGGTCGTTGTCGACAAATTCGTCTTTGGGTAACCCCCAGCGCCGCATCTCTTGCTGGACCGATTGCGGAATACGGGGATCGTTGGCAATGAAATAGAGCCAGCCCTTTTGATACGTTTCGTGTTCGGCGATGATTTCGCGCCGACGTGCGTAGCTCGCTTCGGGGTAGGCGTAGTTGAAGCCAATGTTGTCGGTACTGAACGGGCCGTGATTGTTGGTGTCGGTCTTGCGGTTGGGGGCCGGATCGAATTTTTTGAACGTCTCTTTGAAGCCCGCTTCGTAAGCGCGCAGCAGTAGCTCGTATTGGCTCGGGTCATATCCCTCGGGTTTGGAAAAAGCAATGCGATTTTCAGGAGCATCGGTCAGGCACATGCGGAAGCAGTAGGCCTGAATTTTGTCGTCTCCCGAGAAACGTTCGCCGGGAGGCGCGGTGCTGATCCGCGGCAGCACGCCGCTACTCGGGTCGCCGGGCACGATGTAGGGGCTGACCGGTTTCAAGCCTCCGAAGTGATGACCGTGATGCAGCACACCGACTTGGACGCCGTTCCACTGCTCCCCGTAAACTTGCTGGGATTCGCGACCGACGTGGTACGACACTCCGGCGGCGGCCATCAAGTCGCCTTCGTAGGTTGCGTCGATGAAGATTTTGCCCGTGAACTGTTTGCCACTGAGCATCCGAATCGATTGGATCCGCCGGTCGCGGATCTGGACGCCTTGGACGCGGTCCAGCCATTCCTCGCGGTAGACAGGGATTTGGAATTCGCGAATGTAGTCTTCGTAAACCTCTTCGGCGACATGCGGTTCAAAGACCCACATCGTTTGATTTTGGTTGTCGATCGACCGCATGCCGTACTCTTGCATCGTCTGCTGCTGCCAACGCTCGGGCTGCTGGTACTTTTGCCAGATGCGATGGTAAAAATCTTTCGACAAGCCGCCGATGACCGCTTTGTTGCCGGAATCGGTCCAGCCCAAACCGCCGCTGGTCAGCCCACCGAGATGTTTGTCGGGGCCGACGATGACGACCGATTTCCCCATCCGTTTGGCTTGCACAGCCGCCGTGACGGCGGCCGAAGTACCGCCATAGATCACCACATCGGAGGTGACGTTTTGGGCCGGTAGAGATGCGGCGGCAAGCAGTCCCCAAGCAAGTGCCAAACCACAGAAACCGAAAGTTTGGCGACGATTCAGAGAGCGCGGGCGGGTTCGAGGCGGCATCGCGGGGGATATTCCAAGAGGAGCGATCGCGGTCGGCGCTACAGCGTTTCCGACCAGAGGGCTTCTCAATATAGTCGACTTCTCAGCGCGATGACGACTACCGCGTGGTAGCGGGAAGCAACGTCTGAGGACGCTGGGCAAGCTGCCAGTAAATCAGCGGGCTCTCGCCACGAGCAATCAAAGACGCGCGTTGACGAGCCGGCAAGCCTTGGCGCACGACGTCGTACAGGTCTCGTAACATCGACTCATTGTCACCGTAGTAACTGTGCCCCAGCAGGCTGAGGTCGATGCCGCTGACGTCGATCGTTTCGATGCCGGGAACGATCACCAATTCTCCGCCACTGTCGCCCGCCCGCGCGCTGCCGTGAACCAGTTTTGAAGCTACCAAGGCTTGGTCGTCCGACGACGCATACAGCGTGACCTGATTGGCAATCTTGACCAGCGAGGGACCAAAGTCACGTCGGAACTGATCGGCATCCACATCGGGAGCAGCTAAAACGATGCGGTCAAACGGCGCGGGAGATTGTGGATCATGCTCCAGCTCGATCTGTTGCATCGCCGCTGTCATGGCACGGTTACCCATGCTATGCGCCACCACATTGATCGACTGGGCCCCGCTCGTTTCGGCCAGCTCCAGCAAAAACGTTTTCAGATGGGAGACGGTCCAGTCAGCATTGTTTTTATCGATCGTATAGCCCAACAAACTTGCTTGACTGGGCCAGCTATAGCAAACCGGCACCCCTTCGAAAGGCAGGTCGACGGCGACCTGCGCGGTCCGTCGCACGGCTGATTGAAAGTCGACGTTGTAACCATGAATGAAGACCAGCAGGTCGCGGTCGGGTGAACCGGCAACCGATTGCGACAAGCGTTGCTGGAAATCGTTTTCGGATAGCTCCACGGCACTCGATAGGACGACATGCTTTTCTTGGTCTTCGCGAAATTCCAGCCGCAGCAGGCTGGGGCGTTCGACCACACCACGTTGATGAGAGTTCGGTACGGTGACTTTGCAGATGCCTCGGGCCAGCGTGCCGCGATCAGCGGTGTAGGTCACGCCATGCTTTTCGATGGGGGCTTGTCCATGCAGTACCAAAACGCCGGAGAAAACACCGGTAGCACACCCTCCAACGACCAGCAGAGCGGCCAGTCCGCTGCGAGCACGCGCCCAGCAGAGCAGTGATACCAACCACAGGCAGGCGGTGCAGCCGATCAACGTAAACAAGGTTTGACGGTCACCGCTCACATGCAGCGCCGACAGCGGCAACTTGCCACGTTGGCGGTCGGTCGCGTAATAGACCTCGACCGTCGCAAACGCCTCGTCGGCATTTCGAGTCGTTCCGGCAGGTTCGACAGCCGACGTTTCGGGCGTCACCGACTGGGGTGCCAGGGGAGTATCGGTGGAGAGGCTGCGGACAGCCGACGGGGCATTCATCGGTTGGAGGCTCATCGACGGTGCCATGTCCGGCGGCATCGAGCTGCGAGTCCGGCTTTGGTTCGTGATTTCGGGCGACTTGGAATACGCGATCGAAGGCGCGGCTTCCCTATCGGGCGCGGACGCTGACTGTGTTGTAGTGGCTCGGCGATCGGCGGACAGCGAAGGCTCTGAGGGGGGCATCTCGACGATCCCCTGCGAAGCTCCCGGCACTACCGGTTGCTCCGCAACGGCGTCCTCGTCAACTTCGCGACCCTGTCGTTCGGTCTGCGGTTTCGCGCTACATCCACCGAGCAGCAGGGAGGCGATAAGGATGAAAAGCCAAACGAGGGAAGGTCGGTATCCGGCGAAGATCGATAGCAGATTCATGCGGCAGTCTCGAGCAGAAGATGGAACAAACCTCTTAGTGTCGATACCAACTCCAGGCGTCCCGCGTCTACATCAATTGCCCGTCATTTTGAGCTGATCGATTCCCGCCAAAGCTACTCCGTGGCTAACGGAAGGCGGCGAGT
>CAYZHQ010000013.1:0-8324 GCA_964477385.1 uncultured Pirellulaceae bacterium
TGCCAGCTTGTTCGCGGCATAAAGGTACTGAATAGTCGATTTGGAGTAACCGGTGATCACCGTCGAACCCATTTTGAAAAAGGGGAACTATTGTTCAAGCTCCCTCAATGGGTGGACGTCATTGCTAAGATAGCACCGCGGGCCGTGCCGCCCATTTGCTGGTCGCCATCGAGGAACCGAATTGGAAGCCCCCCTTTGACTTGGTTGAAATTCGTTTTACTAGCCGTCTCCAGCTTGGCTTTCACATCTCGTCAGGCCGGTGGTCAAGATGCTGCGCCGGTGTGGGTTGTGACCGCGACGGCGCCCGATGGCGGCCCATTGCCGGTACCTCGGCCCCCGGCGTCGATGTCAGAGTTGTTGAACCGCGGCAAGGTTTCGTTCGCGTTTTACGATGCCAAGCGCGAACGTCGTGAGTACGCCGGAGAAACGCGTTTCGATATTCAGTATCGCTACCGCAACCTCAGTCGCTGGCAGGTGATGAAAGAGGATGGGCGTCGCAAGCTTGTGATCCGTTCCCGCTTTCGTCAGGTGGAACTGACATGGACTCACACGATCAGTTTGCCGGTTGCGATGGCAAGCGAACGATTGTATGAACAGCCGCTGGTGCTGCATGAACTCGACCATGTGCGCGTCAGTACCCACCCAGCACTCGCGGAACTATTTCAGAAGTGGTTGGAAACCGAAGCCGAGGTCATCACTGTCCAGCTCGCGGCGGATCAGACGCCCGATAGTCAGTGGATTCAAGCCCAAGTGAAGGAGGCGACCAAGCCACTTTTTCAACGCCTGATGGACTTGGTGCGGGTCCGTTATCAGGAGCTCGATCGAGTCACCTCGCACGGACTGTACGCGGTGCCCGACGATTTTTTTCCCGCCCCAGTCCCGGCCCCGACCACACCGGCCCCGACCACACCGGCGCCGACTCGCTGACGTGATTCGGTCTTAAATCGCTGACGAGCTCTTGATGACGGGAATCAGCAGTGCCATCACAACGATCAGGACCAACGTCGCCATGATCAGCAGCATCACCGGTTCCAGCAACCGCACGAACAGATCGAGTTTGCGAAAGGTCCGTTTTTCGAGACTGTCGGCGATCGTCGGCAACACGTCCTCCAGCGAGTTGCTTTCTTCCGCCACGCTGATCATTTCGACCACCGTTTGCGGAAAATAGCCACTGCTGCGAAGCGGCGTGGCAAGGCTCTCGCCGGCGCGAATGTTTTCGCTCGCTTCGCCAATCGAACGGCTGAGCAAGCGGTTGCCGGTCGCGGCGCGACTGATTTCCAGTGAACGCAGGATGGGGACACCATTGCCCAACAGCGTTCCCAGCACACGGCAAAAGCGTGCGACCGCAAGGCTCATCAGAATGCCACCGAGCACCGGAATCTTCAGCTTGTAGCGGTCCGCGGCAAATTTGCCTTCTTCGGTTTGTAATTTAAATCGCAACAACACCCCGACGAGGACGATCGCCAGCAAGATAAAAATGCCATAGCCCTGCAGCAGCTTGCTGAAGGTCAGCAAGCCATCGGTCAACGCGGGCATTTCGCCCTTGTCACGCAAACGGGCGAACAACGGATCGAACTTGGGAACAAAAAAGACGATCAGAACGGTAATCACCAGCGAGCCGACGCCGAAGAGGAATACCGGGTACGCCAAAGCGCTGACCGTTTTGCCTTTGAGGTCTTCCTGGAGTTCGGTGAACGTGCCTACTCGGTCCAAGGCGTCTTCCAGGAATCCCCCTTCGGTTCCCGCCCGCACCATGTTGACCCCCATCTCGCTGAAGACGCGTGGGTAGCGTGCCATGGCACTGCCCAGCGGTTCGCCTTCTTCCACTCGCGCACGGATATCGGTCAGCACAAGTTTGAGGTTTTTGTCCGACGCTTGTTCGCTGAGCACCGTCAAGGCGCGCATCATCGAAACCCCGCTGCGCAACAACGAAGCCATTTGGCCGTAAAAGATGGCCATCGTTTGAGGTTTGACGCTGCGCGAACGAATGCGATCCGGCGCCGCGGAATGCTTGTCGGCTGGTTTGACATCGATGGGAAATAGCGAGCGTCCGGCTAATTGCACCGCCGCGTCGCGTTGGTTTCCCGCACCGATCGTTCCGGTCACTTTTTTGCCGCTAGCATCCCGCGCGGTGTAAGCAAAATCTGGCATGGCCTACAGCCGATCCCCTTTCGTCAGTCGAATCACTTCGTCGACACTTGTCTGCCCTTGCAGCGACTTGTCCCAGGCATCCATACGCAACGTTCGCATGCCTTCGGCCAGTGCCGCCTTACGGATGTCCCAACTACTGACGCGGTCATGAGCTAATTGCCGAATGGACTCATTGGTGACCAGTAATTCATAGATCCCCATTCGACCGGTGTAACCGACCTTGCGACAAACGCGACAACCGACGCTGCGGTACAGTGGCCGTCCATCGAGTTCGTCCCAAGGGAAATCGGAAGGTAGATCTTCGCGCTTGGGTTGGTAGGGTTCCTTGCATTCTTTGCATAGCTTTCGCAGCAGGCGCTGGGCCATAACCGCTTCGACAGTGCTGGCGACCAAAAATGGTTCGACACCCATGTCGGTCATTCGGGTATAAGCTCCCGACGCATCGTTGGTGTGCAAGGTGCTGAACACCAAGTGACCGGTCAATGAAGCTTGGATCGCATTCTCCGCCGTCTCCAGGTCACGAATTTCTCCGATCAACACAATGTCGGGGTCGTGACGCAGAATGCTTCGCAGCGAAGCGGCAAAGGTCAGGCCGATCTTGGGGTGGACCTGAATTTGGTTGATACCGTCCAGTTGGTACTCGACCGGATCTTCGGTCGTGATGATTTTGTTATCGGGACCTTTGATTTCCATCAAGCTGCTGTACAGGGTGGTCGTTTTTCCCGAACCGGTGGGGCCGGTCACCAACACAATCCCGTGAGGCAATCGAATCAACTGGCTGAATTGATGATAGGTGGCCGGATCCATGCCTAACCCCTGCAGGTCAAACACCATCGATCCTTTGTCCAGGATACGCATCACCAAGCCTTCGCCGTGGATCATGGGGATCACACTCAAGCGAATATCGACCTCACGACCGTGCACACGCAACTTGATGCGGCCGTCCTGCGGTAAACGCTTTTCAGCAATATTCAGCCGGGCCATGATTTTCAGGCGGCTGATGATGGCCGCTTGAAAGCGATTGATCTCGGGAGGTACCGGTTGGGGATGCAGGATACCGTCGATGCGATAGCGGATCACCAGCCCATCGGATTGCGATTCGATGTGCACGTCGCTCGCCCGCGACTCGATCGCCTCCAGCATGATCTCGTTGACTAACCGCACCACCGACGCTTCTTGCGCCATTTCCGACAGTTCGCTGCCGTCGGTTTCGATTTGGTCCAGCAACTCGACTTCGTCATCGTCGACCGTCGCCGCCATCAAGCCTTCGACCGTTTCACTGCCGACGCCCATATGGCGTTTAACCAGACGTGCGATTTCGCCCCGCTCGGCGATCACCGGCGTTACGCTCTTGCCAATCGCCGCGCTCGCTTCGTCCAGCGGATACAAGTCGAGCGGATCGGCGGTCGCTACGATTACCGATCCATCTTCACTGCCGATAGGAAACAGTGAATGGCGATAGATCAACTTTTGTGGAAAGCCTTTAAGGGCCGATAGGTCGACGTCGGTTTCTCGCAGATCGACAAAATGGAGCCCCACTTCCTCGGCCAGAGCTTGTAACGCGTCGCGTTCATCAACGTAACCGAGTTCCACCGCCGATTGAATGACGCTGGCTCCGGTGGAGAGACTTTGGTGCAACTGATCGGCGGTTAACAACCCACGCTTACGCAGGATTTCGCCGGCTTCCATAATCATATTGTTCAGGCCATGCGGAGGGGCATTGAGGAGGGGATGTCTCTGGCAAACCCATTTAACGCCAAAAGATCGGCGTTGTCAGTATGCGTTTGTAGCAGGGGGCAAGGCTGCGGATTGCCGCTCAGGTTAGCGACCACCGCGACCACCACCACCCGTTCGTCCACCACCGCCCGTTCGTCCGCCACCGCCGGCTGGTCCGTCACCGGTGCGGCCTCCACCGCCGCCCGGGGCGCCCCCGCGAAAGCCGCCCGCCCCTTGCATGGCTCGAAAGGCTTCGATGCGTCGCTGAATGTCGGAGGTGGAAGGTCCATTGTTGGACGAAGAGGCATTGTTGTTATTATTGTTGTTGCTGGCAGACGTGGTCGTGCTGTTGGTTGATGACACGGGGCGGCCGAGGACCGATTCAAGTGCCTGTTGAACGACTTGAGGATTGACCGATCCGTTGAGGGCGATTACCGAAGTCGTCTCTTCCGACTCCGCACCCGCCTGGTCAATTTGCTCCACCAACAGGCGAACCTCTTCGAAATCTTGGGGAGTTGCCGTCACGATCAGCGTGTTGCTGCGTTGATCGATCCCGATGCTGATTTTGGCCGGTTCGCTTTTTTCGGCTTGAGCCCCACCACCGCCCCGGCCCCCACGTCCCCCACCACCGCGCAGCGCCGCGATGATGTCTTCGGGTTTCGGTTGGTTGTTGTTACCACCCCGCGCGGCGTCGCCCGCGATCCGGTCCGTGAACACCGATTTAATGATGGTCGCCACTTCGCTGGCTTGCGAATAGATCACCGGGATCAGCCGAGGCCGCGCGATGGTCCGGACATCCTCGGGACTTTCTTCGCGATCGATGACTTCCAAAATCGTTTCGATCATCTGCATGTCGACTCCGTTGGCCTGCACGAACAATGCGTTTAGGCGGTCATCGGGGACGATGCTCACCGACCCAGTGGCTGTCAGGATCGGTCCGCCGCCAGCGCCGCTTTCGCCGCCGCCCCCTCCTAAGCCCATCAAGCCGCCAAGCATTCCCAAGCCGCCGCCCAGCTCCCCAAGCAAGCCGGCGTCACCTCCCATGCTGCCCCCGCCGCTATCTCCACCCAGAATGCTAGTCACCATGCCACTGGCAACCGATGCTTTGACGAACTTCAGCCAGAACACGGTGGGTGGTTGATTGCTGTACGTGGTTTGTTCGGACAGGGTCCGCAGCAAGTCTTCAAATTCGGTCAACGCGACGGGATCTTCGGAGGCGACGATCATGCCTTGAGGGGTCATCGTGATCACAATGTCCGAGCCTGTTTTATCCTCGGCGGGCTGCTTTTCGGCGGGAGCTTGCGGCGTGGTTTCATCTGCCGTCCCAGCAGTCGTCTCGGCTGCCTCGCGTTGGACGGCCAGCCGAAAGGGATTGTTGACCGTCGCACGACCGGCCGTTTGTGGCGTTTCCGGCGCCGCCTGTTCGTTTGGTTCGGCCGTTTCTTCGGCGCCTTCCTCACGCCGCAGTCGACGCTCCGGGAAACCGCTAGTGCTCTTTCCTGATGATGGCGAGATCATGCGGATGCGATTTTTGCGACCCGAAACACCCCACATCATTTCGGCTTGTTCCAACAGTTCGGTTGCATTCTGGCCACTGTAAGGCAACACCCGAATCCGATCCGAAAGATTGCCCATCGAGTCGTTGCCTTCGAGTCGGTCGATCAAGTCTTTGGTCAGTTGGATCTGTTCGGCGGTGCCGCGAATCCACAATCGACCGGTGATCGGATCGCCGTCGACAACGGGGCCCAAATTGTTCTCTTCCGTTTTGCCAAAGAACTTATTGATCGTCAGCAGTGCTGCCGAAGGCTCTAAACGACGAAGCTGAATCGTATCGACCTGGACTCCCTTGCCTTCCAGTTTGTCGAGCGCCGACTGGACGATCGTATGCGTTTCCGCCCGAGCAAACACGACCAGGGAATTCGAAGCCGGATCGAGCGACAAGCGTGTGTCGGGCAAGCCTGCCAGCAGCGTCGACATGACATCAAAGACCGTTGGCGGGTCGGCCACCGTGATGGGATAGGTACGCAGTTCCGGTAACGCGACCGCTTGGGTTTCACCCCCCTCAACGATCAGTGGCTTGTCGGCTTTTTCGACAATCCGCTCGAGCAGGGCGACGGCCGATGGTTCACCGGTGACGAACATGCGGTCGCCAAACGGATCGATGGCGATGCGAATCGAGTCGGTCGAATTCGAATCTTCTGGCAGACCTAACAGCGGGCGGGCGAGCACCAAAATTTCGTCCGCGGCGCGGTGTTGTAGCGTGATTTCGGTCACTTCCAGTCCCGCATTGGTTGCGTCATCGAGCACCTTGCGAATCGCTTTGAGTCGCGCCACCGTATCGGTGATCACGACCTGTCGGGCTGAAGCCAGAATGGTCATCGGCATGCTCGGTCCAAGCATCTGCCGCAGTTCTTCATCAGCCGCTTCGGGAGTCATCGCTCCGAGAGGGAAAATGCATTTGACAATGTCCGAATCGCCACGCTGATCGAGGGCTTCGGGAACCACGAGTTCCGCAATGTTTTCCATGTACTTCCCCGCTAGCGGGCTTTCCAAGTCAATCAGCATCAGCAGCCGTCCACGGCGAACCATCGCAAAGCCCCGGTCGAGCAACTGCCGGTTGAGTTGGTCCAACGCCTCGTTGACGGTGTACTCGCGGGAAGGATCGACAAACGACAGCGTCCCCTCGGGGTAGCGGTCTGCCTTGAGTGACAAATTCGCTTCTTCACTCAACCACAACAAGACATCTTTCCAGGAGGTACTCGCAAAGTTGAACCGCAGTTTCCGATCGCCAGTCGTAGTCGGCACAACGGACGGTTCGGGCTTCTCGGGAGCCACTTCTGCGGGGCTGGTCACTTCTGCGGCCGGGGTGAACTGGTCAGTAGCCGTTTGGGTGGTTGCCGTTTGGGGGGCGGTCGCCGGTGCGGCGGTCGATTCCTCCGCCCCATCGGTCGCTGTTACCGTTTCGGTGGCCGTTTCCTGCGCAACCGCCGTTTCCTGTGCAACCGCATGCTGGGGTCCGAGCGGCAGCAATCCAAAGAGGGTTGCAGCTAGAACTGGAGCGAACAAGGAACAATGAGGCATGGCTTATGAATCGCGAAAAGTGGAAGCAAAAAGAGGCCGCGCAGCAAATTTAATCGTAATTAGTCGGACAAGTTAAGAGATTGGCAAAATTGGCGAATCAGGCCGATGCGTGCGCGAAGATTGCCGATTATTCATATAAACCCCAATGCAAACCAATAGTTTCGTCCGTCCCCGCTGGTCGGCTACTCTTTCGCGTGCCGGTTTTGGGCGGCAAATCAGTGGCCGGCGGACCGATCGAGGCGTTGTGCCAGCCAATTTCAATCGTGCCACCCAAGCGGCTGGTTTGGTCGCGGGACGACGGGGTTCGCTATTGTTATTGGCCGCCTAAAAAGCCTATGCTCGGCGACACTTTTACTCTTCGAAGGACCGATGAGTCATGCGCAGGGCTGCGCCGATCAGACTGTTGCTTCTCTTGCTGCTGGTATGCAATCCGGTGGCACCGCTGTCCAATGCGCAGTCGAGTTTGCTCGATTTGCAGCTTCGCGATGCCCTCTCGCAGCTTTCCGCCAACCATCCCGAGCAGGCTCATCAGACCCTCGAAGCGCTGCTTCGCGCCCTCGACAACGGCCAGCCCCCGCAAGCTGCGAGCGATCCGAAGTTCAGGACGTCGGTCCTGATCACCGATGGTCGAGCCCTGGCCCAGCTGCGCCGCTACCCGGAGGCTCTGCAGCAGTATGAGCGGGCACTCGAATCGGCTCCCGCCGGTTTTGATAGGTTGACCCTTGAACTGGTCGCTGCCGATACCGCAGTGCGGGCCAAGCAACCCAGCAAGGCAATACAGTGGGCACAGCAGGTGATTGAGCAGGCGCCGCCTGGGCCGCAGCGTGCGATGGCCAAACGCTTGCAAGCAGCGGCCTATTTAACGCAAAGTCAGTTGCCCGAGGCTTGGCAGATCCTGCAGTCAATCGATGCCGAATATGCCGTCGGCGTCTGCGATCAAGTCAACCAGATTGGCGCTGCGGCACTCCAGCAAGCGAAGCCACAGCTTGCTGCGGACGCGTACCTCTGGTTAACCGAACATGCCGATCAGGATGCGCTGAAACAAAAAGGCCAGCTCGGTTTCGCATGGTCGGCGGCTTTGGGAGCCCGTCCGCCTCGCGAAGCCGCCGCGCTGCTGCGTGGCTATGCAGAAGCGTTTCCCGAAGATCCCGACGCTTTACGCGCGCTCCGCGCCGAAGTCGCCTGTTGGCGCCAAGCCGGTGAGGTGGCGGAGACCCGCGCGGCACTGCTGCGGTTGGTCATCGCCACGCAACAGGCCGAGGCGACTGCCATCGGTCGGGTCGCGATCGCGGCCATCGATGAATTGTCGCTGCTCGACTGGAATGCTCAACCGATTCATGACACCGCCACCGCTGACCATGCCACCGCTGACCATG
>CAYZHQ010000013.1:8424-81210 GCA_964477385.1 uncultured Pirellulaceae bacterium
AATGCTCAACCGATTCATGACACCGCCACCGCTGACCATGCCACCGCTGACCATGGCGCCGCTGACCAGCCCGAACGCGATGGTTCTCCGTCGCCAGCACAACCGGCCGCGGCGCGGCGACGGCTTGTCTTGCATCCCGACGTCCAACTGGATTTGCAAGGCTCGCATCTATTGACCGTGGCAATCATCGAGGCTGCGGCCCACGACGACGAGCCGTACTGGACCGGCGCCACCTCGTGGGCACTCCGTCACCCAGCCAGTCAGCAAATCATCGCCGATACGCTGACACGGCTAAGCGCGACCGGACACGATGCCCACGCCGAACGACTTGCGGCCACGGTACTGAGTCAGCTCGAAGATCCGACTTCACAGTCGCCTGTCTTTGCCGACGCATGCGATGCGGTTTGTCGATGGGCGGCCGATTCGGGACGTTGGACGATGCTGGCACTTGCCGCCGAACATGCCGACGCCGAGTCGGCGACAGCACGGCTCACGCCGCTTAGTATCCGCTTATTAGCCGAATCGCTGCTGCAGACGAAACGCGCGCAGGCCGCCAAACAATGGTTTGATGCGGCCGTAAGGGGCGGAGCGGTCGACTTTGCGACGCTAATCCGCGCAGCCGAATTATCGGTAGCCTTGGATGACTTGGAAACCGCCGCGGCGCGGTTGCAAGCGGCGGCCGCCGCGGCCGGCCAAGTCGATGCCGAAACCACGCTGATTGAAGTGCTGCGAGCCGAACTGGCAATTCGCCGCGCGCGGCTCGATGAAGCCCGTTCGATCTTGGAGCGAATTGTGCGATTGGACGGCACGGCCGCCGCGGTCCGCTGCCGCGCTCAATGGTTGATCGGCGAAACCTACTTGTTGCAGGAACGCTACAGCGAGGCGATCGATGCTTATCGGTTGGTCGAATCCTTTGACCAATCGGCCGGTAACTGGACCGCCGCGGCGCTCGTACAAGCGGGCAAGTCGTTCGAAAAAATGGGCCGCCCCCGAGATGCCGCGACTTGCTATGGCGGCTTGCTGCAACGATTTGCCGATAGCGAACATGCCTTGGTCGCACGCGATCGCTTGGCGGTGATCCGTGCCGATACTCAGCGACGTTGACGCCGCTCTTGACGATTCCCCTCTCAACCGTTTAACCGCCTGCTTGTTATGAATCACAGCGAACCCCATCGATCGACCGTCTGGATGGCAACACGTCTTGTCGGCGCAATCCTGTTGCTGGTGGGCATCGGCAGCGCTTCGCCGCCGCCGGCCGACGCTCAGCAGCAGTACCCGCCGCCACCGTCGGGGCCGACGAATATTCCGAACCAGAACTTTCAGTCTGCGCCGATGATTCCGCAGTTGGGGATGGCGTCCGAAACGCCCGCGCCCGAACAACCGGATGTGGCGGAAGAGGAAGCTGGATTCCAGATGCCCGCCTTTTTTCACCGGCTTTCTCAAGGCGGTCCGCTGATGATTCCGCTGGGAGTCTGTTCCCTGATTGTCTTTGCATTGTCTTTGGAACGCATGGTGGCGCTCCGCCGAGGCCGCGTGATTCCGCGTCCGTTCGTACGCCGCTTCACCGAATGCGTCGAAGATGGCCAGTTGAGCTACGAGGAGGCGGCACAGATTTGTGACGAGTTTGATTGCCCCGTGGCCGAAGTCTTCCACGCCGCGGTCAAACGTTGGGGCCGGCCAGTGATTGAAATCGAGCAGGCGGTGATGGACGCCGGTGATCGTGTCACCGACAGTTTGCGGAAGTTCCTGCGGGTCTTTCATGCGATCAGCAACATCGCGCCGCTGCTGGGATTGTTGGGCACCGTGCTGGGCATGATCGAAGCCTTTGAAATCATGGCGTCACCCGAGTCGATGGGGCGTCCCGAAATGTTGGCGTCGGGAATTAGCGTGGCGTTGGTCACGACCGCCGGCGGTTTGTGCGTCGCCATTCCCGCCTACTTGGCGTACATGTTCTTCACCAGCAAAGCCGACCGCTACCTCGGCGAAATCGATAGCCTCTGCCAAAAAGTCATCGATTCGATCAGCGCCGAAGGTTTGGAGTCGGGCTCGACGCGGGGACGAAAAACGCGTCGGGCGGCTTAATGATGAATCCAAAAAGCTTCCGGCCCCAGTGGCACGAACGGAGGCAAACCTCGTGAACCGTAGGCGCGCTAGCCTCGGGCTTTTTTTTCCACTCCCTCTTTCTTGTCTGATACACGCGAGTTCTCGCCATGCGTAGACGACCCGCCGAAGATGCGACCCTGAACCTGACACCGATGATCGATGTCGTGTTCCTGCTGGTTATTTTCTTCATGGTAGGCGCCAAATTTACCGATGCAGAAAGTCGCATCGAAGTCAACGTGCCGGGTGTGGGACAATTGCAACCGATGGTTCGCGGTCCCGATCTGCGGACCGTTCAATTGGCACCCAACGGCCAACTAACGCTTGACGCCCAGCCGGTCACGATGATGCAGTTGCGCACCGAGCTACAAGCCGCTCATGCGTCCTACCCGGCGCTGCGTGTAACGGTTCGTGCCGACGGGGGTGAGTCGCTGGAAAAGTTCGCCGAAGTCCTCCATGTGTGTCGTAGCAGCGGCGTCGAAAACCTCGGCATCGCGGTTCAGTCTCCACGACGTTGAGATAGGTGTCCATGTGGAATGATCCACGCATCGTCTGGCCGATAGCCATTATCGGCATCGTGTTGCTGATGGCGACGTATTGGCTGCTGCGCCGAGCTCGTCAGCGCCGGCCGCGCGCCGCGGCGGTCTGTGTCACCCTCTCGGTGTTGTTGCATATCCTCCTGTTTTGGCTTGTCCCTTTGGTGACTCAGCCTGCCGGAGGCCGCCCCGAGGGCGAGGGTACTGTCGCCGCTACCGTCGCCGAGGTGACGTTTTCTGATCTCTCCGACGAGCCGCTGGCGGATCTTTCCGCGTCGGGCGATGCCATTGCCGTCGCCCCTTTGCCGGTGGCGACTCCGCTGACCGCGCCCGTCGAATCGACACCGCCGACACCCGCAACTTCGGCGGCCGAGGTTGCGTCCTCCACAACCGACGAGCTGGCTGAAATTTTGACCGCGCTGCAGCAGGAGTCGACGGTCGATCCGCAGTTCGTCACCGCCACGTTGGATGACTCGGCACTCGATTCGGCGCTCGATGAAATGCTCAATCGACTGGTGCTTGATGATGCGGTTCAGGCGAGTCCGTCGGCGCGCGATTCGCAGCTCAATGACCCGCCCTCCAGAGCTCAATCGCCCGCCACCAAGATGACTGCCGCCGCGGTGAGAGACGCGCCGGCGGCTCCCGTGATACCGATGTCGGCGACTCCGGACCAGCCGACCGCGGCGCGCGTCGTGGGAGGTGTCGAAGGTGACTTTGCCAACCGTTTTGGCGCTGCCAAACAGTCGGCGTTGCAAGCCAATGGAGGCGACGAAGCGACCGAGGCGGCCGTGCGGGCGGCGCTGCGTTGGTTGGCGCATTATCAGCGTCCCGACGGATCGTGGGATACGCAATCGAGCGGGGCGGGAATCGAACGGGCCCCGCTGGGAGAGACGCGGGCCGGCGCGGGAACCCGTGCCACTTCGGCGATCACCGGACTGGCCTTGTTGTCGATGTTGGGAAATGGCAACACGCATCAGCAGGGGCCTTATGCCACCAATGTACATGCTGGCTTGAGTTACTTGATTCGCAATCAAGCTCCCGATGGCTCCCTCGCAGGTCCCGCCACCAAGTTCGCGCGGACTTACAGTCACGGCATGGCTGCGCTGGCGCTCTGCGAAGCCGCCGCGATGACCAAAGACCCGCAAGCCATCGCGGCGGCGCGGGCCGCGGTCGCGCATACGCTGCGGCAACAGCATCCCACCACGGGAGGTTGGCGTTATCAAGCGGGAGAAGCGGGAGACCTCAGCCAACTCGGTTGGCAAGCGATGGTGCTCGAAAGTGCGCGCCAAGCCGACATCGACATCGGCGCTCGAACCGTTCCACTGGCAAGCCACTTCCTGCGCAGTGTTCGCTCTGGCCGCGTCGGTGGTCTGGCCTGCTATCGGCCGGGACAACCCCCGTCACGGACCATGACCGCCGAAGCCCTGGCGACGCGGTTGTTGCTCGGCGAAAAAGTGCCTCCGGCGGAAATTAGCGAAGCAGAAACGTACCTGCTGCAAGAGTTGCCTGGCGATGCTCAGCCGAATTATTACTATTGGTATTACGCATCCCTGGCACTTCATCAGTTGCAAGACTCCGCCTGGGAAACCTGGAACGCGCGGCTGAAGCAGGAACTGTTGCGGAGTCAGCAACCCGACGGCAGTTGGCCGACCGATAGCGTGTGGGGTGGCTATGGAGGACGCGTTTATACGACGGCGATTAACACGCTCTCGTTAGAGGTCTACTATCGGCATCAGCATCGCTAAGGATGGCTGGCTGCCGCATGAGGCGTTTCCAGCATGTCCGGTGGCAGGCTGGATGGGCCGGTTGCCATTTGTTCCGGCCTGCTACTCTTGCACGAATCGAGGCTGTGACGCTTTGGCCTGGGGGCATCCACGCAGTGGCCCCGACATGGTAAAACGGCAACTGGTAATGGCAAGGCGATGAATCATTCCAACAACCGTCTTGGCTTCCTCTGATAACCGAAAAGCTCCCGCTAAGCCAGCTCGGGGAGGATCGTGATGCCTACGGAAATGGATGCGGATTTGCCTGGCAGAATCGATCGTTTATGCGATCAGTTCGAGCACGCTTGGACGCAAGGTCCGCCTCCCGATATTGCGCAGTTTGTAGATGGGGCCGGCGATGAGTCGGCCGCGTTCCGGAGCCAATTGTCGACGGAGTTAGTCCCGATCGATCTGGAATTTCGCTGGCGACGTCTGCCAACGTGGGAGCTTTCTCCACAGCAGGCCGGACCATTGGGACTGCGACCGACAGCCGACGATTATGCGCGGTTGCTGCTGCCCGCCGATGTGCCGTCGCCGGTGGAATGGTCTTTGACCGAATTCCGGGTTCGGCATTTATGGGGGGACCGGCCAAGCCTTTCCATTTTTCGGCAGCGCTACCGGGAACGAGCTGAAGTGGTCAGTGCGATCGAAGAGGCTTACCGTTCGTTGCCGTCTCAAGATCGCTCAACCATCGATAGTGAGGCAACATTAGCAGGGGAGGACATCTGCTGTCCGCTTTGCGATCACGTGCTGTCGTTGGAAAACGATGCCAATCTGGAGAACATCGTCTGCGCAGGTTGCGGCCAGCCGGTCGATCTGACCAGTGAAGGGCTGGATGGTCGCTGGCAAATGGTTGCCGATCTTTACAGTGCGGCTCCCAAGTCGTCCTTGACCCGCGACGCTTTTGAACGGACGGTCGCGGGACTCGGGAGGTTTGAGCTGGAGAAGCGTTTGGGACGCGGCTCGTTCGGCGTCGTGTGGAAAGCTTGGGATACGCAACTGCAGCGGCATGTGGCCCTCAAATTTCCGCGTCAAAGCTCGTTGACGGCGGCGGAAATCGAACGTTTCATGCGGGAAGCCCGTGCGGCGGCGAGTTTAGACCACCCGCACATCGTGGGCATTCACGATATCTGTCTCCATGAGAATACGCCGATCTTGGTTTGTCGCTACATCGAGGGCCAGTCCCTCGATCAATACCTCGATCAGTACCTTGACCAAGTGGGCATTCTTTCGCCTCAAGAGACCGCACGACTTGGCAGTGAAATCGCGGCAGGCCTCGAGCATGCTCACCGCAGCGGAGTGGTTCATCGCGATTTGAAACCGAGCAATATCATTCTGGATCAAGCCGTTCACGCCCATATCGCCGACTTTGGCTTGGCGAAACGCGTCGCCGATGAGGCCACGATGACGCATGATGGGCAAGTCCTCGGCACCCCCGCATACATGTCTCCTGAACAAGCCGAAGGTCGCATCGACAACATCGACTGCCGCAGTGACGTCTACTCACTGGGGGCAATCTTGTACGAATTGTTGACCGGGGAACGGCCGTTTCGCGGCACCGTGCGAATGCTCCTAAAACAGGTCATCGACGACCCGCCACCTCCGCCAAGGCAATTGAATTCGAACATCCCACATGAGATGGAAACCATCACGCTAAAGTGCCTGAACAAAAAACCGAGTGACAGGTACGCGACCGCGGGCGAGGTCCAAGCGGAACTGCAACGCTATCTGGCGGGAGAGCCGATTCATGCCAAACCACCGACCCCGCTGCAATTGCTGGTTCGCTGGTACCCCAAGCACGCTTCGTTAATGTTGGGCGCCTACTTTGTGGTCACCCCGATGACTTGGGTGTTCTACATCGCCGGCGGTTTACTGCAACGCCTCCCTAACGCTCCGTTGCAGCTCTCTTCCTTGGTTTTTTTGCCCTGGGCGATCGGTTGGATCTGGCTGGGGTATATGATGCTGAAACGCGGTTTCTGGTTTGAACTGCTCAACATCCCGGTTCTCCTGACGTTTGCCGTTTCGCCGCTATTCCTTGCCAACGATTTACAAGCCAACGCCCTGATTTTGTTGATCAGTTCGATCGGCATCGCGTTACAAATCGGAGCGATGTTCTGTCGTGCGGTACGAGCGAAAGTGGCCGTTAAGCCTCGCCTCGGAGTAGTGGTTCGCCGGTAGAAAACGTCGCATGCCTGGGTTCGTCCGGATTGCTCCTGCTCGACACGATTCCTGGTTAAACTAGGACCGCCCCGCTTCGGCTCGATCGCCGCTGTCGCTTGAGTCGGCATCGGCAGCCAGGAGCGTTCCTTCGCAACCGGAGAACATTCATGAAACGACGATCCTTTCTCGCCACCACGGCGGCACTCGGCACCGCCGCTTGCTTCAACGCGGCCGTCACATCCGCCGCCGAAAAACAGAAACTCGAGCCGGGCGACGTGATTCTCTTTCAAGGAGATTCGATCACCGATGCGGGACGCAACAAGAAATCACCGGTCGCCAATGCAGGACTTGGCAATGGCTATCCGAAGTACATCGGGGAAGCGCTCCGCGAAGACTATCCGAAGCTTGATTTGCAGATTCACAATCGTGGCATCTCGGGTAATAAAGTTCCCGACCTCGAACGTCGTTGGCAATCCGATTGCATCGAGATCGCGCCGCAAATCCTCAGCATTTTGATCGGCGTGAACGATATCTGGCATGCCCTCAATGGTCGCTACGACGGAACGGCGGAAACCTATCGCGATGGGTTTGCCGCATTGTTGGAAAGAACTGGCAAAGCGCTGCCGATGACAAAGATCGTTGTTTGTGAACCGTTTGTGTTGATGAGTGGAACGGTTAAGCAAAACGAACAGAAGTGGTTTCCTGAATTCACCAAGCGGCGGCGGTTTGCCCGAAAAGTTGCCGACGATGCGGGCGCGATCTGGGTGCCGTTTCAAACGATGTTTGACGAAGCCGTGGCGGCTGGAGTCAAACCATCGGAGTTGGCTGGCGACGGTGTGCATCCGACGCAGCAGGGGCACCAGCGCATGGCCAAAATCTGGAGAGAGGTGGTCGGCGTTTAGACGGCTATCCCGGAATCGAGTCGAGCCCCTGTGGCAGGGGCTCAACTCGACCGGCTTCGCGGTTAGTACGAATCGAATTCGTGGACTTGCCAACCAGGAATGGTTCCGCTCCGATTCCACTCGCGCATCATCTCGACGCGGAGCTTGCCGCTGAAAGCACTGTTGGCATCTTCGAAAATCATCTCGACATGATCGATGCCGTATCGCTGCGTGATCTTGGGTTGCTTGACAAGTTGCCATTCGACCTGGTCGCCCGCGGCAATCAGTTCTTCGACGATTCGTCGCTCCTTGAATTCTTTGAACAACTGGCTGCGACTTTCCGAGTTGGCGTAGAACTCCTTCAGCGGCATCTTGGGGTGTTGCCGTGCTTCGGGATGGTTCAGCAGTTCGAGCACGACTTCCCACTCGCCCATCCGAGTTAGCTCCAGCCAATATTCGGCAAACCGCTGCCCACTCTCGGCCAATGCCTGTTCGCGGATTTCGGCCCGAGTGTACCCCCAGCCGGTGAAAAAAATCGCGAGGAACATCCCAGCCAAGGCGGGACGACGACCGATCGGGGGGCCGCTCCGTGAGGGACGCAAGGCGAAACCGCCCAGCACCAAGGTCAGAATCGGCAGCGGTAGCAAGTAGGGAGAAAGCACCATTACCCCGCTCAGCATGCCCAGGATCAAAGCGATAAAGCCCGAAGGACGCACTGGGGGGGCTTCCAATGAATCGACGGCGATCGATTCGAGGGAAAAGCTAGTCGAGTCAGTATTCGATTCCATGCTTTGGACCTGCGTGACAGCACGCCTGCGAGACAGTTCGGAACAATTGCGTAGGAGAACGCCGTCCACCGCAACGTAAGCAATTTTCTACGCAGCAAGCCGCCGCCTGGTTCGCGCTTGCCGCTCCGGTTCGCTTGCGACGCGCGAAACCCCTACGCCGCGGCCGATTGGTCTGCTCGCGCGTTGCCCGCTTGGGAATGGTCCGCTTGGGCGCCCAGCCAACCCAGCAGCACGTTGGCCGCGCGCCGCGAAGCCCCAGGCTGTGCAACCTGTTGGCGAAGGTTCGCCATCCGCTGATCGACGCCTTGTCGATATTCGGTATCCGATAACAAAGCATGCACTTGCTGGCAGAGGAACTCGACGGTCGGTTCAGGAGCCCCACAGGAACCCATCTCGGGAAAGATCGTTTCCCCGGCAATCAGGTTCGGCAGCGTCATGCTGGGGGCACGGACCATCAGTCGGGCCGCTCCATAGAACACGCGCCCAACCCGATAGATTACCGCCGCCGGTGTATTTCGAGCCAGCATTTCCAGACTGACCGAACCGGAAACCATCATGCCACAGTCCGCCGCTTCGATGATCTCGCTTGTCTTGCCGACGAAGAAATCGATCGGCAGATGGCGGTCCGACGGCTGGAGCTGGTCACGGCACCACAAACACTGCTTGTCGCGAAACGCTGCCACCAGAAAACGGACATTCGGATGTTGCGTCGATAATTTGCGGATCGCCGCCAACATGACGGGCCAATTACGGGTGACTTCATGTTGTCGCGATCCAGGCAAGACGGCCACCAATCGCTGGCCTGCCTCTGCCTGCCGTCCCAGGTCGCTGATCACCGCCGCATCGAGCGCTTGGTCGGCGACGGCATCAAAAAAGGGATGGCCAACCCACTGCGCGTCGACGCCACGGTCGCGATACCACTGGCATTCAAACGGCAGGACCGAGAGGACTTTGTCGACCGTTCGCCGCATCTTGCGAATCCGCCATGGAGCCCAAGCCCACAACTGAGGCGGCAAATAGTAGTAGACCGGTAGATTGTACTTTTTGGCTCGCTTGGCAATGTGCCAGTTGAATCCTGGAAAGTCGGCCAGCAACACCGCGTCGACTTCGCCCGCCGCAAAGATCGCCTCGGCCTGATCGGCTAAGCGAAAAAATTGACGCAACTTCGGCAGGACTTCGATAATCCCCATCACCGCCAACTGCGTCAAATCATGATCCAGTTCGCAGCCCGCTGCGGCCATCTCGGGACCCCCAAAGCCGCGCACCTGCAACTGCGGTTGCCGGTCTTGCAAGGCGTGGATCAAGCGTCCGCAGTGCTGATCCCCACTCGGTTCGCCTACTGAAAAAAACAGCTTGCCAGTCATGGTCAGGAACGCGTGGGTCGAAGGGCGCCAGCGAGGATGCTAGCATGGTAGGAAATCGGCTCGTCGATGGCCAATCCGAAACGACGGGGATACCAAATCGAGCCCACTGCCGTCAATCGAGCCGTGCCGTCAATCGAGACCATGGCCCCGGTCGGTTGCCGTTGAAGTCGTTCCCACCTCCAAAGGATCACCCGATGACGTTGCCCGACCCCAGCGAGTACCACGGTCAAATGCAGGCCAGTTGGGAAGCGTTGGGAGAAGGTGCGCCCATGCTCGCCGCCTTGGCTGCGCTCTGTGCCCGCGTCGTGATGGATCCGCCGCAAAGCTCCGGCGAGCTCTCGGGTGAGGCGCGCGCGATTCTGTTTGCGGCCAAGGATCGCGGGGTGATCGAAGTTCGTGGCGTGCGGACTGCCTTCGAAGCCCCGGCGAGGCTGCTGGCGGTCTATGTGGAACGGGACGAACATCGCACGGTTGCGTTTCGCAATCGCGAGTATCCCGAAGTCACCGCGCGGTTTTTCGATGCCTTTTGCCAGCTTTGCCGAGCCGGCTTGATCTTGCATCACCTGCACCGTGACTTCTCTCTGTCGAAGGCCGGTTTTGAGGTCGCCCGTACGATCGACGAATCTGAAGTCCAGGCGTTGCTCGCCGAAGCGACGGAATTCGGGCTGCACGAATAACCAACCTTCGAGTCTATCCGAAAACCACAGAAAGCCCCGCGGCTAGCCCCGTCGGCTCAAGGTCCGCGGATGGGCTCTTAGGGTTGCACAGCAAAATTGCTGGCAAAAAGTAGTCATGCTTCGGGTTCATGGTTATTCTGGGAGCTTTGGGGGGGCCTGTGGTGACTGTGGCGTCTGCGTCGCGAGGGCTCGCAGCTTCTTTTGATCAGCGAAATCATGTTTTTTGGATTCTTTCGAAGCACCCAAAGACCTCCTCCCCGCTCGGGCTCCTGGGGACTGAGTGAATTGGAGCAGCGACTGATGTTGGCGGGCGACGTTGCCACCGCGGTCACCGGACACATGGTGGAACAGGGAGCTGCGCCCGCAACGGAGCCCTCCACGGCAGCAGTGGCAACTCCTTCCGAGTCGGACAGTGCGCCGGTGTTCTCGTCGGTTGCCGAGGCCGCCGAGTTGGTCTTCATTGATGACGCAGTCGAGGATCTCCGCGAGCTCGCCGCTGCCCTGCCCGCTGACGCGCAGGTCGTGTGGATCCGCGCCGGGGAGGACCCTCTGGTGCGGATGACCGAAGCCGTGTCAGCGCATCCCCAAGTTCGTAGTGTTCATCTGCTCAGCCATGGGGCCGCGGGTCGGTTGCGGATGGGAAACCAAATCATTGATCTGCAGCGACTCGAGGACCGCGCGGACTTGCTGCGTCGTTGGGCCCCGTCGTTGACGCCGGACGCCGACGTATTGATCTACGGATGCCGGGTCGCCGCGGAGCCCGCGGGTCGCGCCTTCGTCGCCAAATTCGCGGAACTGACGACCGCGGACGTCGCGGCCTCCGATGACCTCACAGGAGACGCCGCACAAGGTGGCGACTGGGAACTAGAGCTTCAGACCGGCAAGATTGATTCGTCGCTCTGGGCGGATGGGCAGGTGCTGGCTGGCTATCGCTCGCTGCTCGCTCTACCAGCCTTCGCGGACTTTAGTGATTCGAGCCAACTTGTATTCAATGGAACGGCGCGCAAGAACAACGACGCCCTCGAACTGACGCGTTCGACCGGTGGTTTGGGTAGTGCGTTCTTTCGCACTCCGATCGCCATCGATGAGAACACGTCGTTCCAAACCGAGTTCGAGTTTCGAATCCGTGATGGGCAAGGTGCCAACGGAGCCGATGGCTTGACATTTGTGCTACACAACAGCGCGGCGGGCTTGGCGGCGCTGACCGACACCGGGGGTGCGGGACTGGGCATTCGTGGCCTGCTAAACAGTTTGGCCGTTGAATTTGACACCTATCAAAATCCAGGTGATCCAAACGGCAACCACATCGCGGTCGTTGCCAATGGGGACGTCGCAAATCCGCTGGCCACTGCCGCTGTTCCGTTCGACCTGAACAGCGGTCAACGTTTGACGGCGTGGGTGGAGTACGACGGAGCGAGTAATCGGTTGACGGTGTACGCTTCCGACGCTCCGGTCAAGCCGCTAGCACCCTGGTTGGCGGTCGATGTGGATCTGTCCTCGCTGGTGGGTACTCAAGCGATAGCAGGTTTTACCGCGGCAACCGGTGGCCGTGCCAACCTGCATGAAATCCTCGCTTGGCAGTTGAACACCGATCCGCCATCGGTCCCGCCACCGGGAGGTTTAGTTGGTTTGTCGAGTGGTGAATTGGTCGTCAATGAAGGGGCGGGAGAGGCTGTCTTCACGGTGCTGCGCCAACAGGGATCGGTCGGCACGATTACGGTGGACTATGACACCAGTCCCGGTACGGCGGATGCGGATCTGGACTATGCAGCGGTCTCGGGCACACTGACATTTTTGGAAGGAGAAACAAGCCAACAGGTCATCGTACCGCTCTTGAGTGATTCGCTGTTCGAGTCCTCCGAGACGTTTTCGTTCACGATCCGAAATGCCACCGGCGGGGCGCAGTTGGCCGAACCGACCAGCACCCTCGTTACGATTAACGAGGATAATGCAAACCTACCCAATTTTGCCGATTTCTCGAACATCGACGGCTTGGTGACCAACGGAACGGCTACTCGCAGTGGCAATGCGTTGGAACTGACGCCACGGTTTGGTGGATTGGGCAGCGCGTTCTTTGATCGCTCCTTGGTGGTCGATGGCGACACCTCCTTCAAGACGGATTTTCGCTTTCGGATCGGTGACGGTCAGGGAACTGCCGGAGCCGACGGCTTGACGTTTATGCTGCAAAATAGTGCTGCGGGAACGGCTGCAATCAGCAGCAGCAGTGGGGGCAGTTTGGGCTATGCCGGGATCACCAACAGCTTGGCCATCGAGTTCGACACCTATCGCAACGCGACCGACATCGACGCCAATCATGTCTCGGTTCTGATCGACGGAAACGTGGTTTCCCCAGTGGTCACACAGACATCACCCTGGGATTTAAATGGAGGCGAGATCCTGCATGCCTGGGTCGAATACAACGCCGAATTTAATCAGTTGAAAGTCTATCTGTCGCAAGACGGCATCCAGCCCGATGAATCGCTCCTGACTGCGGATGTTGATTTGGCTGCTATTGTGGGAGGGGAAGCCTATCTGGGATTCTCCGCTGCAACGGGTGGTTTGGTGAATCGGCACGAGTTGTTGTTCTGGGGGTTCAATACCGAGACACCACCGTACGCACCACCGGAAGGAATCGTCGGGCTCGATCGCGCCCAACAAACGGTGGTCGAAGCCGATGGCACGGTGACCTTTGTGGTCAGCCGCACGCGGGGCAGTCAAGGGACCGTTTCCGTCGACTACCAGACCGTACCGGAATCCGCACTAGTGGGTACCGACTTCGTCGCCCAGTCCGGTACGTTGGTCTTTGCTCCAGGCGAAAAAACAAAAACGATCGTCGTCGATCTAATCAACGATGTCGGCAAAGAGCCGCTCGAAACATTTTCGCTGTCGCTCAGCAACCTCCTTGGAGGCGCCGTCTTCGGCGAAGCAACGACCACGCGGGTCACAATCGAAGATGACGACGTGCGCTTGCCTGCCTTCTCCGATTTTCAAGCGGGTGAGTTTCTCGAGTTTAACGGCGCGGCCAGTCGGATTGGTGGCGCACTCGTGTTGACGCCCGACGGCGGAAACCTGGGCAGTGCCTTCTTTACCGATGCTTTGCCCGTCAACGCGGAAACGTCTTTCCAAACGCAATTCCAGTTTCGCATCGTCGGTGGTGACGGAGTGGCTGGTGCTGATGGATTGGTGTTCATGCTGCAAAACAGTTTGGCTGGAATGCAATCGCTGGCTGCTGGCAGTGGGGGATCTTTGGGCTACCAAGGGATCGGTAACAGTCTGGCGATTGAATTCGATACCTATCAAAACCCTTTCGATCCCAGTGGCAACCATGTGGCTATCCTGCGCGATGGCGATCTGACGACGCCGCTGCCGCTGTCGGTGGAGTTGCCCGATTCGCCTGCTGTCGCGACGGGCCCCTTTGACCTCAACGGTGGGCAAGTGGTGAGCGTTTGGGTCGACTATGACGGACTTCAGAATGAACTGAATGTTTATCTTGCCGATACGAACTTCAAACCGCTCGCACCCTTATTGACGGCGGAGGTCGATCTGTATGATATCGTTGGAGAACAAGCGATCCTCGGTTTCTCGGCGGCGACCGGTGGCCTGAAGAACCGTCACGAGGTCTTAAACTGGCAACTCAGCACCGCGATACCTCCGAGTTCACCGCCCGAAGGGGTCGTCGGTTTGTCGGCCAATCAATTTGAAGTCAACGAAGCGACCGGCAGCGTGGCGATCAATGTGCTGCGAGCGCGCGGCAGTGAGGGCACCGTGACGGTCGACTACCGAACCGTCCCGGTCACCGCCCTGGCTGGAGAGGACTTTGTCTCGCAGTCCGGAACCTTGATGTTTGCACCTGGGGAAACCGTGCAATCGATCGTGCTGGAGATCACCGATGATTCGAGTAAAGAAGCTCGCGAGTCCTTTGCGGTGACCATCGAGAATGTTCTCGGCGGCGCGACGTTGCTCGCACCACGAACGGCGACTGTCACGATCATTGACGACGACGCGCAGTTGCCGCAATTTACTGGCTTTCCAACGGCGGACAACTTGGCTCTGCTCGGGAGCACAGCGCTGTTCCAGAACACGTTGCAGTTGACGCCTTCGTTCGGCGGCATCGGAAATGCTTATTTCACCGATCCGCTGATTGTTAACGCACAGAGTTCTTTCCAGACCGAGTTCACCTTTCAGATCGACCTGGGAGATGGAACCGGGGGCGCCGACGGACTGGTGTTCATGTTGCAAAACAGTCCCGAGGGGCTGGCGGCTGTCTCTGCCGGCCAAGGGCAAGGCCTGGGGTATGCTGGGATCCAGAATAGCCTGGGGATTGAATTTGATACGCATCAGAACGATTGGGATTTGAACGGGAATCATGTCTCGGTGTTTGCCAACGGAGCGATGGAAGCTGGCGTCGCGCTGGCCACCGCGACCGTCCCGTTCGAGTTGAACGCGGGCACGCCGGTACACGTTTGGGTCGACTACAACGGCCCGAGCAACCAGTTGGCAATCTACGTTTCGCAGACTTCGGAGAAGCCGAACGGGCCGCTGATGACGGTCGATGAATTGGCGCTCGAGACGCTGGTGGGAACGCAGGCTTACGCCGGGTTCTCTGCCGCCACCGGCGGTTTGGTGAATCGGCATCGAGTGCTGAATTGGCAGCTAGACACCTCGGTCCCGACACCCATTAATCCCAGCTTGGATGTCAATGCGGTCGGGCAAGTCGTTGCCTCGGGATTCAATCAGCCGGTCGGCATCGTTTGGTCACCCGATAATCAGAACTTGTATGTGGCCGAGAAAGGGGGGGCGGTCCAAGTCATTCGCAATGGGAGCGAAACGTCGACCACGTTTATTGATCTGTCGGGTCGGGTCAATCGGTTTGGGGATCGCGGTTTGCTTGGAATCGCCGTGCATCCCGACTTCGCAAACACACCCTATGTCTACCTGCTGTATACCTACGACCCGCCGGAGACGCTCGAGCATCTTGATGACCTGTATGCTCGGCCCGATGGACGGGGGAATCGAGCGAGTCAACTGATTCGAGTCACGGCCGATGCGGCAACCGATTTCACGACTGTGGTCGACGGAAGTGAAATCCTGTTGTTGGGAGCCAACAGCATTTGGCAAAACTACAACGGCTTCGTCGACAGCACGGTCGATTTGGAAGCGCCGCCGGCAGGGTTGGTCACCAACGGCAGTCTGTCCGATTTCAATGGCTATGTGGTGACTCCGGAAGGTCAGACAGTGCTGGCCGACGGAGTGAATGCGCTGCCCGGTGGCGAACCGATCACCTTTACGAATTTGCGAGACATCATCGTCGGTGACAGTGTTTCGCATTCGATCGGTTGGCTGGAGTTTGGGCCCGACGGGGCGCTATATGTCTCGACCGGCGATGGGGCCTCGTACAACGCGATCGATCCGCGAGCGCTCCGGGTTCAGGACCGCGACAACCTCAGCGGCAAAATCTTGCGAATCGATCCGCTGACAGGTAAGGGGCTTGCAGACAATCCGTTTTACGACGGCGACCCCGATTCGAATCGCTCCAAGGTTTATCAGTTGGGGTTCCGGAATCCTTTCCGGTTCACGATCGATCCGACGGGTGAGTTATATGTGGGCGACGTCGGTTGGTCGTATTGGGAAGAGGTCAACGCGGGCGGGGCGGGAAGCAACTTTGGTTGGCCGTTCTACGAGGGAGGCAACGGCAACAGCGTCGAAGCGATTGGCTATTCAACGCTGCCGGTCTCGCAAGCTTTCTACGGCAGTAGCGCGGATGTGACCCCGGCCATTTTGGCGCTTAACCATGGGGAAGATGGGATCAACGCAATCGTCCTGAGCGACTACTACACCGGCAGCGCGTACGGTGCGGATTACGCCGACACACTGTTCTTCAACGATTTAGGCCGAGGCATTGTGCGGAACTTCACGCTTGACGCGTCGGGCAATGTTTCCAGCTTGCGTAACTTCGCGATCAACGCCACGTATGTTGTGCAGATGACGCAGGGTCCCGATGGCCTGCTGTATTACGTCGATTTGGATGACGGCTTGATCGGCCGCTGGATTTTGACTTAACCCAACCGCCCTGTTGTGGCTGGGCTGGGCTGGCGTTCATTGCGGGCATAAAAAAACCGCGAAGCTGGGGAGCTTCGCGGCATGAATCTTTAAGCGGCAGCAAGCCCGTTGCGGCGTTGATTAACGCTTGCTGAACTGAGTGGCGCGACGTGCACCGCGCAAACCGGGTTTCTTTCGTTCCTTCATGCGTGAATCACGCGTCAGGTAACCACCTTCGCGAAGGCTGTCGTGCAGTTCTTCGCTGAAGCTGACCAGGGCTCGGGCGACGCCCATGCGAATCGCTCCGCTTTGTCCCGTCATGCCACCGCCACCGACACGAACCAGCACGTCGACTTTGCCCGACTGCTCAACTGCGTCCAAGGCCTCCGTCACGGCACGACGATGTTGGTCGTTGACAAAGTAGTCTTCGATCGTCTTGCGATTGATCGTGATCTTGCCAGTTCCTGGGCGGACGCGCACACGGGCAACGCTACTTTTGCGACGTCCTGTACCGAGGGCGTCTCCGTTGATTTTATCTTTTTTGACGGCGACCATCGTTTTACTTGAAAAAGGTGCTAAGGCGATTGTTTAGGGAAGGGAATTCGCAGTTTGAAAGACTACGAATCGATCTTTTTGCCAGCGTTTTCCAGCGTCTGTGGCTGCTGGGCCTGATGCGGATGCTCCGGACCGGCGTAGATCTTCAGCTTTTTCAGCATCTGCGACGCCAGCTTGTTCTTGGGCAACATGCGGCGAACGGCGTGGTACAGCAGATCTTCAGGCTTGCGTTCCTGGCGATCACCGTAGCTTTCCAGTTTCAAACCGGGATAGCCGGTGTACCACGTGTAGTGACGGACATCCATCTTACGGCCCGTCATTTTGATTTTTTCACAGTTGGTCACGACGACAAAGTCACCGCAATCGACGTGAGGCGTGTATTCGGGACGATGTTTGCCCATGAGAATAACCGCGATATCGCTGGCCAATCGCCCTAAAACCTGATCGGTTCCATCGACGATGAACCAACTTTTTTCGACTTGGCCTGGCTTGGCCATGTAACTTCGCTGAGCGACCATGGTGGTTTACTCGACCCTAAAAAAACAAAAAAGTTGTCTATATCGGCAGACGGATGACCGCTGACAGGTGTCGCCCGGCTATCCGTAAAGTGTTCCAGGGAAAGGATTTGTCGATCCAGTCCTCTCCGATCCGCCAGCTAAGAAACAGGCATTGGGAGGAAGATAAGCACTGACTAGCAGAGACCTATCCTCGCGGAAGAATCGCAGAGTTTATCGACGATCTCTGGAAACGGCAAGGCCGCCGGACGATTTCCTGTCAGGTTTCCGCTCTGCCGGTTGCCCTAACATGCGATGGGCGATTCGAAAAAGGCCGGCTGACGCGGGACCCGGTCAGCGCAAGGATCCCGTTTGACGTCTAATATAGGTACCGAACGTTCTGTTTCTGTTTCGCGGCTGAGGTTCTGGTCGGCAATGAGTGATCAATATTTGGGGCCTTACCGGCTGGAAAGCAAGCTTGGTTCGGGTGGCATGGGGTCGGTCTTTCGGGCCGTGCATGCCAAGACCGGGCAGCAGGTGGCGGTTAAATTGATCGCCGAGCAGGTAGCCGACTCGGAACGCTTTCGACGCCGCTTCTTGGTCGAAGTCGAAACGCTGAAGAAACTGCATCATCCCAACATTGTGCGATTGATCGGTTACGGCGAAGAACAGGGGCGGCTGTTCTACTCCATGGACGTGGTCGATGGTCCCTCGTTGCAGCAATATCTCAAGAAAAATAAACGTCTCGATTGGCGGCAGACGCTGCAGATCGGCATCGAGATGTGCTCGGCATTGAAGCACGCGCATGACTTGGGAGTCATCCATCGAGACCTCAAGCCTGCCAATTTGTTATTGGCACCCGATGGCAAAATCCAGTTGGTCGATTTTGGGATCGCCAAGATGTTTGGCGCCGGTGACCACACCGCGGTCGGTGCGGTGCTCGGTACGGCAGATTACATGGCTCCCGAGCAAGCCGGTGATGGCAAGATCACCACGCGCACGGATCTCTATGCGTTGGGCAGCGTGTTGTACGCCTGTTTGGCGGGGCGGCCACCGTTCGGCGGCAAGTCAATCACGACGGTCATCGAGGCTTTGCGTCGCGACACACCGGTGCCGCTCGATTTGATCGTGCCGGAAACGCCCGAGGAGCTGACGGAGCTTGTGCATCAGTTGCTCGAGAAAAGCCCCGATGCGCGTCCACCCACGGCCCTGGTCGTCGGCAATCGACTGCGCGCGATGAAGGTCGGTTTGGAAGCCCGCGAAGCGCAAACGCAGCACGATGCGGAGGGCAAGACTCAGTTGAACGACGCCACCAACAACGATGAATTAGAAGTCGATCCTGAATACCTGTTAAAAAACGACACGGCGGTGAATCTCATCAAGGATCCGCAGACCAGCGACTCGGCTGGCCAAGGAACCCACGATGTGCAGACGTTGGATGCGACGCTCGCCTCAAACCTCGGCAAATCAAACCTCGGCAAAGTTCCCGCGCGGTCTCCGACAGTCGCTTCGCAGGCGTCGGGGGCCACTTCCAATGTCAAGACCGCCCCGCCGGTTGTCCGCGATACGAACTTTCAGACGGTTGACGATTTGGATCGTCGTCGCGGTTCCCTGGTCGATGTCGCGTCCAGCGATTCTTCGCTCGGGCACTGGATTTCCATCGGGGGCTTAGCCGCCTTGTTGGTGGGATTGGTTGTCGGCGTTGTCTATCTGCTCCGCCCGCCTTCGGCAGACCAACTGTTCGCCTCGATCCAAGCTGCCGACGCGACAGGGAATTCGGTCGTGTTGAAACGCGATATCGAAGTCTTCTTAAGGCAGCACGCCGAAGATTCACGAGCGACACAGGTGCAGCAGATCGCCGATTCGATCGACGTTGAAAGCACGGTCAAGCGACTGAAGTTGGCTGCGCTGCGCGCCGGGGGCATCGGGCAACTGCCGCCACCGCAGCAAGCTTTTCTTGAAGCCGCTTTGAAACGTGAGCAGGACCCGGCAGCGGCCCTCGCGATGTTCGAGCATTGGTTGGCTGTGTTCGGTCACGAGCGTCTGCCGCAGTCACCCGATACGCAGCGTCTGACGCAGTTGGCGACGACGGAATTGGAAACGTTATCGGCTCAGCCTAGCAGTCAAGACGATCAGCGAGACCAGTTGCTCTCCAAATCCCTTCGCTGGGGTGCCGATAACTTGCCGCCCGCCAAACAGCGCGAACTGTATCGTGGCGTGATTGCCCTGTTCGAAACCAAGGAATGGGCGGCCGAAGATGTGGCGGCGGCGAAAGCAGCCCTCGCGGCGCTGGAACGCTAACGTTCTGGAACGCTAACGCGCTGGAACGCTAACGCGCTGGAACGCTTGCCGTTGCCGTTGGCACGATGGTGCGACGGCCTTGGCCTCGGGCGTCTCGTTTCCTGTTCCCTGGCCTGCTAATCCCTGGCCTGCTAATCCCTGGCCTGCTAATCGCGAAACCGTTCAAGGTACTGCTTCAGTTGCAGTTTCTTCCGCGCGCTATCGCTGGTCATGTAGCGGACGCTGCCAAAGATCGGGCGTTTCGGTCCCCAAGCTCGATCGTAGCGCCCGAGGGTCCAAAAGATTCCGCTGTACGAATTCGGGTCGCGGCCATCGAGGGCGTATTTATTGTTCAGCTCGATCAGGATCTGCAGTGCCTCGCGCGGATGGTTCGTCCAGTGCAGGATTTTTTTGCCCCACAGCATCCGCATGTAGTTGTGCATCACGCCGTCTTGCACCAGTTGACGCTGGGCCGCGTTCCACAGTTCGTCATCGGTCTGTGCCGATTCAAAGGCATCGAGCGAGTAAACCACCGGCCGCGGGTCGTCAGCGTGCTCCTCGAGCGTGCGCCGCGCCCAGTCGGGAAGCGATTCGAAACGATCGTAGCTGTCGGGATGCCGAGAGGTCAGATTGAACCCCATCTCTCGCCAGGTGAGCATCTGGTCCAAGAATCCTTCGGCCGCCGTCGAGGTGTTCCAAAAGCCATGGTTTTTGCCGTTGGCGGGACCGAGCTGCGCCGGATTCCATGCCTCATGATCGAGCAGATCGCTGATCACTTGATGTGCCGAGATATGGCCAAAGTGAAGGTAGGGGCTGAGCCCCGAACTGCCGTGTCGGTCGGGATGGTTGCGGTCTTCATCGTAGTGCGAGAGCGTTTCGTCGAGGAAGCTTGACAGTCGCCGCGCGGCCGCAAGTGGCCCACCGGCAACGGCACCGGGGCCGACCGCGTGATCGATCGGGAGCTTTGCCAAACCCCCTTCGCGAAGCAGGGCCGGAAGGTTGGCCGCGGGCCAGCGCCGAATGATCGCGTGAGGCAGCGATTCCAAACGCGGCAGTTTTCTGCCAGCCAGCGGGTCGACCGCCGGCATCGTGGAAAGGTGTTCGGGAATCGTCTTTTGCATCCAGCGGCGATAGCTGTGAGCCACCGTAAAGGTGCGCTCGGCGGCTCGCATCGGCATCACGCCATTGCTGTCGACCAGTTCCAGCGACACCGGCAGTCGGTCGGCGACCGCCTTGACCATGTGCGGCAAGAAAAAACAGGGATAGTCGTCGCTGATCACCGTGCAGGCGTGCTTGGCCAACGCGTGCAGCAGCGGCGTCCCCGCGCCAGGTTGAGGTTCCACATACGGGAAATAGGTCACCGGCTGGTCTGCCAGGGCGGCCTGATTGTCTCGCATTCCCGCGATGATGAACCGATGCAGGCGGTCGCTGGCCCACCGATAGCGGGTGCGGAGCGGTTCAAAGACGACCAAGGGTTTGCCCAGGGCTGCCGCACGGTCGGCGGCATGTTGCAGTGCAAAATTCCAGTGGGTGCGGCGGAAGGCAACCATCCAGTACAGCACAAACTGGCCATCGGGACGGAAACCCTTATCGTTCGCGGTGCGTAATCTTAGAGCAGGGATCGGCATGGCAATCGGACGCAGAATCGCGGGTGCGGGAAAGCGGCGGCGGTGGAGTGGTCGCGGAGCATCGGTAGGGCCATCATAGTGGCTGCTTCAAGCCTTCTCGCCGATCCCCTTTGTTCTTTGGCAGATCATTAGCCGCTGCCGATTGTTCCTTTTGCTGTTGAGACCGCATGGCCAAGCGAAGTCGTTGGAATCGAATTTTTTGGGGACCCGTCTTTGCGATTCTCCTTGCCGCGGCGCTCTATGTGGTCGGCAGCGCTTGGATCCTCTCGGCGTCGACGTACTACAGCTTTACCGATCTGCTGATGCCCCGCCTGGTCGACTTGATCGTGGTGGCGTGGCTGTTTTGGGTCGGTTCGGCCATCGGCAGTTTCTTGAACGTGGTGGCGTATCGGTTGCCACTCGGTCGCGACGTGGGGGGATTTTCAGCGTGTCCCTATTGCAACACACCGATTGCCAAACGCGACAATGTACCGGTCTTTGGTTGGTTATCCCTCCGCGGGCGGTGCCGTGCCTGTCGCCTGCCGATCGCGGCGCGTTACCCGATCGTGGAAGCAAGCGTCGGCGTGACTCTGACTTTGGTCGGCATCATGGGGCTGTACCTAGCCGGCATCAACTTGCCGTATTGGCCGCACGGCGGATTTCCGTTTGGTGCGATCCATATGCCGAGTGTCATCACCCCGGCGTTTGCCATCGGGGTGTATCACATGCTGGCTGTGACTTGTAGTTGGGCCTTGGGGTTGATTCGCGTGGACGGCGTGCGTCTACCACGAACGTTGTTGTGGGTTTGTTTCTCAATGGTCGTGATTCCGATGTTGGTGTGGCCACCGCTGCAGGTGGTCTCGTGGCAAGTGACGGTGGAACCGGGCTGGGTCGCCAGCGACTTCCTCTCTGCCGTGCTGCGCATCTTGACGGGCGTGGTAGCGGCGCTCGTGTTGGGGCGCGCGATCGGCCAATCGCTTTTTCCGGGGGCGGATATCAAACTCGATCCGCTGGGCAAAGGCACCGCACGGCTGTTGGACCTGATGGCCATCTTGGCGATTCCGGGAATCGTCGTCGGCTGGCAGGCGTTGATTGGCGTTTGTCTATTGGCTTGCCTGCTGGCGATTTACCTGCGGCGGTATTTGCCCACCCGCGATGGACTGGCGCGCCTGTCGATCGCCATGCCGGTCGCGTTCAGTCTTCAGCTGGCCGCTTGGCGGTGGCTCGATCGATTTGCCTACTGGCCGGGCACCCAATCCCCGCCGTGGGTGATCCTGGCAGCGATCTTTATCTTGCTGGTCATCACGCTCTGGCTAAAAAACAAACCAGCACCGCCCGAGCCGGTGGGGGTCGTTGTCTGAACAGCGGTCGAGTTCGCTAGCCGCTTGCAACTTGATTTTTTTCAAACGCCTTGTCGCGGGCTCCTTTGAGGTCCAGTTTACCGGTGCCTAGCATGGGGATCTGATCGACTTGATGGAAGGCATCTTGAGCGGGAATGAACAGGTTGGGAAAGCCCGCTTCGCTGAGCCCCTTGCGGAGCTGTTCGATCGTTTTTTCGGTGGGCAAATGCAAGACGATCAAGCGTTCTCCTTTTTTCTCGTCTGGGACTGCCGTGACACAGACCTGGAGCGTTTCCTCTTGCTCTTCACCGGGCAGGGCCAGCATCCTGGCGAGCTCTTCTTCGATTCGAATGTGAGGCACCATTTCGCCTCCGATTTTTGAAAATCGGCTGAGTCTTCCGGTGATGTAAAGAAAGCCTTCTTTGTCGACGTGGGCGATGTCGCCCGTCACATACCAACCGTCTTGCACCGCTTTGGCGGTCAAATCCTCGCGGCCCATGTAGCCTTGCATCACGTTGGGGCCGGTGACCAACAGCATGCCATCTTCACCAGCCGGTAATTCATGATTGTCATCGGGCGAGACGACTTTGGCACAGACGCCCGGTAGCGGCCGGCCCACGGAACCTTCCTGGCGATCGGGCTGGTACTTCGCCGCCGAACGCGTGGGCGGAATGTTGACCGACACCAGCGGGCTGAGTTCGGTCGCGCCGTAGCCTTCCACCGGCCGCACGCCAAATTTTTGCTCGAAGGCGTCGAATAGTTCGGCGGGCATTTTTTCCGCTCCCACAATCACCGCATCGAGGGCGGCAAACTGTTTGGCCTCGACACGGCGCAGGTAGCCTCGCAAAAAGGTGGGCGTCCCCAGCAGCACTGTGGCGCCGTACTTCTCGGCCAACTTGCCGACTTGGCGGGCGTCCAAAGGATTGAAGTGGTAAACGCCCATCGGCCCCAGCGTCTGCACCGCCCACAGCGTCACGGCATAGCCGAATGAGTGGAAAAACGGCAACACTCCCAGCACGACATCTTCGGTAGTCAGCCGAATCGCTTTTTCAATCGCGTCGACGTTGTGGCTGATGTTGGCGTGCGACAGCATGACTCCTTTGGGAGTTCCCGTGGAGCCGCTGGTGAAAATCACCGTCAGCAAATCGTCGCTTGACAGCTGGTGCAATCCAAGCAGGCGATCGAGTACGCCGGCAGGCAACAGGTAAGCAGCACAAACACCGGCCAATTTATCGAGCAGTGTGACTTTGTCTTTCAATTCCTCCAGCAGGACGACGTTGGTGTCGAGGTCAAAGCTCATCTTTTCCATGAACTTGGCGCTTGTCAGGACGTGCTTGAGGTGCGCCGTTTGGATGCATTGATTGAGCACTTCGCTGCTGACGGTGTAGTTCAAATTCGCCGTCGTGCGGCGATCAAAATTGAGAGCCACGTTGGTGGCAATGCCTGCGACGCTAGGGGGCAAGAGGATGCCGACGGTCGGCTCATTCTGGCGATCCGCGAGGACTTCGCGTTTGAGCAAACGCCGCAAAATAATTGTCCGCATCAGCATTTGGCGGCCACCGACTTCCGCGCCGCTGGAGTCCGCGTTCTTCAAGCGAGCCCCACGGCGTTTCCAGGTTCGGATCACGCGGCGAGGTAGCAACGGCATGCGCTGTCGCTGTTCCGTCATCGCGCGGGCGCCCAGCTCTTGCACCGCCGTACGCATCCGGTCGAGCGAAGCATTGGCGGGCAAAGGCTTGCCGATATGTAGCGTCAGCGGTCGGCGCGGCAGTTCAGGAAGTTTGCGGAAAAACTTGCCGCCTGAAAAACTGAACATGCTGCCCCACATCCCTTCCAGCCACATCGGGATGATCGGCGCTGTGCTGCCTTTGAGGACTTTGGTGACGCCCGGACGAAACGCTTGCAGTTGACCGCTGCGCGTGATCGTGCCTTCAGGAAAGATGGCAATCAGGTGACCTTCTTTCAGCCCTTCGCGACCCGCCTTGAGCGCGCGGGCGATCGACTTTGGATTGGGGGTCATCAGGATCGTGTCGAACGCGCCGGCCAGCCACTGGGCAAAGCGTCCACCGAAATTGCCACCGTCGACGATGAACCTCGCATTGCGCGGCAGCAACCACAGTAACAGAATGCCATCCAACCACGACATGTGATTGCAGACCAAAACGGCCGGTCCCGTGGTCGGAATGTTTTCCACACCGACGACGCGTTTGCGATACAGCAATTCCAGCATCGGCCGCACGACGGCTCGGACGAACAGACGCGGCTTGACCAGGGCCAGCACAAACAAGCCGGCCAGTACCGCCACGATCACCGCCAACAACGTCCACCACAAATTTGTACTTGCAAGCAGGGTCATATTCATCCACGCCTCCCAGGCACCGGAGCCCACACGCTGCCAGATAGCACGCGTCATCGGCAAAATTTAAGCATCAAAACCGCGCTGAAGTGCGCCTGTCGAACACGATTGTGGGCCAGAGTTTCGCTTACAGTTTCGCGTACCGAAGTCGTTACCGTACGTTCCTTCGCCCTCCCCCTGCAATCCCGTGCAATCGGGCAACCGCATTGCACCAACGAGTTTACGTGTTTTGGCCGCCTGTGGGCATCGGTCACAGCAAGAATCAAAGCCTGGTGACGACGATCAGAAAAGGGTTGCCACTGTGTGCCTTGGAGCCACGAGGGCGTTAGGCTGGGGGGATGGATGTCAAGCGATTCGATACATTGAATTGGAAACGATCATGGTTCAAGAATTAGAACCGGTACCGCAGCAATCGATGCTTGCCTGGGCGTTCGAAGCACTGGGGATCTACTACGCAGCCCTCTTGCCGTTGGCTGGGCTGGTCAGTTTTTTGATGGTGCTGTTGATTGTCATGCGAGGCAAGGGGCCGATGGCGGCAGCCACGTTGGTGCTGGTGGTGCATGTGCCGTTGTTGATCGGGATCTTTGGGGCGGTGCACGGTCTGCTCACTTCGTATTCAATGATCGCAGCCAGTCCGACCACTCCCAAGCCAGCGGCACTCGCGGCCGGGTTTTCGACAGCCCTGTTCGTGCCGCTGTTCGCCATCCTGTGCATGATTCCCGGTTACCTGGTCGCCCTCTTCGGTGGCCTGGTGCGTGCGTTGACCGCCAAGTCCGACGCGACTTGAGCGCTGCGTTAAAGTTCGTCAAACGCGATTCGGCCATCGCGATTCACTGGCCAGTGCCGGACCGCTGTGTTTGCTCTCGCAGCGGTTCCACGATCGCGGGCATGCGTCGAGCCACGTTGTTGAAGTCGTTGCGGTCATCGGGCTTGACGAACAACGCCTCGTGCTGGGCATCTCGATAGTAAAACCAGTCGGGCGTGGTCAGGCTGTCGCTGCCCGTTCGGCTGGTCGTGTGGATGGCCGGTGACAGCGGGTCGAGCGATTCCGCCCACGCCGTTGGGGACAGCAGTTTCGCATCCGCCTGATCGGGTGCGTCTTGCATTAATTCTCGCAGCGCTTCGGCAGGAGTACACGGACGCCCGCATCGCGTGACGGGGATGTGAGGACCGGTGGCGATCATCGGAACCTGGATGCGAGTGCTATACAAAGGCCCGATCGTGCCGCCGATATGTTGGTTTTCGCCCAGCCCAAAGCCGCTGGTGCCCAACAGGATCAGACGCGTCGGCGTGTCTGCGATCGCTTCGATCACGCCCGACAACAAGACGTCGATCAGCAGCACTTGCGCGGCATAGGTGTGCATCCACGCCAGCGTCACGTCGGGGTCATGCTGGCGGGGCAGTGCCAAGGCGGGAGGCCGTACCGTTTCGAAATATTTTGGAGCAGCGACTTCGGTCTCCAGCGATTCTTCACCTTCGATCGTTTCGATGGGACCCTCGTCCTCGTCGTCCCATTGTTCCAGCGGCAGCAGGTCGCGCGGCGCGTCCCAGCGACGGAGCAAAAAATCACTGTGCAGCCACAGCAGGGAAGGCGCATCCGAGGCGGCGTCGCTGCGTTCCAAAACGTCCAAGCCGCTGGCCAGTAAACCTGCCAGTCCGGTTTCCACCACATCGTCGGCCGGTCGCTGCGGATCCTCCGGTTCGACCATCAGCACTTCGGCACAATCGAAACCGCCAGCCAACTCAATCACTGCCTGGCGATCGCTGACAACGCTCCGGCGATGCGACGGGGGCCAAGTCTGCCACAGGCCGCGGAGCACCTCCAGCGAATCATCGCTCGGCACGATGCAGCGATCAAATACCGTTCCCGCGGCAGCGATGGCATCACACTGCGGCGTCTGATTCCAAGAACAGCCGTAGGGTCCCAGCGGAGCAATCGCCAACCCTTCCAGCGACAGGACGACCGTGCGCACGTTCATTGATTCGCTATATCCCGTACGACCGTTTCATGGTGCCTGGTTTACCAGCCGAACCGACGGCCAGTCTTGGCCTCCAGTGTAGCCAAGAGATAGGTTTGCGCAGAGACGCCGCCAATGCAGAGACGCCGCCACCACGCAGACAGCTTATCCCTCGCACGCGAGACCCATCGCCATGTCGACCGCTCTTCCCGGTTCCGCTTCAACTTCGCCGGTTTCGATACCCCTGGTCGCTACGACAACGCTGCCAGAATCCTCCGCTGTGGTGACAGCGCCACGGCCCGCGTTTGTCGCGCCGCCCACGGCCGAAGTGTGGGGCCTGCCCTTCTCGCAAGTCACCCTCGATCAGTCGCTCGACTGCATCGGCGACCTGATTTCCGATGGCGAACCTCAATATGTGATCACTGCCAATTTGAACTACGCGATGCTGGCCAGCCAACGCAACGACTTGTGGGCCGTCAACCGCGACGCGGCGTTGATCCTCGCCGACGGCCAGCCGATCGTGTGGCGTTCGAAGCTGGAGATGAATCCGTTGCCCGAGCGGGTCGCTGGCAGCGAGATGATTTACCGATTAGGCGAGCGTTCCGCAGCCGAGGGATGGCGCATCTATCTTCTCGGCGCCGCACCGGGTATTGCCCAAGCCTGTGCCGATGGGCTGTGCCAGCTCTATCCGGGCTGCCAAATTGTGGGCGTGGACTCACCCCCTTTCCGGCAACTGACATGCCAAGAGGACGAGGAGCAGGGTGACCGGATTCGGGCTGCCAAACCTGACATCTTGCTGGTCGCCTTTGGCCAGCCCAAAGGCGAATTGTGGATCCATCAGCGATACAAAAAACTGGGGGTCCCGGTCAGTATTCAGTTGGGCGCGTCTTTCGACTTTGTCGCCGGAGCCGCCAAGCGAGCCCCCGTGGTGTGGCAAAAAACGGGCCTCGAATGGGCATACCGGATGGCACATGACCCTCGGAGGCTAGTCCCACGGTACGCTGGCAATGCTGCCTTTTTAGCCAAGGCGTTGGTCGAAGACATCGCCGGCCGACGACCGGCGATCTAAGCCGCGTATTACGCTGCCGCTCGGCATCCCTCCTACTACGCTGCCGCTCGGGCACCTTGCACATAAAACTGTCGGATCTGCTCGGCGACCGTCCGCTGTTCCGCTTCGGTCAGTTCCGGGAACATCGGCAGGTTCAGGATTTCCGCACACGCCCGCTCGGTCTCTGGCAAGTCGACCTGAGCGTACGCTTCATCGCGGTAGCACTCTTGGCGATGCACGGGAATCGGATAGTAGATCTCGGTGCCCACCCCCCGTTCGCTGAGGAACGTTCGCAGCGCATCGCGTTTGCCATGCCGGACGCGTAGGCTGTATTGGTTCCACACGTGATAGGCGTTGTCGTTCACTGGGGGCAACGCAATGTTGTCTCCGTCGATCACCTCGCTCAGCAGCCCGGCATAGTTTTCCGCGTTGGTTTGTCGAGCCGTGATTGCAGCAGGTAGTTGAGCAAATTTGACTCGCAGCACGGCCGCTTGAAAGGAGTCCAAGCGACTGTTGATGCCCACGACCTGATGATAGTAGCGAGGCCGCATGCCGTGGCCGGCAAACAGTCGCAGGCGATCCGCCATCGCGGGGTCGGTGGCCGAGAGCATGCCGCCATCGCCCATCCCGCCCAGGTTCTTGGTTGGGTAAAAACTAAAGCAACCGATCTGGCCCCAGCTACCTGCTGGGCGGCTGTGGTACGCGGCACCGATCGACTGGGCAGCGTCTTCGACCACCGGAATACTATGTTCCGTCGCAATTTTGCAAATCTGGTCAATCGCGGCACACTGTCCGAACAGATGCACCGGAATGATCGCTTTGGTTCGTGGCGTGATCGCGGCGGTAATGGCTGCCGGATCGACATTGAAGGTCTCTGGCAAGATGTCGACAAACACGGGCGTTGCGCCGACCCGGGTGATGCAACTGACCGATGCAAAAAAGGTAAAGCTCGGCACGATCACTTCGTCGCCCGGGCCGATATTCAACGCCATCATTGCTAGCAACAAAGCGTCGCTCCCCGAAGCACAGCCGACCGCGTGATCGACCTGGGAAAGTGCGGCGACCTCTTTTTCGAGTTGGGTTACATCGGGTCCGAATAAAAATCGGCCGCTGTCGACGACCTCTTGGAGAGCTTCCATAAAGGCTTCGCGGAGCGGAGCGTTCCCTCGTGCAACGTCCAACAACGGTACCGCTTGCGTTCCATCGCTCATGATCGATTCCCTTGCCAATCCTTGGCTAACAGGCATGTTTTTGGTTGGGTAGAAACTGAACATTCCGTGGCAATCTGGGTCTCCCTCAGGTGCCGCAGCGATGTCAGCCCAGCAAACAGTAGAAAGAGGGCGAGGTCTCGGTCAAGATCAGCCTTGTCGACCACCCGTGCTTGCCCGCTTATGATGAAACTTCTGATGGCCATCCCGTTTTGCAGGAGTTTTCCCGTGTCCCGTTTTCGTTCCCTGTTCTGTGCTTCGGTCGCTTGCACCGGGTGGGCTGCCCTGATTGTTCTCGCTGCGACGATTCGTCCGGCTATTTCGTTGGCCGACGAACCCGAACGTCCGGTCGGCGTGCTCGCGCCCAGTGTGGATGCGATTGCGATGACCGACGAAGTCAAAGCGGCGGTGGAACCTTTGTTTAACTCGATTCGGGACGCCAAGACCATTCGTACGGTGGCCGAGATGCAATTGACCGCTTCCATTGAAGGCAAGCCGGTCCAGGCCGAGGGCGGGACCTACCAAATCATTTCGGCGGCTCCGAATCGGGTGATGGCCGTCTTGAAAAGGCCCGATCAGGAAACCCAGTTGGTCAGCGACGGTGAACAACTGATCTTTGCGCTGACTCCCGATGCCTACGTCCAGGCGGAGGCGCCTCGTTCGCTGGACCTGGTGGCCAGCGACGTCGAAACCCCTTTTGGCCCGTTTCCCGAATACATCCTGTCGTTGACGCTGGCCGGTGCGGATTCCTTTCCCGCCTTTTTTCGAACCGCTGCCGGCATGGGGATCAGCGATGGCAAGCGAGAAGAATTGCCCGACACCCAGCGAGTCCACGTTCGCCGCAACGATGGTGTGGTCTGGGATCTGTGGATTCGCAAAGGCGACAAGCCGGCTCCGGTGCGTTTGTCGGTCGACATCACGGGCATGCTGCTGAAAATGAATCAGATGAATATCCCCGAAGGTTTCCGCTACGTGATGGAGGTGGAGTTTAAAACCTGGGAAGTCGACGCCGAGGTTGCCGATGAAGTGTTCACCTTCCAGCCCAAGGCCGACGCTCAAAAGTTCGATTCGATCGAAGCGTTCATGGCTTCACTCTCGGACACCGAAGGACCTCATCCCCTGCTGGGTCAACCGGCGCCGGAATTCACGTCGCAGTTATTGGGTGGGAAGCCGTTCGAATTGAAGCAGCATCGTGGCAAGCAAGCGGTGGTGCTCGATTTCTGGGCCACGTGGTGTGGACCCTGCATCGAAGCCCTGCCGATGATCTCCAAGACGGCCGCTCGGTTCGCCGACAAGGGAGTCGCCTTCTACGCCGTCAACGTGGGTGAGGAACCAGCTCGAATTACCGCTTTTCTGAAAGAACAAAAGCTTGATGTGAGCGTCATCCTCGATCCAGACGGAGACTTAGCGAATGCCTATGGTGCCAACGCGATTCCCCAGACCGTGTTGATTGGCAAAGACGGCCGCGTCGAAGCGGTGCATGTCGGTTTCGCGGGGGCGGAAGCGATGAAAAAGATCTTGACGGAAGAACTGACGACGCTGTCGAAGGGAGAACGCTTGATTCCCGAAAACCAGCCAGTCGAAAATGCCGAAGCTCCGGGCGATGTGCCGGCCAATCAGCCGGTCGAGCAACCCAGCGGTCAATAGAACCTCTCCCTAGCCGCCGCATGCGGTCACCGATTTAACAGCAGGTTTAGCGTGGCTAGAAACATGGGACTCCGAGCCGCTGCGGGATTCGCGCGGCGGATCGGTATCGGGCATAAGGCTGGCGCGGATCTACAGAGTCTGCTTGCCGCCGAGGCAAAGGGAGGCTCCACTCGCTATCGGCAAGCGATGCTGGCCTTGATCGACGGCATCAAGGAGGGCGAGCCGCTCTCCAAGGCAATGAAACAGCAGTCCGGCTATTTTCCCAATCTGCTGGTCTCGATGACCGGCGTCGGAGAGATCACCGGACGACTCGAGCGAACCCTGGCGATGGTGGCCAGTCACTACGAGCATCGTCTGTCGGTTCGCCGCGCGTTTCTCCTCGGTATCGCTTGGCCGTTGATCCAGTTGATTGCCGGCGTCTTTGTGATCGCCTTTCTGATTCTGCTGCTAGGTCTGTTAACGCCGACTGGAGGGGGCGAGATGCTGGACGTTACCGGCTTTGGATTGCGCGGCGTCAGCGGAGCATTGATCTTTCTAGCCGTGGTGGGGTTTGTTTTTGCCTGCCTTGCGGCCGGCATCATCGCGATTCAAAAAAATGTGCTGGGCGTGCATAACCTAATCCCGCTATTCTATCTTATTCCCGTGCTCGGGCCGGCAATCCGCACCATTACTTTGGCGAGATTCTGTTGGGTGCTGTCGCTAACGCTCGATACCGGCCTGGATGCGATTCGGTCGGTGACGCTGGCGCTGGATAGTACCGACAGTGATTATTACCGTGGCGGAACACGGGCGGCCACCGAGTCGATTCAGCAGGGTAAGAGTCTGTCCAAATCGTTGCGCGCCGCGGAAGTCTTGCCGGATGATTTTCTCGTGCAATTAGAAGTTGCCGAACTGTCCGGCACCGATGCCGAATCGCTCCAGTCGCTGGCCATGGAATATGACGAACGAGCAAGGATGGCGGTCAAGACGCTCAGCGGGATGCTGACCGCCGCAATCTGGATCACCGTGGTGGTCGCGATGGTAGCCATGATGCTGAACATGTTGATGCAAATCATGGGAGCCCGCAACGAGGCGATGGAAGGCCTGCTTTAAAAAGGAAGGCCTGCTTTAAAAAACAGCAGGTCGCTGTGCAGGTGCGTTAGCCACTTGTCTGACGTCGCGCGGTGATTCGCAGGTAGGGCGAAAGAAATAAGTGCCGATGTCCCGGCGTTCCCGGCGCGGCCCAAGCATCGCCGTGGACAGGTTCGTCGAAGGCTTCGATTTGAAATCCAGCCGCACACAGTCCGCCGATCAGTTGACTGTGCGAATGCGCAAACTCCATCGTTTGAGCTTCTCGAAAGGCGGTCGCCGAAGGATCGTCCGTGGGGCTTGCCAAAGTCGACCCGATCGCCGGCGCTGTCGTTTCGTAAGCGGTGCCATTCCAGCGTGACAATAACGCTTGCGGCTGCTTGTGCTGAACCAAATACAAGCCGCCAGGTTTCAGCACCCTGGCGACTTCCGCGTAGACACCCGCAAGGTCACGCACGTAGCAGGTGCTGACAGGTTGCACGACGACATCAAACGTGGCGTCTTCGAGTTGGCGCAGGTCGATCATCGATGCACGAATCGTCTGGAGCGGTAATCCGCGCCGCGCGACGGCGCGTCGATCGTGCCGCAGTTGCTTTTCACTTGCATCGACCACGGTCACCTTGGCACCGGCCAACGCGTGCAGCGGTCCCTGCCGTCCGCCGCCGGCTGCCAGGCAAAGCAAACGACAGCCCTCCCGTACGTGTTGTCGGATCGTGGGATCGATCGCTGCCAAGGCGGACGATTGGTCTGGAGGCAACTGGTCCGCGCCGGCAAAGCGAGGATCGTTGTCCAGCGCGTCCCAGGCCGCTCGATTGTGTGCGTCCACTTTGGCTGCCGACCATGAATCCGTGATGTTCTCAGCAGCCCAAGCCTGGGCGGTCTTCCAAAGTTCTTGCAGCGAGGCGGCGTCGGCCGATGTGAGTCGATGTTGCACCGCATCGAAGGGGCTGACCGGGCGCCCGGCAATCAGCACACGTGGCGGCAGCGATTCCCGCAAGCCGATCCATCGCGCATCGCCGATCGTCAGTAACTGCATCCCCAGCCATGCGGCATAGCACTGCACGATCTTCTGTTGCGTTGGCTGCTGTTGTATCGGCAGCACTGGTGGCGATTCCCGCAATCCATCCAATATCCGATCGACGTCGCGGAGCCGCTCGTCGACTGGCCGCTGGTCACACAGCTCTAGCTGACAGACTCGCAAAGCGTGACCGACGGCCCCCTGTGCTAAATAACGCAGGGTGTCTAACGCGTCCCCGGCATGTTCCGTATCCGCTTGCACCGTCGTTAACGCAGAGGCTTGGGTAGACGCTTGCCAGTGGTGCGATCGAAGCGATCCTCACTCCCTCCCGCTGGGCCGGGATCGTCAATTTCCGCTTGCCAAGCGGTCAGGGCCGCACGCAATCGCTGCACCGTCGCCTGGTGTGCGGGCTGATCGATCAAATTCCGCAGTTCGTGCGGATCGCTCTGCAGATCGTATAGCTCTTCGGCCGGTCGCGGTTGCACCAGGGGGTTACGCTGCGCGGCCGTTAATTCACCCGTCTGTTCCAGTTTCAGCATCTCGACGTAGGTCGGGCTGCGCACGGCATCGGCTGGCGGCGTGCCCGGCAATTCGGGACGCCAATTGCGAATGTACCGATACCGCTGGTCCCGAACGCTCCGTTCACAAGCTTGGTAGTCATGCCAGTTATGTTCGCTATACGCATGCTCGCGGACAGACGCCTCGGCATTTTTCAGCACCGGCAAGAAACTAACCCCTTGGAAGGTGTCGCTTTGCAATCCGGCCAAATCGAGTAACGTGGGAGCCAAGTCGACACTGCTGACCAGCGAACGACTGGCTGCACCGGAGGCCGTCACGCCCGGTAGCGAAACCACGAATGGGGTGCGAACGCCACTGTCATAAACGGTCGTCTTGCAGCGCGGAAAGGGGCGTCCGTTGTCGCTCATCACCACCACGATCGTGTGCTTCGCGATGCCCTGTTGCTCCAGTTCATCCAGCACCTTGCCGACGAAGGAATCAAATCGAGCGATTTCATCGTAGTACATCGCTAGGTCGGCGCGGGTCGCCACGTTGTCCGGCAGGTAGGGTGGTACGCGACTAGAGTCGGCCGCATGTGGCGGATCAAAGGTGCCCTGCTGGTAGTCGCGGTGAGGGTCAAAGGCTGCTAGCCAAGCGAAAAATGGCTGGTCTTTCGGGCGTGCCCGTAACGCCTCCACCCAGCGTTCACAACCGCTCGGACCGTTGTCCTTTTGCAGCACTGAATCGAATTGCTCAACCACCGCATTGCCAAGGTGCCACTTGCCGGCCGCTACCGTCCAGTAACCGGCTTTCCGCAGAGGCGTGGTCAGCAACGTTTGCGTTGCAGGTACCGGCAGATGCAATTCACGGGCGCCGGTCGCGCTGGGGTAACGCCCCGTCAAGATGCTGGTACGGCTGGGGCTGCAGGAGCTGCAGGTCAGCATGGCGGCGTCAAAACGCATGCCTTGGTTTGCCAGCCGGTCGATGTTGGGGGTCTGGATCGTCGGATGGCCGTATGCCCCGCAATCATCGAATGACATGTCATCGGCAATCATCACCACCATGTTTGGGTGTAAAGCTTCGCCATGGGCGGTCATCGATCCGTTGCAAAACGATCCGCAGAACAGCACGACGGACAACAAATAGCGACAGTGGAAAAGCATCGGCAGGCGTGGGGGTTGGCGAAGGCGGGGTGTCATCAGGCCCGCATTATAAACGAGGCATCGCAGGTATGCGGTAGACGCGGCGTTGGCCGGCCAAAAACGTATCGCCGGGCCGTTCGACCTGCCATACTGAGAGACGATCCCAAGGGGCATTTGACCATTGCGTGATACGCACCGCGAAGGTGGTTCGCTCGCGGTGAGTCGGCAGGTGGTGATCGACCGACCGGATTGCCTCACCGACGTTGGATACTGACGAGCAAACGATGAAGGTGTTAATCGCAGAAGACAACGCCGTGTGGCGTCACCTAGTGGCGGAAAATCTGGCGCGATTTGGCTTTGAGCCCGTCGAAGCCGAAGATGGGACGCGGGCGTGGGAGCTTCTCCGGCGAACCGACGCGCCTCGCTTGGTGTTGCTCGATTGGCAGATGCCGGGGATCGATGGCATCGAAGTCTGTCGACGGATTAAAGCCGATCCCCAGCGAGCTTTCACCTACGTGATTTTGCTAACGAGTCGGGATGCGAAAGAGGACGTGATTGCAGGCTTGGATGCGGGGGCTGACGATTATTTAACCAAACCGATCGATGCCGAGATGCTGCGCAGTCGGTTGGTCGCGGCGCGGCGGATTGTCGAAGCGGTCCCACCGAGAGAGTGGACCAAGCCGGCGATCCCGGCTTATCACATCAATCGGCTGATCGGAAAAGGTGCCTTCGCGACCGTGTGGGAAGCCGATCGCGACCAGGACCACCAACGGATGGCGGTCAAAGTCCTCCGCGTTGATTTAGCAACCGAAGATGTCTTCGGGCGTTTCGCTCGCGAAATCGAGGTTATGAAACGGCTCGACCATCCCAACATCGCACACATTCACGACAGCCGAATCGACCATCGGTTGGGTTATTACGCGATGGATTTGATCGACGGGGAAACGATCGACCGTTTTGTCAACAAGAACAAGCCTTCGGGGCTGGAGATCATCGAACTGATTGCCGGCGTCTGCGATGGCTTGGAGCACGCGCATCGGCAGGGGGTGATCCATCGCGATCTCAAACCATCGAACATCATGGTCAGTCATGATCGAAAGCCAAAGTTGGTCGACTTTGGGTTGAGCAAGTCGATGTTCTGGCCCGCCGCATCGGAAGATTCCGCCGAAACGCTCGACGGCGCCGTCATCGGTTCACCGCTCTTCATGGCGCCCGAGCAGGCCCGTGGCGAGAATCGGCGGCTCGATGAACGCTCGGACGTCTACAGCGTGGGGGTGGTGCTGTATGTGATGCTGTTGCGGCACCATCCACAAAAATTGGTTTCCAAGCAACGCTGGCAAACGATCAAGCAAATCGCCGAGGGGCACGTCCAGCGGCCGACGTTGCTGAATCCAAAATTCAGTGTCTCGCTGGAGAAAATCATTATGAAAGCGCTGGCGGAGGATCCGGCTCAACGTTTTCAGTCGGCTGGAGAGATGGCCGTTGCCCTCCGAGATTTTCTCGCCAAGCGGGCCCGGAAGGCGTCTGCCTCGGTTTGAAAATCGGCCCCCGACGGCGGTGGACATTCTTCTATGTTGGCGACACGGCTGGTCGGTGGTCTACTGATCAGGATACTCCTCCCCCTGGGGGTGCTTTCTCTGATCGGTTAAGATACGAGGTTCATTAGGTGGCAAAGCACCGATTGGCGCCTGCTGCCAAGCTCTTCGAGCTATGCTGAATTGTGGTTGTTTGTACAGTCGTTTTGTTGAGGGTCGTGGGCTACTTATTGGGCTGCGAGCCTCCCCCCTATCTCTTCTCGCGAGTCAGTGATTTTTTCGCTGAAGCTCTATGGCATTAATCATCCTGCGCTGCGTATTCCTAGCCTGCGCGCTAGGTATTTCTCAATTAATTAACCACAGTCTCGAAAGTGCTGGGGTCGAGGCTTGGGTTCCCTGGGTCGTTTTTGCTTCGGTCCTGGGGGTCTCTTGTGTTCTCCTGGTGGCAGACATCTTTTTGCCGAAGAAGAACCTCGGAACCATCTCTTCAATTTACTTCGGGCTGTTGGTCGGATTGTTGCTGACCTACATCTTGTCGATCGCCGCGGCTCCTTTGATCCAGGGGCCCTATGCGCGCTGGTGGCAATTGGTCGCCGGACTATTGCTCTGTTACATCTGCACCAGTTTTCTGCTGCAAACCAAAGACGACTTCCGGTTCCTGATCCCGTACGTCGAATTTGTACGCGAGGTGAAAGGCTTCAAGCCGTTGGTGCTCGACACCAGCGTCGTGATTGACGGCCGGATTGAAGATTTGGTGAACACCGGCATCTTTGACAATCAATTGATCATTCCCCGCTTTGCACTCAGCGAACTGCAGGGCATCGCCGACAGCAGCGAGAAACTGCGACGAGCTCGGGGACGTCGTGGATTGGATGTCCTGAACCGGTTGCGCGGCAATGACAATGTCGACCTGCAAATCTTTGATCGCGACCTGCCGGAACTGGCCGGTCAGACGGTCGATCTGAAGCTCGTCTTGTTGGCCAAGCATTTAGAAGGCAAAGTCGTTACTGGGGACTTTAATTTGAACAAAGTCGCCAAGCTGCACAACGTGCCGGTGATCAATCTGAATGAGATCTCCAACGCGCTCAAGCCTTTGTACTTGCCTGGCGAGACCTTTGACGTGCAGGTGATCAAGGCGGGCGAAGGTGCGGAGCAAGGCGTCGGTTACTTAGATGACGGCACGATGGTCGTCATTGAGGGGGCGCGGCATGCGGTTGGCAAGCAGCGCACGGTGATGGTCACCAGTACGCTGCAGACCAATGCCGGTCGCATGATTTTTGCCAAGACTGGAGACTGACCGCTCGCCGCGAGTGGTCCGGGGCGGGAATTAAGGAGTCGCGGCTTCGGGCTCCGTTGCGGATTCTTCAGCCTTATCTTCCTCTTCTTCCGCAGTCGTGTCCTCGGTTGCTTCGGGCTCGGCTGCTTTCTCTTTTTTCGAGGTGTCGGTCGGGTCGTCTAGCGGTGCCAGCGTCACCTGCAGGTCCAGCTCTTCACCCTTGCGGTAGACCTTGACCGTTTGTACCGACCCAATCGGCAGACGCTCCACCACGTTCTGCAGTTCGACCGGTTTGCGAACGCGCTGACCTGCAAAATTCATGATCACGTCCAACGACTCGATGCCCGCTTGATCCGCGGCCGAATCGTTGATGACTTCATACACCAGCACCCCCAGTCCCACAGGCAAATTCAGTTTGCCGGCGACCGATGCATTTAATTCCGCCAAGCGAATCCCCATTGCCGCACGCCGGACGCGACCATGTTGCAGCAGTTCATCAGCGACCCAGCGAGCTTGTGCGATCGGAATGGCAAACCCAATTCCTTGGTAGCTGCCGTTACGTGTGGCGATCGCCGTGTTGATGCCGACCAGTCGTCCATCCAGGTCGACCAACGCCCCGCCCGAGTTGCCCGGGTTGATGGCAGCGTCGGTTTGCAGCAAGTTGCCGCGTTCGATGCGATCGAGGGTGCGGCCTTTGGCACTGATGATGCCAGCGCTGACGGTCGCTTCCAGCCGGAACGGACTGCCGATCGCCAACACCCAGTCACCGATTTCTAAAGCATCCGAATTGCCCAACTCCATCGGTTGCAGTTCGATTCCCTCCAGTGCGAGTCGCAGTGTGGCGATGTCGTTGCTGGGGTCTCCTTGGACTTCACTGGCCGTCAGTTCTCGCCCATCTTGCAATCGGACGATGACCTTCCGCGCACCCGAGACGACATGATTATTTGTCACGACCGTGCCATCCTTGGACAGCACCACGCCCGAGCCCAAGCCGGTCGCTTGCAAGGCTTCGCCTCCGTTGTCGTCCCGATTGCCCGGCATCGAGTCGAGCGGGTCGGGGGATTCCATCCCCGCGGCGGCCGGTTGCTCGGACTTTTGCCCGTAAGCCACCACGGTGACGACCGATGGCATGGCGATCTTAGCCGCTTCGCGAAACGCCTTGGAAAGGGCGCGAGGGCCGGGCAGCATTTCATCGGCTGAAGCCAGCGAAGGGGCCAAGCCGAAAGTAACGGCGACGGCCATTACAGCGATTGAAATTCGAAAACGCATCGTGTTTCCTGGTTGTGAGTCATTTTTGCGGCCATCGATCGGCTGCCGGCGACAACTGTCATCGTGCATTATAGATCAGTTGGCGGCAATGCTGCCCCGCGATCTGCCGGGACCGAGTAATCCAAGGGCGGCCGTGCGGACGGCCATGCCGATCGGCTGATCGGGCTGATAGACTGACGACCATGCTGACGACCACCATTATCGCCAAGACCCGTGACGGCTTACCCCTCTCGCGTACCGAGATCGAGACGCTGATTGACGGCTATGTGCGGGGTGAAATCCCCGACTACCAGATGGCCGCTTGGGCGATGGCGGTGCGGATTCACGGCTTACCTGCCGAAGCGGTCGCCGATTTGACGCTGGCGATGCTGGCAAGCGGCGACGTCTTGCCGCGCGACGACGCGGCGGATTCCGGCGATCGGGTGCCGCGCGTCGACAAGCACAGCACCGGCGGCCTAGGCGACAAGGTATCGTTGATTCTGGCACCACTATTAGCCTGCTGTGGCGTGCGGGTGCCGATGATCAGCGGCCGCGGCTTGGGGTTCTCCGGCGGCACCCTAGACAAACTCGAATCGATCTCCGGCTTTTGTGTTGATCTCGATGTGCCGCGCAGCAGCGACGTGCTGCGGTCGGTCGGTTGCTTCATCGTCGGTGCCAATCCGCGTCTTGTCCCTGCCGATCGGCGGCTGTATGCGCTGCGGGATGTGACCGCCTGTGTCGAATCGATTGCGCTGATTACGGCCAGCATTCTGAGCAAGAAACTGGCAGCTTCCTTGGATGCGTTGGTGATGGACGTCAAAGTCGGTTCAGGAGCATTTATGAAGAGCCTCGACCAAGCCCAAGCGTTGGCCCGTTCTTTGGTTCAGACCGGTGCGCGTGCCGGCCTGCCGGTGCGGGCTTTGATTACCGACATGGACCAACCGCTGGGCTGGGCCGTGGGGAATGCCAATGAGGTCCGAGAGTCGATCGAGGTGCTGCGGGGTGGTGGTCCGGCCGATGTGCGTGAGCTGACGATTGCCTTGGGAGCGGAGTTGCTGGAGATGGTCCAATGGGTGGAAGGTCGTGCCGACGCCAGGCGAACGTTAGCTGCGGCGCTCGACAACGGGGCCGCTTACGAGGTCTTTGCTCGCATGGTGACGGCGCAGGGTGGTGATCTGGACGTACTCTTGCCGGTGGCCGAGCAAGTACCGATTTTGGCACCGCGCGGGGGCTCCATCGCCGCGATCGACTGTGAACAGATCGGCCAAAGCGTGGTGGAAATGGGAGGCGGTCGCAAGCAACTGAGCGATGCGATCGACCATGCCGTGGGAATCGACTTGCAAGTCAAAGTCGGCGACGTCGTGACCCGCGGCCAGCCACTCGGATTGGTGGCCACTCGTGATCCATCGCAGTGGTCGGGAGAGCGATTTCAGACGAGCTTCAAAATCGTCGATGAAGCGGTGCCGTGCCGTCCCTTGATCCACGACCGCCTAGTCGCCCAAGGGGAATCGACCGGTGAATGAAATGCAAATCGAGAACTTGGTCGAAGCCGCCCTGCAAGCTCGCCAGCGAGCGTATGCTCCCTACAGTCGATTTCGGGTCGGCGCAGCCTTGTTGGCTAGCAACGGCCAAATCTTTCCAGGATGTAATGTCGAGAATGCTTCATTCGGCGTTGTGGTTTGTGCCGAGCGGACCGCTGGCGTGACGGCGATAGCCGCCGGGGTGCGTGATTGGCAAGCCATCGCGGTGGTTTTGTCGGGTGGCGGAACTCCTTGCGGAATCTGTCGGCAGTTTCTTTGCGAATTTGCGCCTCAACTGACGATCATTACTGCAGACGCCGACCTTCCCGGTCATCCGCGTCGCCTGTATGGACTGGAGGCACTCCTGCCAGAAAGTTTCTCTGCTCGCGACGTGCTGGGGAAACCGACGGACTCCGAGGGATCGGCTTAGAATTTGCCCAAAGTTTTTTGACGCGAAAAAAACTCGGTGAAATCTCGGCAATCATTCGGCTGCCAGGGGCGTCTAGACGTAGGCAGGTGTGGTTCAAGCGATAGAATTTAGAAGAGACCTTGCTCAAGGAATGGGGCCCCACCTCCTTGGTTTGCCAACACTTTTTTTTTCCGGCAACGGTACGATTCGAAATCATCCCTCCTAGATGCCGGATGCAGCTCCACGCGTTAAAAGCACGCGATGAACACATATAGTCTCGACTACATCGACGATCTCTACGCTCAGTACGTTAAAGATCCGAACAGCGTTTCGGAAACTTGGCGTTGCTATTTCGAGCAGTTCCTGGTCTCCACCGATGCCGAACTGGAATTGGGGCCGCAAGATCGGTCCGATCCCGTGGGCTCCAACGGGCAAGGCCGCTCGGCGCAGGCCATTGCCGGAGGGGACTCCAGCGATGGATTGGCTGCTGTCTCGGGCGACCATCCTTCTCGTCACTCTCGGCATTTGGCCAACGTGCAGGATCGTGTGGATCAATTGGTGCGCGAATATCGCGTCCGCGGGCACCTGATCGCTCAGCTTGACCCGCTCGGGCTCGCACGTCCCGCCTGCCCCGAACTGAATCCCGAAGTCTACGGGTTGACCGATAGCGATTTGGATCGCCCCTTCGATGCCAGCGCCGTCGTGGATTCCGCCAGTCGTACCATCGGCGATGTGCTGAGCAAGCTCCGCAATACCTATTGCCGCAGCATCGGAGCCCAGTTCATGCACATCGACAATCGCAACATCCGCGATTGGTTGCAGCGTCGCATGGAGATGACGGAGAATCGCCTCGAACTGGCTCATGAAGTCCAACGCCGGATCTACACGCGTCTTGCCGATGCGTCGATCTTTGAGGAATTCGTGCGGAGGAAATTTGTCGGTGCGAAAACGTTTTCGCTCGAAGGGGCCGAAAGCCTGATTCCGATGCTCGATTTGGCGCTCGAAAAAGCGTGCCAACACAAAGTCCGCGAAGTGGTGTTGGCGATGGCCCATCGTGGCCGCTTGAACGTGCTGGCCAACATCATGAAGAAGCGGGCGATGAACATCTTCTGGTCGTTCGAGGATCCCAATCCCGAGCTGAACCGGGGCCGCGGCGACGTGCGCTATCACCTCGGTTACAGCAGCGATTGGAAAACCGCGTCGGGCGAAACACTTCACATCTCGCTCTGCTTTAACCCCAGCCACCTCGAATTCGTCAATACTGTCGCGCTGGGACGTTGTCGCAGCAAACAGGATCGACGTGGCGATGACAAACGCCAAGAGGTGATGACCGTTCTGATCCATGGCGATGCGGCGTTTGCCGGCGAAGGCATCGTGCAGGAAACGCTGAACCTCAGCCAGTTGACCGGATACAAAACGGGCGGCACGCTGCATGTGGTGATCAACAATCAGGTCGGCTTCACCACCCAGCCCGACGAAGGACGCAGCACCACGTACGCCACCGATATCGCAAAGATGCTGCAGGTGCCGATTTTTCATGTCAATGGCGAAGATCCCGAAGCGGTCGCACAGGTCGTCTCCTTGGCAATGGATTTCCGCAAAGAGTTCCGCCGCGATGTAGTGGTCGACCTCTATGCCTATCGCCGCTGGGGCCACAACGAAGGCGACGAACCTCGCTTCACCCAGCCACGTCTGTACTCCGAGATCGATCGACGCAAAAGCGTCCGAGATAACTACCTCAAACGTTTGCTCACACTGGGGCAGATGACCGAAGAGGAAGCTCAGGAAATTCAAACGGTCCGGACCGAAAAGCTGGAAAGCGAATTCGAAGCCAGCCACATCGAAACCTTTGTGCCCGATGTGCAGACGCTCGGTGGCACGTGGGCCGACTACTTTGGCGGTCCCGAGCCCGACGGCGGTTGGCTGGAGACGGGGGTCGATGGCGAAACCCTGGGCGAACTGATCGACAGCCTTACACGCTTGCCCGAAGGCTTTGCGGCTCATAAAAAGCTGAAACGGCCGATGAAGCAGCGCCGAGAAATGGCCGAAGGCAAACGACCGCTCGACTGGGCCGCGGCGGAGGTTGCCGCATTCGCTTCGCTACTCTACGAAGGCCACCGCCTGCGGTTAAGCGGCCAAGACTGTGAACGCGGAACCTTCAGTCATCGCCATGCGGTGTTGCACGACGTCAAAACGGGCGAAACCTACACGCCGCTGGCTCACCTGCCGCGGACCGAGACGTCGCTTGAATTGATCAACAGCCCCCTCAGCGAAGCGGGCGTGCTGGGATTTGAGTACGGCTATTCGCTCGATTGCCCCGAAGGGTTGAACATCTGGGAAGCCCAATTCGGCGATTTCTGGAATGTCGCTCAAGTCATCGTCGATCAGTTTATCGCCAGCGCCGAGGATAAATGGAAACGGCTCAGCGGGTTGGTGATGTTGTTGCCCCACGGCTTTGAAGGCCAAGGACCCGAGCACTGTAGTGCCCGCATCGAACGCTTTTTGGCGATGGCCGCTGAACACAACATTCAGGTCTGTCAGCCCTCGACCCCCGCACAGTTCTTCCACTTGTTGCGACGGCAAGTCAAGCGTCGCTGGCGAAAACCGCTGGTAACGCTGACGCCTAAGAGTCTCCTGCGGCATCCGCTGGTGATCAGCCCGCTGGAAGAATTTATCTCCGGTGGCTTCCTCAAAATTTTGCCTGAAACCGAGGTCCCCCCCGAGGACACACGCCGTATCTTGCTGTGTACCGGCAAAGTCTACTACGACCTGTTGGAACGCCGCCAGCAACTCGGCGCCGAGACGGTTTCGATCGTGCGATTGGAACAGCTTTATCCGTTGAGCGAAGGCGAATTGTTCAAAGCGTTGGAAGCCTACCCGGATGGTTGTGAGCTGGTCTGGGTGCAGGAAGAGCCAATGAATATGGGCACTTGGCCCTATTTGAAGCTGAAGTTTGGCGACGCCCTGAGCGAACGCTTCCGCCTCCGCTCGGTCACTCGAGCCGAATCGGCCAGTCCCAGCACCGGCAGCCATCGCGCTCACAAACTGGAGCAGGAAGATCTGCTGACCGCCGCCTTTGCACATCTCAACGTCTAAGCAGGTTTGCAGGAATCATTCCGCAGAACTCTGCTTAGCCGTTTGGGCGATAGCCGCGGTTCTATTCAGGAACCGCGGCTATCGCCAAGGCGGCTCATTTACCCGATGACTCAAGCCTGCCTGCTTAACGCTGCCGATCGCCCATTCGTTCGACTAGTCGAGTAGGGCGACGGTCCGTTTTTCGGCAGCGCTTTGAATCGCGGTGTCGACGATTTGTTGTCCGATGCGTGAAATTTCCGGACTGCACGGACCATCGATCGGCAGTTGCTGATCGACGCGACTGAGAAAGTAGTTCACCAGGTTGGCTCGCTCCGGCGGCACCGGATCGTTGGGCACCTGATGGATTTCTGGTTTCGTCCGCGTCTGTAAATAGACCGACGTTTGGTAGTCATAGCACCCCAGCGTCCCTTCGGTGCCGACGATCACAAAACCGCACTGCGGCTGCGGTTGCAGTGTCCAGGGGTCGGTAAACGTCCCCCAACGCGTTTCAAACTTGCTCAAGCCGGTCGCGTATCGAGCGACCGCGATGCTGTGCTCGTCGACCTCCAGGCCGGCCGGTTGATCGACCGTCGCAGTCACTTCCAGCGGTTTCTTGCCACCAAAGAACCATGTTCCGATCGTGGTTCCGTATCCGATGTAATCCAGCAGCGATCCCCCTCCGGCTGCTTTTGAGTAGAACCAACTGTGTGGTTTCTCCCTGGCGATTTCCTCGGCCGTCGTTTCACGCTTGTCGGCACCGTGATACAGAGGGCCGCGATTTCCGCCGTAGTAGTGGATCTCAATAACCTCGCCAATTTCACCCTCTGAAATCATCCGCTGCGCGGTCTGATGCGGTGCCGACCAAGCCATCGGCCAATGGATCATCAGTCTTCGCTGCGAACGCTCGGCCGCAGCGATCATTTGGTCAGCTTCCGCCAGGGACGCAGCCATCGGTTTTTCGATAATCGCATCAGCGCCGAACTCCATCACTCGTTTCGTCCACAGACCATGACCGGCTGCGGCGGGGCATAGGATTACCACGTCAGGGCTGCAGGTTTCGAGACATTGGCGGTAATCGGTGAAGACTTGTTCGGGAGAAAAACCAAAATTGCGAATTGCCTCCTCCATACGCCGTGGTTCAGCATCGCAAATTCCAACCAGCTCCACGTCTGGATGCGCAGCGGCGGCACGCAAGTTGTCTCCCATATGAAAGTGTTCAAAACTCAGTCCCACGATTCGTGTCTTCGCCATCTCGGTGCCTCTTCGTTAAGGATTCGACGGATTGGTTATCTCTCTCTCGGCTAGGTCGCGACGCAATCCGCAGTCGCTGGCCTCTCTGGTTAGGCCGGCTCAGGCATGCTGCCAAGAAACATTGTCGATTGTAGAGGTTTTGCAGGGTGCTAGAGGGGTTATTCAAAACAACCAAGTCCTGGTGAAGCCTGCAACAATCGGTCAAGCTAGACTGTGGAGATGGCTTTCGAAGAGGTGTCTGAAAGCCAGATTTCAAACTTACTCAACTTGGATCTGTATCCGATGCCCCTGTTGCAGCAAGAATCCGATATCTTCCCAGCAGACCTCTTGAGCACCGTCGCCGACGAAGCACCGTGGTGGGCAATTTATACTCGATCGCGACAAGAAAAATCGTTGATGCGCCAATTGCGCACCCATGAGGTTCCGCATTACGGTCCGATTATCGAGCGTCGCTACCGGTCGCCCGCTGGGCGGATGCGCAGTTCATTTATGCCGTTGTTCACCAACTATGTCTTTCTTCAAGGCGACGAAGAGGCACGTCATCAAGCGGTTTGCACCGGTTGTGTGTCCCGCTGTGTCAATGTCGACGACGTGGAAGCGTTGGTGAAAGACCTTCGGCAAGTCCACTCACTAATCCAAACCGGTCAACCGTTATCACCCGAAGCACGCATCGAAGCGGGTGATCTGGTGCGAATCAAGAGTGGCCAGTTCGCCGGTTTCGAAGGCCGCGTGATGCGCCGCGAGCATGACGTGCGTCTGGTGGTCGATGTGCGATTTATGAACCAAGGCGTTTCCGTTGCCCTGGATGACTGCCTCATGGAGGTTGTAACGAAAGCAACGGTCGCTCCCTAGCCGGATCGTTTCGGCAGTGGAAAGATTTTCGCTTTCACTCGACTTTCAACGTTGCGCCAATCAGCGTATGGGAAGCTTCCCAAAAGCGATTGGGCGGTTGGAGCTGTGCCAAGTTTTCGGCATGCGCGATCATCCGTTTCAGCGATGCACAATCGCAAGGTCAAGGGGCGCGGCAGGGGAAGGAGGATTCTCCGCCTGCTGACTGAGGGAATAGGCGCCCGTCCGTCACCAGTCCATTTCCATTGCCCGCTCAAAAGCGGGCTTCTTAAAAAGGGTGATGGTCACCCACAGGAACGAAGTGCGCGCCGACTCGATGTCCAATTGGCGAACTCCATTTTCGAACGCGGCGGCGGTCCTTGCCGCCCTCATTGTCTGCGTGGCCCCCTTTCTCGGTGGCTTGGACCACGGTGGTGCCTTTGCATGGACGCAGTGGGCGATGGCTTCTACAGCCCTTGTTGCTGTGGCGGTCGCTCTGGTAGCACTGATCGCACAGCCCGCAACTCACGGATTGTGGTCCCACCGCGTGGCGGGCCTGCTCGGGTGCATCGCCGTGTTTGCGGTGCTACAAACGGTGCCGCTGAATTCGATGTTTGGCCGTCTGTTTGCCAGCGGGTCGCAGTCCATCTATGCCGGTTGGATGTCTCCGGTCGAACTGTCAGCCACCGATGCCAGGGCGAACGTTTTTGCGGCTCCAATCTCGTTGGCTCCCTGGCTGACATGGTCGACGTTTGGTGTGTTGGCGACCGCCCTTGGGTTTGCCGTCGTCGGCTCCGCGGTCATCACCACACGCGGTCGCACCATGTGGATGCTGCTGGCCTTCACCGTCGCCGGAGCCGCCCATGCGGGACTAGGAATCATCGGCTTGATCAAGGAACCCGGTGAAACGATCTGGGGTCAACCAGCTAGTGCGCCTTTCGGTGCTTTTCTAAACGGTAACAATGCGTGTGTGCTGATCGTGCTTGGACTGGCATCGGCCTTGGGGCTGTTGGCCTGGAGAATGACCGCCTTGGTCGGTTCACCGAGTGGCCGCCATCGGTTTAACGCGGAGACCTTGAGAGACTTACTCTTGGATCGCATCGCCTTATGGGCGGCCTTTGCAGGAACGATCTGCTTTGCGGGTTTACTTGTCTCGGGATCGCGCGGCGGTTTGGCCGGAGCTGTGTTTGGCTTGCCGGTCGTGCTGGTTTTCTTTCGCGCTTTCTCTCGTGGGCAGGGGCTAGTGACCGCCGTGGTCGCCGCCGGATTGATTGGCGTCCTTTTGCTGTCTCAGTTTAAGCTGCCTCTGCGCTCCGTCGAGGAGATCCGATCTTCCGAGGGATCGATCACTACCTCGGTGCTACGCGACGGGCGACTGGAGCATTGGCCCGATGGTTTACAAGCCGCTCGGATGCATTGGGCCGCCGGGGCTGGACTGGGAGCTTACCGTTACGCTTATTTACCCTATCAGACATCCGATGTGCGAACTTGGTTTCTGCACGCTGACAATCTATGGTTGGAATGGCTGGTGGAAACCGGTTTCGTAGGCGTCGTTTTGTTGATGCTGTTGCTGTGGTGTGTCGGTTCGGCGCTCTGGCAACTCGGTCACTCCAGTGATCCGCTCGAATTCGGATTGGGAACCGCGGGGATTTTTGCGTTTGCCTGCCTCGCCTTTACGCAGTTTTTTGACTTCGGTCTAGCGTTGGCGCCCAATGCGGCTGCGACGGCCGTATTGTTCAGTGCCGTCGTCACCCACGCATCGGCGCTAGCCCGCCAGCAGACGAAGCGATCTCCTGCGCCACGCAGTGAGCGAACTTTGTATCAACACAACCGACTGTCGACCGCAGTCGCCCTGCTTGCCGTGATTGCGCTGTGCGGTGTTGCCATTGACGTGTTGCACGCCGCCGCGGAGAGCGAATACCTGGTCCGTACGGCTAGTTCGGTCGCCGACAGCGACGAGGCCGATTTGGAAAATCTCCCCAGCATCTTGGAGCGACTGCGGCAGCACGTGCAGCAACATCCGCTAGACAGTATTGCGGCTGTGCGGCTCAGCCAGTTGCAAGTCTTGGCGGTGCGGCGTCAAGCGGTTCAGCAGGCCGCAGCTACCACGCCGACTGCTGATCTGCGGCACCTGCAACAGTTGCTAAAACCCAACCGCTTACGTTCCGTCTGGTATGCGCGACAAGATTCGCAGCGGCTGCCAGAGTCGGCTGCCGCCCCTTTGCTGCGGGTTTCCGAATCGGAAGCAAGCACATTATCGGCAGCCGAATTGGCGTCGCGCGAGCAGTTGGCGGACCAGATGGAAAGCGCCCGTCGCAATGCCGTCGCCGCACTTTATGGCGCCCCGCTGTCAGACGAGGTCCGATTCCAACTTGTGCAACTTGACTTTGCCGGCGGTTCCCCTCGTCAGTCCCGTGAACTGTTGATGCAGATGGCGAATCTGCGTCGCCATAATCCGACTTCGTTAAAGCAAGTGGCCAAGCTGGCGATGGCCGGTCAGATGTGGGACTTGTCACGGGATATTTGGCGGCGGATCCTGGTCATCGATTCCAGCCAGGTCGGTGCTGCCGTTCGTGCAGTAAGAGAACGCGGCCCCTTGCGACCTAGCGATGTCGTGCCCCCCACGGCCGAAGCTCTGCGTGTGGCAGCCTTGGCAGAGTTGAATCAAAGTCAGCCCGACGAACGCTTGCTCGCCAACGCCGTCGAGATGCTCGCCAATCAATTGGCCGACCCTGCCACCGAACAAGATGAAACATTGCGCCTGTTGGCGCGGATCGAAAGCAAACGCAATCGGCCTCAAGCGGCAGTCGGCTATTGGGAGCAGGCCGTTCGGCAATCGCCCGAGGACGTCGGCCTGCTGGTCAACTATGCTGAAACCCTGCAGGCCTGCGGTCAAACCGCGGCGGCCCAGCAACAAATCCGTAGCGCACTGCAACTTGCACCTGAGGATGCCGGCGCTCTGCGGTTACTGCGACAGTTCAATGCGCCTGCGGCTGAATCCAATACTAACTCTCGACTCTGATCGCCTGATGATACGGCTTCCTTTTCAACGCATCTTCGTCGCAGGTCACAGGGGCATGGTGGGCTCTGCTGTCTGTCGGGAAATCCGGCGGGTGTCCAACGCCATGCTGCTATTACGGACACGGGAGCAATTGAATTTGTGTGATCAGGCGGCCGTCGATGCGTTTTTCGCCACTGAGCAACCTGACTGCGTTGTCTTTACGGCCGCCAAGGTGGGTGGCATTTATGCAAACCATGCGTATCCCGCCGAGTTCGCCTACGAAAATGTGACGATGGCGGCTAACGCCGTACACTCTGCCTATCGGCACGGAGTCGAAAGGTTCCTATATCTTGGCAGTACCTGTATCTATCCTCGGATGGCTCCACAGCCGATTGCCGAAGAGAGTTTGTTGACCAGTCCGCTGGAGATCACCAACGAAGCCTACGCGTTGGCGAAAATTATGGGACTGAAATTGTGTCAGTACTATCGGCAGCAGTATGGAGTCACCTTCCATAGCGCGATGCCGACAAACTTGTACGGCCCCGGTGACAATTATCATCCGGACAATTCGCACGTCATCCCAGGCTTGATTCGACGCTTCCATGAAGCGAAGAAGAACGCCGCCGAAAGCGTCCTCGTTTGGGGCTCGGGCAAGCCACGCCGTGAGTTTCTCCACGTCGATGACTTGGCAGCCGCCATGGTGCACTTGCTGTCGATCGAAAATCCTCCCGATTGGGCTAACGTCGGCACCGGGAAAGACCTGACGATCGGCGAACTGGCCCGCTTGATCGCCCGGATCGTCGGATTTGAGGGACGCATCGAGCAAGATTTGTCTCGCCCCGATGGGACGCCTGTCAAAAGAACCGACATCGGACGTATCACGGCTACCGGCTGGCAGCCAACGATTGAATTCGAAGCGGGCTTGCGTGAGACCTACGCCGATTTCTTGACCACCCTGCGAACTCACAGCGTTCGCAGCAACTGAGGCGGCGGTTCCATTTCACGACTGCTTTTTCTGAATCGGTGCTACTGGCCCGATACCGAAGCGACGGGCCAGCTACTGACCGATTTGGCTCAGCATTTGGCTTTGCAGCACGAAGTTCACGTTGTCTGTGGCCAACCCAACAGTCCTGCTGCTGGAGCGGAGTATCGATCGAGTGGCACTCAGGTGCATGGCGGTGTCACCATTCATCGTCTCCGCCATACACGGTTTGCCAAGCGAGTGCCGGCAGGACGCCTGATCAATTTGCTGTCTTTCACGCGGGCTGCGAGTCGCTACTTGAAACGCAGTCGATTGGCGGCCGATGTGGTGGTCAGTGAAACCGACCCTTTTCTGCTACCGGCCGTCGCTGCTACCCACGCTCAGCGAATCGATGCGCGATTGGTTTGCTATTTACAAGATATCTACCCTGACGTCGCCGAAGCGATCGGCAAAGCCAAGCCGGGGCGAATGACTCGAACCATTCGGAAGCAGCTTCGCACCGCCTACCAGGCAGCCGATCAAGTGATTGTGCTGGGGTCTTGCATGAAGGAACGGCTAACCCGTCCGCCTTGGTCCATCGACCCAAAGGGCTTGACGATCGTTCCCAATTGGGCCGATTGCGAGGCGATTGTGCCCCTGTCGACAAACGAAAACGCCTTTCGACAGCAGCATGGGTTGGATGACCATTTCGTGGTGATGCACAGCGGCAACATGGGGCTGACGCAAAGGTTGGATGTGTTGATTGAGGCCACGCAGCACCCCATATGGCCAGCGAATGCTTTGCTCTTGTTGGTCGGTGATGGAGCGGCTCGAGCGAAGCTGGAGTCGCAAGCCAACTTGCTCAAGGATCCGCAACGGGTTCGTTTTTTGCCCTACCAGCCCCGTGAGCAATTAAGCGAAAGCTTGTCCGCTGCCGACCTTCATGTCGTGTCGATGCATGAAGCGATCACCGGTTGCATTTGCCCAAGCAAGTTATACGGCATCATGGCCGCCGGCCGTCCAACCCTAGCCATCGCCGCCGCAGACACCGATCTCTGCCGAACAATTCAGGAACATGCTGTCGGTTGGTGTGTCCAGCCAGTTAGGCCTGCCGCAATTGCCTCGGCAGTGGCAGCAGCCAACCATGATCCAGTTCGTTGTCAGGAACTTGGTAAGAGGGCCCGGCAGCTATCGCTTCAGCTCTACAATCGACCGAACATCCTGGAAACGCTTGCGCAAGTAATATGTCACTGATGAGAATGACCGATTTCGAAGCGGTAGAGACTTCTAAGCCTCTGGAGAAACTGCGTCGCTCACTGCAAAATGCCAATAGTGCTCTCGCGGAGCGAAAGGCGACACAGAATAATTGTGCATTTCTTTGCCTTTGTTCAGGCTAACGTTTAGTAATGCCAGCGGTCGGAGGCACAGTACAGGAAACGGAAGTTTGTAAAGGTGACGGTTGTGACGCGGGTAAGATTTGTCGGGATTGCCTGTTGGACGAATTTCACCAAAGCCCTATGTGATCGAAATGAAAGTGCCAGCAAACAGCGGTTGAGCTATTTTTTCGCAATCCGAACTTTGCTCGGCGTTATGGTGCAGCACTGATGAGGCACGGCTGAATGGGTCCTTCCTTCAAGCCTATTTTTCCAATGCTCTCTGTCCCTAAGTCGCTGTGGCTTTTCAGTCACCCAAGGGAACGAAGTACGCGCCAATCGTTTCGACTCGCCCTAACGCAGCATGGAAATGTGTGCGATTTTTTATGCGTTTATTGATCAATGGGCTGTCTGCCCGAGCTCTGAGTGGCTGGTATGTTCTAAAGGGGCATTTAGGGCAACTGGCCCTTAATGTCAACGAGGACAATCATGTATCTCTATTGATTGATTGTGCACAGAGTGCAGCATTGTCTGATCTGCCGATCGAAGTGGAGCGGCTTGTCCTAGACGTAAATCTCCACAGTTGGTGGAAACGGTGGAACTGGGAACGCACTCGCCTGCGAGCGATCGTCTCACAGAATCGGATTCATGCCGTTCTTCACGCTTCAGGTACTGTGGTCGGAAACCTGGGCGTTCCCGAATACACGTTGGCTCTGAATCCTTGGTGCATGATGGATGTTGTCAAGAAATCCTCCTCGGAAAAAGTCAAGGCTGGGATCCAACGCTACGCCTACCGCCGTGCGCTGAGAGACGCTGCGGGCATTTACTTCTGTTCTGAACATTTGCGTCGGCTGTATGAAGACAACAATGCTGGCCCCGGAAGAGCCGATTGCAAAATCGCATCGATTGGCTTAAGTGAAGAACTCGTTCAAATAGCAGATTGTCATCAAAGGCAAGTTGGCAGGAAGCAGGAGGGGCTTATCCTCTGTGTGAGTGCAATGGCCAAGTGGAAAGGCGCCGATCGTGTCGTGGACGCTGTGGCGATACTGAGAAAACAGGGACACGATGCTCGGTTGCGACTCGTAGGACCCTGGCCTGATTCAGATTATGCCCGGTTCGTTAAGCAAAAGATCGATCATCTGAAATTAAACACCGCTGTAGAAGTCACAGGACAAGTCAGCGACCGAGAGCTTTATAAGCATTTTTCTGAAGCGAAAGTCTTCTGCCTGCTAAGTCAAGCAGAATCATTCGGCATCCCGGCGCTGCAGGCGCAGGCGTTTGGGACTCCGGTTGTAGGTGCAACGGGGTGTGCGATGCCAGAGATTGGCGGGGAGGGAGGCATCTTTGTCGAACCGACCGACACGAATGCTGCCACAGACGCCTTGGCAAGTTTGCTCTCCAATACCGAGACGTTTCACGACTACTCCCAGGCAGCACGTGAAAATGCTCGGCGCTATTCATGGAGGCACTGCTCGGCATGTTTGGTCGAACTGTTGAATCAGCCAGGCGTCTGATCGCTACCCTGCCATCGCCGTAACCGGTCACTGGCCGCGTCCGACAACAAGGCTCAGTGGAAGACTTTCGTGCTGACCTGCTTCATCTCGACCTAAACAGTGCCAGGCCCTCTTCGGACGGTACGCTTCATCGTCATGCACAGAAACAAAATACAAGAAACCATCATCGAGCCACCATTGGGGCGGCTCTCTCTGAATCTCGGCGAGGTTTGGAGATATCGGGATCTCTTCACCCTGTTGGTCTGGAGAGATATTGCCGCACGCTATCGCCAGTCGGTGGTCGGGATCGGTTGGGCGGTCATTAAACCTGTCCTTTCGATGCTTATCTTCACGTTCATTTTTGGACGGGTTGCGGGCATCAAGTCGGACGGTTCCCCCTATGCCCTGTTCTCGTTCACGGCGCTCTTGCCGTGGATGTATTTCTCCAATTCTCTCAGCGCAGCCACAACCAGCGTCGTTGGAAGTGGCGCGATGTTAAAAAAAGTCTATTTCCCTCGAATGATCCTCCCCCTGGTGGGAGTCACGACGGGATTGATGGAGTTGTTGATTCAGCTAGTCGTCCTTGCCGGACTCATGGCGTGGTATCAGTTCATTCCCGGATGGCAAATTGTCTTTGCGCCACTGTTTGTCGCGCTGGCGACCTTTACTGCCTTGTCTGCCGGTCTGTGGTTAACGGCGCTCAATGTAAAGTATCGAGATGTAGGTCAGGCAATTCCATTCCTAAGCCAAGCCTGGATGTGGATAAGTCCAATTGTCTACACATCTCAAGCAGTTCCTGAAGAATATCGATTGATTTACGGATTGAATCCAATGGTCGGTGTCATTGAAGGATTTCGCTGGTGTTTTCTGGGAACGACCAACCCCGACTGGATGATGATGAGCGTCTCCATTTTTACGGTCTCCACGATGCTGGTGACCGGTTTATTGTTCTTTCGTAAGACCGAGAATGGCTTCGCGGACATAATTTAAAAATATGTCAACTTCAATATCTATTCAAGAAATTAGTAAGAGCTACGAACTTGGGGTAACCCATGCGCGTTCGATCCGTGATCTCGTAAACGGAACGGCGAGGCGGTTCGTTGGTTCAGCACCCGAGTCGACAAAACAAGAAACGTTCTGGGCTCTTCAGGACATTTCGTTTCATGTGAACGAAGGCGAAGTGGTAGGGATCGTCGGGAAGAACGGCGCCGGTAAAAGCACTTTGTTGAAGATCCTTTCTCAGATCACCAAGCCGACCTCCGGACGTGCTGTTTTACACGGGCGAGTTGCGAGTTTACTTGAGGTGGGGACCGGCTTTCATCAAGAACTGACAGGGCGTGAGAACGTCTTCCTCAACGGCACTATCCTGGGGATGACGAGAAAGGAGGTGGCCGAACGTTTTGATCAGATCGTTGAGTTTTCGGGAGTGAAAAGATTTATCGATACGCCGGTAAAGCGTTACTCCTCCGGGATGACCGTCCGCCTCGGTTTTGCTGTCGCTGCTCATCTCAGTTCGGAGATCCTGATTGTCGATGAAGTCCTCGCGGTAGGTGACATTGAATTTCAGAAACGGTGCCTCAGCAAAATGCAGGACGTCGCCAGCACCGGTCGCACGGTTCTCTTCGTCTCCCATAACCTTGCTTCAGTCCGCAACCTTACTTCTCGCTGCGTCGTGCTCAAAAATGGGCGGTTGGTGTTTGACGGAGAGACCTCGGAAGCGATTTCCGAATACACGCGGATCAATCGCATCGAATTCGACTCGACAGGGGATGTCCAGCGACATGAACGGGCGTTTAAAGGGCTTTCTCAATCTGTGCGATTTACCAAAATATTGATGCCAGAAAACTCCCGAACGCTCAGGCCAGACGAGGATATCCAATTCCAGGTTACTTTAAAGGCGCAAGAAAACGCGAGCCGCTTCTTGATCGGTCTCACAGTCTTCAGGGACGATGATTTACCCATCGGCGGAACGTTTAGTGAGGAATTTTCAGCCTTGGAGCCAGGGGAGACAGTCGATTATGCTTTCAAAATTCCAAATCCACCATTGGCTCCTGGGAAGTATTATTGTGGCATTTCTGTTGTGGAAGCCGGTACCTCTGATAAGCACATCTTCGATTCATTGACTGGAGTCCTTCCGTTCGAGGTGACGCAAGCGGGCTTCGGGCACAGGCATTGGAGTCCAGGCTGGGGCGTGATCCGGTTGAATCCACTCGTCGCTGCGCGAAACAAGCGATCGCAAGGCAAGGTAGGAGTGAATCGATGAGTTTTGCTGAGGACATGCGCGCGAAGGTGCGAAAACTTTTGAAAAAATTGGGCTTGGATGTAAAATTCGTGACCAGTGATCAAAAGACTCGTGAACGCCACGCTCGGGAAAAAGCCGTTAAGAGATGGCGTTTCATTGCCTCCTATTCACCGAAAATGATTCTCGACATAGGGGCTAATGTCGGCCAGTTTGCGTCGATTGCCCGTCAGATTGTTCGTGATGCCCACATTGTTTCTTTTGAACCACTTGCTGATTGTTGTAGGCAACTTCGCTCTCAGGAGGAGCGTTTGCAACCGCTGACAGTCGTGCACGCGGCTGTAGGTGAGACTGACGGTGTTATGATGATCAATCGCAATGCGTCGTCTCCATCGTCGTCATTGCTGCCCATGCATCAACGTCACCATGAAGAGTTGCCGCATACGGCGCAATCGACAACCGAAAAGGTCTGTGTGAGACGCCTCGATGATGTTTTTGATGAACTAAACGTAGCTTTCCCGTTAATTGTGAAAATCGACGTGCAGGGGTATACCCTTCCCGTTCTAATGGGAGGGCGAAAGACGATCCGACAAGCGGCTGCTGTCATTGCCGAGATCAGCACGACAACTCTTTATGAGGGCGAAGCGACTTTTGACCAAGTCTATCAGGTGATGTCGTCGCTGAATTTCGATTTCGGTGGAACCGTCGACCAGTGGGTCAGCAAGCAAGACGGTAGCGTACTACAAATGGACTGCTTGTTTGTTAATCGTGATTTCAAGATTGGAATAAACCATTGACATCCGTATTGATGAATTCAAAGAGTCACCCGAAAACCCTGTTGCTGGTTGGATCAAAGCCTGGTGCAGGAACCGTCGGTGAAATCCTGATTCGTGAAATGCTAAACTGTGTCGATCCTCAGCGGTATGTGATTGCGGCCATGTTGCGGACCGATGAGGCCCAAGACACGGGAGGTACCGTGAGTCCGCGGATGAAGACGTTTCTGGCTCCGCGAGAGGCGGAAGGGGTTGCGTTTGGGAGATTTACTCGGCTTAGGAACGCTGGCAGGCGGCTGATCTTCTATGAACGGGACATTGCTGCTTTAACACGAGAAGTCGAGGTTTTCGCAAAACAAGAAGGTATTCAACGCGTTTGGGCAATCCTGAATATGACCTCCGTGATTGATGTCGCTGATCGCTTGCGGCCACGCTTGAAGGTCCCGGTCTTGGCTCACGTGTGGGATGATGTGGATCATCTTACACAGCAGCGAAACCTTGATGCGGCTACACGGTCCCGAACACGTAAAAGATTTTCTCGATTGTTGCAGCATGCACAGAAGACCGCTGTGATTTGCGAGGCAATGCAACAAGCGTACGAGACGCAGCATGGAGCGAAGTGTCAAATCGTCAGGCACGGACTGTCTGATGATGTGGTCGCACAAGCAAAGCCAACTTCTTCCCGTGAATTTCGGATTGGTTTCTCCGGAGGGATGTATGCTCCATCTGCTTGGAAAACATTGTTAGAAGCGCTCAATCTCCTTGGTTGGCGAGTTAATCACAAGCGAATTCGATTTGTTGTGATGAGTAGCCACGTTAGATTCACCGCCCAGGCACCTGCGAATATCGAGTTTCTCGGTTGGCGGGACACCGCTGAGGTTGCACGGCAGTTGTCGGCTTGCGATCTTCTGTACTTGCCGCAACCCTTTGAAACTCATCACGACGCGATCGCGCAGTTGTCGTTTCCAACGAAAATGAGTGCTTATGCGAATGTGGGGCGTCCGATTCTTGTACACACTCCCACATATGGTTCTCTGTCGAAGTTTTATCAACAGTATCCGGTCGGAGGACTATGTCAGGAGTTAAAAGCGGAAAAAATCGCAGCGATCATACGAACTCTTGCGGAGGATGAGGCGGCTTATGGGAAAGCTGCCGAGGCCGTAGCTCAAGTAGCCATGAATGTTCTAAGTCGTAGCCAGTTTGAGCAGCAGGTCCGTAGCTTTTTACAGCAAAGTTCAGCGGTCGAGTGTTCAGGTCCGCAACGTCAATTCACCGCGCATTCTCAGGAATTGGTGTGACGAGGATCTTATTTTTTATGGCAACATCGTCCAGCGTTGGCGGTGTGGAGACTTGGCTAGATCGGTTTTGCGAGCGTTGGGCGGGATCAGAATTTGAAGTGATCGTCGGATTGGTTCGTGGATCAGAAAGCCATAGTCCGCGACGGTTTCGAGACTTCCATCCGCATTTGCAGGTTGTTGAAGTGGATGGCGCTGGACTCGATTGTCATGGGCGGGTCTTGGCATTGATGCGATGCATTCGCTCCGTCCGCCCGGACATGGTATTTCCAATGGGAGTTGTGGAAGCGTTTGAGGCCACAATTCGCTGTCAGCAAGCCGGGGCAACCGTGAAATTAATGGCACGCACTCAAGGGAATTTGCCAGCGATGCTCGCGGACTTGCGTGCTTACCGTAATTGGGTTCAGATGGTGATCTGTCCAGGCAGATTGGCGATGGATATGCTCGTGCACTGGGGCGGGTTTCAGTCAGAACGAATGCGGCATGTCCCAAACGGTTCTGATCGGCCAGTTCATTTCCGTGTTTTGCCCGAAAGATCGGCCCCACTCCGTTTGGGCTATGTGGGGCGGATGACACAAGGTGACAAGCGCTCCACCGACCTCATTCGTTTTCATCAAGCGCTGACTGCTACGGAGACGCCATTCACATTAGACATTGTCGGAGATGGACCGTGCTTTCAACAGATTCAATCCGCAATTGGCAATGCGGACAATGTTACCTTGCATGGTGCATTGGCACACGCCGAGGTTTATGAACGCGTCTTTCCCCGTCTGGACGTGATGATGTTGTTTTCCACTTCAGAGTCATTCGGAATCGTGATCCCGGAAGCGATGATGCATGGGGTTGTCCCGGTCACTTCGGAGTTCATTGGTGTTTACTCAGAACGACTGAATCTGCATGGCGAAACAGGGTTGACTTTTTCGGTTGGTGACATGCAGATGGCGGCTCAGCAAATCATGAAGCTTCATCTTGATCGTGCGTTGTTGAAGAAACTTTCCACCAATGGGATGAAGCATGCCCAGCGATTCACATGGGAAGCTTGTCTGGATGGTTGGGGACAAGCGCTCCGCGAGGCAGTTGCAGAATCACCGGTGAAGTCGCCTCAACCTTTTATTGAGCTGTCGCGGCCTACCCCGAGTCGTCTGACACGGTTAGGAATGCCATCGACGGTGGTTGATTTATTGCGGCGTCTGCGTCGGTTATTTTTCGGAACGGCCGTTCCTCCTGGTGGGGAAGAGTGGCCGCTTTTTCGAAGGCATTATTCAGAGGAAGAACTTCGCGAAATCGAAATGATAACGCGTCGGATCGATCAACGTGCAAAAGTTCAGCATCGACAAGATCCCAGGCAGGGGATCATTTCGACTTCGTGACTCACAGCGAAAAACGATTATTGATCTGTTCTCGCTCTCACGATCCGCGTGGGGGAGTCGAGCGGATTATTGTTGACCTGTGTCGGGAACTGCCCAAACGCGGTTGGACGATTACTTTAGGACTAACAGCCGGAAAGCGGTTTAACTCTCCCGAGGCATTTCGCAAGGAGCATGGAGACGATCTTCCAATCATTGCCCTTGACGGAACACTTGGCACGCAACGGTCGCGACAAACTGCCATTCGAAACGCGATTCGAGCCACGTGTCCGGACATAGTACTCTCGATGAGAGTATTTGATGCTTATCCTGTCATGGCTGCTTTGAAACAGGCAGCCACCGCAACTCGCTTCGCCGTTGGGATTCGATCATACGAATCTCCATATCTAGCAGATCTCAAGCATCTTGGTGCAGTTGTCGATTACTGCATCACTTCAGGGGAAATGATTCGCCAGGCTTGCATTCAGGGCAGTGAATTTGAAGCGGACCGCGTCAAGAGTATTGGAGGCGGCATTCATCCACCCACCGTTCCCATCTCGGTCCGCACTCCGCGCAAACCGTTGCGAATGTTATACGCCGGTCGGCTCGACCCGGGGCAAAAGCGAATTCTGGACCTCATCCCATTCGTCAGTCAACTGGAACAGGCAGGGATTCCCTTTGAATTACATCTCGCTGGCACCGGAACAGCGGAGATCGAGCTCCGTGCGGCATTCCGGGAACAGGTCGCCTCCAGAAGTATCCTTTTTCACGGATGGGTTGATCGCGAAACCCTGTACAGATCACTTTATCCGTTGGTCGACTGTTTCGTCCATTTTGCTGCTTGGGAAGGTATGACCATTGCTCCGCGCGAAGCAATGGCGCATGGTGTCGTTCCGATTGTCAGTCGCTTCAAGGGACTGCGGATTGAAGGTCAATTTGTCCATGACGAGACGGCACTGACTTTCCCGGTCGGACAGATAGCCGAGGCTGTGAGTTCTGTGTCTCGACTCCTTTGCGAGCCGGGACTGATCGAACGACTCTCGAAAAATGCGAAGCAGTCACAGCAAGGCGAGTATTCCTTCTCGGGTTCCATGGACGCGTGGGCAACTGCTCTGGAGCACTGTCTGAGACTGCCGTTGAAAATTGCGAAGATTCCGAGTCGTCGAGAAAAACTGGCAGGGCGCCTAACTTCCATCGGGATTCCCGCTGGCTGGCAATCAACTTTGCGGCATTGCCTAAAGTGGCCGGTGACACACCAAAATGCCGGTAGTGAATGGCCGACCAGTAGTGGATTCGTGACAGCGGATGACGAAAAACTGTTTGCTGATTTCGGCATGGAACCAGAGTGCGAGGACACGTACTAGTGGGGCTCCGTCACTGGTTATCGGGGATTGGATTGCTGCGACATCCCGAGTTGGTTAGGGACCTTGGGCAGCATCATTTGGAATTGCTCCGCATTCGACAATTACGAACGCAAAATCCAGAGGCCAAAATCTCCCGACGAGCGATAATTGCCGCTGAAGGGATCGAACGCATTTCCATTGGGGCGAAGTCTTCCGTCTGCGACGGCACCGTGTTAACAACGGGTGATGCGTCGAACGGACTTGGGAAGATCATCATTGGAGAACGAACTTGGATTGGGCAATACAATAATCTCCGCGGTGGCGGGGGAGATATCATTATTGGAGATGATTGTTTGATTTCCCAGTTTTGTTCCCTGGTTGCCTCGAATCATGGGCATGCTGCGGGACAAGTGATTCGGTCTCAAGGCGCTCATCAACAGAAGGTGGGAGTCAAGCTTGGGAATGATGTCTGGCTCGGTGCTGGTGTGGTGGTATTGCCAGGAGTTACCATTGGCGATGGCGCAATCATCGGTGCAAATGCAGTTGTCACAGCCGATGTTCCTGCTCAGCAAATTTTCGCGGGAGTCCCTGCCGAAAGAATCGGAGAGCGTTTGTAAAGTGTCACGTTCCGGGATTCTCTTTGTCGCGCCCACGGCGTACCGGCTAACGGGTCTAGGCACTTGGCTCGACTACTTGATTCCAGGACTGCTGGAACGTGGTTGGGATGTCACTTTAGGATTGGTCGAAGGTCCGAAGCACCACCGGCCATCAGATTATCTGATCGAGCATCCCGCGGAAAACTGGCTGGCAATTCCATGCCAGACAGGCACCCCGTGGGGGCGGCGGCGAGTGATGCAGCAGATAATCCATCGGGTCAAACCCGATTTGGTGGTCAGCGTAAATGTCCCCGACGCTTTGGTCGCCGCGGCTACCTTGGCTCCCAGGCGGTCCGTTCGGAGCGTCATGACTTGTCACGGAATTCAAGCAGACTTGTTCGGCGACCTTGAAGGTTTGCGTCGTCACATCGATGCCGTTGTCTGTACCAATCAACTGGGGTGTGAACTAGCCCGACAATTCGCTGGAATGGAAGAAGCTCGCGTTTTCTACGCCCCCTACGGAACGAAATCCTGCGAATTGCGAGACACGAAATTTGCTTCACGACCAACTTTTGGATACATCGGTCGACTTGAGCAGCCGCAGAAGCGACTTCATGATGTAATCGCCGTCATCCGTAGACTGGCGAACCGTGATGTAGACTGTGATTGGATTCTGGCTGGAACTGGTCCGCTTGAAAGTGTGGTGCGATACGAACTTGAGGGGGAAATCAGTTCTGGGCACGTGACAGTGACTGGTCACGTGAGCGCCTCGGATCTTGAAGAATCTGTGTATACCAAAATGGATGCCCTTCTAATCACGTCCGCCTGGGAAACAGGGCCACTTGTGGCTTGGGAGGCAATGTCGCGAGGAATCAACGTTGTCAGCAGTCGCTACATTGGCAGTGGATTGGAACGGGCGCTGCGGCACGGTGAGAATTCTCTTCTCTTCGACATTGGAGACACCGAAACGGCAGCCGCGCATTTAGAAACGCTGTCAACACAGTTCCCGGTAGCAAAGGAATTGGGGTACCAGGCTCACGTCACCGTTAACTCTCGTTATTCCTGTGAGTCATCTATTCAGCAATGGGATGACACGTTGCGAGCAATCTCGAGCCTTCCGCTGCGGGCTCAACCGACTGACGCGAGAAACGGATTTCTGAAATCAAAGACATGCGGTCGATTGAATCGAATCTTTGGCGATCATCTCGCTGAGTCGATTCGCCACCTCCTCCAGCGTCCACTTCAAGACCATGGTCCCGCGGGAGAGTGGCCGCATTCACTCGGTTGCCCAGCGATTGCCAATGCGGAGTTTGTGGCGTTGGCTGAAGCGTTGGACCGTCGTGAAACCACAGACGCGACACCCCCGCCCGACTGCAGTGCAAGCACCTAATATGGTCGCTCTCGTTGATCAGTCATTGACGGTGGTGACTCCCGATAAATGGGGGAGGCTTCATAGTATTGATGTTTGGCGTGGCATCGCCGCGCTCGCGGTTGTCGCGATTCACATGCCGCATGAAGCGCCAGGCGGTTTTCGTGAACATCCGTTTTACTTTTTGTCTTTACTGATGGACTATGGGTATCTCGGCGTTCCATTTTTTGTAGTCATTTCAGGTTTTTGTATTCACCGCAAGTCGGCGCTCACACGAAGGCAGACGGGAGAATACTCGCTAAACTGGAGCCAGTTTTGGAAGCGACGCTTCTGGAGATTATATCCAACCTATCTCGCGGCGATACTCTTTAGCTTGATTTGCGCTACGTGGCTGCATCAATTCGGTGTGAAATCGAAAGGGACATTCAGTTGGGATCTTATCACCCACCTATTGATGATTCACAATCTCACTGATGAATATGCAACCGGTTTACGCAATGGCGTATTTTGGTCTTTAGGCATGGAAGAACAGCTATATGGGCTGTACTTTTTTTTGTTTGTCCTGATGTCGAGGTTCTCAAATCGCACTGCTCTCTTTGTTGCTTGCGCGGTCACAGTGCTCTGGCGAATCCTGGTTTCTTTCTCCTTGGAGAATACGGTCGATGTCGGAACCTTTAAGTTAGGTACTTGGTATCAGTGGCCGTTTCAGTTCTGGTTGCACTGGACGCTTGGAGCAATCGCGGTGGATGGTTCCCTCGGAAACATGAAAATGCCACGTTGGAGTCGTTCGTTGTGGGCAGCAATGGCATTACTGTTGGTTGGTGTCCTTACGAATCGGATTATGCTCGATTTTTTTCTGAGGACCGAGCCGGGAAGTCGCATCCTGGCGTGGGTCGATGTTGATGCGCCTGGGACTCGCCTGTTTGGATTTTTATCCGAGTTATTATTCGCAGTGGCATTTTTCTGCCTGATTAACTGGGGGCTAAAGAAAGAGGTTTGCGGTCGTTGGTCGACCTGGGCGAATCGTTTGTTTGCCCCTGTTGGAAAGATGTCTTACTCGCTTTACTTGGTGCACGTGCCGATTCTGTACGTCTTGCATACGCACTTTCCCTTCGATTCCACGCCTAGCGGATGGGTCAAACGAGCCATCGTCTACCTGCCGGTCGTTATGGTCGGCAGTGGTGTTTTTTTCTGGGGGGTAGAACGTTGGTTCCTTGGGGCATCATCGTCACGGAAAACAGGTCCCCAGAGTAGCGTTCCCCCGCCTATGCTCATCTCCGTCGATGGAGGCCCCCAGTGAACTTTCGGCCTTCATTGAAGCAACAGCTTGGTTGTTGGTTGAACGAGCGATGGCGTTTAGAGTTGTTGCTGCGCTGCCCTCCCGTTGCACATGCCCTGGGGATTCATTGGCAAACGCTGTGTAATCGTCATGAGACGGTGACGATGGACCGATCAACGTGCGGCGCGCGAAGTCATTGGGCGGATTCATCCCCGCTGACTGCCACACGTTATTTTCCGTCGCTTGGTAGTCGACTCTTGCAGCACTGTCTGAAAGAATGGCCGGTTGCCTTCGAGTCCACGCCGCAAGTTGCTCCTCCAGAGAATCCCGAACTCACTGTCGTGGTGGGAGTTCGTGGAACGAAACGGATGCCGCAGTTCCGTGCCTGCTTGAATTCCCTCAGGGCCCAGTGTGGTCCGCAGGTTGAAATCCTTGTTGTCGAGCAAAGTAGTACTTCTGAATTTAAGTCTTTGCTCCCTGCTGATGTGCGATACATCTACACACCGCTAACGCACCCAAAGATGCCTTTCAATCGGGCCTGGGCACTGAATGTAGGAGGTGTAGCAGCAAAAGGAAAGTTTTTGGTGCTGCATGATGCGGATTTGGTGGTACCGGCGATGTTTGCCCAGAGGGTGGTCGCGATTCTGAGTTCAGGTGTTGACGCAGTGCGTCTGCCGCGATTCTTGTTTTATCTGGATGAGCCCAGTTCGGTGTCAATTCAGGAGTCGTTTTCGTTTACGCATTTGCGTTATGCAGAGCGAGTCGTTGCAAATAATCCAACACCGGTGGCAATTTCCAAGGAGGCTTACCTCCGTATCGGGGGGCATGACGAGTCCTTCTACGGTTGGGGTGCCGAAGACAATGAATTTCGGGACCGCTTACAGACACTCAACTTCAGCGAAGGGGCTTTTGCTCCGATCATCCACCTTTGGCATCCGGAAGCACCGAATCGCTGCGGAGATCGCAATGCAGGGCAATTGCGAGAAGTTCTCCAAACTCCGGCCAAAGTGCGTATCAAGGCACTCACGGCCCGGGGCTTCGGGCAAATGGTGCCCTCTGTCATCTGGCAGGAAACACCGTGAATGCTCGGCAAAGCAGTTGGAAGCTGACGACAGGTTGCTGTTGGGATGCCTGGAAAACGTACCACAAAGTGCGAGCTGAGATCGCCCATTTTCCCAAAGGCCCACCAATTTTCATCTCGGGGACGCATCGCAGCGGCACAACCTGGGTGGCAAGGATGCTGGCGGTCCCTGGGCTGTGGTATAGCCACGAACCGTTCAATCCAAACAAAAACATTTGGCACGAGTCGTTCACCTATGTTCGAGACACGGAATCGAACAGTGCTGTCGATTCGGTGATGGAACAGGTCCTGGCAGGAGGCTTGCGGCAAACCGCGATGAACGGGCCGGTTGATCACCCTTTGATGCCGCTGCGGATGTTTCGCCCGCCGATTCAAAGAATCATGATCAAAGACCCGCTTGCCTGTCTGCTCACCGGTTACTTTGCGGCAAGGTACGATCTGCAGACGCTAGTTCTATTCCGTCACCCATGCGGATTTGTTTCAAGTGTAACTAGGCTAGGCTGGCCAACCGGTGGCTTTTTAAAAGACTTTCTCGGCCGGGAGCAACTGATTGCAGACCACTTGTCGCCCTACGTTTCCCTGATGGAAAAATATGCGAATCAAAAAAGCATTGCAGCCGCGGCGGTCCTGCATGGAGTGATGAACAAGGCAATCTGGAATATGGTGCAGACACACTCGCTCAAATGGACATTGTTCGAGGACCTGTGTGCGGACCCCATTGAAAAATTTAAAAAACTTTTCGAGTGGTTTAATCTGCCCTACGGACCCGATACCCGTCTGCACCACGAACGACTTTGCAGCAATGGCTCAGCCAATTCCGCAGACTACCAGCCACATGCGGTAGCGCGAAACAGCAGTGCCATGGCACGCAGTTGGCGAAAACACCTTTCCAGGGCAGATGCCGAGACTGTCCGGGAAATCTGGAGGCAGTTTGATCTCCCGCTCTACCTGCAAGCGGACGAATGGTTATAACGGCACCGCAACAATCAGGGCTGGAAGAATTTAGCCATTTGTTCGTCGCTTCGATTCTAAAATGACCACTTTCTAGTTTTGCATGAGAAGAAGACGCCTGCTGGGCATCAATCTGAACTCAAAGAACTGGAGCAAAGTTACTTTCGGAACTAAATGATAATGTTACTGATCGCTTTGTTTTTGTCGTTTTTCGCGTTTTTGACTTCCTTAGTGTTTGGGTTCCACATCAGGAAATCCGCTCGCGGGGCATTTGCGGTCTTTCAACAGCAGTTGGCCGTAAATAACGAGATTCAAAGACAACTAATTTCGCTGAGTAAGGCTACAGCCTTTGCGATTTCGGCCAGCGTCCGCACAGGCTCTGGGTCGAGCCCCATACGGCAGTGTTGTTCTCAGCATGGTGAAGAGCTGTATCTTTGGCAGGCCTGCGACTGGAAGGGGAAAGGGTTTTATATAGAAGTCGGAGCTTACGACGGGCGCAGCCTAAGCAATAGTTATTTTTTTGAAAAACTTGGTTGGGACGGCCTTTTGATCGAGGCCCATCCTGAGCTCTTCGAAAAGTGTGAGCAGAATCGAACATCGCGATCTGTACATGCCGCAGTGGGAGAAGAGGATGGGACCAGCGTTACATTTTCCATGGTCGATGGAGTTCGCGGAATAGACACGCTAAGTTTCGTTAATGCACCGGAATCGCATCTCCAGCGGATTCTTTGCAAGGGTGGAACGATTCGTTCTGTTGAGGTGCCAGCAAAAACCTTGAATTCATTGCTCGAAGGGGTGGACAGAGAAATTGACTGGGTCAGTATCGATGTCGAGGGCGGTGAACTATCGGTACTACGGGGATTCGATCTTGACCGATTTCAGCCGCGGTGCTTGCTGATTGAGGACAATTCCGGAGGCAAGGATCGAGCTATCGCCGAATACCTTGTTAAGTTTAACTATTACCCCGATATCTTGATCGGATGTAATCAACTTTATGCTAGAAAAACAATTCATTGAACCAATCCGCGTCATCGATTAATGTTAAGTGCCAGGGGATTCTAGCGTCAGAATGCTTTTATGAGCTTGGCATCAATGGCAGGAAATGGTGCTTTGATCTTCGGAAAGATGTGACGCAAGGCGAGTCTTACCACTATGGCCTGTTCGCCAACAAGACCGCCTATCAAAGCGATGTCGAGCAGTTCCCTTTCGCACAGCGGATCTGCGCGTTGCTTGAAAGCCCAGTCAATGAGTGCTACCGGGATGTTGATCTTCTAGCGGCGCGCTTTCCAGTTGTGTTTACGCATCTCGATGAGCTCTTGGCTCGCGGTAAACCATTTCGGCGGTTGTATTTCGGAACCAACTGGATTTCGGTAAGGACCGACGTCGACACGGATCGTACGCTGAGCACGCATCCAGAGAAGTTAGGGCATGTTTCATTCATCGGGAATGTTAATCATCCACCCACCGATGCCTACAGATTTCGCAGTCGAGTTGCCCAGTTCTGTTTGGAACGAAAGGGCGTTGATTGCTATGGTAAGGGGATTCGGCCGGTAGAGAGTAAGGTCGATGCCATCGCTCCGTATCGGTTCTCGATCGCCATGGAAAACGCTGCTCAGGATTTGTACTTCACCGAAAAATTGATCGACTGTTTGCTTCTCGAGACGATACCTATTTACTTTGGATGCCAGCGGATCATAAAAATATTCGATCCCAGAGGTATACTGCAGTTCGATTCGATTGAACAGCTTGCAGGGGTACTCGATTCATTGGACGAAGAGACCTATGCCGCAATGTTACCGTATGCTTTGGAAAATAAATATCGAGCCATTAGTGAGAGGTGGCACAATCATCGTGGGTTGCTAGAACGTGTCGTGACGGGCTTGCCTGAGTCATTTCGGTCGTTGCCAGCGCCGGTGGCATGGGAAGCCACCCCGAACAAACCTTTTTTAAGTCGATTGATGTCCAGGGGACGACAGATTCTTCACGGCATTCAACGATGACCACTCTACCGAGACAGATGGATTGCGTAGCGAAATACACCTTCTGCGTCGGCATGCGGCGCGGAGGTTCGACGCTGCAGGCACAGTTGGTCGCTGAACTGCTGGGCCGTGTCTCGATGAGGCTTGTCACCCCCGAGTCAATTGAAAAGTTTCTGAAGGAGACGGCATCAGAATCTGGTCCGATTGTGGTGAAGTGCCATCGCTTTATTCCTCAATCTATCGATCTTTTTCAGCGCGGGGATGCTAAAATTGTCTACATTTACCGTGACGTTCGGGATGTCGTTGCATCGATCTCCAGTAAATACGGTATCCCGCCATTTGCTTTCGTTCATGGTGGCTTGGGTTCGTTGTTGAAAGAGTATCAGCAATGGATGGATGTACCTGGAATCCATGTTGCAGAATATGAAACAGTGATCGCTGACATCGCCAGTGAGGCACAGCGGTTGGCGACATTTTTAGGAGTTGCGCTTTCAGGAGAGCAGGCACAACACCTAGCCGATGAGTACTCTGTCGACAATGCGAGGCGAAAGATTGAAAAGTCGGCCGGGGAGGCTTCCGTTCCTAGTGTTGGTCACCAATCTTTTGACAAAAGCTCTTTGCTCCATGCGGATCATATTCAATCAGGCGGCAGCGGAGGCTTTCGGCAGGCCCTGTCGCCGGGCGTGATCGCGGCCTTGGAATGGGAGGCTTGTGATTGGCTTCGTAAGCACGATTATCCGGTTGACAATTCTCGCTTGATGCAGTTTGTTGCCAGGATGGCTTTTCTTGCGAAATCCACCGCACATCACTTGCGCATGAGGGGTGCAGCAGTTTCCAATATGGCAGCATCGTCTAAGGAAAGGGCCTGATGAAGGTTGTCTACATTATGGGGCTCGGTCACAGTGGCTCCACGCTGCTTGATTTGATGCTGTCAGGGAATCCAGGTGTTTGCGGCATGGGCGAGATTGCGATGATGACTGATCCAGCGCAGCGGCAAGCCCGTTTCGATCGCGCTGGAACGGCAATGTGTGGCTGCGGGAGCAGCGTTGCTGCATGTCGTCTCTGGGGGGCATACCTTCGTCAACATGAAAGCGGCATGCATCAATCAATGTTGTCGAGTTATCAGTTGTTTTTGCAGGTTGCAAGTGATGAGTTTGAAGATGCTCGCTGGATCTCTGATTCTTCAAAATCAACGAAGGCTCTGGCGACTCTTACCCAGCTTGCGGACATTGCGGAGGAAGGGATTACCAGCCTGAAGGTTTTGTTCTTAACTCGTGACGTACGTTCCTTCGTCGCTTCCGAGCTTGGTCGATCGAAGACAAGCGGACTCCTTGCAGCCTTGCGCGCTGTCCGGTTCTGGAAAAAGGCTTCCGAGGAACATTATGCATTCGCTAAACAGACTCAGTTACCTGTTCTCCATGTGGGTTATGAGGAAATCTGTTTATTTCCGGAGTACATGATGCGAACTGTATCCGAGTTTTTAGATATTCCGTTTAACGAGCAAATGTTGTCGCCGTCGGCTGGGACCAGCCATGTTGCAACAGGAAATCCAATGCGGGTGGATCCACAGCGAAATCGCAAAACATTGTATGACAATCGTTGGTTTTTTCGCAGGGATGTTGGGATCGCCAGTTCATTGATCCCAGGCGCCTTGCGATTGAATCGAGAGCTGGTTTACCATAATACCGCCCCCCTCAGCCTTGACTCTTTTCGGCCACCCTTCAAGCAGGCTGAACGTTAGCAGACGGTATCATGCTTGCGAATTCCGTTAGTACCATCATTCCTGTCTATAACCGACCGAAACAGATTCGCATTGCTGTGAAGAGCGTGCTGGCGCAGACCTACCGGCCGATCGAAGTTATTATTGTCGACGATGGGTCGACAGACTCCACGCCGAATGTTGTAGCCGAATTAGCGGCTGAAAGCGTCGATATCATTCGTGTGTTTCGTCAGGATAACCTGGGGGCTGCGATTGCGCGGAGCCGTGGGTTCGCAGAGTCACAGGGCGAGTACATCCAGTACTTGGACTCCGATGATGAACTAACGCCTGTGAAATTTGCGGTTCAAGTGGAGGCATTGAACAGCCATCCTTCTGCCGGAGTCTGTTACGGGGTTACCCGCCGTCGTAATCGGGAAACGGGTGTGGAAGTGGATTGGGCAAGAACTGGCGAAGACATCGACAACATTTTCCCCAGTTTTCTAATGCAGCGAGGATGGGATACAAATTCTCCGCTGTGGCGGAGATCGGTATGCGAAACGATCGGGCCTTGGGGGAACTACAGCGTCAATGAGGATTGGGAGCACGATCTTCGCGCTGGCATGGTGGGAGTCATTCCGTGTCGCGTTAGGGATATTGTTGCGATTGTGAATGATCATGGGGAGGCCCGCGCCAGTGGGATGACTTCCGGTTTCACGCCGAAGATCGTCGAGGGCATGTTTAAATCTCATCGTTCCATTTGGAAGCGAATGAGAATGCTTGGTTTGACGGATTGGGCTTATCTTGAAAAATTTTCTCGGAAAATGTTTTGGATTGCACGGCTCTGTGGGGAACATGGGCTCACCTCGCACGCCGACGATGCGCTTCGGATGGCGATGGAGATGGTGAGCACCGATCGCTCCTGTTGGAAACTGAAGACCTACCGCAGCATAGCTAACCGGTTTGGTTGGCAACGGACCGTGCGGCTATCGGAACGAGCGCGGCAATGTCTGCTTCGAGTTCGTGGGAGAACCTAGATTTTGAATCGCGTCACCTGCAAGATAAATTACACATCCAAGTTGATGTTTGGGACTTGAGTGGTAGGAGGAAGATAAAGATGGTCGCGCCACGTGTGTCGGTTGTCATGAGTACTTTTAACGACGAGGCCACTGTAGGGGCGGCGATCAAGAGCATTCAACGTCAGGCATTTAGCGACTGGGAATTCGTGGTCGTTAATGACGGATCCTCCGATGAGACTTCCAAGCGGGTCAGGGAGTTTGCTATTGAAGATTCAAGGATCAGGCTATTGGAGCAAGGGAACCGTGGGCTGACCGAGGCACTTATCGTTGGCTGTCATGCGGCGCGGGGGGAGTTAATCGCTAGACAGGACGCGGATGATTGGTCTTTTCCGGATCGATTGCAGCACCAAGCTAATGCATTTGCATCGGACCCGGGGTTGGGGTTCGTATCCTGTGGTGCGGAAAGTGTTGTTGCCAACGGAGTTTGCTTGGAAGCCATTGTTCCAGATCTGGATTCCGAAACCGCGACATATCAGCTTTCTCGTGAGCGTAAGGGGCCTCCCGCACACGGTACAGTAATGTTCCGAAAGCAGGTGTTTGATCAAGTTGGTGGTTATCGCAAGGCTTTTTACTACGGCCAAGATTCCGATTTGTGGCTGCGAATGGCGGAGGTCAGTCGGTTCGGCTACGTTCCAACGATCCTTTATCGTTTCCTCAGAAGTCCAAATAGCATTTCGGGAAACCAGCGTAGTGTACAGAGAGAATTTGGTTTGCTGGCAGAGCAGTGTGCTGAGGCGCGTCGAGCATGTCTGTCGGAGCAGCAATATCTTGACAAGGCAATGGCGTTGACCCAGGAGATACGCGTTCGCGTCCGTGACGTAGGCGATGTCGCCCGGGATTCGATGGCAATGAACTATTTGCTGGGGTCGCAGTTAGTGGTTCAAGGCCGTCGCGAGGGACGACCTTTTCTCTGGCATGTCCTGAAAAGGCGTCCCCTACATCTCAGGGCTTGGTTTCGACTTCTGCAATCGGTTGTTCGGCGATAAGCAGGACCTTCGTTGCGTGTGTTGGGGCAGTAAAGCATTATGCGAATTTTAATAGTTGCCAATGTTCCTCGTGACTTGAATAGTGGAGCGGCAGGTACTGTGTTGCAGACCAGCCAAGCACTTCGGGATGCCGGTCACGTGGTGGATGAGATTTTGGCGCCTGATATGGCGGCACGTCGAATCGCACATGGAAATCTTCATTCATTGCTCGAGCAGCCTAGGGTCTATCGAAGCTCGATTTTGAAGGCGGTTAATGCAAACGACTATGATGTAGTAATGATGAGTCAGCCGCAGGCATACCTTGCCGCGCGATCGTTAAAGCGAAAGAAGTTTTCGGGCGTTGTGGTTAACCGAAGTCATGGCTTAGAGTTGCGGGTGGATGACGTAATGCCTAATTGGCACAAGGCACTTGGAGTTGCTGAAACTCGCTTTCCGCGGTCTTTGGCGACCCCGGTCCTGCGAAAGTTTTTGCAGCGGCAGTGGGCATCCGTGCTGAAATATGTTGACGGTGTAGTTCTGCCTTGCGAGATGGATCGCAATTTTTTGATCAATCGCTTTCCCGGTATTCAAGCTCAACTTCGCACGGTTCACCATGGTGTTAGTGAGTCCGTGTTGGCAGCCCATGCCGACGCAATGACAGACGAGCGTTTGCCGTTGGTGTTGCATGTTGGACAGTTTGCTTTTTTCAAGGGGCCGCACTTGGTCGCTAGGATTATGGAGCGTGTTTTTGATTTGAATCCTAGGATTCGGCTTACCTGGGTGACCACCGAGGCTGCGTGTTCGGAGGCCCGAGCATTGATAGATCCCAAGCATTGGCATCGTGTAAGAATGGTGCCATGGACGACCCAGGAAGAGCTGGCAGCAATTTTGGGCCAACATGGTGTATTTTTGTTTCCCAGTCTTTGCGAAGGGGCAGCCAAAAGTGTGCTGGAGGCTATGGCAAAGGGATTGTGTGTGGTGGCTTCTGACGATAGCGGGATGCGAGACTATATTTGTGATAGGGAAAACGGGCGGCTTTGCGAGGTGGGGGATGTTGAAGCGTTTGCGCAGGCGGTAATCGAGGCTGTTGAAGACCCCAATGCAACATCGATTTCAGAGGGCGCCAGCTTGTACGCTCGCACGAAAACATGGGCCGAATGTGCGCGGAAGTTGGTCGCTTTTTTTGAGGAGTTAAAGCTGCTTAAGGGCCCAGATAAGGGATAAGGAGGTCGTTTGCCTCATCTTTCCAAGATTCGTGAACCAGTAATCATTGGGTGTTGATTGATGACGCTCCCTTGGGCCCAATAGACGCATGAAAGATGATCTTCTCTGCGGATGCTATTGAAAGAAGCGCCTGTGTGCTTTTTGTTTTCGGTCCAGCTGGTGGTTGGGTTTCTCGAATGCTGATGGTTGCGGCAGTGTGTCGACGCTGTGGCTTCTGAAATGCAGGCAACGTATTGAAGGCCCATCAGCGGGTCGGTCTGACGAGAGCGGTAAGGAGTGTGCCTTGGAGAGGTCTCTGATTGCTTGAGCTTGGTTGACCGTTGCGTTGGCTGTGAATAGGGTGGCCAGTCACTCATCGACTCCGGTTTAGGAGTCTGTGGCTCTTTGTTACCAGTGGGGCCGAAGGTTTCTCTTTGGAGCCGTTCATAACACGAGCGGTTGGAAAATGTCCGAATTTAGCTCACTGTCTGATACGGAAATCATAACCCGAGGAAACCTGCAGCATAGGATCGCTAGGCTGTGGGAGACACTGTTTCGTTTTCGGACGCTTCAATTGGCAAATCAAACGTTTGCAAGTACCGCGTCAGGGACCCTACTGAAGCGAAGCCTGTTTGGCTTTGAGGCGTGTGTGGATGTCTCTCGGAGTAGTGCGCAGCAACTGCTCTACCTTCAGGGCGAGCGTTTTCTCGAAGAACGAGCGTTATTCTTGGAGAATGTTCGGCCTGGGATGCGGGTGGTGGATATTGGTGCAAACATTGGTTACTTCATGCTTCTTCTGCGATCCCTCGTCGGTTCAGAGGGGGCGGTGATTTGCGTCGAGCCCAGTCCAGAGAATCTGCCTGAGCTTCGCCGCAATATTCGCATCAATCACTTTCAGAATGTCCAACTCCATGAGGTTGCTGTCGGGGCACAAGCAGGCACGGTTGGCATTCGCTCCGGCATTAACGGGGGGGTTATGTCGTCGCCCGACGCCGAGCTAAGTTCGCCCATTTGCCGCTTGGATGAATTGGTGGACCAAGAGGTCGACTTTGTGAAGATTGATGTGGATGGCTATGAAGGTTTGGTGCTAGAGGG
>CAYZHQ010000014.1:0-4145 GCA_964477385.1 uncultured Pirellulaceae bacterium
CATTTGCAAATGACCGAGTTGTTGTCGGCCGAGTAACGTTTCCGGCCCCAAAGAGTGTAGACCTGATGGATGAAGTCGGCCAACTTGGCGGCGACCTGTTCTCGAAAGAGAAGATTCCGGCCTTGGTCAAGTACCTCGACCGCAGAGGCATCTATCTTCACGAGGGAATCAACGGCAGTTTCGATGGTGTTCGTGGCGTGATGACGCTGCCCCGAAATCCCACGCGACTGAACGTCAGGCACGAGCTTGCCCACATGCTTGACTACAAGAAGTACCGGGACGACTACTACACGCTGTTCACACCAGCCCAGCGTGAACAAATGGTTTTGGAAAGACTAAAAAACAACCGTATCTGGGATCAATTGAACGACCTTGAGCGTGATTGGTCGCTGAACTACCCGTCTACGAGGTAACTATCAGGAGTAGAAGCTATGAGTACGATTACGAAGATTGAGCTAGCCGTCGAGCTGGCAGAACGGATGATGAAGGATCGCGGCTACGGGCACGGAGCATGCCTCGGCGCGAGCTTGAAAGATGGTGGCTCGGAAACCTGGCAGGTCGAATTTGCCTACGAAGGAATGACGGATCGAAGTAAAACGACCGATCCACCGTCAATCGTTCTTGCTGTCAACTTGTCCTCAGAGGAGGTTCACCCCGTCGAATTGATGTAGCCTTGCCCCGCGGGGTTGACTGGGCCGACAGATTCCAAAACCGACACGTCAGGGCCGCAGGCGACTGGCACAACGGTGGCAGTAGATGGCCTGCTCAAGATGCTCCTCGGCTTGGCAAGCGGGACACTCGTGATGCACGAGGGGGCTCGCCTCGGACGCCTTCAAGCTCCTTCGCGTGGCATTGAATTCAGCACTCACAAATCCGGTCGGGACGATGATCAAGCTGTAGCCCAAGAGGATCAAGCCGGCGCTGATAAATTTGCCCGCCACCGTCTTCGGCACGATATCGCCATAGCCGACCGTCGTCATCGTCACGATCGCCCAGTACATCGACTGCGGGATCGACGTGAATTGAGACTCGCTGGCGCCACCATTCGCATCCATTAAGTGTTCAACGTGGTACATCAATGTTCCACTGATCGTCACGGCGACCATCACGACGGCTAAAAAGACAACCACCTTGCCGCGCGACCGCCAGACGGTTTTCCACAGCACGTCGGCTTCGCTCATCAAACGCCACAGCTTGAGGATCCGGAAAACACGCAGCAAACGCATCGAGCGGAGGATCACAAACGCGTTCTGCTGAGGCGTGCCGAAACCGACGAGCAGCGAAGGCAAGAAACTAAACAGGTCAATGATGCCCCAAAAACTGAAGACATACTTCAGTGGTTGCCGTATGCAATACAAACGCAAGATGTACTCGATTCCGAACAAGACGGCGAACATCAACTCCAGCCGCAGGAACCACCGCATTATTGCCGGATCACTCTGCAGTGACGGCAGGGTTTCCAGGGAGATGGTCGTAATGCTGGCGAGAATCGCGAACAGTAAACCGATGTCGAAGGCGCGACCGGCAAACGTGTCGGCTTCGAAGATGATGTCGTAAAGATGCCGTCGCAAACCAGGTTCGGCGGGGCGTTGCGGAAGATGTTTCGATTGATCCGACACGGGCGGGTCCTCTGGTCACGGCCATCGAATAAAACCGTAGAATAACGTCTCGCAATCAACACGTAACCGCGAGGACGCCGTGGATGGCCAACAGCGAATCGAACGTTTGTGCGCCACAGCGACTTATCAGATCGCGGGCCGGCCGACCGGTCGACCAACCTACGCGGCCGTCTGTTCCCGATTGGGTCGAGGCTTATCTGCCAGACGGCGCACATTTGAGTATCTCCAGCGAGCCATTCTGCGGGCGAAACGGGACGATGCGGAATTGCTGATCGTTCCCGGCACGGCTCCCGAAGCTTGGGTGCGGCGGGGCGCGGAGCTGTTCGACGTGCCGGTGCGTGAGGTGACCGTGGCGGCACCTGCCGAGCGAGACGCGGTTCTGGTCGCGTTGGCCGATCGTGTCGTTGCCGTGTGGGTTCGTCGCGGTGGGAAGATCGCGACACTTGTCGCCCAGCGATTGCGTCTCTGTGCGGACGATTCCACGTGGGTTGCCGTCAACGAAGACAGCGCCTGTGCCGCCAGCGAATTGATCGATCAAGGAGCCGTCGGCTGGTACCTGCGTGATGCGGCTCCGCAGACAAGTTCCGCCTGCGACCTCATAGCAGCCCGGCCGGCTCAGCCATCGAATGATGTGTCGAACGCCCCGCAGGCCCGCGTTCTGCTGTCGGCCGATGCGATGGACTGGAGCGAGTATTTGGTCCACTGCACCCGTGGCCGCCAAGGCCCTTTGCCGGGGCAGACCGACACGCAGTATCGCGACGAGGTTTTGTTGGGAGGGGAAGGGGGACAGCCGGCGACCGCCATCGAGACCTTGCAGGCGATCTTGCGGAGCGGCTGGCTGCTGGGGTCCTCGCGGGTCACGCGAGCCGAAACGCCGGTCGTCTGTTGGTCGGCGGTCCCCTTGCCTGAGTTGCTGAGGCGTCGCACCTTTCGTCCGCACCTCGGCCGCTGGGACTACGAGCCGTTTGGGATTGCGATTCGCCGCACGCTGGCGGCACGGCTGCGGTTGTTGCCGGTGCTGTACGGAACGGCCGCCGACCATGATCGACTGGCACCCGAGGATCGCTGGCGATTTCAGGCGATCGGCAAGCGGATCAATTGGCGGGCGGAGCAGGAATGGCGCTGCCGTGGCGGTCTGGATCTGTCGCAGATCGGTGACAACGACGCGGTTGTCTTTGCCCATTCCCCCCAAGCTTTACCAGCCCTGCAGAGGCTCAGTCGCTGGCCGGTGGTCGATGTCGACACGTTCCTCTGTGTGGGCGAGCGGGTACAATAGACGCAGAGAAAACGAAATCCTACGACAGCCCCAACGCCGCCGTCAGGCGATAGCGCCGCAAGCAAACCGCGGGCAAAAACGGGGACATGTCTACGAATAAAGCTTGGGAGAAGCCACGTGAGTACGATCGCCGATTCGGAAGTTCAGCATCCGCTGGCGCCTTATAAGTCGCTTGAAAATGACGTGTTGCGAGAGCGCATTGAGGCGGTCCGCGCGGAGTTGGGCGAGCGTCTATTGATCTTGGGACATCATTACCAACAAGACGAAGTGATCGCGCATTGCGACCTCCGCGGCGACAGTTATCAACTGAGCCAGATGGCGGCCGACAGCACGGCGTGTCAGTACATCGTCTTTTGTGGGGTGCACTTCATGGCCGAGACCGCGGACATTTTAGCGAACCGTCCCGAGCGATTGGAGGCGCGCGATCGGTACCGCATTCCGGTCGTCTTGCCCGACATGGCGGCCGGTTGCTCGATGGCCGACATGGCGGCGATCAATCAAGTCGAAGCGGCGTGGGAAGACATGAGCGAGGTGATTGACACCAGCCAAGTCATTCCGGTGACATACATCAACAGTGCGGCCAGCTTGAAGGCTTTTTGTGGCCGCCATGGCGGGATCGTCTGCACCAGCAGTAACGCGCAAGCGGTCCTGGAATGGGCGTTTGAGCGAGGACAACGCGTCTTCTTCTTTCCCGACCAACATCTCGGCCGCAACACCGCCTTAAATATGGGGATCGATGTTCAGCAGATGCCGATCTGGGATCCCTACGCGCTGGAACTGGGCGGCATGACCGAGGCGACGCTGGAAAACAGTCGCGTCATTTTATGGAAAGGCCACTGCAGCGTACACCAGATGTTTCGTCCCGAGCATGTGCATAAGTTTCGCGAAGACCATCCGGGAATCAAGATTTTGGTTCACCCGGAATGTCCCCGCGAAGTCAACGATTTAGCCGACATTTCGGGCAGCACCGGCACGATCATCCGGACGGTCGAAGCGAGCCCGCCGGGGACGAAGTGGGCGATCGGTACCGAACTGCATTTGGTCAACCGGTTAAAGCAGGAGCATCCCGAACAGGAGATCCATTTCTTGTCGCCCGTGTTGTGCATGTGCGCGACGATGTACCGGATCGACCTGGCGCACCTCTGCTGGAGTTTAGAGAATCTTCGCGATGGTCATCCGGTGAATGTGATCGCGGTCGACGACCAGACCACCAAGTGGAGTTTGGTGGCGTTGGAACGGATGTTGGCGGT
>CAYZHQ010000014.1:4245-15589 GCA_964477385.1 uncultured Pirellulaceae bacterium
GCCGCGCCGGCTTCGTACTTTTGAAAGTTCTGGCGGAACAGATCGGCCAGTCGCTGAGCCGCCATCGCGTAAGACGCCGAGTCTCCCCAGGCGTTCTCCGGCCATAGGATCTCGCTGGGCACATGGTTGCACGTTTGCGGGACCTCAAACCCAAACAAGGGATCGGTGCGTGTCGCGGCGGTTGCCAAAGTCCCGTCGTGGATGGCGTCAATGATCGCCCGCGTGTGCGCGAGGCTCATCCGTTTACCCGACCCCGCCCCGCCGCCGGTCCACCCGGTGTTGACCAACCAAGCCCGGGCGCTGTGATTGCGCATCTTCTCGGCCAACAGTTCCGCATACTTTGTCGGATGCCAGACCAAAAAGGCAGCTCCGAAACAAGCGCTAAACGTCGCCGTCGGTTCGTTGACACCCATTTCAGTACCCGCGATTTTGGCGGTATAGCCGCTGATAAAATGGTACATCGCCTGCGCCGGGGTGAGGCAACTGACCGGCGGCAAGACTCCAAATGCGTCGCACGTCAGGAAAATAATGTTCTGTGGGTGTTCGCCGACGCAGGGCTCTTTGACCCGGTCGATAAAGTCGATGGGATAAGCGACCCGCGTGTTCTCGGTAATCGACGCATCGTCGTAATTCACCACGTGCGTCCCCGAGTCGTAGACGACGTTTTCCAGCACCGAACCGAAGCGAATCGCGTCGTAGATTTCCGGTTCATTCTCGCTGCTCAAGTGGATCACTTTGGCGTAGCAACCCCCTTCGATGTTGAAGATCCCGCGTTCGCTCCAGCAGTGTTCGTCGTCCCCGATCAATTTGCGATGCGGATCGGTCGAGAGCGTCGTCTTGCCGGTTCCGGACAGCCCGAAGAACAGCGTCACGTCGCCCGCGTCGCCTTCGTTGGCGCTGCAGTGCATGCTCAGCACACCCTGTTTGGGCATCAGGTAATTCATCACCGTGAAGACCCCCTTTTTCATCTCACCGGCGTACTGCGTGCCGAGGATCACCAGTTCGCCATGCTCGAAACTGAGGTCGATGCTGGTCTTGCTGGTCATCTGCGAGGTGTAGGGGTTCGCCGGGAAACTGCCAGCGTTCAAGATCACCATGTCGGGTTTGTCGAATTCCGCCAACTGTTCCACGGTGGGCCGGATCAACATGTTGTGCATGAACAGTGCGTGGTAAGCACTTTCAGCGATCACCCGCACCCGCAGTTGGTATTCCGGATCCCAACCTGCGAAGCCATCGAACACAAACAGACGCGGCCGCGTGTTGAGGTAATCGATCGCGCGTTGGCGATTAATGGAGAACGACCGATCGGTCAGTCGAATGTTGACATCGCCCCACCAGATGTCTTCCGACGAATCGGGTTCGTCGACGATCCGTTTGTCCTTGGGGCTGCGACCGGTCTTGTCACCACTGCGTGTCGCCAAGGCACCGCTGGCGGCAATCACCGCGTGCTGATCCGCGATCGCATACTCGTACAGTCGAGCTGGCGTCGCGTTGCGGACCACATCCTCGACTTGCAAACCATATTCAGACAGATCGATCGGGTTCACACTCATTGCAAACATCATGGGTAAAAAGAAAGCGTCGGCTGAGAGACCAGATAGCATATGCCCTGGCAGTGGCTCGGGTAACCGCCGGTAGGCTCCCCCTTTTTCATGCCGCGCGGCGTGCTGAGTGATGTGTTAAGCTGATCGCGATCGGCCCGTTGGCTGTTCCGAATTCTTTCCGCCACGCTCTTTCCGCTTTGGACTGTTGGAGTTTCTTATGTCGAACGCCTTTCCACCGTCGGGTCCCCAGTCCCCTTTTCCAATGCCTGGTGGCAACAATCCTTACGGGGCGCCGCAGATACCCGCGGGCTTGGCCCCGCCGGACGCGGCCACCGGTGTCTCGAAATCGTTTCCGACGTACGTGCTGGTCGTGGCGATCATCAGCCTACTGCTGTGTCTATTGCGGGGCGTGATGTTCCTGTTCAGCTTGGTCGGTATGCAGATGTTGCCCGCCGATCATCCGCTGGGTCATACCGTCCTGTTTGAAGTTCTCACCGGCGGCGGCATTTTTCTGTTTGGAGTCATCGGTTATGGCTTGATCCTGGCGAAGAAGCCGCTCGGCAGCCTGTTTGCTTGGTTGGAAATCGCTGCGGCGGTGGGAAATATGATCGTCGGGCTGGTCCAAGCTCCGATCACGTTTGAGATGCAAAACATGCAGGGACCGACCTTAACGGCCGCCTGGGGCGGAGTTGTCGTCGTTATCCTGATCCGCTTTGCTCTGCTGGCGATGGCAGCGGTGGCGATCGTGCAGTTCCAGAAATGGGTGCGAGAAACGCGGGACTTGCCAGAAACGTTCTAGTTGCGATAATCGGCCAGCCTGTCCCCACATCCCGCTTTGTGAGCGGGAGTTGAGGGCTCGTTTGTGAGCCGGCTTGCAAGCTCGTTTGTGCTCCGGTTCGCAACTTGCACACTTTTTGATTCTACCCCGCAGAGGAACTTGCCATGGCTTTGGTGCCGCTTCGCGTCGTCCTAGATCACGCTGCTGAAAACGACTACGGCGTCGCAGCATTCAACGTTAACAACATGGAGCAGATTCAGGCGATCATGGAAGCTGCCGAGGCGACCGATTCGCCCGTCATCATCCAAGCTTCGCGCGGGGCTCGCTCGTACTCGCAAGACGCTTACCTGCGTCACTTGATGTTGGCCGCGGTCGAACTGTATCCGCACATTCCGACGGTGATGCATCAAGACCACGGCAACAGTCCCGAGACTTGCTTGTCGGCGATCGAAAATGGCTTCACGAGCGTCATGATGGACGGCTCGTTGGAAGCCGACGGCAAGACCCCGGCGAGCTACGAATACAACGTTCGCGTGACGGCCGAAGTGGTCAAGATGGCACACGCCCGCGGCGTTTCGGTCGAAGGCGAACTCGGTTGCTTGGGATCGCTGGAAAGCGGAGAAGGCGAACAAGAAGATGGCCACGGCGCCGTCGGGCAACTGACCCACGATCAGTTGCTGACCGATCCCGATGAAGCTCAGCGGTTCGTCGAAGAAACGGGCTGTGACGCGTTGGCCGTCGCCATTGGCACCAGCCATGGCGCTTACAAGTTCACCAAAAAACCGACCGGCGAAGTCTTGGCGATGGACCGCATCGAAGCGATCCACGCGAAACTGCCAAACACGCACTTGGTGATGCACGGCAGCAGTAGCGTGCCGCAAGAATTGCAGGACATCATCAATCAGTATGGTGGCTCGATGAAGCAAACCTACGGCGTGCCTGTCGAAGAGATCCAGCGCGGCATCAAAAGTGGCGTGCGAAAGATCAACGTCGATACCGATTGCCGCATGGCAATCACCGGTGCGATCCGCAAGGTGATGGTCGAAACACCCGAAAAGTTCGACCCGCGTGACTTCCTCAAACCGGCTCGTGAAGCGATGAAGCAAGTCTGCATCGCTCGCATGACCGCGTTCGGTCAAGCGAGCAACGCCGCCAAACTGCGTGAGTCGTTGACCACCACGGCGTAGCGAATGCTTTCGTTTATGTTCCGCCACGCCTCGCAACAGCCCGAGGCGCCGGCGCTGTGGGTCGATTCGCAGTGGATCGATTGGCGGACTCTCGCGGCAACCGTCGTGGCCAATGCCCGACGGATACAGGCACAGCATGATCGGCTTTCTGGCTCGAAGGCATTCTCGCCCGGCAACCGCGTGGTCACCACGTTTGCCAATGATGCAACAGCGGTCATCGGGACGTTGACGCTACAGGCCTTGCAGTTGGTCGAAGTCCCTTTGGGAGATCGAGTCTCCGGCGAACTTGTGTCGCAACGAGCGCGACTGACCGATGCGGTGGCGATCTGGGATGCCAGTCAAATCGACACCGCGGCGGCCGATGCGGACAGCCGTGACTTGGCCTTCGATTGGCAGCCTCCTGCGGATGCTGCCGAGCAGTTGATCTTGTGGACCAGCGGCACCACGGCGGAGCCTCGCGGGGTCAGCCTCTCCGGTGGCGCCTTGCGAGCCAACGCGGCGGGAAAGCTGGCTGCCGCGCCGCAGACCACCGACGATCGACGGCTGACGGTGCTGCCGCTGTGGCATTCTTACGCCCGCACTTGCGACCTCGGAACATGGCTGCAGAGCGGTTGCGGGCTGGCGGTCAGCTTGGGCTGGAACGGCTTGGCGGAACGGGCACCGCACACCGCACCGACACTGCTGAACGTTGTGCCTCGATTGGCCATGCGGTTGCTGGACGCCGACGACGAACCCCTTCGCAAACGCTTGACGAAGCTGGGACTGGGACAACTGAGGATGCTGGGTTGTGGAGGCGCACCCTTGGCGGCGAATGACTTTCTGGCGTTGCAGGACGCCGGCCTGTGCGTCATCCACGGTTACGGGTTGACCGAAGCGGGACCGGTTGTCTGTTCGGCATCGCCTGCCACCGCCCGTCCCGGTTGCGTCGGTCGCCCGATCCTGGACACCGAGATCCAGATCGCCGCTGATGGTCGTTTGGCCGTTCGCGGACCCGGCTTGATGACCGGTTATGTGAACGACTCGATCGCAACGGCAGAAAAAATCAAAGCCGGATGGCTGCAAACGGGCGACTTGGCGGAACAAGATGGCGATGGAATCGTGCGCATCCTGGGTCGCGCCGACGACACGCTGGTACTGCCCGACGGGCACAAGCTGCAGCCGCTGGAGGTCGAGCAACGGCTGGAGCGCTGTTCGGGAGTGCGTCACGCCGTGCTGTGGCAAGACCGCTTGGGGCAACTGGTCGCGATCATCGACGCCGAAACCGCTGCCGTCAGCCGAGCTGATTTACAGCAAGAACTGCTTGCCGTGTACGCCGACCGACCACGCTGGCAGGTTCCAGACCGTTGGGAATTCCTTGAACAGCCATTGCAAGCGGACGAATTGACGCAGAAGGGGACGGCGAAGCGGGCCATCGTCGGCACTCGCTACGCCGATCGATAAGCTTTTTCGGGATCGAAGAGTCGCTTGGTGGCAAGGATTGGACTGCACTTAAGCACCTCCACTCCCTCGCCAGCGACCGCTTCTGGACTCGTCGTCAGTTCGCCAAACCGGTAGGATGTACAAGACGACTCACACCAATCGATCCTTCTGGAAAGGCAAAGCACATGAATAACCAGCCAATCATCGACCAACTCAACGAAATCCTCAAGCACGAGTGGACCGGCGTGGCTCAGTACTCGCAGGCCAGCTTCATCATTGAAGGATTTTGGCGAGAAGTCTACGCAGATCATTTCATTGGCGACGCAAAAGAGTCTTTCAAGCACGCTCAGTTGATCGGCGAAAAGATCGTCTCGCTCGGTGGAGTTCCTGTCGCGACTCGCAACGAGATCAAGCAATCGCGTGACCTGCAAGAAGTGCTCGAATTCAGCTTGGCATTTGAGACCAAAGCCGTCGAGATGTACAACAAGGCGATCGAAATGGCCGAGGGCAACCGTCCCTTGGTGATCTTCCTCGAAGACATTTTGGCCGACGAACAGGAAGGGGTCGACGAGTACACCAAATTGCTGCGCAACACGCCAGCTTCGCAAGCGGGCCAGACGAGCGATTCCAAGGCCGGCTAAGCTGACCTGGAAAGGTCGGGCTCGAAGGCGCCGTCGGCCTTCCGCCTGAGCTTGTTTGCCTTTCGCTGAAACCCGACGGTACGCATCCGCGTGCCGTCATCAGCGGAAACTTCCGCCGTCGCAGTGGCACCGCGTTGGTGAGAGTTCTTTCGCCTGCGTTGGCTCAAGCCAACGGGTCGCTGAAATCATCCAGCCCCAGCGATTCGACCGGCGTCTCGAGCGTCGGCAGCGAGGCTTCGGGCTGGGTTTCTTTGCCAGGCAACGCACGATCGGTCGGTCGCACGTGGATTCGGTTGCCGTCGATGCTGACAATTTCGACCACCGTGCCGCGATCGATCGGTACGCCGGTGCTAACCGCGTCCAGTCGTCGGCCATCCACTTCGATCTGCCCGCTGGGCAGTAAATTCGATTTTGCGACCCCGACTTGGTTCAGATACTCCGCGTAAATCGCGCGCTTCTGCTCCACCATTGGCGGTCCCAGCATCGTCTTGCCCATCGGCGTTTTGGGCCACACGCGGATCATGACGCCGAAAGCGGTTGGCACCAGCAGCATGGCAAAGATCAGCACCCCCAGCCCCATCTGAACGCTGTCCATAAAGGCAATTACGACCGCGGCAATCAGAACGGCCACTGCGATGATGCCAATGACGCCTCCGCTGGGAATGAAAAATTCCAAAGCGAACAAGATCACGAACAGCGTCAGCAGGAGGATGATGTAGAGCATTAATCCTTACTCGTGGGATTCCACCAAGCGTCGAGTCGTTTCCGGAGTTGGACGACTTGCTCGGGCTTGCTGGCAGCCAAATTGCGATCCTCGTGCGGATCCTCTGAAAGATTATACAATTCCGGCGCCTCGCCCAATCGATCGACAGGCACGATCAATTTCCAGTTTCCTTCGATCACCCAACGATACCGTAGGCTGGCCGCGGCATCGTCCATGTCCACGATATCATGTTCCAGGATCTCGCCGAAAACAGCGTCACGATTCGCCACTGCCTGGCGGTCCAATAAGTCAATTCCGGGGAGGGCGGGATCGGCAGGCAAGCCAACTGCTGCGAGCACCGTAGGCACCATGTCAATGCTCGACGCAAGCAATTGTTGCTCCATCTGAGCGGCAACCTTCCCGGGCCATCGGACCATGATCGGTGTTCGAATCCCGCCTTCGTTGGGACTCCGTTTGCTGCGTGGTGCATAGCGACTGGCCTTGCGTTCGTTGATCCAGCCGTTGTCGGTCACATACATCACGATCGTGTTCTCCGACAAACCGCGTTTTTCCAGCGAATCCAGAACCTGTCCGCAAGACTCATCAAACCATTCGCACATCGCCCAGTACTTGGCCATCGGCAGCGAATCGGTTTTGGCCTGATACTTTTGCAGCAGCCGAGCCGGAGGATTGTGCGGCGTATGCGGCAAGAACGGAGCGTACCAAATGAAGAACGGCTCCTGCTTGGAAATTGTTGAATCGAGAAAGTCGTCGATCGGTTGAATTCCCTGCCGACCAATCTTCAGGCCATCATCACCGTGCCGACCGCCTCGCGTGCGATCGCCGTGCGTCATGCCATCGGTGAAGCCACCGCGGCTATAATGGCCTTCCCACCATTTGCCGGTTTGCAAACTGCGATACCCCAGCGACGCCAGCCGATCAGGCAACGTCTGCATCGCGTCGATGTGCTTGAGATATGCATTGCGGACGGCCAGGTAGTCGGGGTCGGCAAACTTGTTGCGGCGTTTGCCCGAGGGATCTTGCTGGTAGGGCGGATCGTTGCCAACAATGCCATGTTGATGGGGATACAGCCCGCTGATGATCGTTGCCAAGGAAGGGCGACAAAGGCTGTCGGGGACGTAACCGCGAGTAAAGGTGAGGCTTTCTCGAGCGAGTTGGTCCAGGCGAGGCGTTTGAATCGCCTCATGCTCCATGAAAGAGTAATCACCCCAAGCTTGGTCATCGCTGATCAACATGACCACATTCGGTGTGCCCACTTTCGGCGGGATGGCCGGTTTCGACGGTTCGTCCGCCGATAGGCCGTCCGGCGATGGCAATAGGTAGAAGAGGCACGAAACCGCGAGGGCATAGGAGAGCAAGCGTTTCATCGTAGAAGCAGGACCAGGGAAGGGAGGGAAAACCATGCAAAGAGTTGCTCTATAGTACTGTGATTGGGCTGGCTTTGCAGGCCAAAGCAGGGCGTGCGAAGAAACGGAGGTGCAAGTCGCGTTAGCAATGAGCGACAAAAAAGTGTCGGGTACCTTTTGCGAGGAACTCGCCCTTCGGGTGCTTCGCACAAAAGGTACCCGACACTTTTTTGTCGCACGATCCTTAGCAAGTCGCGGACCAAGCCCATCGCGAATGGGCCGGGCCCAATGAAGGGGTGTTTCTCGCTGTGGCTCGGCAATCAAGAAATCGGCTCGCCGTTCGCTGTCGAAAGCCGCTTCAGCCTCGCCGAGCGGAAAAGATCTAGCGGAGAAAGTCCAGCGCAAAAAAAGAGCCCCCTCGGGTGGGGCAGGTACTCGAGGGGGCTCAGCAATACTGGTGAGGTCGGGGCAGTGACCAATCACCAGTTGCGGATTGTAGTTTAGCGAGGCGGCAAGTGTTGAAAAGGCAGCAAAGCGGAAAACACGAAAAAAAGAGAGAGGTAATCTGGTTTGTAAATGGGGTGGAGGGGAAATCCTACCAAGGATTTGCGGCTTTTTTGCCCCCCCACTGCACAGCAAAGTGCAATTCCGTCAAAGTGTTGCAGCGACCATTTGCAATTCCGCTTACGGTCTCTTCGCCCTTTGAATCGTCATTTTCCTGCACGACCCACAGGTTAAATTAGCATTCGTTTTGCAGTCTCATCATGGCAGATAAACAGAGCTCACAAAATCCGGTAGACAGCCCTAACGGGCTGGATAATGACGAAAAATCACCCCAGGATTTTTCTTTGTTGATTGTTGATAACGACCCAGCTCACGCGCGGGCGATGACCGAGAGCCTCGAACGAGTTGGCTATCGTTGTACGGTCGCCACCAGCGGTCCCGAGGGAGCTCGGTTGATCGAGCGTGAAACGTTTGATGTGGTGATTACCGACATGGTGATGAACGACATCGACGGCATGAAGTTGCTGGTTCTAGCCCGCAAACGGCTGCCCGATTGCGAAGTAGTGCTGGTCACCGGACACGCCACCGTTCCGGTGGCTGTCGAGGCGATGCAGGAGGGGGCGTTTAACTTTCTGGAAAAACCGATTACGCCTCATCGCTTGCGTGCAGTGACCGAGAAAGCGGTCGAAGCGGTTTGGTTGCGGCGTCAAAACACCGAACTTCGTCAGCGGCTCGACGAACGCTTTGGCTTTGAGGGCATCATCTATACCAGTACACAAATGCAGCAGGTGATCGATCGTCTGAAACGGATCGCACCGACCGATGCGACCGTGCTGATCACCGGCGAAAGCGGCACCGGCAAGGAGATGATTGCTCAGGCGATTCACCAAAATAGTCCGCGGCGGAACAAACGCATTGTGGAACTGAACACGCGAGCGGTGTCGGAGAACTTAGTTGAGAGCGAATTGTTTGGGCATGTGAAAGGGGCGTTCACCGACGCGGTGGGAGATCGCGTAGGCGCGTTTGAATACGCCAATGGCGGCACGCTCTTTTTGGATGAAGTGGGCGACATGCCGATGAGCACGCAGATTAAGTTGCTGCGAGTCTTGGAGGAGCACGAGATCACTCGGGTGGGTGATAACAAATCGATCAAAGTCAACGTGCGGTTGATCAGCGCCACCAACCGACCGCTCGAGGAAATGGTCGAGTCGGGCGCCTTTCGCAACGACCTATACTTTCGCATCAAAGTCGTCACGGTGACGTTGCCTCCGTTGCGTGAGCGCCGCGACGATGTGATTCCGTTGATGGACCATTTTCGCAAAATGTTTCTCAAGCGACACGCCAAGCCTGCGGCGCACTTTACTTCGGACGTGACCAAGCGATTCTTTGCTTACGACTGGCCGGGCAACATTCGACAGCTCCGTAATTTTGTCGAAACGATGGTGGTGCTCGACAACGACGGTTCCTTGGGTGTGGATGATCTACCGCCGGAGCTTGCCGAAGCGGCCGACGAGGACGCGCCGGCGATGACGATGGCACAGGGACCGAGCAGTATGGTGGGCCAATCCCTGGCCGACATCGAACGTTGGGCGATTGAAGAGACCTTGCGTTTGACCGGGGGGAACCGTGAAGAGGCGGCCAATAAATTAGGGATCGGCGCTCGCACGCTGTACCGCAGACTGGATCAGTACAAGACCGAGCCATGAAGCCGTTCCGAACACCAGACACCGCCGGTCGACGCATAGCGTTTCGCTTGCTGGCGGTTTTGGTGGGGCTGATGCCGTTTCTGTTGATGGAAGCGGGGCTGCGCCTTTGGTGGCCTAGCGAACGGCAACCGCAAGAGGCGGTGGATCGCGATCCGTTGGTCGACTTGCATCAACTTCGCCCGCTATTCGAGCCCTCCGCGGACGCGGCGACGCTGGCGATTCCCGCCGCTCGCAGCAACTTCTTTCGGCCGGCGTCGTTTCTTGTCGAGAAACCGGCCCATGCGCGACGCGTGTTCGTGATCGGTGGGTCGACCGTCCAAGGCCGCCCGTACGCGACCGAGACGGCGTTTCCCAAACTGTTGGAGTTGCAGTTGCAAGCCAGTTCGCCCGACGTGCAATGGCAAGTCATCAATTGCGGCGGCGTTTCGTATGCCAGTTATCGCGTGGCGGCGATCGTCGACGAAGTCCTGAATTACCAGCCCGACTTGCTGATCGTTTACACCGGGCACAACGAGTTCCTCGAAGCGAGAACCTATGCGCGGCACCGCCACGTGCCGCGTTGGTTAGCACCGACGCTGGCCGCGGGAGGTCGGTTGCGAGTGGTGCGGGCGATGGCAGCGCTTGTGCCGCCGGAAGCGCCAAAGCCGACTCGCTTGCCGCCCGAGGTCGACGCGCGGCTCGATCACTCCGGTGGCCTGGATGGCTACCAACGCGACGACGCATTCCGGCAAGCGATCGAACAGCACTTTGCGATCACGCTGCGACGCATCGTCGATGCCGCGGCAACCGCCGACGTGCCTCTGTTGTTGTGCGTGCCAGCTTCGAACACGATCGAGGTGCCTCCGTTTAAGACCACAATGTCAGATCAAGCGAGCGAGGCGATGCGTGCGAGTTGGCAACGCGTCAGAAATCGCGATCTGCCTTGGGGGGAGCGACAGCAGGCTTGCGAAGACCTGCTGGCCGCCGATCCGCGGCATGCCGGAGCGGCGTACCTGCTGGGCAGGCAGTTGTGGGAAACGAAACATTACGAGGCGGCCGCGGGATGGTTGCGCTTGGCACGCGACTTTGATGTCTGTCCGCTGCGAGCGACATCGGTGATCGAGCAGACGGTTCGCGCAATTGCCGCGGAACATGACGTCCCGCTGCTCGATGTGCCGCAGTTGTTTGCCGATCCGCGTCACCCCGAACTCGCTTCGCCGAAACGGTTTGTCGACCACGTTCATCCGGCGATCTATGGCGGTCATACCGCGCTCGCCGACGCGCTCCACGACCGGATCGTCCAGCACTGGCCAGAATGGACGGACTTGTCGGCAGCCGATCGCCAGACGCAGCATGCGGCGCGGCAGGCCGCCGTGCAGCAGTATCTTGGGACGATCGACGAGAGCTACTTCCAACGCGGCCGGCAGCGACTGTCCGGATTGGAGCGTTGGGCCGCGGGTCGCGCCGCGGACCCGCTGCAGGTGGCGGATCCGTTGCAGGTGGCGGATCCGTTGCA
>CAYZHQ010000014.1:15689-76852 GCA_964477385.1 uncultured Pirellulaceae bacterium
GCGCCGCGGACCCGCTGCAGGTGGCGGATCCGTTGCAGGTGGCGGATCCGTTGCAAGTGGCGGAGACGCTGCAGGTGGTCGAGCCTTAATCCGCAAGCGATCGCGTGTGGGTGGTGAACTTTCGTGAAAAGATGCCGGATTTTGTGGCAATTGTTGCCTTCCGCAGCGGCTACAATTACCATTCGGCTACGCCTTTGAATCAATTAATCCATCCTTGGGGGGAACACCCAACATGTTTCGGGCATCATTGCTTACTCTTGCGGCAGGAATCCTGCTGGCAATCAGTGTCACCCCTGCGACGGCTCAATCGGGTGTGTTGGCGGAAATGTACGGACGCGGCGTCCACAAATTTTACGCCGGCAACTACATCGATGCTCACAAGTTTTTGACGATGGCGATCGATAACGGCACCACCGACCCGCGGGCCTATTACTTCCGTGGCTTGGTCCACGAAGCGACCGGTCGCGAACCCGAAGCCGAGGCCGATTTTCGCGAAGCAGCACGCCTGGAAGCACTCAGCGGCACGTCGAGCCTCGTGAATCGATCGCTAGCCCGCATCCAAGGCCACACCCGGCTGGAAATCGAAGAGATTCGTCAAACGGTGCGATTGGAGCAAAAGGCCAACCTAGATGCGCGCTCGCGAGCACGTTATGAGGAAATGCAAGAAGCCGAATCGCGAGTGCTGCGGACGCCTCGACCACCCGCGGCCAATGTGCCGCCACCACCAGCCACCGCCCCGCCGGCCGACACGCGAGCCAATCCTTTTGCGGACGATCCGATGGCCGAAATGGGCGAAGCCGAAATCGATGCGGCTGACGCGTTGGGCGATCCCTTTGCCGAAGAGGCGACTCCGGCTCCGGCGGCACAGCCCGCCGGCGGCGACGACCCCTTTGGTGGTGCCGGTGGCGGCAACGATGATCCCTTCGGCGGTGCACCGGCCGCACCGGCCGGCGATCCCTTTGGTGGTGCGATGGATGAAGCCCCAGCGGCCGCCGACCCGTTCGGTGGCGACGACGCCGGAACAGCGGCTCCTGCGCCTGCGGCCGATCCGTTCGCGGACCCTGACATGGGCGCCGCTCCCGCAGCAGCCGACCCTGCGGCAGCCGACCCATTCGCCGACCCTGACATGGGCGCCGCTCCTGCTCCCGCCGCAGCCGACCCTGCGGCAGCCGACCCATTCGCGGACCCTGACATGGGCGCCGCTCCTGCTCCCGCAGCAGCCGACCCATTCGCCGACCCTGACATGGGCGCCGCTCCTGCTCCCGCCGCTCCCGCTCCCGCAGCAGCCGACCCGTTCGCTGACCCAGACATGGGTGCGGCCCCTGCACCCGCCGCAGCCGATCCGTTTGGCGACCTTGCTCCTGCCCCGGCTGCCGATGCGCCCGCCGCCGACGATCCGTTTGCGGATGATCCAGCGATGGAAGAGGCTCCGATGGAAGAGGCTCCGATGGAAGAGGACCCTTTTCAGTAGGCCCCGCGAGCGACTGCAGCGGGAAGCCTGACGAACCTATCCCACGAAGCGACAACCCATCGGTTCCCACGAAGCGACAACCCATCGGTTGTCGCTTTTTTTGTTATCGAGTGGAAAGGACAACGCTACTGGGTTACCAAACCACGCCGGTCTCATAAGAAGTGGCGTTGTTCTCTTCATCCGCAAGGGAAAACGATGCGGACTGGAAAAGCTCCCTGCTGATCGGATCAGCCAAACAGCACGTCGTTCTTGGGGACCGTGCCGCGGTCGGTGCGAGCTTTGTAGATCCCAAGTTTCTGAGCGATCAGCAAGCTCACGTAGAGCGGGTTCAGATAGAGGTAACGTTTCCACAATCGTTTCGGTTCACGCGTCAATCGGAACCACCATTCCAAGCCGTGACGCTGCATCCAAGGCGGTGCTTGCTCGAGCTGTCCGGCGTGAAACGCAAAGGCGGCTCCAACGGCAATCAGGGGCATCGCGATCCGGTCTCGCATTTCAAACGCAAACGTCTCTTGCCTGGGGCAGCCGAGTCCGACGAAGCACAGTCCCGCGCCGCTGGCGTTGATTTCCGCTGCCAGGGCGTCGCGTTCGGCGGGGTCGACGCGCCGGAACGCGGAGGCTCGTGTCCCCGCGATTTGAATTCCTGGGTACTTTTGCCGCAGTTGCTCGCGCAGTGCTGACAGCATTTCCTCGGTCGCACCAAATAGAAAAATCGGCACCGATTGCTCGGCCGCCGCGGCACACAGCCGTAGCGTCAGTTCGGGCCCATACACGCGATCCTCCAGCCCACAGCCATGCAACCAGTTCAACGCCCAACGCACCGGTTGGCCGTCGGGACAAACAAGATCGAATTGATTCAGCCGAAAGTAGTGTTCACGATCGAGCACACCGGTCATCACGCCATGCACGGCCAACGCCGTCACCGTCATGCTTCGCTTCGCCCGAGCGTTCTCCATCACTCGCTCGACAGCCGCCGCATAGTCGATCGCATTCACATCGATACCCAACACACTAAAGCCGCCTTGATCGATCATGATTTGGTGCTCGCAATGGTCGGCGGTGCCAAGTCAGCCGCCCTGGTTTGGGAAACGATCGGCCGAACGCTCGATGGCAGGGGTGTCGACGAGAGAGCAGCAACTTGCGCCCGCATCGTGCGAACGTCGAAGGCACTCGCGAAACGTTGCAGCGCCCAGCGGACGATGTCCAGTTTTTTCTCGCGAGGCATCTTCATGGACGGGAAAAACGCCATTTCACAATCGTCTTCACGGCCCATAAAATCGGGCGGATGCAACAACAGGGCAGGCGGGCAGTTCGTCAGTCGGCACAGTCGCATCGCAGTCCGAAAGTAGGCCTTGGCTGCCACACGCGAGAAGCTGGCCAAATAGGTGAAGTAGCTGAAGTGGATCGGCGTCCGCGCCAACGGCAGCACCGTCACAGGGAGCTCCCACAACTGCCGGCCGTCGACCATTCGGGGAAAAGGACGATTCGGTTGCCGCACCGCACTCCAGCCGCCATACAGTTGCGATGCACGATCGCGGTCGGCCCCTTTCAGTCCCGTCTTCATCATGTAATACGCCCGCGCGACGGGCGCCATCGACGTGGGAAAGACCGACGCGTCATAGGCGTAGCCGCGTTCCGCCAAGACCGACAGGACCGTCTCGGGGCAACTAAAGCCGGGGCCTCGAAAGCCGACCGGCGCGGTGCCAAGATGCTGATCGATGTTCGCCGCCGTGCGATCGATTTCGGCTTCGATCGCCTCCCGCGGTAGGGTGTGTAACCATGGTTCATGGTTGTACGAATGATTGCCCGGTTCCCAGGCTTTTAGGTCAGCAAAACCGCGCATCGCGGCAATGCTTGTCGTCGATTCGAAATCGCGGCCAACCATAAACACCGTCAACGGCAAGTCTAATTCTTGCAGCATGTTGACAATGCGGGGAATCACGGTGTGAAAGTAACACGCGGATTGCTCCCAGCCCTCGCGACCGGCGGCACGGAGATACGCCCACTGGTTGTCCAGGTCGAGCGAAAGATTGGCGATCGGCTTTGGCATTCGATCGAGTCCTATGCGGAAGGTGTGGTGGTCCGGACGGTTCGAATCGCATCGATCGCACCACTCGCCGCCCAGGCGGGAGTGCGTTCTCGAACACGGTCACGCGCGGCGGTTCGCATCGCCGCGATTTCGCTATCCGATTTAGAGAAGTATTGATCAAGAACGCCGTGCAGCGATTCCGGCTGCAGCGGGTTGTAACGCCAACCATTTACGCCTGGCTGGACAAGGCTGGTCACCGCCTGAGCGTATTCACTGCCGATCAATGGTAGCCCCGCCTGTAAGGCTTCATTGGCCACCAGCAGCCACTCGTCCGCCAGCGTTGGCAGCACCGCCGCACCTTGCTGCGCAAAATGCTGTGCCAGCACACCAGGCGTCAAGTTGCCCGTCAATTCAACGTGCAGATTGTCCGGTAACGCGATGGTCGCCACCGCATCACGCAGCGGGCCCTCGCCCGCGACCGTCAAATTGATGGCGTGTTGCGGTCGCAGCCCCGCATAGCGAACGAGTTGTTGCACCAGAGGCAGCACGCCCTTCCGCTCGCTCAACTGTCCCACCGTGATCAACCGACCACGGACCGCCGATTCGTCGCGTGCCACCGGTCCGCGGTAGACGGTACGATCGTCGGCGGCATACGGCAACGGGAACAATCGCGGTTCGGCGACACCGTGTTGCCTCAAGTAGCGGTAGCAACTTGGGCCGTTATAGGTCACCGCATCGGCGCGATGCAGCAGCGGTTTACGAATCACCCGTCGCGCCCAGCCTCGGCTCCGTTCGGTATGTTCGCTCATATAAGTACACAGCACCAACCGCGAGCGTGGATGGGCAACGCGATACGCCGCCGCCGCCATCGAACGGGCTCCCAGTTCCAACGACATCACCACATCAGGACGCAAGCGACGCAATTGCGACAGCGTGTCGTAAGGCAGGTGCACATACAAGGAATCTTGGAAACCGGTACCGCGGTCACGCCAGCGCCGTCTTAGCGTGACGTTTTTTTGCACGCGGACATCCAACCCGCCCCAGTCGGGTTCGAAGTTGCGATTCGGTTCCAGGGGCGTCGAAAGCAAGACGTGGAAGTCGCGAACTCGCTTCGCAATCTCTTGCAGCACGCGGACTTGGTAAAGTGGAATGTAATGCGTCAGCAAGACAACGCGCGCATCGATGAGTGGCTGGTCCAGGGGGCTGGAAGTGGCTTCGGTCGGAGCGGTCAGTCGATCAGACACCGGCGTGCTCCCGTGCGATTGGTAAAGGATCCGCCCTGAATCGGGAGGCTTCTTGATACATCGCAATCGTCACGATCACGGCGCAGACAGTTTGGGCCATTGCCAAACCAATCGGCACCGCGAACACTCCGATGCTCGGATACAGCCCCGCCGTCACCGCCAGCAGAACTCCCAACGCGACCAATCGTCCGAGGATGCCGGGACGCGATCGCTGTCGGCCACGCAGGTAACCATCGATCGCCAGCGCGATGCCTCGGATCGCGGCGGCAGGAATCAGGTACCACGCAAATTCGATGGCCGGCACAAAAGCTTGACCCAATAACAACGGCACCACGAAGGGCAGCAGGGCTGCCAACGCGAAACCGCTGCAGATCTGCGCCGCAACTAACCCGAGCAGTTTTTTAGTGGCTTGAGAGGCGGCCAGTGGTACATCGCCGACTGCGCCGCGACGAAAAGTATAGGTCGCCACGACCATCGGCACGATCGCCATCGTGCCGGCGATCGGTACCGCCGAAGCATAAAACCCTTGCTGAACCAAAGTCCCCAACCACAGCACCAGCCCCAGATCACTGCGGTCGAGTAATTCCGAGGCGACTTGAGAACCGGCAAATCCGTGGCCTTGTCGCAGCGCCGTGTGCGGCTTTGGATCGACAGGGCCCCACCACGATTCTCGCATGCCCCACTGGACCAATCCCGCGGCGGCGAACATGGCGATGCAGTACACCACCACGGCGGTGCCGACGGTGCGAACCCCCAACAGCCAAGCCACACCCAGGGCGACCGGAGCCGCCGCCGTTCCAACCAGCCTGGAAGCGTTGTAGCGGTTAAAGGCGCCCAGCCCATGGTCGACCGCTTGCACGGCCAAGCGAACGTGCTGGAACGGCAAGGTGGTCGCGATCAGCAACGCCAGCGGGATCAACAACTGTTTATCGGCCGGCATCGCCAAACCAATGCAAGCCATGCAAACGAGCATTGTCACTGTCCCGGTCAGCAAGCCGAACAGCAGAGCCGACCGGCGCAGCGGCGCATCCTGAGGGGACGCCGATTCCGAAGCGTTCGCACCGGTTAAGGTCGCCGCGCGCCAGGCAAACAGATCGGCAGCACCGAGAAATCCGAGGTACAGCAACATTTGCGAGTAAGTAATCGTGGCGGCAAACGCACCACGACCTTCGGGGCCCAGCATCCGGGCCAGCACGACGCCTTGCACGGCAAAGCAACCGAAGACCGAGAAAGTGGCCACCAAGGTGCCGCAATAAGACAACCAGTTTCGCAACGAAACACCTGATTGCGGATTCGCATCGGCGTCGTTGGTGGCCACAATGCAGGACGGCCCCGAAATACCCGACACGCTAATCACCACCCCGACCGGTAAGCGGTACGGTGACCGTTTTCGCCAACAAGGTAAAGTCTTGCCACAACGTCGCGTTATCGACATAGGATAAATCCATCCGCATCCATTCATCGAAGCTGGTCGCGCGCCGTTTGTTGACCTGCCAAATGCAAGTCATGCCGGGCCGAACGTCCAGACGCCGGCGATGCCACGGCTTGCAAGCCCGACTCTCTTCGACAGGCAACGGGCGGGGGCCTACCAGCGACATATCGCCTTTGACCACATTCCACAATTGCGGCAACTCATCCAGGCAACTCGCCCGGAGAAAACGTCCCACGGCGGTGACTCGCGGATCGTTCCGCATCTTAAAGGCCGGTCCCTGGCGTTCGCTTTGATCACGGATCGCAGCCAAACGGCCTTCAGCGTCGACCACCATTGTGCGAATTTTGTAGATCGTAAAGGTTTTGCCATGCTGGCCTTCACGTTGCTGAGTAAAAAAAATCGGCCCTCGACTGGTTGCTCGTACCGCCACCGCCGTGATCGCCAACATCGGCGCCGCGACCAATAGTCCGGCGCTCCCGCCCACCACGTCAAGCCATCGTTTGACAATCGATTTCAGACCGGGCGAAATCGATAGCAGCGACTCCATGTCGGACAGCGATCCGCGGGGGACATCGTATGCCCGATTGGGACTGGCGGAATCGTGTGCGGCGTCGACCAATACCAGCTTGCGGCCACCGCCAACATCGTCGTCTCGGTGTTCCGCGTCGTCGTTGTTGCCAAAGCCCTGAGGATCGTAAACCTTCAAGTCAAGTGTCGCCTGCAAGCCGCGTGTCTCCAGCAAACCCTGGAGACGACTCATGGCAGTGCGGCCTCCCATCTCCGGCGTGTCGACGAACAGCACGCCGAACGTGTGCGACTCCAGCCGTCCCTTATCGTCGGTCTGGCGAACCGAACGCAGCAATAGACGAGTCACCTGTCGCCGCTGCAGGTTGGTTGCTGAATTCAGCAAACGGATGGTCAAGACGCAGAAGGGAAAACTTCTCCGCGTCGCACGCATTCGTTCACGCGCTACCGCACGCTCGAACTCGCGTTTGGTCAACAAGCCGAGCTCCGCAGTGACTGGCCTGCGCCACTTGTGGACAATTCGATGGATCAGAGAACGCATCCGATTATTTTGTGCCGCCGAAGGGGAATTGATGTTTATCTTGGTGTGGAATTGGTAAAGATCGGTTCTTCTTCCTCTTCGCCTGTCTCGTCAGCGGCAACGGAGTGAAACGCATCTCGGCGCCTGGCGGTTCGCGGATTGGTCGGTTCCCAATCGGTCCGCGACGCGGGGGGACCTTCTCGCAAGACGGCCTGCAAGGACCCTAAGCACAAGCCGAGCATGCCGCCGATCAAGAGCAGCAAGGTGCGTTGCGGACCGACTTTTTTCAGCATCAAAGAGGCAGGCTGAATGATGGAGACGTCGCTCATTTCCTGACGATCCAGCGCGGTCAACACGCGTGCCTCTTCCAGGCTCTTCGCCTGCTTCAGGTAATTCGCTTCAGCGACCTCGGCGGCCCACCTGAGTTCTGACAGTTCAACGGCGTGCTCGTTCAACTGTTGCAATAAGGATTCGGTTTCGGCCAGATTCTTCTCCAGTGAACGTTGCCGTGCCCGCAGACCGGCGATCTGGCCAATGCCTGTTCGCGATGTCGCTTCCAATGTTTGACGAATCGGGTTAAGCGCTTCGACCGTCAACGGTCGCTCACTCGCTTGGTCTTTGACGATTTTTGTCGACTGCTCGACCTGCTGCTGAATCGCGCGGTACCGCGGGTGGTTTGGGCTCAGCTTCGACAGCGTCTCCCGTTCTTTGATTTCCAGTTCGTATAACGCTTGCCGCATTCCATCGCCGGCGCTGTTGGCAACGCCTTTCGTCGTGGTCGTCGGAATCCATTCATTAAGCGAAGCGAGTTGGTTGTTGATACCTTCGACCTCGGCCAACGCGTCGGCTAAGTCCGACAGTGTTTGATCGTGGTCCAACTCCAGTTTGCTGATCCGGGCTTGTAAGGTCGCTTCTTGCGATTGTGCGGAGAGCAAACCCATCCGATTTTTGGCGTCGCGAAGTGTCTGCTGTGCCGTCATCGCGCACTCGAGGGCCGCTTGATGCTGGGCTTCAAAAAATGGCAGCGAACCGGTCGCGCTGTGAGCTTCGATGTGATAGACGCTGTACGCTTCCATCGCACTCTGCACGACGTCGCGTGCCAAAACGGGATCACCCATTTTGGCTTCGATGATCACGTTGTACGCATTGCGAGGCACCGTCACGTCTAAGTTGCTTCGCAGTTTTTGGATCGCCTCTTCGCGACGGATCGCCGCGGCATATTGTTCGGCCGACATGGAATCGTCGCCCGAAGCTCCGCCGCTGGACAACGACGGCAGCCAACCGGTCAACGTTTCCAACGCGGCCAAGGTACGCGTCCGAGGACGCAGGATCTCCTCGACCCCCACTCGGTCGACCACACGCTCCGCGATCGCTCGACTGGCCAGCATCTCGCGAACGCTGGCCACCTCGGCGGTACGGCTTTCTTGCAACGATACGGTCGCCGACGCCGTCGTCGTGGGATCCAACGAAACCGACCCGCGACCGAGACGCACGAATAGCATGCCTTCACTGGCATACCGATTGGGCCACAGAATTAGCAACCCTGCGATCAGCACCGTGACCGCTACGGCGGTCAGCACCAGCGACTTAGCGCGACGCCTGAGCGATCGCAAAAAATCGGCTGGGGTCAACGCGGCCCAATTCTCAGTTGAACTTGCCACAAAGCGTGCTCCGAAGGTCCAAATAATACGGGGGAGGTGGGATACAGGGGGCCCTTTGGTTCCCCCCTGTAGCCCCTTTTTGCCCAGGCTAAACAGGCCCCCTGTGTCACGTAAGTGTCACAAGGTTCCTAGATTAATGGCTGCCAGCGCGGTTGCTAGCCCTCGCCTAGGTTAAAAACGGCCGGAATGCGTTACGAAAGGGAGGATTACACCACTTCATCGATAGGCCCGAAGCCAAAGATAGGGGTTGTAGGGGATGTGCCGTGATCGCCGCGGAGAATTGCCCGCTGGGGTCTCGTTTTGGGGCCAGCCTGTTTACCAGCGGCTCCTAGGCCCTAAACTGCCGATTAAAGCAGTTGAACTTCCCACGATCAGAGGCATGCATGGACAAGAAGGCAAAGAAACGGCTTGAAGTCATCAACAAAAAACTGCAGTCACTGCGTCCGCGGCTGACCGGTGCCAAGGAACAAGCAGATGACCTCAGCGAAATAAAAGAGCTGGAAGCGGAAATCCAAAAACTGGAAACCGAGGCGGCCGAATTAAAGGCCAGCTAAGGAGCCGAGCAGTGAACTCAGGAGCTAGCCTGCCCAGGTTGGCAAGGGCGACCTGACTAGACGATAAGTGGTGGCTTAGGGAGTGAGGCAGAGGGATGTCGTCCCGCACATGGCATCAGGCCAAGCCAGGACGAAACGGTTTCAACGCCTGTTGCGAGCGATTAAACTGTCGACGCTGCTACCTCTTCCTACCCCTCCGAAAGCCTCGTGATGCAATCGATTTTGCTCCGTCGACATCTGCTTCCCGCCATGCTCCTGCTCTGCTTCATCGGCGTCTTGGGCGGATTACAAAACCAAGTCCACGGTCAAGCCAACGGCGGCGATCCGGTCGCCGCCGCGGACCCCGCTCCGGTTGCGACCAGTTGGGGGACGCTGCGGTTAGACCCCGCGAGCGGCTGGGGAGACGCCACCATCGACTCGCCAGCTGCGGCGATCGCTTTGCCGACGCCGCTTCCAAACATCACCCGCGCCTGGCTTGGGACCCCCGCTTGGCCGGGTCAGTCGCTGCAGTTTTCCTTCAATACCGATGCCACGGAAATCGAACTGCATCTGCCGCCCGAAGCGGTATCGCAATCGAGCGGCGAGCCGTTGCAGGTCGCGTTGGAAATTGCCGAGCTCTCGCAGCAATTTCCTGATGGCCGAATCGTCCTCAGCGCCCTCGATGCAAAGGTCGAAGGGAAACAGGCAAAACTCGAATCACACCCCGGCAGCCATCGAATTGGTTTTTGGGCCAACGCCGAGGATTTTGTCCGCTGGAACTACGCGGCGACGCGCCCCGGCATGTACCAGGTCGAGTTGACTTATTCGGTCGCTGGCAAGCCGGGGTCGGAGGCGTCGGATATCGAAGTCCACGTCGGGGCAGAGGTGTTGCCCGCAACGCTGACCGGAACCGGTAGCTGGTATCGCTACACAACGGTCTCGCTGGGGAAGGTCTACCTGCCCGCCAAAGCCAAATACGATGTCGCAGTGAAATGCACCGAAAAGCGAGGCGGCGCGGTGATGAATTTGAAGTCGCTGACCCTCGTGCCGACTTGCGAGGGAAGCCCTCCGACGCAGTCTGCCGACGGCCGCGTGATCTTGCACGCCAAAGATGTCACCTCCAACGGCGTGCTGCTGCAGTGGGAACCGCGGGACATTAAACAGACGCTGGGCTTCTGGGCGAAAGCCGACGATTCGGCTTATTGGGATTTTACGATCACCGACGCGGGCGTTTTCGATGTCGAAATCCTGCAGGGGTGTGGCACAGGCCAAGGCGGTAGCGAAGTCGATTTCGTGTTCTCGGCCTGGCGGCAGGAGCAGCCCACCGCGACGCTTCCACACACGGTGAAAGACACCGGGCACTGGCAAGGCTTCGAGCCAATGGCGATCGGCCAGGTTTCTCTGGAAGCGGGCCGATACCGAGTCCGCGTGATCCCGCGCACCAAAGCCGGAGTGGCGGTCATGGACCTCCGTCAAGTCACCCTCACCCCAGCCGAATAACCTAACGCACCGGGCCCCTGCCTCACCGGGCCAGTCGGAGCCCGGAGAATTGCCAACGCGCATCGGGAGGAAAGAAATTCCGATACGTCGCTCGCACATGACCGCTCGGCGTGGCGCAGGAACCGCCGCGCAAGACGTATTGGTTGCACATGAATTTCCCGTTGTATTCTCCTAGAGCGCCTTTCACAGTGCGGTAACCGGGGTAGGCACTGTACGCACTGGACGTCCACTGCCAAACACTGCCGTACAACCCACACAGCGCGGCATCGCCGAGGACTTGCGACGGATGCGGTGTGTGTTCGTTCCGCAAGTGACCGTCGGCAAAGTCCGCGTCGATCGTTTGGCTTGACGCCGCGACTTCCCACTCCGCTTCGGTTGGCAAACGGGCGTCGGCCCAGCGCGCCAACGCGTCGGCTTCGAACAGACTTAGGTGAGTGACCGGTGCGTCGAGTGGTAACGCACGCAGACCGGCGAGTGTGAATTCAAACCGTTGGCCATCACGAGCTAGCCAATGCATCGGAGCCCTCCAGCGGTGCTTGCAGACCGCGTCCCAGCCCATCGACAGCCACAGTTCGGGCCGTCGATAGCCTCCATCTTCAATGAAGGCGACGTAGTCTCGATTGGTGACAAGCGCCCGCTGCAATGCGAATGGTTGCAAGTAGACTTGATGTCGAGGCGACTCGTTATCGAACGCGAAACGTTCGCCGGCGTGCCCGATTTCGCACAACCCGCCGGAATACTCTACCCAGTCCGTCCTTGGGATTCGATCGCTGGGCGGCAACGGATTGTCAAGCAGCGCTGGGAAGAGTGGATTGCAGGAGAAGACATGCTTGATGTCGGCCAGGATTAACTCCTGATGTTGCTGTTCATGATGGAGTCCCAGTTCCAGCACGGTCCAGTCCGATGCCGACCAATCGTCGGCATTCTCAAGACGCTCCAGTAATGCTTCGTCGATCCTCTGACGGTACTGGAAAACTTCTCTCAGCGTGGGACGCGACAAACAGCCGCGACGGTCACGCGGGAAGGCTTCGCCCACCGTTTGGTAGTACGAATTAAACAGATACTCGAACGCTTCACAGGCGACCCGATGATCGGCAAAACGCTTCAGCAAAAACGTTTCGAAAAACCAAGTTGTATGAGCAAGATGCCAACGCGTCGGGCTGACGTCCGGCATGGACTGCACAACGGTGTCCTCAGGTTCCAAGGTACGACAGATCTGCTCGGTGTGTCGGCGAACCTGTTGATACCGGCGCCGCCACACCTCGCCACGAGACACCCGCTGCTCCAGCGTCGCCTGCCCATTCGAATCGTTCATCATTTGCTCCTCTCCGCGACCGGCCCACCGACAACGCGAGGCCGTTGAATGTGTCCGTCAAAAGACGTTTGGAATGCATCGCCTGATGTCAGGCAATTGCCATTCCGGAACCAATAAAAAAGAAAAAACGCGGGCGACCGGCCGTGACGCACTCTGGCCGTGACGCCCGGCACCTTCGATCCTCTCTTCTCGTTACGCAAACCCATTACGCAACCTTAGGGACCGCACAAGGTTTGCCGGTTGGAACAAGAGTTGCATCCTAGCCGACGGATTAAAAAGGCAATGTTTTGTTGGCTTTTTTGTCGGGGAAATGCCTGACGAAAAGGCAGCAAGGGATTAGTTGAGCAGAAATTGTGCACGTCTAGGCGGAAGCGGGCACCTTGCATGGGGAAGGTTACGCATGTCGTTCGACACCGCCACGGGGTCCGGTCGTTTTCCGCAGCCGCTCGTTCCAGGTTCCCTCAAGACAAAAGGTGCCGCCGAGACAAAAGTCGCTTCCCAACCCGACCGTCGAGCGGCGAACCTCGTCCGCGACCCTCAACGCGGTGGTCACAATCACCACCTTCGTGCGCTCGGTGTGCTGCATTGTGAAGAAGGCGTCGCCTTTCAAGTTTGGGCGCCCCACGCCGATGGGGTCAGTCTAATCGGTTCGTTTAATGGCTGGGACGATGCCAAGCATCCGATGGAACGCGACGCCAGCGGGGTCTGGTTTGCCTACGTCCGCGACGCGATCGTGGGCGATGAATTTCAGTATCGGATTCGCAACGGAGATCAAATCGCCGATCGCAGCGACCCGCGGTCGCGGCAGGTTACGCAGGCGATGGGGCATAGTGTGATCCACGATCCCACGTTTGACTGGGAAGGCGATTCATTCGAGGTGCGGGACTGGAATCGGCTGGTTATTTATGAACTGCGATTCGATTGCGTCGGTGGTCAGGGCCGCCACGAGGTATCGCCCTTCGGCCGCTGGATCGATTCGTTCGACCGTCTGCGGGCGCTCGGGGTTGGTGCCTTGCAAGTCGCGCCGGTGGCAAAGTTCGAAGGAGACCGTTCGTGGGGCTACAGTCCGGCGCACTTGTTTGCCATGGAATCGGCCGCCGGTGGGCCGGCAGGTTTCAAGGCGTTTGTCAAAGCGGCCCACCAAGCCGGCTTTGCGGTGATCGTCGACGTGGTTTACAACCATTTCGATCCGTCCGATCTCGACCTCTGGCAATTCGATGGCTGGAGTCAAGACGAGCAGGGCGGCATCTATTACTACAACGACTATCGCAGTCGCACGCCGTGGGGTGAGACGCGACCGAACTACGGATGCGGCGAAGTGCGAGCGTTCATTCGTGATAACGCGCTGATGTGGTTTGAAGAGTACCGCGTCGATGGCTTGCGATATGACATGACGCACTACATGCACTCGATCGACGGGCGACCACAGTCTGAATTACCCGATGGCTGGGAGCTGATCCAGGGGATTAACCGCGAGATCCACGCAGCCTATCCGCAAGCGATTACGATCGCCGCCGACTTGCACGACAACGCCTTCTTGACCAAACCCGACATCGAAGGAGGGGCTCATTTCTCCGCCCAATGGGACGCGGCGTTTGCAATGCCGATTCGCGAAACGCTACGCAGCCCTCCTGATGTTCCGCGTTCGATGGCAACGATCCGCGATGCGCTTTATCACGGCTACAATAACGACGTCTTCGAACGAGTCGTCTATACCGAACCGGTTTCGGTGAACCGCCGCGCCCCGCAAGATTGGTGGATGCAAAAGCGGTCGGCACTCGAAGCCGCGTTGGTGATGACCGCTCCAGGAATCCCCATGCTGCTCGCGAACCAACCTTGGCAAATCGAAGCGTCCTGGGATGGTCTGGTCCAGTTGTACGCCGACTTGATTTGTTTGCGCACCAATCGCGACGGCACGACGAAGGGACTGTCGGGACAACTGATTGACGTCTTTCACCTCGACGAAGCCCACCAGGTGCTCGCCTTTCGACGCAGTGATTTAGGCGGTGTGGGCGACGATGTGGTCGTTGTGCTGAATGGCTCGGCCGAATGCTTGGAGAATTATCGGATTGGGTTTCCGGCGCCGGGCGAGTGGGTGCTGCGTTTCAACAGTGACGCTCAGGTGTACGGGCCGCAGTTCAGCAATCACTTATCGACCGACGTGGTGGCGCATCCCATTTCGCATGACCGACAGGTCGCTTCGGCCAAGATTCGCAGCGGACCAATGAGCGCCTTGATCTATTCCCAGCAGCCGTAATAGAGGCCAGACACTTCGTGCTTGCCGAATCGTTAGGCCCGCGCGACCGACCAAGCTTGACAGGCGGCGGCGATTCCCGCGGCCGACAGATTGCAGTCTGCCAGCAGATCGTCCCGGTTGCCATGCTCTACAAACGTATCTGGCAACGCCAAGCGTTTGACTTTGCGAGTGTCGAGCCCCTGTTCGGTCGCTTCTTCTAGCAAGGCAGAGCCAAAACCGCCCACGATCGTCCCCTCTTCGACCGTCACGACAAACTTGCCGTCGGCCAGCGAGTTGGCGACCATCTCGCGGTCGATCGGCTTCGCGAAACGGGCATTCACGACACCGACGTTTAGTTTGTCGGACAGCGATTCAGCCGCTTCCAGTGCCGTCTCCAACAGGGAGCCAAAGACCACGATCGTGCCGTCGCTGCCTTCGCGGATCGTCTCGCTGCGGCCCAGCTCCATCGGTTCGGGAATGCGTTGCAGATCCAGAGCGGCCGCTTTGGGATAACGCAGCGAAGCGGGATGATTGTGTTCGAGTGCAAACCGTAGCATCGGTTCGACTTCGCCTGCGTAGCCCGGTGCCATCACCGCCATGTTCGGGAAGACACGCATGTAAGCGATGTCGTAAGCTCCGTGGTGTGTCGGGCCGTCGGGACCGGTTAAACCGGCGCGGTCCATCGTGAACACCACCGGCAGGTCTTGCAGCGCCACCTCTTGGAAAATCTGGTCATAGCTCCGCTGCAAGAAGGTGCTGTAAATATTGACGATCGGTCGGATGCCCGTTTTGCATTGGCCAGCCGCAAAAGCGACCGCGTGCGATTCACAAATGCCGACATCGAAGAACCGCTCAGGGAACCGTTCGCGGACCGGTTCCATCTTGGTCCCTTGGCACATCGCGGCGGTCAGCACCGTCACGCGTTCGTCCTCCTCCATCACATTTTGAATCGCGTCACGCACCAACACCGTGTAAGGCGGTTGGCCGCTGCCCGAATTCGCTACCGGACGACCGTCTTGACGTGCAAATGCGGGTGGGGTGTGAAAGAAGACCGGGTCTTCCGCGGCCGGTTTGTAGCCATGTCCCTTCTCGGTCACCACGTGCAGCAACACAGGACCTTCCAGCGTCTTGACCATCGCCAAGTATTTCTTCATCAAGGCGACATCGTGGCCATCGATCGGGCCGATGTATCGCACGCCCAGTTCTTCAAACAACATGCCTCCCAGCAAACCGGCTTTGACACCTTCTTTCATCTGCGCCAGCCAGCGCTCGGCCGGATCGCCGAACAGCGGCACGTGGTTGAGCGCCTTGACGACTTCGGTTTTTAAACCGGCGTAAAGGGGATTGCCTCGCAATCGATCGAGGTAGCCCGCCAAGGCTCCCACGCGGGGACAGATCGACATTTTGTTGTCATTTAAAATGACCACAAAGTCTTTGTTCAAGAAACCGGCGTTGTTCAGTGCCTCAAAGACAATCCCGCTCGGCAACGCTCCATCGCCGATCACCGCCACACTCTTGCGGTGGCTTTGGCCCATCAGGTCATCGCCACTCTTTAAACCAAGAGCGGTGCTGACGCTGCAACCGGCATGCCCCGTCATGAACAGGTCGTAATCACTCTCGTGGGGATTGGGGTAGCCCATCAATCCGCCTTGCGTTCGAATCGACGCAAAATCATTGTAACGCCCCGTTACCAACTTGTGCGGGTAAACCTGGTGCCCGGTATCCCAGATTAAGCGGTCGGAGCGAAAATCGAACGTCGCGTGCAAGGCCAAGCAGAGTTCAACGACGCCCAAGTTGGAGGCGAAATGTGCCGTCCGCGTGGCCAGCAAGTTGCACAGCACATCGCGAATCTCATCCGCCAGTTGGCCAAGCTCCGCATTGGAGAGATCTTTTAGAGGCTCGGCTGACTCAAGTTGCGAAAGCAGTGGGTGCATGGCGTGCATCAAATCCTTTGGAGAACATAGCTGGCTAGCCAGTTTAACCGCCAAGCTGCCGTTTCGAATAACCCTGCCGCCTCAATCGCATCATTTATTAGGGTTTCTGCGTGCTTTCGGGCGTCTTGTTCGCCCATCAATGAGGGGTACGTCAGCTTACCACGCTCGGCGTCCCGGCCTGATTCTTTTCCCAGTTCGCCTGAATTGCCAGTGTGATCGAGCAGGTCATCAATTACCTGAAACGCCAACCCGAGTGCGTCGCCGTAGCGTTTCAATGCCGCTCGCTGGGCATCCGAGGCACCGGCACTGAGTGCCCCCAGTTGCAAGGAAGCGTTGAACAGGGCTCCCGTTTTGCGACGGTGAATCGACTGCAGTCGTTCAAGCGAATGCTCGCCTTCCGATTCCGCCGACAGGTCGTCGGCTTGGCCACCGACCAGTGCCACGGGGCCCGCCGCGGTGGCGAGCAACGCGACCGCCTGAGCCGCTTGATCTTGTGGCTGGAAGTCGATCGCCAGCGTCTCGAAAGCTTTGGCCATCAAAGCGTCGCCTGCTAAGATCGCAGTCGCTTCGTCAAACTGGATGTGACATGTCGGGCGACCGCGTCGCAAGGCGTCGTCATCCATCGCCGGCAGATCATCGTGGATCAGCGAATAAGCGTGAATCATCTCCACCGCAATCGCAGCGGGCATCGCCGCGTCCCGCTCTCCGCCGCAGGCTTCGGCGGCGATCAGCACCAACGCCGGTCGCAACCGTTTGCCAGGTGCCAACAGAGAATACCGCATCGCCTCACGCAGACGGGTCGGAAAGCCCGGTTCGGAGGGCAGCGACGAATCGAGCCCAGCGGCGATCGGCTCGAGTAAATCGGCTAACGCGTTCGTGGTCGGCTCGGTGTTCCGCGCGGACGGGTGCGCGGTATTCTGCGCGGAGGTTTCCGCGGTGGACTTCGTCATACATGGCCCTCTGCTAAAGATATTGGACAGTTATAGTGGCGGCGGAAAGGGGGGAACGCAGCGATTTTTGGACCTCCCCGATTTCTGGGCCTTAACTTTGGGTTGTTCCAATATCCTGGGTTTGTTTTTAATTAGAATCGCACGTTTCTCTTTACGAATGCTTGATCGCTTGTTCCAGTCGACTCGTCCTGCCGGTTTCCTGATCCTGTTGCTGTCCGTCGCCGCTGCTTGGGGGATGTGGAAGCTTGACTATCAAGACAACCCGCGTGACCTCTATTTACGAGCCGGCCCGGAGAGCGATCTGCTGCAACACATGTATGAGTCGTTTGGGTCGGACGACAACACGGTGCTGATTTTGGCTCGTAGCGAGCAGCCCATTTTTTCGCTCGGCCCCATGGGCGAACTGAAACGCATCGTCGATGGCTTGGAGGCGCTCGATGGTGTCGCCGACGTGAATAGCCTATTCGATCTGCGACGACAGCGGGTCCCGATTCGTATCCTGGACATGGATGTCGCCACGCCCGAGCGGTTGGCGGAAGCGGAGCAGTTGGCGATGCGGCATCCGCTGGCTCGTGGCTTGATGTTGTCCGAAAGTGGACACGCCACGATCGTCACTGTTCGACTCGCCGGGCAGTCGCTCAGCATCGCCGACTTGCAGAAGTCTTTGGCGAAGATCGAGCGGGTCATCGAGCCACCCTACATCGACGCGGCCGATTCGCCGTTGGAGATCGATTTGGCCGGTTCGCCGGTCGTCCGAGTGGAGAGCCTTTCTCGTCTGCGGGTCGATCAAATCAAGTTTTGCACGTTCGGTGGTTTGGCGGCGATGGTGATTGCGATCTACCTATTTCGCCAATGGCAAGCGGTTACGCTGGCTTTGCTCGGTCCCCTGCTCGGTGTGTTCTGGACGCTGGGAGCGATGGGCTGGTTGGGACATCGGATCGACGGCATCAAGGTCATCATTCCCACGCTGCTGTTCATTATTGGATTTACCGATTCATTGCATCTTGTGATGGGCTTAGGGCGGTTGCAGCGCGCCGCCGGCGGCCATTTGTCGCCTCTGGAAGCGGCACGCCGAACGATCAAAGAACTGGGTGGCGCCTGCTTGATGACGTCGCTGACCACCGCCGTTGGGTTTGGTTCGCTGATGCTCTCCGGCACAACCAGTATCCAGCGTTTCGGTTTTTGCTGCGCCCTGGGAGCCATACTGTTGTTCGCAGCGGTGATATTGGTCTTTTTTGGTATGGCCGCCCGCCCGTTTGGCAGCCAGGTCGCCCGCTCCCGCCCCTTCCACCGCAACGTTCCGCAGCGCAGCCAGTTGATCTCGTGGACGGTGCGGGCGATGCATTACCCCCGGACGATCGTCGCGACGGCGTTTGTCCTCTCCGCCATCATGCTGATGTTTTGCCTTCGCTTGGAACCAAATATTTTTTGGACCGAAAGCATTGCCAGAAGCAGTCCGACCATTCGGGCAATCGAACGGATGGACCAAGCGTTTGGCGGCACCTCGTACGGTGCCGTCCTGGTCCGCTGGCCAGCAGGCGATTCGGTGGCGTCGCCTGACGTCGTGCGGGCGATGGCGGCAACGCACCAAGTCCTGCGCGCCGAACCGACGTTTGGGGAGCCGGTCTCGATCGCCAATGTGCTGGCAAGTCTCGACTATGTCGGTGGCGGTTTCTCCCGCCGTTGGCGCTACGTGTCCGAACGTGATGGAGATGCTTCTGCGACGACGCGGTTGGTCAATGAAGCCAATCGTGAAGCGATCGTCTATTTCTTGACCGCCGATGTGGGAGCTTTCCAGACGGAGAAAGCGATTCGAAATGTCGACCAACAACTGCGCAAACTGGAAGCGGAAACGGGCGTCCAATTAACGCTCGGTGGCACCCCGGTCGTGGCCGGCCGAGTCTTCACGAACATGATCAGCGAGTTGGCAACCAGCTTGGCGGTGGCCACCGGTTTGGTGTTTGCGATCATCGCTATTCCGCTGCGTTCGCTTACGTTGGCGCTGGCCTGTATTTTGCCCAACACTTTTCCATTACTTGTTGCCGGCACGGCGATTTACGCAACGACCGGTTACCTGACGTTGACCAACACGCTGACCTTCTGCTTGTGCTTAGGCATTGCGGTCGACGATACAATTCACTTTCTGATTCACTATCGTGACAGCACTTCGTCCGGAGCGTCGGTTCCCAAAGCGGTCGTGACCAGCCTGCATCGCGTCGGCCGCGTGCTGATCGTCTCATCGGTGATTCTGGTTGCCGGCTTGGCGGGGATGCTGACCAGCGAAGTCCCGCCGCTGCGGATTTTTTCCGGGCTGGCAATTCTAGCGATCGCCTCCGCCCTCATCGGCGACCTGCTGGTCCTCCCAGCAATCCTGCTCCTAGTCGATAAGCGAACCAAGAATAATGGGGCCATCGGTCCGACGAATTAATGGAGCCGTCGGGATCGTGGCAGTCCCTTGCCCGCGGCTCCGTCTGGCGCGGAGTCCTGGGCGACTGCGGCAGATGCGCTCCAGGACCGGTGTCCGCTGTGACCGCTACAACTGGTTCAGCAGGCAGCGATTTCCCAGCCCAGTCGATGCGTCGGTGGGGAGAGGTTTCTGAGCCTGTTGACCGAGCGAACTTCACCCTGGTCGGCAATTCTTGTCGAATCTTAAAACACGTCGGTTTGGGTGCTGCGCGGCACCCTGGTTCGCTGTCACGAGGGAGTACGATGCGAGGTGCATTACTGGTCATCGTTGTGCTGGGAGCGGGTTGGTACTTCTTTCGGCACTTTGAAATCGATGGATTGGACGGCGTCGAAATCCGTCCGAAAACGGAGCTTGCCGGCGGTGGTGAGGATGATGATCTGAGGCGGTTTCTCGACGGAGGAGCGACTTCGGTTGACGACGCCACGTTTGCAAACGCGCCCGGCACCAGTTACTCGCCGCTCGATTTCTCGACGACTGACACGAAGACTCCGGCGACGGCGGTCTCTTTCGGCGACCCGGCGGCGCTGCCGGCCGCCGGCGATTATTCGTTGCCGCCCGAAGCGGTCACGCTGCAGCCGACTCGCCGGATCCGCGTGGCCTCGTGGGCGCTGGGGGGATTCGGGAAACAGAAAGCCAACAAGCCGTATGTGATGGGATTGTTGGCCCGCGTCGTACGTACCTTTGACGTCGTCGCGATCCAGCAGATCACCGGCACCGAACGCGACTTGTTGCCTCGGATTGTGGAGCACGTCAATCGCACCGGCCGGCGTTATGACTATCTGATCGGCCCGCCAGCGGCACGCGATTCCAATCCGTACGGTCCCGCGGAACAGCTCGCCTTTCTCTTTGACACCGAACGCGTGGTCACCGACCGCAGTCAGTTCTACACGGTGGCGGACCCCGGCAACCTGTTTACCCACGACCCAATCGTCGGCTGGTTTCGAGCTGCCGACGGAAAACCTGACCGGGCCTGGACGTTTTCGGTGATCAACGTCCGCGTCGAATTGGAGGCGGCTGCCAGCGAGGTGGCGGCGTTGCCCTCGGTGCTGAACGCCGTCCTGAACGACGGTCGCTACGAAGACGATTGCATTCTGGCGGGGCTGTTCCAAGCCGACGACGCCTATTTGGTGCCGACCATCGGCGAACAGACCGTGACGGCGGTGGTGGAAGCGACTCCGACGGATATCTTCGGCAAACACCAAGTGTCCAACTTGCTGCTGACGACCAATCCAACGACCGAATATCTGGGCACAGGGGGCGTGGTCAATTTCCTCCGCATCCACAATTTAACGCTTGCGGAATGCGAAGAGCTGACGCCCCATCTGCCGATCTATGCCGAATTTTCGCCACTCGAAGGCCGTGAGTAATCGTCGCCGACGCGATACAATATCCTATTAGCAGGTTTGCGGGAATCATTCCGCGGCACTCTGCTTAGCCGTTTGGGCGATCCTTAGCCGTTTGGGCGATAACCCCGGTTGAACACAGGAACCGCGGCTATCGCCACGGCGGCTCATTTACCGGATGACGACGGTCCGCCTGCTTGGCTCATATTTCCCTCTTTGTAGCAATTGATGACTGATCAAAACGTAGATTCGATAGAGAACGCGGATTCCATGGACAGCCTCTTCAGTTCGGTGATCGACGCGGTGGAGGCGATTCGCAATGGCGAAGTCGTGATCGTGGTGGACGCCGAGGATCGCGAAAATGAAGGCGACTTTATCTGCGCCGCCGAAAAGGCGACTGTCGAAACGATTAACTTTATGCTCGCCGGTCGCGGCCAATTGTGCGTGTCGGTGCTGCCCGATGTTTGCCGGCGACTGGAGCTTTCTCCCGTCGTTCCGCAAAACGATGCTCCGCTGCGAACCGCCTTCATGACGCCGATCGACATCCGCACCGCGCGGACGGGGATCACTGCCAGCGAACGGGGGGAGACCATCCGCCGGATGGCCGACCCAGCGGCTCGCGTTGACGATTTTGTTCGGCCCGGCCACGTCTATCCGCTGTTGGCCAAAGAAGGCGGCGTGCTGCGTCGCGCGGGACACACCGAAGCGGCCGTCGATCTGGCAAGGATGGCGGGCCTGGCTCCGGCGGGTTGCTTGTGTGAGGTCTTGGATGAGCAGGGCGATCGCGCGACACGAGAAACGTTGCAGAAAATTGCTTCCAAGCACAATCTAAAGATCATCAGCATCGAGCAACTGATCGCCCACCGTCGGGTCAGCGAGAAATTGGTCCAGCGCGCCGCCGAGGCGGCTCTACCGACACGCTTCGGTGATTTCCGCATCATTGTCTACAACGTTGACTACGAAGCTCAAGAGCCGATCGCATTGGTGACGGGCGATTGGAAGGCGCCGGGGGATCCTCCGTTGGTCAGGATGCACAGCAGTTGCTTTACCGGTGACTTGATCGAATCCCTGCGGTGCGACTGCGGCGATCAGTTGGAAATGGCGCTCAAAATGATCAGTGACGAAGGGCGTGGGGCGCTGATCTATCTGCCACAAGAAGGCCGCGGGATCGGGCTGGCGCAAAAGGTACGTGCCTACGCGTTGCAGGATCAAGGTATGGATACGGTCGAAGCCAACCATGCGCTCGGCTTCAAAGCCGACATTCGCGACTACGGCGTCGGGCTGCAGATTCTGAAAGACCTCGGCTTGAGCGAAGTCCGGTTGCTGACCAATAACCCTAAGAAAACCGAAGCGTTCAATCTGCGCGGCTTCGATTTGCAAGTCGTCGACCAAGTGCCGATCATCTCGCCGGTCAACGAATACAACGCCAAGTACCTGCAGACCAAACGTGAAAAGATGGGGCACAAACTGCCTTAATAAAGCAGCCTCTCGTTGGACGGCCAAGACTAGCTCGATCCGTTTAGGATTGCCGATGAAGTACGCAAACGCCGCCCGCACCGACGGGGTGCTTGCTTTCTCATCGGCCTCGAGGACCCTCATCGGCCTCGAGGATGTTGCTCAACGAAACCGATGCCGTGTACCATTCTCCACTCGGCAAGGGACGCCCGCTACTCCGCCGAGCGCCTGGCAGGTCGCTGGCGCAGGCCATGAATACAAACCAACAACAAGACGACCGCCAGCGCGATTCCGTTAAGGCTGGTGAGCACCTGCACTACGGTGTCGTTGACAGGCAGGCGATTCAACACCATGCGTGTCGAGAGATAATTGTAGGCTGGCACCAACATCAGCAGCGTCAGCGACCACCGAACAAGTTCAGGCAATTGCTGCCAGCCGGGCTGTCGGCAAATCACCAAACCTGCCACGGGGGCGACCATTAGCAGGGCGTCGTACGATTGATGGTACAAGCTGACCAACATGGCGGTCACAATGATGGCTCCCGTCACACCGCCCAGCCCGTCATCGATCCCGCGTCGTCGCCGCCAGCCCAACACGAAGCAAGGCGGCAAGATCAAACCGGCCATCACTACTAGATGCGCCATGTCGGCTGGCTCTTTGCCCATCCACTTCGCGACGACCGCCAAGAGGTCGAGCCGCGTCCAAGAATGAACCGGCGATTCGTCTTCTTCCGCACGGTGGATGGCCTGCGTCTCGCTGATCTGCTGACCGATCGCTTGCATCCCCGCCACCACGTCGCCTTCGCCCTCGTGGTATGCGATCCAGCCGAAACCGATGCCGGCCATGACGATCGACAAACCTGCGCCAAACAATAACGCTCGGATGTTGCCGCGTGCCAACATTAACAGGCCCAGTGGCAGGATGTACGTCGGCTTGGCGGAGGCCAACAGCAGGCCGAAGGCTGCCAGCCAAGGCCGATCCTGTGCGAAATGGATGGCGACGAAGGTGCCCCAAATCAGCAACAGGGTAAAGTAACCATCGAATAGCGTGATATGCCCGCCGCGCGAGAAGACCATCCCCGCCGCAATCGCCAATGTCGAGCTGAGTAATAAGTGGGGTGGTGCGCCGGCAGCACGGCTGACCAGCCGAGCAGTCCCCAAAACAACGACGATCGAAAACGCGAAGTAAGTTGCCTCGGCGAGATGCAGCGGAAGCAATGACAACGGTGCGTGCAGCACAAAAATGGCCGGCGAAAAGAACGGCACGCTCCGCGCCACCGGGTACTCCGCCGCATACGCTTGCCCGTAAGGACTCACCCCGCGCAGCCACGCCAGCGACGGAAAATAAATCCCGTTGTGGAAATCACAATAACCTTGCCGAGAAGGATCAAAAGGACCGGGCGGCTGGTACTGCACCAGCACACGAGCTCCCGTGATTCCCACTCCGAACAGCAGCACGAAACCACACAGCCAAGTCGCCAAGCGATGGTGGGACGTCGCTGGCGGGTCAGAAATTTGCTCAGCCATACAAGAAAACTACCGCTCCATTGGAGAGTCCCAGCGTCCCCGAAAGTGTTCCGCACGTTTTATGGCTCACAGTTTAATTCGCCTTTCCGCTTCGCGATCCCCAACCTTCGCCGATCGCCGGGGGGACGGCATCTCGATCCATTTCATCCGTTACAATCGGTTTGTTAGGATCGTGCGACACTTATTTATCGCTCATTGCTTAGCAACCATCTTCCACCACCACGAGGAGTTCTCGGATGAACCAACCACTGCAGTCGCTCGTCAATACCGGCACCAAGCTGTACCTCGATTCGGTCGAACCTGCCGAAGTCGACAAAAATCTTGAGTGGGGCGCCGTCGGTGCGACTTCGAATCCTGCCATCATCGCGGGCATTATTCAAACCGGTGGGCTGGATGATGAAATCGAGTCGCTGCTCGGTACCGGCCACGATGACGAAACCATCGCTTGGAAGCTGACCGATCAACTGGTCCGCCAAGCCCAAGAGAAATTCCTGCCGACCTGGCACGAAACCGACGGCAATGCCGGTTGGGTCAGCTTTGAACTCGATCCGTTGCTGGAAGACCCTGCGGATGGGATCCCCGAAGCCGAACGCACGCGGCAGTACATCGAACTGGGGAAGCAGTGGAGTGCAGGGCACCAGAATCGCATGATCAAGGTTCCCGCGAGTTCCGCCGGGCTGGCCGCTCTGGAGGAACTCGCCGCCGCCGGCGTGACGCTGAATGTGACGTTGATTTTTACCCTAGAGCAATACCGCGCCGCACGCGAAGCCATTTGGCGAGGGGCACAGCGCCGGGCCAACCTCGACACCTTCAAAAGCGTTTACAGCATCTTTATTTCAAGGATCGACGTTTATACCGCGGCGGTCTTGCCCGATCTGTCGCCCGCCGCACAAGGCGAAGTGGGGATTTTAAATTCCAAGCGAGCTTGGGCGGAAAACCAAGCCTTCTGGAAGATGCAACCGACGAAGTTGGAACAAGAATTGATCTTCGCCAGCACCGGCGTGAAAAATAAAAACGATGCGCCTTGGCGTTACGTGCAAGCCTTAGCCGGCAGCGACATTCAAACCAATCCGCCGGAAACGAACGAAGCGATCGCCGAGAGCGACATCACCTTCACTCGCACCGTGGACCAACTGGTCGATCAATCGATCCAAGACGAAATCGATGCCGCCCTGGACGTGCAGGCAATGTACGACCAACTGATGGCCGAAGGCATCGCCAAATTCGTCAAACCCCAACGCGCCCTCCTAGCCATCATCCAAGAAAAACGAACCGCCCTAGCCTAAAAGGGGACGGGGGTCTTTTTTAGCAATTGCTCCCCCAAAGAGGCTCCGTCTCCCCTGATTTCCGAAAAAGACCCCCGTCCCCTTTTGAGAGAACTGTGTGTGATTGAGCTGCTTGGGCAGATCGAGTCGGCGGGTGTGATGCCGGTGGTGTCGATCGAGTCGCCAGAGGATGCGAACCGGTTGGGCGAGGCCTTGCTGGCCGGAGGGTTGCCGTGCGCTGAAATCACTCTACGGACCGATGCAGGCTTGCCGGTTATCGAAGCCCTAGCCGGACGCAACGATTTCTTGGTCGGAGCGGGCACGGTGCATAGCGTTGCTCAAGCACAGCAGGTGGTCCGGGCAGGTGCCCGGTTCGTTGTCACGCCGGGATTCAATCCGCGAACGGTCGGCTGGTGCTTGGAAAACGGTGTCACGATCATTCCAGGAGTCTCCAGTCCCACCGACTTGGAGCAGGCACTGGAGTTCGGGTTACAGGTGGTGAAGTTCTTTCCCGCCGAAGCGTTGGGGGGAACGAAGATGCTCAGCGCTCTCCATGGGCCGTACCGCGCGATGCGATTCATGCCGACCGGCGGGATCACCGCAGCTAACGTGAATGACTACCTCAGCTTGCCGTATGTGATCGCCTGCGGCGGAAGTTGGATGGTCAAACCCGAGTTAATCGCGGCACAAGACTTTGCAGAAATCACCCGCTTAACCGCCAACACCATGCATCAGGTCCGCCGCCGATCATCTCGCTAAACAAAGGGGGCGGTGGTCTTTCTGAGCGCACTCGCTCGGAAATCCCTTGTTGCTTAACCGTCCCGATCAAAAAAAGACCCCCGTCCCCTTTTTGTGGAAGTGCTATGCGAAAACGATTTGCGATTGCTCAGGACCAGCTTGTGACGCTGGTGCCGCCGATGGGGTTTTGTTTTGCTACCGATCGGATCACCGTCGATGCGATGCCGGTTGGGTATCTGTATCGGGAGGCTCCCGATCATGAGGATGACAGTGGATGGAGGTTCTTTGCCGGGGACGAGTCGCAGGAGTATGTCGATGACCCGGCCAATACGATGCTGTACGAGGTCAACGATATTGCGAACTACGATCAGTCGATCATCCCGCTGCTGGAAACACCGGCTCCCTGTGCGTTTGCTCGTTCGGAACCGGGAGCGGAGTTCGAGTCAATCGATCCGGAGTTGCTTGACCTTGACGAGTAGCCACGGGGATGACGCCAGCGGATGACACCAGCCGAGAGGCTGCTGTGGTAGGCACAAAAAAACGTCACCTGGGTTTAACAGGTGACGTTGTGCGTTTCGAAAAGAGCACGCGGTTAGGAAACCGGCGTCCTGTGTTGCGAACCGATTTAGAGCGCGTCGTCGCGAAGGACGTATTCGTTGAACGGCACGTCGCTCGCTTTCCCCTTGGGGGTCAGCAGGGCTTGATAGACGCGGTAGTCGATTTCGTCGGAGATGAAACGGGTGGAGCCATCTGCAAAGCCACCGTTGACGCCACCGGAGTGAGCCGACGAAGGACGAGCGAGGATGTGCATGTTGCCCGGTGACATCCGGTCGACGAACCGGCGACCACCGTTGATTTTGTAAAGGTCTGGTGCGGCCGTCGCACCGGCGGCACCCGAAGCGTCGAAGCGGTGCCAAACCATGCCGTGGACAAAGTGCGAGCCGAACGGATAGAGGACTTCTCCCCCAGAGCTCGCTGGCACAAGTGCAACGCTGACGTCGTTGAAGAAACCCACATGGTGCCACGCTTGGGCTTGGAGGTTTTCGGAAATCAGCAACGTATTTGCCAACCCATCGGAGATGTCATCCATCCGTAAGGAAGGTCCCACGGCGTCGCCATTCAAGCCGGCGTATCCGTTGTTGAAAACCGTGTTGGCTTTCGATTGGATGCGAGCGAAGTTCACCGTGATGACTGCCGCGCCGCGGTTGTAGGTGTAAAACGCGCCAGGTTCTCCGGTCGCTCCGACAGGGCTGGCGGGATTGTCCAGCGTCATGCCGCCATTGGCGATGTACGAGTTACGGCCGTCGGCTTCATAGTTTCTCGCGTCACTAGGGCAGATAAAGGTCGCGATGTTCGGAGCTGCGTTGCGGCTGTAGCTGTCGGAAGCGGCGCCGGACGGAGAGTTCGAAAGGATCGGATAGCGATCTTCGTTCCAGTGTTCGAAGGTCGGCTGATTGTCGATGTAAGGCAGCAGGCTAACCGCCCAAGAACCGAGCTTGACATGTTCAACGGCAAGGGTGTTGTCGGGGTCCGAAGGATCACCAGCGGAGACTGCGGGGTTGTAGCGTCCAAAGCTTTTCAGCCACTTCGGCATTTCGCCTTTGGAGTTTTCGTAGCTGATCGTGCCTTGCGCCAAACTGCGGATGTTGTTCGCACAGGTATTGCGCCGCGCGACTTCGCGAGCGAAGTTGACCGCTGGCAGCAGCAGCCCCATTAAGACGCCAATGATCGTGATGACGACCAGCAGTTCGACCAGCGTAAAGCCAGCCTGAGGACGCTTGCGCATCGTTCCGCTCCCGGAAAAAGCTGAGAAGAGAAGACGGCGACTTACCGATCGCCACCGACTCAGTTTGCCACAATTTGACACCAAAGTCCAGCGATTGTTTTGTCAAGACCAGCAATGCGGGCCCTTGACCGGAAAAATCGGCATTTGGTGGGCCGCGATTTCGGTGATATCAGCCGAGGCTTGCTATCAAAAGGCCGGCGGGCGACTAGCCTAAGCGACTGGCCGTCTACCAACGCAGCGGCCCGGAATGACCTCGTTCCACACGCCGGGCAAGGTATTCGACGTCCCGCCTCCTTTAGCATCGACCCTCCTGTGCAGCCCATCTACCTCGACTTCAATGCGACGACGCCACTCGCCCCATCGGCACTGGAATCGATGCAGCCTTTTTGGTGCGAGCACTTTTTGTTGCCGGGGCAGGAGCACCAAGGGAGTCGCGCCATTGCCGATGGCCTGGAGCAGGCACGAGAAAGTGTGGCCGAACTGATCGGCTGCGACGCGTTCGAACTGGTCTTCACCGATGGGGGAACGGAAGCCAACAACTTGGCGATCTTGGGCGTAGCAGCCAGTCTGCCGGCGGGCCATCTGTTGGTCAGTGAACTAGAGCACGACTCGGTGCGGCACGCCGCATTTTCGCTGCAGGCTTCGGGCTGGGAGGTGGAGACGGTTCCGTGCGAGGCCGACGGGATCGTGTCAGCCGAAGAGATCGCCGAACGTCTGCGACCCGAGACCCGTCTGGTCTGCTTGCAGGGGGCCAACCCGGTCCTCGGCACCCTCCAGCCTGTTCGTGCGGTAGCTGACTATTGTCACCGACATGGGGTGCTGGTCCACTGCGACGCGACGCAAATGATGGGCAAGTTGCCGGTCGACATCGGCCATTTACACGCCGACACGCTGGCGATCAGCGGGCACAAATTTTACGGGCCTAAGGGAACCGGCGCCCTGTATGTGCGTCGCGGTTTGTCATTGCGAGCAATCCGATTTGGCGAATCGCGTGAGATGGGATTACGACCCGGTGCCGAGAATGTGCCGGGGCTGATCGGGCTGGGAACGGCTGCTAGGCTTGCGGCAAAATGCTCGTCACAAGCATCGGACAAGTTCACGGATTTAAGCGAGCGTTTCATCTTCAAAGTAAGGGAGATGATTGATCCATTAGTAGAGATGGTTTGCGAGCGTTCGTCGCGTTTGCCGAACACGGTGACGCTGGTCCTGCCGGCCGAAGCGAGGCGGATTCAACGCGTCGCTGGGCGGCTGGTCGTGGCCACCGCCCAGTGTGCTTCACCGGCGGATGAGATGACTCGCTGTCTAGCCGCCGTCGGGCTGACCGATCACCAGATCGCCGGTGCGATCCGAGTCAGCTTTGGTTGGACCACCAGCCAAGAACAGGTCGATCGCGCGGCCGAATTGTTGGCCGAGGCCTGGGACCAACTGGCCGAGAAGCACCGCTAGCGAGTCAGCTCGCAGGGCGGCTTGAAATGGCGATTCTATCGCGCCGGCAGCACCGACCGTGCTGTCTGCTAGCAGCCCTCGAAACGCCACCGAGAGCTTTCCTTCTGGGGCGGGGCTCTCCTGCGTGGCAGCGACGGCGGAGGCCGGTCCGCTTGGCGTTGTTCGTGGCCCTCTGAGGTGTAGTCGAAGCGTACGGCGACTTGCCAGTCGCCAAGCCTGGGCGATCCTCATCAAAGGGGGACAGAGACCTTCTTGGAGGGCCGTTTCGGCGGGAAGCGGGGCGTCCAGTCCACCATTCAGCAGGGGCTGTCTCTTGTTTTTCCAGAAAATAGTTTCCGCTAGCTTTTTAAAACAATGCTGGCATGGACACTTGGTATTTGCACGGGGAGGTGCTGCCTAAAAAATGGGCAGCCCGGCTGGTGCGCGGTCTCGCGGCACCTGTGCACGCTCTTTGGGCACTGGGTGGCGAATTGACGTAAGTGCTTATGCTTGCATGACTTGTGGATTGGCCTTTGCCAGCAAAAAAGGATTGGTTCGTAACCCAGGCGACGCGACGTTCGTGTTCGCCGTGGCAGCCGCTTGTCGGCTGGCGAAACCCTTGTTGTCCCGCAATCAGTCAATCCAAGTGCTGAAAGGAATCCGATGAACGATCAACGGCCATACTCTTCTTTTGCTAGCAGCTCCATGCAGCCTACCGCTGGGCCTTCTGGGCAAACCCCCAGCGGCCATGGTGTTGGCCAGCCGCAGAGTCCTGTTGGCAGCCAGGTGACGACCCATCCGGCGGGAGCTACGGCGGCCAACCCCGGTTCCAGTTCCGGTTCCACCTCGCGACTGACTTTGCCAGCCGTGCGGACGGATCTGCCGGCGGAGCAGCGTGCCGACGAAGTCCTTCGCTTGGCTCATGAGGCGTTTCCTCAGACCGGTAAGTGGGTGCTGTTCTATCGCGAGATTTTGGGCACCGATGGCGTGGCCCGAAAGCTGTTTCCGACCGCCGATGAGATGCGGGAGTTCGAGCAGACGCCACAGTTTGCTGAGTTGCTGGAGATGACCGCCGCGTTGCGGTCGCAAGATTCTGGCAAAGGGGACGAGCTGGAGCCTCAGAAAATGATCACCGTGCGGTTGCCTAAGAGCCAGCACGAAGCGATGAAGGCCGAGGCGGCGGAGCACGAGACGAGCATCAACAAGTTGTGCATCAGCAAGCTGTTGTTGCCGATCAAGGCGGAATTTATCCCGAAAGAGAAGGGCAAAGTTCGCGGCCGTAAGCCAGGACCTCAGGGGCCCAATAATCGTCTGATGCCGAATGTAGAGTCACAGCCTAATGGCTGAAGATCTGCCGCTGTTGCGAGCGACCAATGGAGGTCGGTGACGGTGATTTCGGTGCGGGTTCACAGCGATTCGGATCGCGCGGTGCGGGGGCTCTCGTCTCGCGTGACCGATGGAGCGTTCTCTTTGGAGCAGGGTGAAAACGATGGGACGGGCGGGTATAACGGAGGCTCGCTTCGGCAGGCTGAACCGCTTGCCTAGCCTCCCGCCGCGACCGCTCGTTCTTCCGCTCAAGGTGCAATCGATGAAACGTTCTTTGCTGACCACGCCGTGGTTGTCAGTCTTCTCTGTCGCCAGCTTGTTTGTCTTCGTGCCGACGGTGGCACGGGCAGTCGACTTGGTGAAGATCACGCCGACGACCGCACCGACCGAGCTGGCCGGAAAGGAGCCCGACTGGATTTACGGCGACACGCTGCTTCGCAACGAGCATTTGCTGGCCGTCATCGCGGCGCCGATTGAGGGCCGTAATGCGAACATGACGACTGGAGAAGTGGGCGCGGGCATCATCGACTTGACGCTGCGAGCGGTACCCAATGATCAATTGACGGCTTATTTTCCGGCCGCCGGGCAGTATCGCTTTCACGACCCTCAGCTGGTGGAGCAGGGGACGCTCGCCGCCGACGGGACGGAGAGCCTAAGCAACGAAGACGTTACCGCTGCGGCGGGGGTTTTTTGGCGCTGTACTTCCACCGCTGCGGTCGCCGGAGACGGGACAACCGCCGTGGTGACCTACCGACTGTTGACGGGGGCCCCCTGTGTCGAGGTCGAGGTCGCGATCCAAGGAGACGCGGCCGGCAGTGTCACGCCTCAAGACGGTGTGCGAGCCGACCGGACGTTCCACTTCACCGCATTCCCTGAAGGAGGCCCGACGGCGGCGATGTGCGAAGACCGTTTCTTCCGCCAGACGATCGGCTTTGAGGTCGAGGGCACTACCCCAACGTGGGGAAAGGGCCGCCTGCGACCGCTGCGATATCAGGCCGATGGCGGAAAGTGGTCGCTGCGTCTTTATCCCGCCACTTCGCCGCTCGATTTGGCTTCGGTGTTGGCCGCGACGCCCGAGCGGCCCGCCACGCTGCAGCGGCTGAATTTGACCAGCCCACTCGGTGGCGTTTCCCGTGCGTTGCTCCGCATCGCTCCGGTCGGCGTTTCCGGTAGCGAAGCCTGGAACGACCTCTACGCCGACGACGAAGGGATCGCGTCGGTCCGGTTGGTCTCCGGAGCTTACGAGGTGCAAGTCACCGCACCGGGACATGACTCGCTGACTTTGCCGCTGAAGGTCGATAGCCAGGCGGCTGAGCACGCGTTGTCTCTGCCGGCTCCATCCGCCCTGCAAGCGACGATCACCGACATCGAGGGCCAGCCGATTCCCTGCAAACTGACGATTTATGGCAGGGACGGTACTCCCGATCCCGATTTTGGTCCCGACAGCGCCGCGGGGGCGATTCGAAATTGTGTCTACTGCCCCCAAGGCACCGCCCTGCGTTCGCTCGACGCCGGCCGTTACGAGGTGATCGCGAGCCGCGGCCCCGAGCACGACGCGCTGTTCACGACGGTGACGATCGAACCAGGAAAGACGACACCGCTGACCGGCAAGCTGAACCGGAGTGTCGACACGACTGGCTGGGTGAGCGCCGAACTGCACAGCCACAGCAGTCCCTCGGGTGACAATACTTCGGATCAGCGCGGTCGAGTCGAAAATTTGGTCTGCGAGCATTTGGAGTTCGCACCGTGTACTGAACACAACCGCATCGATTCCTACCAGCCCCACATCGAGGCGCTCGGCGTGGAGGCTTGGCTGGCGACTTGCACCGGGATCGAAGTCACCGGGTCGCCGCTGCCGGTGAACCATCAAAACGCATTCCCGCTACACCATCACCCGCATACGCAGGATGGCGGCGGGCCGCGCACCGATACCAACCCGATCGTCCAAATTGAACGCTTGGCGATGTGGGACGATGGTGCGGCGAAAGTCGTGCAGGGAAACCACCCGAACATCCATCAAATCTACGGAGATCGCGATACCGATGGGATCGCCGATGAGGGCTTTCGCGCAATGTTCGGTTTCATGGATGTGATCGAAGTCCACCCGCTCGAATCGATCTTTGAAGTCCCCGAGAACGCTCCCGCGCCGCGCGATCGGGGCAACCGCATCTTTCGCTGGATGAAACTGCTGAACGACGGCTACCGCATTCCTGGCGTGGTCAACACCGACGCCCATTACAACCATCACGGCAGCGGATGGCTCCGCAATTGGTTCGAGAGTTCGACGGATGATCCGGCGAAGATCGACGTTGCCGAAATGGTGCATGTGGCCGAGCACGGTCATATCATCATGTCGACGGGGCCGTTCATGGAAGTCGCTTTACAAGAGCCCGCATCGCCAGGCGACGTCAACGCGACCCCGCAGCGTGCGATCCCCGGCGAAGACTTGTCGCTCGGCAGTGACACGGCGGAGTTGCACGTCAAGGTGCAGTGCCCGAACTGGTTGGACATCAACCGCGTGCAAGTGTTTGTCAACGGTCGCATGTTGCCCGAGCACGATTACCGTCGCCGCACGCACGCCGATCGCTTTGGTGACGGAGTGGTGAAGTTCGAGCAGACGTTGCCGCTGCGATTGACGGCCGATGCCCATGTGATCGTCGCGGCGATCGGCGAAGGCTTGTCGCTCGGGCGGGTGATGGGACCGCAGTTTGGCGAGTTACCGCCGGTGGTCGTTAGCAATCCGATCTACGTCGATCGCGACGGCAACGGATTCCAGTCCAACGGCGACGATCTAGGGATTCCGCTACCGAAAACCGAAGCGACCTTCCGCCCCGACCAATCGCAGTTGCCGACGCCGCCGCCGGCCGACGCGATCGTGTTGTTCGACGGCGCGACGAATCGTTTTGTCAGCAAGGAAGGCCAAGCAGTCGACTGGCCGATTGTCGAGGGAGCCCTTGTTTCGTCGCGCGGCAACACGCGGTCGAATCATCTGTGCAGCACCGAGCTGTTTCGTGATGCGGAGATTCACGCGGAGTTTATGCTGCCCGATTCGGGCACCGGAAACAGCGGGCTGTATTTGCACGGCCATTACGAATTGCAGATCTTGAATTCCGCCGGCAAGCGACCGACGATGGACCACGCCGGCGCAGTGTATGGCTTTTATGCGCCGTTGGTCGATGCCGCCAAATCGCCCGGAGAGTGGCAGGTTTATGACATTCGTTACCACGCACCGCGACGTGACGCCCAAGGCAAGATCACCACGGAAGGCCGCATCACCGCTTGGCTGAACGGCCAGTTGGTGCAGGACGATGTGCGGGTTGGCGAACCGCGTTCGAAGTACCATCCCTTTCGGTATCGCACCACCGACTATCTAAGAGAGTTGGCTCAGCGTCAGGCAGCGACGTCGCTCGGTCCGTTGTTCTTGCAAGACCACGACAACGCGGTCAAGTTTCGCAACGTTTGGATTCGCAAGTTATGAAGCGACGACCGCGGTTAGGTGCTTGATCGTTTGACCGCGCGGCGCAGTAACCGAGGGACGCCCACGCGGATCTTCTGACCATCCAACGCGGCATCTTTTTTGGGACGGATGACGAAGTCATAGCCACTAGCCGCATCGTGGCGGCAGTGCCGGAGGGCTTCGCGGATGTGTCGCTTCCAGCGGTTCCGAACCACCGCGTTGCCGGTCCGTTTGGGGATCGTGATTCCGAACCGACTGGCTTGGCGACCATTGGGCAGCGCATGGACGACCAAGATATCGTCGGCGGCAAAACCTCCGCGACGAATGATCGGGCCAAAGCCTTCACCGCCGGTCAGTCGCACGCGTTTGGGAAACGTGTTCCGAATCGGGTCCACGTTTACCACGACAGTTGCTGACGCACGTTCAAAGGGTACCGCTGATCCATCTCTTGGAGGATCGCCAAATCTTCGTCGCTCCATTCGGTCGGCAGTTGGATCTGCAGCCGTACCAGCAGATCGCCTTTGGGCCCTTGCTTGCCAGCGACTCCCTGACCTTTCAGCCGCAGTCGTTTGCCGCCGCTGCTGCCTGGTGGAACCGTTAAGGTGATCGTCCCACCGGGCGTCGGCAAGTCGACTTTCGTGCCCGCAGCGGCTTCGGCCAGCGTGATTGGCAGATCGAGTTCCAGGTTATTGCCAACGCGTCGATAGAGCGGATGGGGGCTGACCGAGAGCACCAAGATCAAGTCGCCCGCTTCGCCACCGCTGGACGAGCGACCACCTTTACCGCGCAGCCGAACCTTGTCGCCTTCGGCAACACCCGGCGGAATCGTCACACTTAACTTTTCCGGTTGGCCGTCACGCGTCAGGTAGAACTCCGTCTTGCCGCCTTGGACCGCGGTTTGAAACGGAACGGTCAGCTCGTGCCGAAGGTTCGATCCGCGCTGCGGCGCCTGCCGCGTCGTGCGTCGACCACCACCGGGAAAGGGCTGACCGCCACCGCCACCGGCACCGCCACCCATTAGTTGCTCGAAAAAGTCGCTGAATCCACCTTCAAAGCCACCACCGGGCCCGCCTCGACGTCCGCCCCCACCGCCGAACATCTGCTCCAGATCGAGCCCGTCGAAAGTCGCACCGCCGGCACCGGGTTGGAAGCCACCGGACCGCATCTTTTCGAAATCGGCCCCGTAGCGGTTGTAGGCCTCCCGTTTGTCCTCATTGCTGAGCACATCATAGGCCTCCTGGACTCGCTTAAATTTTTCGCGAGCCGCGTTGTCGTCCGGGTTCATGTCGGGGTGGTATTTGCGTGCCAGTTTGCGATACGCCTTCTGGAGTTCGTCCTTCGAAGCGTCGCGGCCCACACCGAGCACTTGGTACAAATCTTCCGCCATCGATCCTCTTTTCGGGGTTTTCGTGCCAAACTGACAGTATGGATATCGTTTCTGCGCGATTTTGTCGGTGTTCCATGCAAACGCCGAAGTTCCATGCAAACGCCGAACCACACGCAGTGGTGAGCTAATCTAGAGTGCGACGATTCTTTCTTCAACGCTGGAAAAACCGTCCCAGGCAAGATCTAGCAAGGAAAGCGGCAGGCCCGGAGCATAATCGACATCGAAACGAAGGGGAGACAACAAGATGGCAAAGGCGACTCGGCACGTGGCGACCCTGCTGGCGATTCTGCTAGTCATCGCGGTTGCGATGGCACCGCGTATTGCCAGGGCAGGCGGCAGTTTCACCCTGACGGCCGTTGACGAAAAAACGGAGCAACCGGTGCCAACACGGCTAGTCTTTGGCCGTGCCGACGGCAGGAAGCAAATCATCCGCCGCACCGTGCCTGCCGGCATCGGGTTCGTGCTTGACCGAGAACAGTTGCTCGCCGTACCAGCGGGTGCGTACACCTTTCAGATGATTCGCGGCCCGGAATACCGCATTATCACCGGCAACTTTTCGCTCGACCGCGATGCCTCGGATACCCACAGCGTCGATTTGCCTCGGATGTGCGATATGGCGTCAGAGGGTTGGTGGTCGGGCGATCCTGCGGTCACGCCCGCCATGCGTCTGCTGCCGCTGCTGATGCAGAGCGAGGATTTGCACTTTGCCGGTCGCGTGGGCGACGACCCCAAAACCCAGATTCCACTCGATCGCCCGCTGCCCGCTGCCGGCCCCGATGTGGACTGGGGACCGATCGAAATTCGCAGCGACCTGTTCGCCGATCCGCATGGCTTGCTGCTGGTCGGGACCCCCGTCGGTTTTGCACCGCCTCGGTCAGCCGTTTCCAGTGATACGATTCGTGCCGCGGTTCGGCAGCGCGTGCCGGGAGTGGTGGTCGAAAACCCATTCGCTTGGGACCTGCCCGTTTGGCTGGCCAGTAAACGGATCGATGGCCTGTTCTTGATGGGCGATTGGCTGCGTTTGGATCGCAAAATAAAAACAATCAAAAACGGACGGCCGCCCACCCAAGTCGGCTTCCTCGATGAGCAGGGACCGGGACGGTGGGCCGAACAAGTCTACTGGCATGTGCTGAACAGCGGCTTGCGGATCGCGCCGCTGGCCGGCAGTGGTTCGCAATCGAGTGCACATCCGGTCGGATACTGCCGAACCTATGTGCATGCTCCCGTCGAAACCAGCGCTGCGGAGGCTGGTCCGATGTCGTCCGAGCAATGGTGGGAAGGAGCATTCGCCGGTCGTTCGGTGGTGACCAACGGGCCGATGTTGCGACCGACGTTAGGTGGTCAGTTGCCCGGGCATGTCTTCACCGCGACCGCGGGCGAGGCGTTGGAAATGAGCGTGGAAATGAATTTGGCGTCGCGCGATCCGGTGGAATATTTAGAAGTCGTCCACAACGGCAAAATCTTTTATAGCGCGCGGCTGGATGAATTCGCAAAAGCGGGCGGCGTGATTCCGCCCCTGCGAATCGAAGCGAGCGGTTGGGTGCTGGTCCGTGTGGTAACACTCTTTGAAGACCACTGGCGCGCCGCCGTATCGGCACCGTGGTATGTGGAATTTGACGGTCAACGCCGCATTTCGGCGACGTCGGTGCAGTTCTTTCGAGATTGGCTGGCAGACCGCGAAGCGATGTTGAGCAAACGCCCCGCCGACGAAGTCGCGGCACACGCGACATACATCCGTGCCGCTCGAACCTTTTGGCAACAACAAGCCGCAGCGGCTAACGCCGAGTGATCGCAGCGAATCGCTGAGCCCCACCGTACGAAGTCTGCGGTGGAAGGCTGCGAGAAAAATTCGTCGTGCAACGCCGGCCCGAACTACAACCGCTCGTAGGGCATTTCAAAGGTATCGGATTGGCTGAGGTCGCCCGTTTTGTAGCCTTTGTAGAACCATCGTAAGCGTTGGTCACTGGTTCCATGGGTAAACGAGTCGGGGACGACATAGCCCCGTGCTTGCTTTTGCAGCCGATCATCGCCGATCGCATTGGCCGCGTTCAAGCCTTCGCGAATGTCGCCCGGTTCGAGGCTGCCAAACATTTTGTCCTCGTAGTGTGCCCACACGCCGGCGTAGTAGTCAGCCTGTAGTTCCAAGCGAACGGAGAGGCGGTTGTATTCGGTCTCGCTTAATTGTTGTCGCTGCTGGTCCATCCAATCGGTTCGCCCCGTCAGATTCTGGATGTGATGGCCGACCTCATGAGCGATCACGTAGGCTTGGGCAAAATCGCCCGGCGCGCCAAGCTGTTCGGCCATTTGCTCGAAGAACGACGTGTCGAGATAGACTTTTCCGTCGGCCGGACAATAGAACGGCCCGCTGGCGCTCGACGCATGCCCGCAGCCGCTGCTGGTGGTCCCACTGAACAGCACCATTGTCGTTGGCTGATAGCGCTGGCCCGATTTGGCGAACACCTCCGTCCAGACGTCTTCGGTCGAAGCGAGGATCTTTTTGGAGAACTCCCGTGCCGCTTGTTCTTTGGCAGACAGCGGTTGATCGGCGGCCACGCCGCCGGGTGCGGCCGCTTGCGGAGGCGCCTGCAGTTGCTGCAGCAGATTCGCCGGGTTGCCACCGAGCAACATCACGATGACCGCCAAAACGAGCACTCCAATCCCGCCACCAACGGCCGCCGGTGCCGCCGATCGACGTCGCTCTTCCACATTTTGGCTTTTACGCCTGCCGTCTAAACGCATCGGATCAATCCTCGGGGACCTGCTATTGCCGGACTCTTTTGCCAGCTATCGACAACGATTATCGCGACTCGAAGGCGGTGGTCCAAGCCCCGCCCGCAGGTGAGCGTTCCCAGCGTCCGCGTTTTTTCTTGCGAACCCGAGTCCCGCCGGCTGGTCCATTTTTAAAAGGACTCTTGCAGCGGTGCTAGTTGACCGATTCGGAGACACTTATTAAATTTGGGCCTGACAACGACGGTGGGTGTAGCTCAGTTGGTTAGAGCGTCGGATTGTGATTCCGAAAGTCGGGGGTTCAAGTCCCCTCATCCACCCTTTTTTCTCTCCATGCCGCCGCTGCTACACCTCCGATTGAGATTCGATTCGCTGCTTGGCTGGCAATTGCCCGGGGACACGTTTCCTCAAAAATCGCTTTGGCTGAGCTGGTTTCTCTGATCGGGCCTTCCGTCGCACCGATTCTAATGCGGGCGAACTCCTGCCCGGCTCCCAACGCCTGCTTCACGGTTCATCATGCGTGCCGCCAATGCTCGACGACGGGATGGGCTGGAACTCAAGATGACGCCGATGATCGATGTTGTCTTTCTATTACTGGTCTTCTTTCTGTGGACCAGCAGCTTTCAGGAACCGGAGTTCGATCTGCCGAGTTCTCTAGCAGCGGAACCCAAAGCGGCGACAACGTCTCGCGGCGAATCAGAACCGTTGCCTGAGCCGTTTGACGAGATCGTCATCGAGGTCGGGCCGGCGGAACAGTTGACGCTGAACGGTCAGCCGATTGTCACGACTGTCGAGCTGACCGAGAAGCTATTGCAAATCGCCGAACTTGGGGCACAGCCGTCGGTGATCGTCGATCCGCATGAGACGACTCCGATCGGTCGGGCGATCGAAATCTACGACGCCGCCCGCAGCGCGCGATTTGACCGCGTCTTATTCGCTGCTAAACCTGCGACCGACTGAGCGGACACTCGGTGGATTCGGGCAGATCCCAGCGAGTCCAATCTGTGGGGCACTTGCTATCTGTGGGGCACTTGCTAGGCGAGCGAATCTGCGGAGTGAGCTTTGGTTGAGCGGCTCAATGTCGGCGGGAACCAGCCGGCAGACGGTCTAACGGCTTTTTCGCAGCGCCCACCACAACTGTTTGAGTGCGATCCCCGAATTGCCAGCACTCTCGTTCAGCTCGGTCGCTGCCCTGAGTTGCTTTTCGCTTGGCTTCCAGAACCCAGCGGCGTAATAAAGATGCTTCGCCTGCTGATCAAAGTCATCGATCGACGCCAGCCACTGTGCTGGTAAGTCGGTGTCGGTTCCTTGGCTTTCGGGGAACGAAGCCCGCAACCACTTTTCCAGCCGTTCCGCATCACTGGGGCGTTGCGGCACCACGATGTTGGCGTCGCTGTCGATGGGCTGCGCCAGGGCAGGAAGGCTTTGAATGGCCCCGCCGCCATTCCATCGCGACGCCATGGAAAGCAGCCCTTCGAATCGAAGCTCGCTGGGGGAGCTGTCAAAACCGGCGAACGTCCGATGCAAGAACTCCGCCTTGGCAAGCTGTTCGTCGCTGGCAAACGCGGCTCTGTCGGACAACGGTTCCAGCACCACGCTTCGCCGCATTGGCGGGGCGGTCACAACCCAACTGACCAAGTCGGCTAGACTGAAATCATGAGCCCGCGTTTGTGCCGCCAAATAGTCGCGCAGTTCCACAAAATGAGCTTCGTGCGGAGGCGCATCGGGATCGGAAACCGCCCCGGTCAAAGGTCGGCCGTAAACCGCCGACCAAACGCGATTGACCAACGATCGTGCTAAGCGTGGGTTATCTCGCCACTGTTCCGCCACAGCGTCCAATCCCGTCAAACTTTCGGGAGCATCGCCCGCTTCGGGTTGGAGGTCCAGCCACTGTGCCGGCATCGCAGGCAACGCGACGCGTTGGCGACCGTCCTGCAATTCATAGAACAATCCTTTGGGTGTGGGGCTGGAAGCGGTCGGCTCCACCACCGGTTCGCCTGCCTTGCCGCGGGAATACTGCAGGCCATTTTCGAAGACGGCCGCTAACCCCCAGAAATCTTGTTGATGGATCTGGCTATCGATGGGATGGTCGTGGCACCGTGCGCAACCTAGATCCAAGTCGAGCAAGCCGTGGCCCACCTGTTGGGTAATTGGCACGCTTCGCTCACCGGCCAATGAAGTCAACCACACCTGCGAGGCATCATGCGCCGACGGCAGATTACCGCCTACAAATAGCTGCTCGATCGTTTCGTCGAATGGCTGGCCGGTCTGGATGGCATACGACACGAACTGAGTGAGCGTTTGCCGCGGCTCTGTTTTCAAGCGTTGCCAAGCGGGCCCGAGCAATTCGACCAACAATCGCCTGGCGATCGTTTCGCTTGCTTCCTGCGAGCGTGCCAACCTAGCGATTGCCGAAGCATCGGTCGCTTGCCCCGGTGCGGCGTCGATCGACAGTCGCTCCCGCAGTCGTCCGGCAATTTCTGCGGGCTCGGCCGCCGCGGTCGGTTGCACTGCCAGATGCTCCCAAGCCTGTTGGAAGCGGAGTTCTAATTCTTTGCCGATCGCAGCGGGCGGCTGCGGTTCGGCTCGCGGCGTTTTCGTCCATGCCGTTTCGGTCTCTGATCGTGCCGCCACGGCGTTCGCACCAAAGGGCACGGTTTCCATCGACAGCGGTCGCCGGCGATTGGGCGGGGTTACCGCAAAGGCTTCGGGCAGCGAAGTCGGATCGGTCGTTGCCTCTGTCTCGTCGGCTGTCGATTGCGAAGGAGTTCGCCCCCGATTGGTCGCCGCCGCGGCAGGCTGCTGTTTGTCCTCGGCGGAGCGGGAGTCATCCGCTTGGGCACCCTGTTCGGCATCTTGTTCACTGGCCAGTCCTGGGCCGCCGGGTCGCGCCGGGGGTTCTCGCAGCGCCACCGCCACCGCCAGCGCCGCGGCGATCGCGGCAACCAGGGACAGTAAAGCTCCCAGATTGCGTCGCGGCCTTTCGTTATTCGGTTTGTGGACCGAAACCGCTGCCGGAGTCGGCAGCGGTTGATTGTACAGCCGCGCAAGCACGCGATCCGACAGATCAGGCGGCGAAGGCCCCCCGAAAGCTTCGGTCAAGAAAGCGTCGAGCGCCCGATCTTCGGCACCGTCGTTGCTCATCTCGGATTCATTTTGCTGGTCACGCATGTTTTTAGCTGTTGTTTGGCTCGCTGCATTAAGTTGCGAGCTCCGTGTTCGGTAATCCCCAGTGCCTCTCCAATCTCCGCACGACTGGCGGAGTCGGCGTAACGCATTCTTAGTGCCAGCCGCGCTCGTTCGGTCAACCCCTTGAGGCAGCTTTGCAGGGCATCGACCGCCTCATCGCCGGTCAGGTCGGCACCTGCCCAGCGATCCCAGATTTCATCCAATGTATCAAAAGCTTCGACTTGCTTGGCCTTCTTGCTTCGCCGAACGGAAGACACCAGCAGGTTGTGAGCGGTCCGCCGGAGATAAGCCGCCGTGGCCGCATCATTATGTTGAACAAAATTTTTGCGACGCAGGACCTTTAAAAACGTGTCCTGCGTCAAATCGTCCGCCATCGCGGCGTCACAGCCCAGCATACGCAAATAGCGCCAGACACCAGCCTGGTGGCGCTTGATCAGCTCCGCCGGCGTCCGTTCCACTTGTTCGCCACTGCTTGGCTGCTGCTGTGAACTCGCGATGGTCAATATGCCGGTTCGACGACGTGGGGAGTTGCCTTAAACCAATTCGCGAATCAGCTTGCCGCCGGCGGCAATCTTCATCGGTCGTCCGTTCTTGGACGTATAAGTCGTTTCAAGAGAGATTCCTAGACCCTTGCAAACGGTCGCCATCAAATCCTCCGAGCTGTACGGTTCGGTTTCGACGGCCGTTCCGTCACTGCTGGTTTCGCCGACCGCCAAACCACCCTTGATGCCACCGCCACCAACGACGCAGCTCCACGAACGAGCCCAGTGGTCGCGTCCCGCGTTGGCGTTGATGCGCGGCGTGCGGCCGAATTCGCCCATCCAAATGATGGCCGTGTTTTCCAGCAGGCCACGTTGTTCGAGGTCGCTGGTCAACGCCGCCATCGCTTGATCGAGTTGCGGCAGTTTCGTATCGCTGAGGATTGTATGGATACCGTTATGGTTATCCCAGCCACCCAAGTCGACTTCGATAAACGGCACGCCCGCCTCGACCAGTCGTCGTGCCAACAAGCAGCCTTGGCCGAAGCCGTTGGTGCCGTACAGTTCCTTCATCTCTTCCGGTTCTTTTTCGACGCGGAAGGCTTCCATCTGCTCGCTGGTCATCAGGTCGAGCGTCTTCTTCAGTACCTTCTGATGCTCCGTCGCCGCCGAGCCCCGGGTGCGATTGATGAAGCCGGTCTCGATCACATCGAGAGCCGCCATCCGCTGCAGCAGACGCTTCTCTTCCAGCTTCATTTCCAGATTGCGAATCCGGCCGTTGCTGGTTACCGAGAAGGGTGCCCAAGCCATGCCGAGGAAACCGGGGCCGGTGCTGGCGCCGCCGATCGAGACAAATGGCGGGATCGCCAAGTCTTCGCGTTGACGGAACAGTTCGTGAGCGATCACACTGCCGTAGCCGGGGTGCTCGATGTTGGGGTTGGGCACAAAGCCGGTGTGCATGTAGTAGCGACCGCGATTGTGGTCCGCTTCCCGTGTGCTCATCGAACGCACGATCGACAAATTGTGCATCTGCTTGGCCGTCAGCGGCATGTGTTCGCAGATCTGCATATCGCCTGTCGTGCTGATCGGGCGGAAAGGTCCGCCGGTCGCCGCACCGGGCTTCATGTCCCAGATATCGATCGTCGAAGGACCACCACCCATCCACAACAAAATGGCCGACTTCTGATTCTTCTTCATCTCTTCCGCTTGGGCTTGGACACTGTTGCCCATTAAAGCGGCCGTACTAGCCATCGCCGAAGCGCCCGCGAGGTGTTTCACAAAGTGACGGCGAGACATTCCGGACGGAGTCGCCCACGGCAAGCCAAGATTAGAATACATAGAACAGGCTCCTCGGCCAAAGTTGAAAAGGATGAGTTGTTCCCGAGAACAATCAGTCAGCTACTATTAGAACGCTTTAGTGTTGCATGATGAACTCATTGCTATTCAGCAAAGCCCACCAAATGTCCTGCAACATTTCGGCTTCTTTGCCGCCACGAGCCATTAATAGCTTGTTCGCCATCGTCTGCTCGAGACGCGTCGGACGCCGAGCCACCCCGGTCAGGAAAACGTTATCCAGTTTGGCCCGCAGGCGATCATCATCGGACGCGATTTTTCCGAGAAAGCTTCCCTTGTCGGTCGCGGTTGCCTGCTTGATCAAGTCACCGTTAAACATCATCAAAGCTTGCGGAATCGAACCATTAAAGGTCGTCGCTTCGTCGCCCTCGTCGGTCCCAAAAGCCACGACAAACTGAGACAACCACTTGCGACGCTCCTGTTCTTGCTTCTCATACGAACCTGCCGCACTCGCACCGGTGGCGGTCACCAGCGACTGGTACAACTCTTCGGCTTGCATCTGACGCAGGTAGAAGTGAGAGAACTTTGGCATCTCGCCCAGCGTCGGATCATCCAGTTCGTTGGACGACGTCATCTGAGCACTCAATTGATACGGTTTGCTGAGCGTGATCCACTCGATTAACTGCTTTGGATCGTAGCTATGTTTGCGAACTTCCTGTCCCAAGTAATTCAGCAGGTCAGGGTGCGAAGCGGGGTTGTGCGGCCCCAAGTCATCGATCGGCTTGGTAAAGCCATAGCCCAGGAAATGTGCCCACATGCGGTTCACAAACATCTTGTCCATGAACTCACTTTGCAGCATCAGCTTGGCCAATTCCTGCCGTCGATTGGAATCGCTAACGAAGCCGCTGTGCGAGATTTCCTGGCCATCGATAAAAACAGGGTAGGCAACCTTGGTCAAACCATTGCGAAGTTCGTAAAAGATCATCGCATCTTCGGGATCGCCACCTTCGCCGGCAGTGTCCTCGTTGACCAGCTCGATGTGATCGATATCGCGAGTCCCATCGACATAGCGACGCAGCGCGCGGCTCTGCCGAAAGAAGGCGTTGAACTCCCAGAATTTTTGTTGCTTCCATTGGTTGAACGGATGGTTGTGGCACTGCGTGCACTGGACTTGTTGGCCGAGCAACACCCGCGAGACGCTGCTGGTGGCCAGCACTGCGTTTTCGTCGTTCACTTTGTCCGCGAGAAAGTTGGTCGCCCCATTGAAGTTCTCGGTACCGGGCTTGGTCGAACCCTCGGCCGCGACGAGTTCGTAAACCATCTGGTTGTACGGCTTGTTCAGCGCGAACGAGTCCCGCAGGTACTTCAGCATTCCGTCGCGGTTGGTCAGCGAGCGGCGATCGGTGCCTCCGCTGCGTCCAATCAGCACATTGGCCCAAATCGTCGACCAATTGCGAGCGTACTCTTCGGTGTACTTATCGTCGTACAGCAATGTCTGCACGAGGGCTTGGCGCTTGTTGCGATTTCGGTCGGAGAGGAACGCATTCAATTCCTCGAGTGACGGGATCCGCCCGATGATGTCCAAGTAGACACGGCGACACCATTTGCCGTCGTCCGCTTCGCCCGAGGGCCGGATCTCGTAGTCGGCCCAGTTCTGCTCGATGGCCTTGTTGATTGCCACAACCTGCTCGACTTGGGCGGGTGACTGCGCCACGGCGCGATGGCTGGCGGTCCCAACCATCAGCAGGCAGGCTGCAAGCGAAAAAGAGGAAACTGCGGTCATGGGTCGAAACATGCGACCTATCCCTTCGCGATGGGGGGTGAGTGAAATGGCTCGGTCTGATACTAATGAAAACGCGCGATTTCGGAATTCGTACCCACCGATCGGCGGCGCCGTTCTGCAACCGCCCGGGAGAAAACGACTTACGTTTCTATGATATCGGCAATTCACCCTCTTCGCAAAGGAATCTTATAGCGATTAGTGGATCGATGCGGCAGGTCGGGGTCGTGAGGAGCCGATTGGTGCGGTTTTGCGGCGATTTGATTTGCCCGTCCTACGCTCGGCAGCACTTTTCTGTTAGATTTTTCCCCAATTTGGAGACGCCCGCTGTGGGCTGAAAAATCGCCACATAAGCCGAACAGAAAAAGAAGACGCCGTGCCTCGCCGAGACGACATCAAGAAGATTTTGCTCATTGGAAGCGGCCCGATTGTCATCGGGCAAGCTTGCGAATTCGACTACTCGGGAACGCAGGCCTGCAAAGCCCTCCGGGAGGAGGGGTATAAGGTGGTGCTGGTCAACAGCAATCCCGCGACCATCATGACCGACCCCAACATGGCCGATGCGACCTACATCGAGCCGCTGACTTGGCAGATGATCGAAAAGGTGATCGCGAAAGAGCGACCCGATGCCTTGCTGCCGACACTCGGAGGCCAGACGGCTCTGAACGCAGCGATGGATCTGGAATCAAACGGCGTGCTGGAGAAGTACGGCGTCGAGATGATCGGTGCGAATACGAAGGTCATCGCCAAAGCCGAGGAACGCGAGCAATTCAAACAGGCGATGTCCAAGATTGGACTGGATGTCTGCAAGGGTGACACGGTCAAGACGCTCGAGAAAGCTCGCGCCGTGCTGGCGGATATCGGTCTGCCCTGCGTGGTCCGCCCGAGTTTTACGATGGGAGGCAGCGGATCGGCGATCGCTTACAACCGCGATGACTTCGATGCGTTGGTGCAGAACGGGCTGGACCAAAGCCCGGTCAGTGAAGTGCTGATCGAAGAATCGATCATCGGCTGGAAAGAGTACGAGATGGAAGTGATGCGCGATATGGACGACAATGTCGTCATTATCTGCAGTATCGAGAACTTCGATCCGATGGGGGTCCACACGGGCGACTCGATTACCGTCGCTCCGGCGCAAACGCTGACCGATAAAGAATACCAGCGGATGCGTGACGCTTCGCTGGCAGTGATTCGCGAAATCGGCGTCGAAACAGGTGGCTCGAACATCCAGTTCGCGGTGCATCCGGACACCGGTCGGATGATCGTGATCGAAATGAATCCGCGTGTTTCTCGCTCATCGGCACTCGCCAGTAAAGCGACCGGTTTTCCGATCGCCAAAATCGCCGCCAAGCTGGCCGTCGGTTATCGATTGTGGGAACTGCCCAACGACATCACCAAGGAAACCAAAGCCTGCTTCGAGCCGACGATCGACTACGTCGTGACCAAGATCCCGCGTTTCGCATTCGAAAAATTTCCCGAAGCGGATGCGACATTGACGACGCAAATGAAGAGCGTCGGAGAAACGATGGCGATCGGTCGTTCGTTTAAGGAGTCGCTGCAGAAGGCACTGCGCGGTTTGGAGGTCGGTGCGTTCGGTCTGGGCTGTGACAGCAAGGATCGCTGGGGTACGGAGGATCAGCCGGACGAAGACGAAATCCGAGCCAAGCTGAGCACTCCCGGCGACGGACGAATTTTCTACATCCGCTACGCGATGAAGGCGGGGCTGTCGGTCGAGCAAATTCACGAGATCACGCATATCGATCCTTGGTTCCTGGACCAGTTGTCGCAGTTGATCGAACATGAGGATCAATTGCGGTCTATCGATGCGCTGGAAAGCATCTCCGAAGAAGAGATGCGGGTCACCAAACGACTCGGTTTTTCCGATCGCCAGTTAGCGCATTTGTTCGACAAATCGGAGATGCAAGTCCGCAGCTACCGCAAGGGGCTGGGGGTGACGCCGGTCTTCAAGAGTGTCGACACCTGTGCGGCCGAGTTCGAAGCCTACACGCCGTATTACTACAGCACCTATGAAGACGAAGATGAATTGCCGGTTCGCGGCGATCAAAAGCGTGTGATGATTCTCGGCGGCGGGCCGAACCGAATCGGGCAGGGGATCGAGTTCGATTACTGCTGTTGCCACGCCAGTTTTGCGTTGCGGGAAATTGGCTATCAAAGTGTGATGGTGAACAGCAATCCGGAAACGGTGAGTACCGATTACGACACCAGCGACATGCTGTTCTTCGAGCCGCTCACGATCGAGGATGTGCTGAATATTCACGATGCGATCTCGCCCGATGGAGCGATCGTTCAATTTGGCGGTCAAACCCCGCTGAACCTGGCTCGCGGCTTGGCCGATTCCGGTGTGCCGATCATTGGCACTTCGGTCGATACGATCGAGTCGGCCGAGGACCGCGAACTGTTCCTGAAACTGATCGACGAGCTGGAGCTCAAGCAGCCTCCGTCGGGCATCGCCCGCACGATGGACGAAGCACGCCGCGAACTGGCGGTGATCGGCTATCCCGTATTGGTTCGCCCCAGTTTCGTGCTGGGCGGACGAGCGATGGAGATCTGCTACGACAAAGCCCAGTTTGATCGTTTTGTCGCCGAGGCGTTTGTCGTCGCCGAAGGCCAACCGGTGCTGATCGATCGCTTCTTAGAGGACGCAACGGAAGTCGACGTCGACGCCCTGTCGGACGGCAAGGATTGCGTGATCATGGGAATCATGGAACACATCGAGGAAGCGGGGGTGCATTCCGGCGATTCGGCCTGTGCGATCCCGCCCTTCAACTTGCCTCAACCGGTACTCGCCGAAATCCGTGAAGCGACCCGCAAGCTGGCGCTGCGACTGAACGTCGTGGGTCTGATGAATATCCAGTTTGCCGTCAAAATCGAAGACGACAAACCGATCGTGTATGTCTTGGAGGTCAATCCGCGAGCCAGCCGCACGGTTCCCTTTGTGGCCAAGGCGACCGGCGTCGCTGTGGCGGGCTTGGCGACCAAGGTGATGACCGGGATGACGCTGAGCGAATTAGGGATCGACCGCGAGCCCATTCCGCGGCACGTGGCGATCAAGGAAGCGGTCTTTCCGTTCCGCAAGTTCGCCGGCGTCGATATTGTGCTGGGGCCTGAAATGCGAAGCACGGGCGAAGTCATGGGGGTCAGCGAGAAGTTTTCGCTGGCGTTTGCGAAAAGCCAAGTCGCTGCCGGGACCGTGCTGCCCGAAACGGGCAATATCTTCATCAGCTTGTCGGCGCGGCACAAAGATTCGGTCGTCGAGCTCGGACGGAGCTTGGTTGCCTTGGGATTCAATCTGCTGGCGACGGTCGGGACGTCGGAACGCTTGCGAGAAGCGGGGGTCGAAGTCCGACGGGTGAAGAAGATCGCCGAAGGCAAGCCCAACCTGATCGACTACCTAAAGAACGGCGACGTGCAGTTGATTCTCAACACGCCCAGCGGCAAAGGGGCGCGCACCGATGAAGGCAAGATCCGAGCCGCCGCGGTGCAATATGGCGTCCCCTGCATCACCACCTTGTCGGCAGCCGAAGCGGCGGTCCGGGCAATGGTGGCGCTGCGAGACGGCGAAGTCGATGTCCAGTCGCTGCAAGATCGCTACGCACAGTAGCAGCGGTCGGGAGTCAGCGTTCGGGAGTCAGCGGTCGCTTGGCGCGGGTCAGCAAGCAAGGTCTTCGCCTTGCTTGCTGTTTGCGGGACGATGTCCACAACCGATCCGTCCCCACTGCGACGGCGACTGCCAACGCAATCGGCAGTCGCTGGTAACTCAAGAGAACTTTTACTCTCCAGCTCGATAAACGCTCAGTCCCTTGAGATGCCGCACGATTACAAACGGCCCCTCCACGGCGACATACGCCCAGGAATCTTCCGCCACTTTCATCCGGTCGGCTACTTCCAGTTCGACGGGGTTGGCTTTGATCAGCAGCAGTTCGCCGGTTTCGTCGAGTGCCAGGATCTGTTGGCCGTCGGTGACGAAGCTTTGGTATTTACCGAACGGCTTGCTGGTCCAGGTATCGGTGCCATCTTGGGCATTTAAGCAGACGATGCGTTGGTTTCTCAGGTGGAGGTAAATGTGCTGGCCGATGCGAACCGGTGACGACATGTAGGCTTGCGCTTTGTTTGCCCACGCCAGTTCGACGGAGAACTGGCCGTCTTCCGCTTTGCCGACGCGATACATTTCCGACTTGCCGCCGTACGCCGAAGTGAAGATGGTGTCACCTTGCACCAAGGGAGTGAGGATGTTCATGCCGCGAAAAGCGGTGATCGGCTGGCTCCACAGGACTTTGCCATCTTCCAGTCGCACCCCTGCGAGCGCTTCGCGGGTCTGCACCACCAACTGCCGCTCGCCAGCGATGTCCGCGATCACGGGGCTGGAAAACGCGCCGCTCGAAGCCATCCCATCGGCGTTCTTCATCGCCTGCCACACGACGCTCCCATCGAGCAACGACAGTTTGGTGACCGCTTGGCCGGCTTGCACATAGATAAACGAGCCGTCGATCAAGGGACTGCAAACGTTCCCAAACGAAGGTTGCTGCGTCCCCAACTGGTCCGCGAAATCGACACGCCAAGTCTCCTCACCCGTTTCTGGGTCCAGGCAAACCAGGATGTCACGCATGCTGGAGACGACCAAATGTTCGCCATTGACCGCCGGAGTGGCTCGAATCCAATCGCCATTGCTGGCCGCGAAGAAGGGGACCGACAGCGAGCTGGGCCAGGTGACTTGCCATTTCTGTTTGCCATCGGCCAATGAGTAGGCTGTCACCCGTTCGTCGGCTTTGTTGACCGTTTCGGTTGAGAAAACCAAATCGCCCCACACCACCGGACCGCTGTAGCTGGGCGATAGATTATCGACCGCCCACACCGGTTTCAGGGTGCGCTGTAATGTCTCGGGCAGCGTTCCCGCGGGCAGTTGTCCATCTCGCTGCGGCCCCCGCCATTGGCTCCAGTGAGCGGGTTCCGCGGCCTGAAGCGAACCGATCAAGAGGAACGCCGTTACGAAACCAAACGGACGCCAAACATTGCTGTACAGGAAAGTCATCGCTTCGAACCAAGTGAGAAAGAAAACGGATAGCGGCATACTATCGCAAATAGGCAAACCGCGGTGGTTGGTCGGCTCAGCCTTTTGCACCGGTGATCTGATCCGCCGGCAGGTGACTGACCGAATTCAGCCACTGCAAACGCCATCCCCGGGCATCGTGCTCCAGCAGAGTAATGCCGACGTTACACAGCGGACCAAATTGTTCCGCGTCGGCTTGTCCGTGCAGCATTTTGGCCAGCAGATGACGTTTAAATTCCGCATGAATGATCGCCACTACGGAATCGTTCGAGTTCCCGAAGCGGTCGACGAACTTTTGTGTGACTTGTTGAGCCCGCGTCAGCGCTGCGGCGTCGGATTCGGGAGGCCGGCCGTTCCACCAGCCCTCGGTGTCGATCCCCGCGGGCACCATCGCCCCGGGTAAATGCTCGATGATCTGATCGCGATTACAGCCGATGCCGCCCTGAATGTTGTTGCCCCAGCCGCGGTAGCAGCCACCGCGTTCAAACACGTCGGTCCAGATCTCCGCCGACTGACCCGTTCGATCGGTCGCATACCGTGTCGTCTGGAGGGTTCGCCGGAAGGGGCTGGTTAGCAGGCAATCGATCGACAACGTTTGCAACCAACGGCCCAGGCAGTCGGCTTGCAAGTGACCGCGGGTGGTGATCGCCGGATCTTCGACCCGTTCCGCTTCCGGTTTCGCATTGTTCTCGCTTTCAGCGTGTCGAATCAGATACAAACGCATAGAGTCTTCTAGTCACAGGCGTTACGACGAAAGTAGCGATTGGCTTGCCGTCCCCGCAGGCATTCGCCCTGAATCCAGCCCCTTGAATCGCAGGAATTGTTTAAATCCGTTAAGACACAGCATGGCGTAACCTAAGCTCTACCAACAGGAGGCCTTGCCGCAGCATGATTCATGTCGAAAACCTAGTTAAAACTTACGACGACCTCAAACGAGGTCGTTTTGTCGCCGTCGACCACGTCTCGTTTCACGTTGCGCCGGGCGAGATCTTCGGCTTGCTGGGCCCCAACGGCGCCGGCAAGACAACGGTTTTGCGGATTCTAAGCACTGTGCTGCGGCCCACCTCCGGGACCGCTCGAATTCATGGCTTCGACGTCGATGAGGAGCCTGCCGAAGTTCGCGGTCGGATCGGCTTTGTCAGTAACAACACCGCTTTGTACGACCGCATGACGGCGTGGGAGACGGTGCAGTACTTTGGGCGCTTGCATGGCATGACATCCGAAGCGCTCGACGCCCGGCTGGAAGAACTTTTCGATCAATTGCGGATGAATGATTTCCGCGACGTGCCCGCGGCAAAAATGTCGACCGGAATGAAGCAGAAGGTTTCGATCGCTCGCGCCTTGGTGCACGACCCGCCGGTCCTGATTTTCGATGAAGCGACCCTGGGCTTGGATGTGATGGTCGCACGCAACCTATTGCAGGTCGTTCGTAATCTTCGTGAGGCGGGCAAGTGTTTGATTTTTTCGACCCACATCATGCGCGAAGTCGAACGGTTGTGTGACCGGATCGCCATCATGCATCGCGGTAAAATCCTCGACACCGGGACGCTGGAGGCGCTCCGGGAGCGACACGACGAACACGATTTCGAAGATCTCTTTTTCGGCTTGTTGTCTCGCCACGAACACTCACCGAACGATTTCTCGGAGACCACCTCATGAGCCGTAGCGAGACCGATCGACCGCGACCCAAGACGGTGGCGATGATTTATCTTCGCGAGATGCGCGATCAATTGCGCGATCGGCGTACGTTGTTTACGATCGTCGTGCTGCCGATGTTGCTGTATCCGCTGGTCGGCACGTTGTTGCTACAGATCGCTCAGTTCACTCAACAGCATGCACCTCGCATTTGCATTATTGGCACCGAAAACCTGCCGGCCGAACCCGCGTTGGTTGTCGAAGACCAGCTTGCCGGCGACTATGACGAGGCCCAGGGCAACGCCAAGTTTGATTTCTATGAATGGCGGCAAATGTCACGCGACGCCGCCGTGTCTGAAGTTGCCCGGCGATTCGTCCAGCGGGAAACGTATGATGCCGTCTTGCTGGTACCACCTGATTTTACTTTGCAATCGAGCGACTCCGAAAACAAACAGCCGGTCAATTCTTTGCATATTGTCACCAATCCCGGTTCCGACGGCGCGGCCGTGGCAACCGATCGGATCTATACGGTGCTCGGCACCTATCGCGACACCATCGTTTCGCGGCGGCTGCTCAAGAGTGGCATTGCCCAAGAGGTGCTAACCCCGTTTTCGGTCAAAAAGTCGGCCACCGATAGCGAAGGTGGCAACGCGATGCTGTGGAGCAAGCTGCTGCCATTTGTGATGCTGGTCTGGGCGATGACCGGCGCGTTCTATCCCGCGATCGACTTGGTCGCTGGCGAAAAAGAACGAGGCACTTTGGAAACGCTGCTGTGCAGCCCAGCGCTGCGGAGCGAGATCGTGTGGGGCAAGCTCGCCGCCGTCACCACCTTCAGTACGCTTACCGCGCTGCTGAATGTATTCAGCATGATGATCACCAGCACCTTGATTTTTAAACAGATCGGACTGGACCCTACCGGCGGTAGCTTTGGCCCGCCACCGGTCGCGTCGCTGCTGTGGTTGCTGCTGGCACTCTTGCCACTATCGGCCTTGTTCAGCGCCTTGGCACTGGCCGTCGCCGCGATGGCGCGCAGCAGTAAAGAGGGACAGTATTACCTGATGCCGCTGATGATGGTGTCTCTTCCCTTGGTGCTGTTGCCGATGATGCCGGGGATGGATCTGAGCATGGGCACCGCCCTGATTCCCGTCAGTGGAATGTTCCTGTTGGTGCGCGCCTTGGTCGAAGCGCAATACCTGCAAGCGTTAATGCATCTGCCGCTGGTCGTCGGCGTGACCTTCGGTTGTTTGTGGTTGGCCACCCGTTGGGCACAACGTCAATTCGAAGATGAGTCGGTGCTGTTCGGTGATGGCGATCAATGGGAACTGCGTTCTTGGGTTCGGCACTTGTGGCGTGACCGTCAAGCCGTACCGACGCCGGCGCAAGCGTTTGGCTGTGGTGCCGTGATCCTGGTCGGGTTGTTCTTTGGCAAATTGATGGTCAGCGGCATGCCGAGCGATCTGGCGGGCTTGACCCGGTTGATCCTCACCCCGCAGATCGGTTTGATCCTCGCTCCGGCGCTCCTGATGGCGATCGTGATGACCACGTCGCTGCGACAGACCTTTCGCTTTCGCATGCCCGCGCTGCCCGCGTTGCCGATCGCCTTGCTGTTAGGGTTTACCCTTCATCCCTCGTATATGACGCTGGGGCAATGGATCAGCGACGTTTATCCGATCAGCGAACAAACCCAAGCCGCCTTGCAGCCGATGAGCGACTTGATTGCCACCGCACCGCTGTGGCATATCGTGCTGCTGCTGGCGTTGGTGCCGGCGGTGTGTGAAGAACTGGCCTTCCGAGGGTTTATCTTCAGCGGATTGATTCGGGGTGGCGGAAGGATGCGAGCCGTCGTGGTGTCGGCGATCATGTTTGGCGTCTCTCACGGTTTGCTGCAACAATCGATTGCCGCCACCGTCATGGGATTGATGCTCGGCTGGGTCGCACTGCGCACCGGCAGCGTCATTCCCTGTTTGATCATTCACTTTACGAACAACGCTTTGTCGGTCACGCTGTCGAAGATTCCCGAGATGGGCATCACAGGCTCGGAACTGCTGGTGGCCACTGCCGCCGATGGCTCGGCAATGTACCAGCCGATTTGGGTGCTGATGGCTTCTGGGCTGGCACTGACCTGCCTCGCGTATTTTTACACCTTGCAGTCGAACGAGGACGCGGAGGTTGCCGAGGCCGAGATCGGCGAACCGTACCCCTCGGATCCCGGCCTACAACCGGTCGCCTGAGCCCCAGGCGTTCGAAACGCGGCGTTCGAAACGCCTGCTCGCTGCGTCACCGCTACCCTTACCGCCCGCGGGCGAATGGCAACTCAATTGATGGACACACCGCCGGACGCCGAACCGAGCCTACCCACGATTCGGCTGGATGATTTTTTGAAGTTCTGCGGCGTCGTCGGTACCGGCGGCCAAGCCAAAGTGCTGATTCAAGCCGGCGAGGTATGCGTCAATGGAATCGTCGAGACGCGCCGCCGAAAGCAGCTCGTCCCCGGCGATGTGGTCGCTTTGCTGGGAGAAGAATTCGAAGTCGAAGCGGTCGAGTGACCTCCTGATCCTCGCCTTGCTAGCACGAAATGGCGTTGCCGACAAAAGATCATTCACGCTATCTACATGATCCGGTCGATCTTCTTCTGATGGAGCGACCGCATTGCGAGGTAGGCGGACCTTTCAAATAAACCAAACCTCACACTTTACCTATTTCAAAATTACCCAGTTTTTGAAAGTCGGAACAATGATCATCTCCAAGCGGTCTTGCAGCGTTTGCCTTGTTTTGGCTGCTGTGCTTAGTTCGCAGGCTCGGGCGCAGTCCAACACCCAGCGTGGTGCGACGCTCGGCGGAGTCGCGGGGGCCATCGCTGGTGGGATCATCGGCGAAAATAATGACGAAGCGGGTGCTGGAGCGGTGATCGGCGGCCTGTTGGGGGCTGTCGCCGGCGGTTCGCTCGGCAACGCTAAAGACCGCGATCAGGCGGCTATTCGGCAGCAATACCAATATCAACAGCAGAATTACCAGTACCAACAACAGCAGTACGCTCAGGTCCAAGCCGCCGTGACGCCCGCAGATGTGATCAACATGAGCCGCAGCGGGTTGCCCGACACGGTGATCATGAACCACATTCAACAACGAGGCGTTCAGCGGCGACTGGAGGTTTCGGACATTATTTCTCTCCACCAGCAGGGTGTCCGCGAACCGGTGATCGCCGCGATGCAAAACGCCAGCATCGGCAGTCCCGCTCCCGCCATTCAGCAGCAACCGGTGATCGTCCGGCAGGCCCCGGTGATCGTGGAAGAACGCTATTACGCACCGCCCCCGCGGGTTTACGTGCCGGCCTACCCACGCCATCACTACCACGGCCACGGCCGCCGATCCCATTCACGCGGTGGCTCGGGGATCGGTTTTTCCTTCGGTTTGTGAACGTCGCGACCCCCTGTCGCTGATAAACTGGCCGGTCGCCGCCGATTTCGTCACGCATTGACCAAACGGTGGGGGACCGGCTATTTTCTTAAGGCCCTGCGATCATGTCGGTCGCAGACCATTCCTTTTCATTCCATTGACACAGCGGGCGAAGGGCCTTTGGGCTCTGGCCGAGCGGATGCTTTATCCGCCCAGCGGCTTGAACCGGTCAATGCAGGAGCAATTTAGATGAGCGATACGAATACAATCGTACAAACGATGATTGAGTCGGGTGTTCACTTTGGACACCGCACCAGTCTGTGGAATCCAAAGATGGCTCCGTACATCTTTGGCCGCAAGAACCAGATTCACATCCTTGATATTCGCGAAACCTTGCGTGGTTTGCTGCGAGCCAAAAAGTACCTGCAGCAGGTTGCCGGCAACGGTGGCTTGATCCTCTTCGTCGGCACCAAACGCCAAGCCGGCGAAGCGGTCGAAGAGCATTGCGTGCGTTGCAATATGCCTTTCGTCTCCGAACGATGGCTCGGTGGTACGCTGACCAACTTTCGCACCATCCGCAGCCGGTTGAGCCGCCTGGAAGAACTCGAGAAAATTCGCTCCGGCGAACAGCTCGATAACTACAGCAAAAAAATGCAGTCCGCGCTGACGCGCGAGTACCGCAAGATGTACCGCAACTTGAACGGTTTGCGTTCGATGAACCGCCTGCCCGAGTGCTTGGTCATCATCGACCCAGGCAAAGAACGCAATGCCGTCCGCGAAGCCAAGCGGTTGGGCATTCCCACCGTGGCGCTGATCGATACCGACAGCAATCCTGACCTCATCGATTTGCCGATTCCAGGCAACGATGACGGTATCCGCTCCATCGAGATCATCATGAGCCAACTCGCTGATGCCGTGATCGCCGGAAAAGGTACCTCGGCAGAAGCCGAAAAGGGTGCCGACACCGGGGCGGCTGCCGCGGCGGAATCCGAAGCCGCTGCCGAAGCAACCACCTAGCATCCCTCGTTTTCACCCCCATGGCGATGGTTCTGTGGTGATGTCAATCAACGTCATGGTCGGTCCATCGCAGGGGATGCAATGGATGGCGATGCAATGGATAGGGATAAGGCGCGTTGGCTTGCCAGGGCAACGGTCCCCGCGACCGCTGCCCCGCAAGCGAACCCCGTTTCTTGGGCGTCTGTCAAAACAGTCATGATCATTTCTCAGGCGAATTGCGCCTGCAACCAAATTCTTTAGCAAGTCGAATCAAGTATTCAGAGGGAAGCAAATGTCTATTTCAGCAAAAGACATCAGTGAATTGAGGAAGGCGACCGGCGCAGGGATGATGAACTGCAAAGAGGCGCTCAAGGAATCGGGGGGCGACTTTGAAGGCGCGCTCGATTATCTCCGCAAAAAGGGCCAAAAAGTTGCTGCGAAACGGGCCGACCGCGACGCGACCGAAGGGGTCGTGGTGGCGTTGGTCAACGAAGCCGGCGACAGCGGTTTGCTGATGGCGCTCAGTTGCGAAACCGACTTCGTCGCTAAGAACGATGATTTCATCGCCATGGCTAACGAGATCGCTCAATTGGCTGCCGACAATCAGGTTCAAACCAAAGAAGAATTGGCGGCGCTGCCGTACAAGGACGCGACCGTTGGTGAAAAGCTGGTTGAACAGACCGGCATCATCGGTGAAAAAATCGAAGTTTCGGATTTCCAGACCGTCAAGGGCGAGAAAGTCGCCTCCTACATCCACGCCGGAAGCAAAATCGGCGTGTTGGTGTCGTACAAGGATGGCGGCAAAGAAGACGCACCGCAGTTCTTCCGAACGGTCGCGATGCACATCGCGGCAATGAAGCCTTCCATCTTGCGGCCTGAAGAATTTGACGAAGAGTTCGTGGCCAAAGAAACCGAAGCGCTCCGTGCTCAGATCATTGCCGAAAACGAGATCAATGAACGTGAGAATCTCGGCAAGCCACAAAAGAACGTGCCGAAGTACGCCAGCAAGCGACAGTTGACGCCCGAAGTCATGGCGCAAGCCGAAGAAGACATCAAGGCGGAACTGAAAGCCGAAGGCAAGCCGGAAAAGATCTGGGATAAAATCATCCCCGGAAAACTTGAACGCTTCGTGGCCGACAACACGCTGCTCGATACCGAGCGTTGCCTGATGAGCCAACTGTTTGCTCTCGATGACACCAAAACGGTCGAAGCGGCTGTCGAAGCGTTCAGCCCCGAAGCCGAAATTGTCGAGTTCAAGCGGGTCGCCGTTGGCTAGTGCCACCCGATCCAATCGATCAAACGTTTTGACCCGACGCGTCAGCAAGCATCTTGCCGACGCGTCGGTTTTTTTTCCGCACGTTGGTTCTTTGCCAAAGATTTTTGCATTCGAACCGGGACGCCGTTAAGCTGGCACTTCCCTGCCGCCGCACTCGCGGTGTCTCTCGCCCAAGAATCTGCTGATGCCAGGACGTCGGATGCCACTGCCTTTCCGCTCTCCTCGGGCGCCCCGCGAATCATCCGCCGGGCTCGCCATGATCACCATTGGCTGCCTGCTGCTGGTGCTGAGCGGAACCAGCAACCGCGGTCTCGCCGCTGACCACGCGACCCTGTTCGCCGACCTGATCCGGCCTGCTTTGCAGCAACATTGCGCCGACTGTCATGGTGATGGAGACCAATCCGAGGCCGAGTTGGACTTGCTGATAATCGAGCAGCCTAGCGACCTGACCGACAACCTCGAGCAGTTGCATCAACTGATTCGCGTGCTCGATCTGCAAGAGATGCCTCCAGCGGATGCTTCGGAACTGAAGTCGGCCGAACGCGGTGAGTTGGTCGCCGCACTCAAGACGGTCCTCCGCGATGCCGTTTCCGATCGCCCTGTCACCACACGGTCGCCGATCCGGCGCATGAATCGCTTTCAGTACAACAACGCCGTAACCGATCTGTTTGACCTGAACTGTGTCGTCTTCACGTTGCCCGAACGGATGCTTCGCGAACACGACGGCTACTTCCAGCCCGCAAGCCGCAAGATGCCCGCAACGGTCAAGGTGGGCAGTCGACCGCTGGGCAAGTCGCAGTTGATCGAACGGCGGCTCGCCGGGGTGACTCCGTTCCCGCAGGACCTCCGCGCCGAACATGGCTTTGACAATCGCGGCGACCACTTGTCGATGTCTCCGTTGTTGCTCGAGTCGTTTTTAAGGCTCAGCCAAAGCATCGTTAACAGCCCCGACTTTGGGCCGCGGACGTGTGGTATCTGGAATAGCTTTTTCGCCGAACCGCCCGCAGCGACCGAACGGGCCAGCGAAGTCGAACGGGCCAGCGAAGTCGAACGCCGACTGCGGTGGTTTCTGACTCGCGCCTTTCGTCGACCGGTCGACGACGGACTGCTCGGTCGCTACACGCGGCATGTGCTCTCGCAACTCGAAGCGGGAGTTCCCTTCGCCGAGAGTATGAAACAAGTCGCCTCCGCCGCCCTGGCGTCGCCACGTTTTCTGTACCTGTATGACGGGGCGCATACCGACGCATCGGATACCCTCTCGCCAAGCGATTCCGAGTTCGACTTGGCGTCGCGACTGTCGTTCTTTTTGTGGGGCAGTCTTCCCGATGACCAACTGCTGGAACTGGCCGCCCAGGACAGGCTCAGCGATCCCGAGGTCTTGGCCGCTCAAGTGGACCGGATGCTCGATGATCGGCGACTCAAGCGATTCTGCGACAGCTTTCCCTCGCAGTGGCTGCAATTGGAGCGGATCATTTCGTCGGTCCCCGATCGTCAGCAGTTTCCCGACTTCTACTTTTCCAAATACCGCACCAGCATGCACATGATGCTGGAACCGCTGCTGCTGTTTGAAACGGTGTTGATCGAAGATCGCCCGGTGCCGCAGTTGATCGATGCGGACTTCAGTTACCGCTCCGATCGTTTGCATCGGCTGTACTATGACGGTCAGCGACCTGGCCCAGGCAATCCCGTCACCGTGCTGCCGTTTCATCGTGTGCAATTGACCGACCGCCGCCAGGGCGGCGTGATCACCAACGCGGCGGTCATGACGATGACATCGGGAGCGGAGCGAACCAAACCGATCACGCGTGGAGCGTGGTTGGCGGCGGTGATCTTTAACAATCCACCCAAGCCCCCGCCGGCCGACGTGCCGCCCCTGCCTGAAGACGACACCGCCGAGGAGAGTGATCGGACGCTTCGCGAACAACTGGCCGCCCACCGCGAACGGGCGAGTTGTGCGGGCTGTCATGAGCAGATCGACCCGCTCGGGTTTGCACTGGAGAATTATGGTCCGACAGGAAAATGGCGAGACCTGTACCCGAACCAACGCCAGATCGATGGCGGTGGCCGCCTGTTCCAGCAACATGCCTTCGATAACGTCGAAGCTTTCAAGGATGCGATTTTGTTAGAGCAAGATCGATTCGTGCATGCCTTTGCGTCGCACCTGTTGTCATTCGCCCTAGCGCGAGAACTGACGGCGGCCGACGCGCCGGCAATCGACCAGATCACCCTGCAGGCCAAAGCCGACAACTATCGCCTGCGAGGGCTGATCAAACAGGTCATACTCAGTGACGCGTTTCGGCGGTGAAGTGGCGGTGAAGTGGCGTTGTTCCGCCCATTGGTTGGAAAGTGAATCAGTTTGTTTGGCTACAAATGGAAAGAATGATGAAGCGATCCGATCGACGAACGTTTCTGCGCGGCATCGGTCGTGCGACGCTCGCCCTGCCTTGGATGGAAAGCCTCGGGTTTGCGGCAGAGGCCCAGCCGGTGGCTCAACGGTTGGCGTTCTTTTATGTCCCGATCGGCGTGGTCCGTCGCGGTTTCTTCCCCGGTGAAAAGAACGCGGCTGTCCCTAAATTCTCCAGCAACCAAATCGAGATCCCGCGGGAAGACGAGCTGCCGCCCGGTCGCCATCCATTGGTGCTCACTCCGACGCTCCAGCCGCTCGCGCCGGTGCGAGATAAAGTGACGCTTGTCACGGGACTGGACCGTACCTTTCAGCAAGGCACCGACGTCCATGCCCAGTGCGCTTCCTGTTTCTTAAGTAGTGCGCCCCCATTTACGGTCCGTCAGTCCGCTTGGCCGCTCGACCGAACGTTCGATCACGTGGTCGCCGACAAAATCGGACAGAAGACTCCTTTTCGTACGCTGGAGTTCAGTTGCAATAGTCATCGCGACAACAAGGAATCGCTCCATTTCGACAATATCTCCTGGTACGGGACCGGGCATGTGGCTCCGTCGATTCGCGATCCACGCAAAGCCTACCGTCGGCTGTTCGGAACCCAAGAGGCCGAGCAATATCGCGACATTACCGACCTGGTTTTGGCCGATGCACGCGGTCTGAGCCAACAGCTTGGTAGCAGCGATCGCCAGAAGTTCGCCGAGTACTTTGAATCGATTCGCACCATCGAACAGCAAATGGAGAAGCTCGAACAGATGAAGGCAGAACTGAACCGCGTCCGCTTTGAGGAACCGACCGAGGCGCACCTGCCGCGCGGCGAGTACATTCGACTGATGGGCGATCTGATGGTCGTCGCTTTGCAAAGTGGATTGACCAATGTGGCTACCTTCATGGTCGGCCCCGAACGGTGGGACACGCCGTTCCTGTACGAAAGCCTGTTCGACAAGCCGCGCAGCCATCACCAAATGTCGCACAATCAAAAAACGTCGATGGATGACCTGCTGAAAATCGATCGCTTCCACATGGAGCAGTTCGCTTACTTGGTTGCCAAGATGGATCAGATCACCGAATCGGACGGCAGTAGTCTGTTGGACAATACGCTGTTCACCTACGGATCGGGGCTCGGTGATGGAGCAACCCATCAGTACAACGACCTGCCGATCATTGTCGCCGGATCGGGAGGGGGTCGCTTGAAAACCGGCTATCGACAAAACGTTGCCGACGGAACGCCGTTGGCCAATCTTTGGCTGACTCAAGCTCAGACGCTTGGTCTGGAAACCGACCAGTTCGCTGACAGTAGCGGCATCATCGCCGACATGCGGTTAAGCAATGAGCGATAAAAAGTCTCGGGTACCTTTTGTGCGAAGCACCCGAAGGGCGAGTTCCTCGCAAAAGGTACCC
>CAYZHQ010000015.1:0-75100 GCA_964477385.1 uncultured Pirellulaceae bacterium
ACAACTTTTCATGTTCCGCGTGCTGTTGACGCTCATTGCGGCCATCATCATGGCGCTGATCATTTACACACTGACGCTGGACAAAATATATGCAATCGCCCTGCTAAAGCTGATCGGTGCACCGAATCGCGTGATCCTCGGCATGATCCTTCAGCAAGCGTTACTGCTTGGCGGTCTCGGGTACGCCGTCGCCTACACCGCAGGCACACAGCTTTTCCCGAAGTTTCCGCGCCGAGTGGTTCTGACCAATGAGGACCTGATTCAGTTGGCGATCATCGTGTTCGTGATCTCGATACTGTCTAGCCTAATGGGAATTTGGAAAGCGTTGAAGGTCGAGCCTAACGAAGTGTTGATGAGCTAACGAAGGACCAATCATGAATAACACGTCTGCCAAACTTATTGTAAACGATGAGCCCACATCATCAGAGCTTGCGATCGAAACTCGTGAGCTTCGCAAGGTGTATGGCGAAGGGAACACAGAAGTGATCGCGATGCAAGACGCTTCGCTTTCCGTTCAGCAAGGCGAGGTCGTTGCGTTATTGGGTCCCAGTGGTTCGGGCAAATCCACTTTTCTCACTGCCATTGGACTAATCAATCCGCCCACCAGCGGCCAGATTTGGATCGGAGGCAAGCTTGTCATGGACGGTCCGGAGGCACAGACCGATGTCCGAGCGTTTCGACGCAAGCACATCGGATTCGTGTTCCAAAAATCCAACTTGATCGATTTTTTGAATGCCCGCGAGAACGTGCAGATCGCCATGGAGCTCAATGGACTTTCGCACCGTGCGGCGGGCAAACGTGCTGAAGAACTGCTTGAGTCGCTGGGTGTTGGGGATCGAGCCAATCACGAAGTCTCGATGTTATCGGGTGGCCAGCAACAGCGAGTCGCTGTCGCCAGAGCATTGGCCAATCACCCCAGCGTCCTGTTGGCCGATGAACCGACGGCAGCGCTCGATAGCTTTCGCGGTCGTCAAGTGATGGAACTTTTCCGAGACGTCGCTAGGCAACACGGTGCCGGCGTCATCGTCGTTACGCACGATCACCGCACACTCGATGTGTTCGACACGATCTACGAAATGGAAGACGGCATCATTCGAGTCTCAAAGTCCGTGCACCGGTCAAGTTGAGAATCCTGCTCGGGTTCGGTTCGCGTAGGCCACAAGAGCGAGCATTACAGGAACCTCGACCAACACACCCACAATCGTCGCCAACACAACCGGTGAGGAAGCTCCAAACAGCGTAATTGCAACAGCCACAGCAAGCTCAAAGAAATTCGATGCACCAATCATGCCCGCAGGTGCGGCAACGTCGTGCTGGCAGTGCAGTCGATAGCAGGCTCCATAGGCCAAGAAAAAGATTAGCACCGTTTGGATAATCAACGGCACGGCGATCAGCACAATGTGCAACGGATTGTTGATAATCACTTCGCCTTGAAACGAAAAGATCAAGACCAGCGTTAGCAACAGGCCGGCGATCGTGATGTTGTTGAACTTCGGAATGAAAGCGTTTTGAAAGTATTCATCACCCTTGGAGCGAATCACTAGATTTCGTGTGAGTACTCCACCGACTAATGGCACAACAACGAACAAGACGACCGAGACGATTAGGGTCATCCATGGAATGGCAATTCCACCGATACCGAGTAAGAACGCCACGATTGGCGTAAAGGCAATCAGGATGATCAAATCATTGGTTGCCACTTGAACGACCGTGTAGGCCGCATTCCCGCGTGTCAGGTGGCTCCAAACGAAAACCATCGCCGTGCACGGCGCAGCTCCAAGTAGAACGGCACCGGCGAGATAATCCTTGGCCAGCTCTGGTGAAATCCACGGTTTAAAGACCACATAGAAAAAAAAGGCCGCGATGCCGAACATCGTGAAAGGCTTGATAAGCCAATTCACGATCCAGGTGACGAAAAGCCCCTTCGGATTTTTACCCACGTTCTTCACGCTGGCAAAATCGACCTTCATCATCATCGGGTAGATCATCAGCCAGATCAAAACCGCGATAGGAATCGAAACGTTGGCGTACTCGAACTTCGCGAGCAAGGCTGGGACGGCTGGCACGAACTTACCAATGAGCACCCCGATCACCATGCACAGGGCGACCCAGTAGGTAAGATTCTTTTCAAAGAAACTGATTGCTGATTTTTCAGCTTTGTCCATTTCGATTGTCTTTCCGATTTGTTGGCTTGCGAACGGTTTAGACCCGCGCGGCGAAACGTGCATTGGAGGACAGCTAAGGCGATGCCTTAGCGGAACCACGCTTTGGACGACATCCCTCGATTGCCTTCGCCAGTGCGCGAAACGCTTCGGTTAGGTGCTTGTATCGCACTTCGTAAAAGACCGTGCGGCCTTGTTTTCTCGCTGTCAGCACGCCAGCTTTCTCGAGCACCCCCAGGTGCCGAGATACCACCGAAAAGTCGACAGCGCAGCATTCGGTCAATTCGGTTACAGAGCAGGCCCGCCCGCACTTAGCCAGGCATGAGAGTAGTTTCAATCGCGTCGGCTCACCCAACGCCTTGAAGAGTTCCGCGTCGAGCAAGTCGTCGATTGGCCCGCAACACTGGGAAGCTTCCTGTGGTTTCATCGTCGGCACTCCGGTAATGCATGTTTGCGTCACCGTGCAAACGTACCGGCTTTCACGAAAAGCGTCAAGATGCTAAAAAAGGACGCTTTCACCAACCGAATACAGCAACAAAGCAATCTGCGGAATGGGAAGGCTGTTGCTCTCGCTGCCTCGCTCAAAGCCAATGGAAAGACCTACGATGACGATAAAGCAACCCGCGACATCAGCCAGTTCACTTTATCCGGAACTGCTTCGATACCTGAATGAAGTAGCAGCGAAATGTGACTCAATACCTAGCGATCGCAGGGCGGATCTCGCCAAGGTTGCGGACTACATTCGTGATCGCCTATCGAAATCGGAGCCAGCCAGGCTTACCTTCATCTGCACACATAATTCACGACGCAGCCACCTCTCACAGATTTGGGCACAGGTCGCTGCGGAATACTATGGCTTGCATGGTGTCGAGACATTTTCAGGCGGTACCGAAGCCACGGCATTTAACCCTCGTGCAGTCGCGGCCATGCGGCGATGCGGGCTTAAGATCGTTGCCGACCATCCCACCGCGGCCAATCCACGCTACAGCGTCACCACCTCCGACGCATCCGCTCCGCAGGTTTGTTTCTCGAAGGCTTATGGCGACCCACCGAATCCAAGCAAAGAATACTGCGCGGTAATGACTTGCTCGCAGGCCGATGATGCGTGTCCGCTGGTGATGGGCTGCGATCTTCGCATGCCGATCCGATATGAAGACCCAAAAGTCGCCGACGATACAGATTTTGAGGCCCAGCGATACGACGAGCGCTCCGCCCAGATCTGTAGCGAGATGCTTTATATGATGTCCCTCGTTTAGAGTGCGAAAGATGATCGTAGCGTCTTGTTTCGCTGCACACGAACTTCAGCCCAGGGCTAGGCAGATAAGATCATTGGTCGGGTCATGATCCATCAGAGATTCCAGAACGACACCGACAAATGTTTCGTCGTCGAACAGAATGTCCATGGAGTGAATGGACGATCGGTTCTCGAAGCCTTCATTGACATCGAATCCGGTGATTTCAATCGATGGAGACGGAGCGAGGACGATGTCGGCACCATGGGCGGTCCTACTGGAAAACTTGACGTTGTCCTCCAGGATGCTGTTGACGAATGTCAACGTGCCGCCGACGTTCCGACCATCGACCGCCCCAACGCCTTCCCGCAGCGTGATATCACGAAAGGCCAGGTCAAGACCACCGGATTGTTGATGCACCTCGAACAACCGATGTTTGAGACGGCAATTAAACCGCATCGACTCGGCTGGTCGTCAGCGATGTGCCTGCCGAGAACACCCTCGCAACGATTCGCATAGCCGAACTCGCCACGACCGCGAATTCCCCTTCGGCTGGCACGTCGACAGATCCAGGAAATCCGCCGCAGCGGAGAGAACCGTTGCAAATCGGCGTGCCTGCACCCGAGTGGTTGGTCAAGTCATGGTCGGATGGCAAGTCACGCAGGTTGGCCGATTACCGTGGCAAAGTCGTGGTGCTCGATTTTTGGGGTGTATGGTGCAGTCCCTGTATCAACGCAATTCCGGCAATGAAGTCTTTAGCGGACCAGTATGAACCGCGAAGCGTTGTCTTTCTGGGGATTCACACCGCCGACGGCGATATGCAACAGATTAACAAATTGAAAAAATCGATGGGCTGGGACACACCAACCGGCATCGATAAGGGGACTTCGATCACCGACAGCAAGACGGCGGATGCGTACGGTGTGACAGGCTTTCCCGGTATTGTCATCATCGATACCGAGGGTGACGTCGCCTTCCACACCGGTATTCTTCCCAAAGATATGAAAGTTTTCATGGCAGGCATGGAACAACTTGCCAAAGCAAACGACATCGCTTAGCCACTCCGCGAAGACCTCCCTGAAGACGAAATGAAGAGGATTGCGAAGGTGTTAATGACCGCGCAACTCTCGGCCGAGTTGGAGCAGGTTCTAGGCAGGCAGTCTGGAGTCATCCGGTAAATGAGCCGCCCAAACGGCTAAGGATCGTGCGACAAAAAAGTGTCGGGACCCTTTTGCGAGGAACTCGCCCTTCGGGTGCTTCGCACAACAGGTAGCCGACACTTATTTATGGCTCATTGCTAAGCAGAGTTCTGCGGAATGATTCCTGCAAACCTGCTTAAAAGCTCCGCGGTGAGCGAGGCATGCGTTTTGACAGCGAGCAGCTCACGCAGAAGTTCATTTCCGATTTTTGGTGTGTTCGGACAGTCCCAGCAACGCGGGAGATTCCGTGTTTGGAGCGGGCAATTCAGGGATGGGGTGGAGGCTTAACCATGGGTCGGCAGGAAGGGCAAAACTGGTGAAGGGACGGGTATACCTCATCGCATTGAACCAGAGCGTCGACGAAGGTTGGACGACTCCCTCGTCAACGAGTAACAGAACCTTTGCCGTGAAGAGGCAGTGTGGGCTGCGACAAAGTTTCTTCGCCGCATCGCGACGTAGCCTATTGCCAGTCGCAATGGCTTGAAACACAATCGAAAGAGTGAGGAGCGAGCCGCCCCGCGTGCTCATTGCTGTATGTTACCGTGGAACCATTCTTTCGTAAGCTGATCTATCGACACCGCGGCCAACGTGTGGCCTGTGCGGGATTGCTTGCTGTATTGGTTCTACCTCTGCTGGGTGTGCCGATTTCCGTGTCCCGGCCAATCGCGTCTCGCGAAAGCGCGACGGACGACCAACGGTACCCGTGTGAAAGCCATCCATGCGGCTGTGTTTCGGCCCATTATTGCTGGGATCGCTGTTGCTGCATGAGCGACTCCGAAAAGCTCCGCTGGGCGAAGCGAAACGACGTCACCCCACCAGCCTTTCTGTTGGCTCGAGTGAATCAAAGCACGCTGTCTGACGGCGGTTCTGCTTGTCAGATAACCACGTCGCCAGCAAGACGCAGTTGCTGCAGCGGTTCAGCGCACTCTAGCCAGTCGTCGGCAGCGAATGCTGATTCAGACCAGCCGACCGACCGGGTGTCGGTGCTGTATTGGGAAGCGGCTCGCTGTCAGGGGCTGCAGTGGAACACGGCCACGTGTGGTTGTCTTGTCGTTCCCTTGTCGACGTTGAGGTGGCGGTCCGACCCGCCGTTGATCGCGCGACTATTGCCCTCCAATGAAGTGGCGACTTCTTTCATTTCCGGTCTCGACCCTCCCATTCCGTAGCGTCGAAGCTGGCTTCTTGTCGCTGTCGTTTTCACAGCGAATTCATTATCGATCGATGCTCGATCGGCTCGTTTTGCCACGCGGTTGTTTCGCCTAAAGCGATCGTCCCGTCGGCAGATGTTCGACTGAAAATGGTCTGACGACCTGCTGCGCTGCTATCAGCGCTCGGAGGTTGGTTTTGATCGACCTCGCTCCCGCGCGGAATTACGGCGAAGGCTCGCTCCTCACACCAGCGTGATCTTCGTCCCCGCGTGGGAGCGTCTTTCAGCGGAACATGAGTCGGTTTGAATCGACGTCCCGCAAGGGGCGGCGCACGGTTGTGCCATGTCGCTGTTTCACTCGCGTCCGTTACCGATCCATCCCTACCAACAGAAATCTCATGCACTCTCCCCTACCCCCTCCCTACCGACGTTTCCATTCGTCCTGCCCGTTTCGCCCGTCATGGTACACACCCCTTCGCAGCGCCTTTACCTTGATTGAGTTGCTGGTCGTCATCGCGATCATCGGTGTCTTGGTTGGTTTGTTGCTGCCTGCGGTCCAGGCGGCCCGCGAGGCGGCGCGGCGAATGAGCTGTAGCAATCACATTCGGCAAATCGGTTTGGCGATACACAACTATGAATCTGCCTATCGAATGTTGCCGCCCGCGGGCCGGCTCGATGCCGACTTCTCGGTGCAAGCTCGGATCTTGCCGTTCATTGAACAATCGGGACTGAACGACCAACTAGTATTCGATGTTCCGGCTTTTTCCGGCAATTGGGCCGGCAAGGTGCCTCATCCAAGAAATGCCGCATCTTATGCGATACCGATTGCGACTTATCTGTGTCCGAGCGATCCCGCACCATCGACAACGACCGTCAATGTTTCCGGAGCGGCGTACACCTATGGCGGCATCAATTACATGGCCAGTTTTGGCAGCAACCGCAATCAGAATTATGATTTTCGGTGGAAAACGGACGGCATGTTTTTTGAGCCGTACGGCATCAAATTCAATCACGTGACCGACGGTCTTTCAAGCACCGTAATGATGAGCGAAACGGTCCGTAGCGAAGGCCCCGATACAACCCTTCCGCCGGGTGAGCTGCCTCGCAAACCGTATGCTTATACGTTGAACGGTTCGTCTGGAGTGAGCCCTGCACTGGAGTCAGCGCCTGGCATGACGGCCAGTGGTGGAGCGTGGTCCGGCTACGTCAATGCAGCTGGCATGATCCACAACCCGGATGTCGATTCATTCTGGAATGCATTCAGTTCATGGCGCGGCGGTGCGAGTCCCGCGATTCGTGGACGTGGCATGAGTTGGGCGTTTACCGGCGCGATCAATTCCATGACCAATGGGTATCTCTCACCCAACAGTCATACACCTGACATCGTGACGCATTGGACCGGCTACTTTGCTCCGCGAAGCTACCACACGGGCGGTGCTCACTTGTTGTTCGCCGACGGTTCGGTCCATTTCCTTAGTGACAGCACCGACGTGCAATTGCATCGCAACTTGCACAGCGCCAATGGTGGCGAAGTCCTGGAGGGGTTCACACCGTGAGTCAACCTATCGAAGGGCCCATGCCCGAGAGTCCCGAGGAGCACGACAGCGTGTCGTCGCGCCGTCAGGGATGGCCTGACTATGCAACCGTTTGGCGTTGGCATTTTTATGCCGGACTGTTTTGCATTCCGTTCGTAATCGTGCTTTCGATTACCGGGACGATCTATTTATTTCGACCGCAGATCGAAGCGTTCCAGGAACGTGGCTACGATCGGTTGCCCGTTACCAACACCATGGCACAGCCCTACGCGGAGCAAATCCGTGCTGCGGTTCAAAACGTCCCCGATTCGCGTTTCGCAGCGCTCGAGTTGCCTGCTGCTGATTCTTCGGCGACGCGGTCTGCCGATCAAACGGTGGCAACGCGCGTGATTGTCGACCAAGCGGGGCGTCGTGTTCGCGTGTACGTCGATCCCAACGATGCGTCGGTGCTCGGTGCGGTTGTCGAGAACGAGCGTTTTATTCGGGTGGTGCGTCGAATCCACGGCGAATTGTTGTTGGGGAAGCGGGGTTCTTATTTGGTGGAGCTGGCCGCTAGTTGGACGATCGTGATGGTCGTCACCGGGATGGTGCTGTGGCTGCCGCGAAAGTTGCGTGCGGCCGGGGTGCTCTATCCGCGATTGTTCCAGCGGGGCAAGACGTTCTGGAAAGACTTGCACAGTGTCGGTGGTTTCTGGGCGTCGGGCTTGATCGTGTTCTTGATCGCAACCGGATTGCCCTGGTCGACGTTTTGGGGTGACTACTTCAAGTCGGTGCGTCGGGTTACCGGCACTGCCGTCATCCAGCAACACTGGGATGGGGGACACGGTAAAAAGTCGGAGCAGGTGTTGCCGAGCACAGGTTCTGGGCATGAAGGGCATGCCGGCCACGAGGGCCATGATCAAGCGCTGCAATCGTCGAAGCAGGGACTGCCACCAGCAGGCCCCGCTTGGCGGACTCCGGTTCCCGATCCAACGAGCTACGATGTCGAGCAAATCGCGGGCGTTGCCCAAGTAGCGACGACCCTCGATTTTATGCCGCCGATCGTGGTTTCCCCACCGACAGCCGGCGATGCGGTGTGGACGATCAAATCCGAAACGGCGAATCGGCCTTACCAGCAGACCGTTCGCTTGGATGCGGAAACCGGAAAAACGATCAGCCACGAGCGATTCGCCGACCGCCACTGGGTCGATCGCTGGGTGGGGCAAGGCATTGCTTTGCATGAGGGCCAGCGATTCGGATTGGCAAATCAGTTGATCGCGCTGTTTGCGACGGTCAGTTTAGTCATGCTCTCCTGCACCGGGCTGCTCTTGTGGTGGCGAAGACGGCAAGCTTTCAAACGCTCCCGCGATGAAGCAGCGATCGGATGGTTGCCACCGCCAAGACGTGGCGCGGCAGATCAGGCAACGACTATCGTGCCCAGCGGGCGGTTGTGGATGGCCGCCGTATTGACGGTGGCGCTGGCGATCTATCTGCCGATCTTCGCATTGTCACTGAGCATCGTATTGATTTTGGATCGATTCGTGCTGTCGCGGTGGCGCGGACTTTCCGCAAGAGGACCAACCGACGTGGCGGCCGGTTGATTGGTGCCCGGTTGATTGGCGGCCGGGACCAGGACGCGCGTCACAGGCAACCTAAGCCAACTCGCAACCGAATGCTTCTGCAGCGGCCAGCCGTCTCCGTGCGTTCAAGTCTTCGAAGTGTTGGTGCGCCTGCTTTCGCAAGCCGTTAAAGTCAAGTTCACGGTCGGTGACTTCTAAAGCTGCATAAAGGTTGTCCCACAACGCTGTGCGTTGTTGAGCGGCAACCGTCAGCATCTCCAACTCCAAGACACGGCTGAGAGGTGAGTACGTTAGCAGGGAGTCGTTCCGTTTCAGACGCCCCAGCTTTTCCGCCATCCACGCCACTCCTTGCTTGAGCGGTGTACGGATAGAACCCTTGCCGCCGACTCGCTGCAAGATCGTCTCCAACACTCCTTTCTGAGCCTGCAATTCATGCTTTAATCTCTTGAGAAAATGCCCTAAAGAGGTTCCCTGATTGTTGGACTGGCAGCGTTCGACCAGCTCGATCTCCCCTATTATGAAAGCTAAGTGGTCATCCAAGTAAATGCCCAACCGTTCTTGGTTCACTAGAATCTCCTCGCCATTCGACCAGCTAGGTGTGGGTCAATTGCAGTTCCTAGGTCTGGCCGTGCTGTCGGCTGCGAAAACCAATTCGTGTCCCTTCGTCCATTCTCCAGCATGCAATGAAACGTGAACGACCGCACAATTCGAACCGCCGCAACGAAACGGTTTCATTCGGTCGGACGGGGATTCATCACCTGGAGCGTTTTGATGGCCACCGAAATGGTGCACGGCGTCTTGCGAGCAATCCTGCTGGTTCCAATGAGTGGCGAATGGCGTTCCAATCAGCTTGGAGCCGTCACCGGTTCAGCGATTTTGTTTGCCATCGCCTATAGAAGCACTCGATGGATCAGTGCAACACGTCGTCCAGAGTGGCTGTCGATCGACGCTATGTGGCTGGCTATGGCCGTTGTGTTTGTGGTCGCTTTGCGGTCGGACTGCGTTGAGACCAGATCGCTGCAAACGACAACTTGTTGGTCGGCGGTCCGATGCCGATTGGCTTGCCGGCGCTGTTTCTCCGTCCTGGGATAGCGGCCAAATGACAAGGCATCGTTAGCTAATGAGCGTTAAATAAGTGTCGGGTACCTTTTGTGCGAAGCACCCGTAGGGCGAGTTCCTCGCAAAAGGTACCCGACACTTTTTTGTCGCAGGATCCTAAAGTCCTCGTTGCGATCCAATGGGCAATGCGACACCCCGGGTTACCTTTTCGTCAAGGAATCACAGGGGATCCTAAAAAAGACCCCCGTCCCCTTTTACCGGGGGAGTTTTCTTTGGTCGAGGCGGTCGCCGGTGGGGATGCGGATGGGTTGGTTCAGCCCTTGCTTGGTTGCCAATTCGCGGAACAGCTGCGTTCGGAGTTGTTCAATTTGAGCTTGGTAAGCTGGCACGTCGATTAGGTTGTGTCGCTCTTCGGGGTCGGTTTCCAAATCGTGAAAACTGTCCCGATCCCAATGCCCATGGTAGTAGATGTACTTGAAGCGGTCGGTTCGAATGGCAAGCAGGGTTGGAGTGGCCGGGAAATTCCATTCCCAGTGATACTCGTACAAGATGTGGTCACGCCAGGGTGTCGGCGTGCCCGTTAGCAGCGGTGCAAAGGACCGGCCATCGAATTGCGTTTCCGTCGGTGGCTTCACACCGGCGACATCCAACAATGTGGGCGCAATATCGATGTTCTGCACCATTTCCGAAACCACGCTGCCCGGTGGAATCAGCTCGGGTGCCCAGGCAATCATGGGGACCCGCATACTGGTTTCAAACGCGTCCCGCTTGTCATAGAAGCCGTGTTCGCCCAAGTGAAAACCGTTGTCGCCCATGTACACGACCAGCGTGTTTTTGGCCAATCCGTTGTCTCGCAAGTAGTTCATCACGCGGCCGATGTTTTCGTCAAGGCTGTGAACGGACTCGCAATAGCTGTGGAACAGGTCGTCAAAATCGGGGACGGGATCGTTGTCAAAAGCGCCTGTTTCCATGTGATCGATGCCATGGATCGAGTAGCGTCGATCGCGCACCCAACGCGGCTGGGTGAGATAGTTGCGTGCGGTGTTCGCCATCGTCGGCGGATAAGCGATCGCTCGGTCGGCGTAGCGTCCGCGGTGTCGCGCGGCGGGTTGAAACGGATAATGCACCGCTTTGAATGACAGATACAAAAAGAATGGTTGCTCGGCGCCTTTGCGTTGTTCCAGCCAATCGAGGGCCAGTTGGCTGGTGACGTCGGCGTTGTAGCCTTCGAATTGACGTTGTTGGCCGTTGATGTTGAACGTCGGGTCGAGGTACTCCCCCTGCCCTTTAAAGCTGGCCCAGTGATCGAACCCAGGACGCGGCTGATCGCTGTCGTGACCCATATGCCATTTGCCAATCAAGGCGGTCTGATAACCGGCTTGGCGGAGGAATTCCGGGAAGAAGACGGTGCCTGCTTTGACCGGCCTTTGATTGTCGACGACGCCATGACGATGCATGTACTGGCCGGTCAAGATGGAAGCTCGGGAAGGTGAGCACAGCGAGGTGCTGACGAAGGCATTCTTCAGGTGTGCCCCTTCGGCGGCCAATCGATCGAGGGCTGGGGTTTCCAGCCATTCGGGGCTGCGATCATGAAATCCCATGAAGTCGTGACGATGGTCGTCACTGAGAATGAACACGATGTTCCGCTGGGCGCCATTCCGCTGGACGCCATTCCCTTGGGCTTTGGCAGCCTGGGATTGGATCAAGCCCCCTAAAACCATTGTGAACAAGAGTGACCATTTGAATGACATGGCAGGCAGTCTCATGAGGTGAAGTTTAGCGTCGGTGCGATGGAATTCGGCGATGTCGGCGGCGCGACGAAGTCAAGCGAATCGGGCGTTACGGCGTGACGGGCTGCTCGATTTTTTTCGGCAATCCGGCATCGGTTTTCTGCAACCAGCGGTCAAGCTGCTCACGTAGCTTTTTAGCGACTGCGGGCGACGTGGTGGCCAAGTTTTTTGCTTCGCTTGGATCTTGTTCCAAGTCAAACAGTTCGAGTGAGTCATCATCGTATCGTCGGATGAGTTTATGCTTGCCAGCCCGGATGGCCGATCCAGGCCGGTTCGACTTGTGAAACGCGAAGTGCGGATAGTGGAAAAACAGTGCGTCGCGTTGCAACGAACCACCCGTCAATAAAGCGCGCAGCGATTCACCGTCGAGAGCTTCGCTGGGATCCAGTCGTACGTCGGCGGCATCGAGCATGGTGGCCGTTAAATCCATGCTGATCACTGGCGTTTCGTTCACCGAGTTGGCCGATGTCACTCCTGGCCAACGGACAATCAACGGCACACGCAGGCCGCCTTCATAGAGAAACCCCTTGCCGGCACGCAGCGGGCGGTTGTCCGTCGCACCCGACCAGCCACCGTTATCGCTGGTGAAGATCACCAAGCTGTTGTCGGTCAATTCGAGTTTGTCGAGTTCCTCGAGTACGCGGCCGACGGCGTGATCGGTCGCTTCGATTTGCCCGCCGTAAATCGGATTCTTCAGGCCGCGTCCGGTTCGTCCTTGGTAATGCTCAATCCGTTCGGCGGGAGCTTCGAAGGGATAGTGTGGATTGTAGGTCCACAGACAGACAAACATCGGCCGATCGTGTTCTCGTCGCAGGAACGCGATGGTCTCGTCCGCCAGGCGATCGGTCAGGTATTCTCCGGTCTTGCGGGCCGGTAACGCGGCAATCCGATACGGATCAAAGTAGGTCGGCGGACCGCCCAGCCCACAGCCGCCGAGATTGACATCGAAGCCGTGAGCGGTTGGCCAGAACGTGGAGGGTTCGCCGAGATGCCACTTTCCAAAAAAGCCGGTCGCGTAACCGGCCGCTTTCAGCCGTTCGGCGAGCGTCGTCGTTTCATGGGCCAGTTGATGTTCGGTCTTTGGTGGCTGGACCAGTCGATCGGCGGGCCAAAACATCGGCCCGTCGGCACCGTGTTGAGTGATCTGCAGCCGTGCCGGAGCGAGGCCGGTGATCAACGCGGCTCGCGTTGGCGAACAGACCGGCGCGGCGGCATAAGCGTTCGTGAACCGTACGCCTTGTTCGGCCAAACGGTCGATCTTCGGCGTTTGAAGGATCGGATTTCCTTGGCAGTGCAGATCCATCCAGCCCATGTCATCGGTCATGATGCAGATAATGTTCGGTCGATCCGCCGCAGCGGCTTGGGCAGCAAATCCAAACAGACAGCAGGTGATGGCAAGAGTGCATTGCTTGATCATGGAACGCCTTGGGAGGAGTCGGTTTGTTAGATGCTAACCCGTTCGGAACGCTCCAACGCATTCAGCGACCTGGTATGGCTTGATGCTCGAAGCTCACTCGATCGATTGTACTTTGCCCATCGCGTTGACCGGTTCGACCATTTCGACACGATTGTCGAGTGTGGCGACAAGGTCTGGCAGATCGTAGACCCGAGTCGCTCCGTGGATGCAGTTGACGAACTGAGCTTCGGAGGTCAGCGACGCCAAAATCGGCTCCCAACTGGGCAGCATTCGGTGGAGTGTAATGTGCGCGAACAGGGCTTCTTCAAGCGTCGCGGCATGCAACCCGGCTGTGGCCACATCACCGGAGCAGACCAGGTCGACCTTGCCGGTTCTCGACGGATCGGTTTCGCTTTGCAGCCAACGGGCGGCGACCAGCAAGTCCTCGGCGCGCATGCCGACGTAGTTCTTACCTAACAGGTACGCGATCGCGACATGCTTGCCGTCTTGGCCAAAGCGGGGGTGATACCACACCGCGCTGGCCGGCGCGGTCTCACCGATGCCGCGTGGGTCAATGGCCAACACGGTATGGCCTGCCTTGGCATATGACCAAGCGGATCGCTTGTCGCCGTCGACTTCAAACGAAGCTTGCTTCCCCGCTTGATGAGCGTACAGCAGCGGGCCTTGATTGGCGTCGTCTGGCCGGTACAGGAAGGCCGGCAACGGTAAGCCTTCCTCATTTGTCAAAATCCAGCTTTCGATCGCAATCCCATCGACTTTCAGCGTCGCTGTCTTCTCGACTTGGGGGACGGGGATTTCCGCTAGTTGCCGAATGCCGGCAAGTTCTCGAACCGCTTGCTTGGCGGTCGCTACGTTTTTCCAGATCGCTTCACGTGTCGGTTGCAGCTCCAAAAACTCGGCGTGCTGTTGTTGATTGACGCTACGTGCACCCGGTAGCAACAAGACTTGGCCTTGCGGGGTCACTTGCAATTCTTCGGGCGAGAGCAATTTCAGCGCGGGTTCGCGCACCACCTCGTCTCGACCAGCCAGCCAGCGGACCATCCACTGCACGGCTGCCTCTCGGAGCGGTTGGTGCCAACCATGTTTTTCGTCGACTTCGGCGAGGCTGATTCGTTCGGGAAAGCCAAGCCGTGAGTACAGGCGTTTGCCACGACGAAACGAGGTCCACGCACCGTCGATGGAAAAAAAGTCTTGTGTGGCGGTACACATCAAGATGGGTGTCGGAGCTCGCATCAGCAGGTAGTCGGAATGATCCATACCCCAGCCAATCTGTCCGAAGATATTCTGTTCGGCATCTTGGGGGCCGATCGTGTGAAGCAATCGTTCAAAGGTCGTGATATAACACGCCGGCGAGGCGGCTTGGATGCGATCGTCCAAGGCCATCAGGTAAGCCGTCTGAGTGCCTCCGCCGCTGTTTCCCATGCAGCCGATCTGATCGGCCGCCACATCGGGACGCTGCTGCAGGTAATCAATGCCTCGCATCGCGTCCCAAATCTCGATTCTCGCGGTGTTCTGCCCGAGCAAAATCGCGCCGAGTCCCACCAGCGTGTGGCCTTGCGTGGAAGACGACACCACCACGCTGTGGTCTTCGTCCAAATGCTGCAGCCGTTCGCCTTGGCAAATCGGATCGATGATCAAACCGACGATGCCGTTCTTAGCCAGCATCGCGGTCGCCGTCTGGTAGCCTTCGTAGCCTTTGCCGTTGGCCGAGTGACCGCACACGACCAGTACGCCAGGATACGGTTTCTGAAAACGATCCGGCTCCGGGACAAAACACAGTCCCGTGACGTAGTGTCCAGGGCGGCTTTCGAAGAGAACTTTCTCCACCCGGTAGCCGTCGCGTTGCACCGTCCCGGTGACCCGTGCGTTCAAAGGCGTTCGTTCGGGGAAACCACCGATGTGGCTCACGAATTGGTCTCGCAGGTTCTGCTGATAGGTGGCGATCTGCGCGGGCGTCTGAAGTTGTTCGTAGCGAGTTTCCCAGTCGGCAAAGCTCTGCTTAGCCTGTTCGAGCAACCAGCTTTCCATGATCTGGTTCGGCTGTCGGCCGTCGACCGGTTTTAGAACCTCGATCGGCATTTCGGCCGACACGGGTGCGGCTTCCGAAATGAACAAGATGTTGCAGACGAACAAGAGGCTGACAGTGAGATGTTTCATGGTGGGGCTTTGCGAGTGAGGAGGATCAAGGTGGGATCATCAGTTTAGCATGCCCTCAGCGCGACGCGTACAAACCGCATCGCGTTCCTCCGAGCTTGCAATCGTGTTGTCATGCTGCCCCAAAAAAAATCGCAGCGTGATGAACGCTGCGAGGCAAAGTTCGATGGGTTGGCGAGGCACCAAGCCACCATCGAGATGGGCTCAGTGTGCCATCGCGAAACGCGATCAGTCGCGTACGATAACGCGTCCGTGGCGGGTCACAACGACTTCGGCTTTGTAGCCACATCCAGGCCAGCACAGGGTTGCAATGCGACGACCAAAAATACCGGAGCGCCAAGTGATTTGAGGCACTTCGTCACAGCACGTCGCGGGAATGCACAGGGTGGCTTGAGAAGTCGTGCAGGTGCAAGCGTCGTACAAGCAAATGGTTTTCGAGACGTCTGGAATGGGTGGCGGACAAGGGCAGCAAACCGGTTCGCAGCAAACGGGCTCGCAGCAAGCCGCGCCGCCGTGATGATGACCAGCGCTCGCCGAATCAACAAACATTGCCGAAGTTAGAAAAGCGAGGGCGACTGCGGCAACCGAACGGGCAATCTGTGTGGTGTTAAACATCGTGCTTCCTCAAAAGTTGAAATGGGCGGTCCAGGTACTTTATGCCAACTTAGGCCACCTAACTGGCTGTTGCAAGTCACCTATACGTTTGTGGGCTACCTTCGGGATTCGGAGGCGTCGCAGGGCGCAACTTGTCTGAACCGTCCGATCTGTGATGGTTCAGGTCACCTAGCGGAATATTCTGATTCTGGCGGATGCGATCGTCACGCTGACGCCCGAATCGGCAAACAATTCTGCGGGGCGATGCGTCGATAAGTTCTCGACGATCTCTTTTGCTTTTGCCTCCCACCCCGGAACGCCCATGCCTTTCCTCCGTGGCTCGCTGTCTTACGAACGCTTCAGTATCGCTAATTTTGATTCCAAAGGCTTTGACGATGCTCATCTTGAGCAATTGCAGAATCATGCCGCTGGTCAGTTTCAGACCGAGTCGGAAGACAATGTGCATGTTGGCTTTTTGGGTGGCGAACATCTTTTTGATCAAGAGTTCGACTACAGCAAGAATGTGATCAACGACACCGTGCACGCCGCTGTGCGGATCGATACAAACCAAATACCGGCGGCGATTCGCAACGCTTGGTTGCAGATTGAGTTAGGTGGTTTGATCAAAGACAGCCCGACGGGAAAGATCTCGAAGGCGGCTCGTAAGGAAGCCAAAGAGGCGGTGGAAGCGCGTTGTGAGACCGAAGCGGCGACAGGCAAATACCGCAAGATGGCCGCCGCATCATGGCTCTGGGATCTGCGAAAGAGCGTCTTGCACTTTGGAGGTTCCAGTGGTGCCAGCGCCCTGTGTGCTGATCTGCTGGAGCGGGTCTTTGAGGTCGAAGTCCGCCGGATGAGTGCGGGAACGATCGCACAGAGCTGGGCACGAGAAAACGATCGCATCGCACAACTGGACGACTTGTATCCCGCCAGTTTTGTCGCCGATCAATCGGTCATGCAAATGCCGTGGGCCAATGAGCATTCCCAGGCTCCCGATTTCTTAGGTAACGAATTCTTGCTGTGGTTGTGGTGGCGATTGGAGAACCAATCGGACACCATCACGTTGCCCGATGAGTCGGAAGTCACCGCGATGTTGGCCAAGACGCTGATGCTCGAGTGCCCGCTGGCTGAGTCAGGCAAAGAGACCATTTCGGCAGAGTTCCCTGTGAAGCTGCCCGAAGCGATGCAGGCGATTCGTAGCGGCAAGCTACCACGCAAGGTCGGCATGATTCTGGTCCGTGACGGCCTGCGTTATGAGCTTGTCTTGCAAGCCGAAACGTTCGCTGTCAGTGGAGCAAAGATTGTTGCTGAAGACGAAGAAACGATCGAGATCGACGATCGGATCGAGGCGATTCGCGGCTTAAGTGAGACGATTGACGGAATGTTTCACACCTTTTGCGAACGGCGAACCGGCGAAGCGTGGGGACAAGAACGCAACCAGATTCAACAATGGTTGGAAAGTTCAACGCAGCCCAGTCAACGCGCCGCCTAAGGCTAGGTTCGTGGTCTAGCCGTAGGCTCATCAGCGTTCTGCGGTGTTGAGGACGGGTGCGGTACTGTTCGCAAGGGACGACGATGGAGGCTCCGCTAATGCTCGGAACAACGATATTTGGCCATAGCGAAAACGGATCCAGACCAGCATCCACAGCACGCCAAACAGCAGCAGTCCCGAAGTCAGCAAGCCTGCTTCGGGACCGTAGCTACCGCCCGTCCAGAGTTCCGGTCCGCTTTGTTTGATAACCAAAATGCGGCTTGCAAAAGTAAGCCCGCTGACAGGATAGCCAAACACCGGACCTTGGAAGAAATTCCATGTGATGTGGATCCCAATCGGAAGTCCCAATCGGCCGGTTAACAGAAAACCAAGCCCGAAGATGATTCCGGCTAGCACGGTGTTGGTGGTACTTGGCAGCGATGCATAGGGATTTCCAAAGTGAGCCACCCCGAAAGCGACGGCCGTCAAAGTTAGTGCCAATACCAGTGCGCGGCCTGAACCTACTTGGCGAAAATTCAGCCCTTCGGCAAGATTCCGCAGCAGGTACCCGCGATAAGCGATCTCTTCGTAGGCACCCACGCAGATAAACAGGACCGCCAGCGACGCGATGACCGTGTGGAAGGCCTCATCGGGATCACCCTGTTGATACCAACCGACGACCTCCACCCAGCCAAGAAGCCAATGACAAAAAAACACGCTGCTCAGCAGCAGCGCACCAAGCAGCATGCCAAAGCCCAAATCGGTCCACCAGCGACGGTCCATCTGCAAGCCGAAGTCGGCCAGCGATCGACGGTCGAGTCGGCGAGCAGCAACGGCGACACCGGCAAGCGTGCCGAGAAGAACCAGACAGGGAGCAAGGCCGACAAACAGCCGTTCGTCGTGGAGGATCCGTCGAAGTCCATACAGTGGCAGCAGTGAAAAGGCGACCGTCATCACAACGGTTAGCAACACTCGCCAAAGACTGCGTAAGCGGTGCTCATCCTGGTTCCAGAACAATCGCTTCATCCCCAGCTACCCTGGTGTGAGTTGTTTGTTGGACGACCGCCTAAGCGGTGCAGAACCGCCTCGGAATGACCTTGACATTCACATCGGACCAAGACAAGACCAATTCAGGAAATGCGAGCTCGTGCTGTGGGCTTCAGGGTTTGTCCGGCAATGCAACGACCAGCGGTCGAACGGATAACCGAACAGGTGCTCAAACGTCGCTACCAAAGTTTGACAAGTCGATCGTCGCTCCCCTGCAAGCGAAGTTCTTGGATCATGGCCACCCCTGCGGGCACTTGGATTCGTATGTGGATCAGCTCTCCCTTCTCAGGTAGCGTGACGGTATGGGTTTGCCACTCGTCGCCGGCGGTTACTTGGAAACCAGCCTTACTGGTGGGAGCGAAGTCTTTCTGCTGCGATGTCCGCCATGCAATGTGTGCCTCTCCGGCGTGACTGGTTTTAATTCGCAACGTCGCCCTCACAGGGCCGGACAACTGAAACCCGCTGCGAACGTAAAAGGGCCTCTGGCGGTTAGGCTTGTCGTTGCTCAGACGCAGCGCGTTGTCTTCGATTGTGAGGCTTCCATTTCTTCCAAGCCAGCCTTTCAGCTTGGCTTCCGCCTGGGCAGGAACTGCCTTCTCAAAGGGGAGTCCATCGAGATAAAAATCAAAGTACTGCTCCCACACTTTGGCCATCGGCCCTTGGCTCAGACCTGGCGGGTCGAGTTCCGCAGCCCACGAGCGGAGTTTGGTACGCAGTTGATCGGCGATCTCGGGATGTTTGGACGCCAAGTTGTGTTGCTCTTCGAGATCCGCATCCAGGTCGTACAAATACTCCCGATCACCACCACGAAGCAATTTCCATTTGCCTTGTCGAATCGCGGATTGCGAAATCCAACGCCACATCAATGCGTCGTGAGGAGGTGTGTTGATTTGTCCCGTCAAATGAGGAATCAGGTTGACGCCGTCCAGTTCCTTTGGTTCCACAGCGAGCTTGGCCAGCGAAACGGCAGTGGCCGCCACATCGAGTGCGCTGACGGGATGCTCAAACGTTTGTCCACCTGGAATCGTACCGGGCCAAGAAACGACAAACGGGACATGAATCCCACCCTCAGCCAGCATCCCTTTTTCGCCGTTCAGTGGATCGTTCAAAGATCCATCCCATCCCGGGCCGCCACCGGGTGCATCCCGTTTGTGGATCTTCAAAGGTGCCCCGTTGTCGCCGATATAAAAAATCAGCGTCTGGTCGCTTAAGCCATGTTTGGCCAGCGTGTTGGTGATCAAGCCGACCCCATCATCGACTGCGGACAGCATCGCTAACGCTTGCCGCCGACGCTCGGGCATTTTTCCTGGAAAGCGATCGAGATAGTGCCGTGGTGCGTCGAGCGGCACATGAGGCGCGCGATAAGCCACATACAAGAAGAAAGGTTGATCTTTGTACCGCCTGATGATGGCCGCCGCCGCCTGGCTGCAAGCATCGACGTGATACGCTTGGGGAGGCAATTGCGACATTTCGCGGTCTTGACCATCGAGCGTAATATTGGCCGAGAACGGGCGTTGGGAATTTTGGGAAAAGACATGTTGAAAACCGTGTTGTGGAATTGCGTTCGTTGGTCCTAGATGCCACTTGCCGAACTGTGCCGTGACATAGCCGGCTTGTCGCAGGCGAGCGGCGATCGTCTGTTGGTGATCAAATCCGTCCAAGGAATCGATATTCGACTCCAAGCCAAACCGCGATTGAAATTTTCCAACCAACAGGCCACCCCGTGAAGGAACACATTGCGGAGCTGTGCTGTAGCCGTGTCGCATGCGAACGCCACTGCGCGCCAATGCGTCCACGTTGGGAGTCCGTATGTCTTCCAAAACGCCTTGGCAAGAAAGGTCTGCGTGACCGTGGTCGTCGGTGTAGAAGACGATGATGTTGGGACGTGATTCGTCACCCGCGGCGGACGAGACCAACAGCAGCAGTAACGCGGCAGTGGCACCGAGTTGTTGAATGCGTTGCAGGGGATGCGTTTTCATGATTGGGTTCCATTCGTTGGCCAGCATTAGGACTGGGAGAACGTCGCGTTAGCCTCTTTGTTACGGCGTTTCCAGTTCGTCAAGAGTACGATGGAACGCCTTTACCGAAGCCGGCAAGAACTGCTCGGGGCGTGCGGAGATCCCAAAGCCCTGCAGACCGATCGGCCCTCGATAACCGTGTGCTTGCAGAACGCGCAGCACACGCGTGCTGTCGAACGTTCCCTCACCAAGCGGTTGGATCAAACGGTTCCAGTTCATCTTCGTCGTCTCTCCATCGTCCGCACCATTGATGGAAACCAGCATGACGTGTGGGAAGGCTGCGGCAAGTTCTTGCTCCAGACGGTCCGGTCCGCTCACCCGCAAGTAATGGCACAGGTTAAAGACCGCTCCCACGTTGTCGCGGTCGACCTGGCGCGCGATGCGTACTCCATCACTAAACTTCTCCGCCCAAAATCCAGTGTGATGATAGATTCCGATCTGGACCCCGTGCCGTTTGGCCACGTTTGAAAGTTCACGAAGGATCTCGACACAGCGCTGATCGCCTGCTGGATCCGAAGCCTGGAATCGAGTGCTGTGGATATGCAGCCAAATATAAGGCAGCTCGCCTTTCCACTTCTGGAGCGTCGGTTCAAGCAACCGACTGTAGGGTGGATCGGCATCGAGGTCGCACTTCACGTACAGGCTATGTAGCGTCAGTCCCCGGGCCTGCAATTCAGGCATGAAGGCATCCACTTGATCCAGGCCCATCAGTTCCACGCCATCAAACCCCGCCTGCTGCACCATCTTGGCTAGGTAAGCGGGAGTCGACGACTGTGCGTTAGCAAAGCTGGTTTGAAAGGCAAAGAACGCTGGCCGAAAGGGCGGCTTCGGCTCGTCTCCAACCGAATTGGACAACGTACAAGAGGAGTAGGCAATCGCGACGAGCACGACCAGGAAGCGTGAAACAGATTGCCGGATGCAAACGGGCCGGCCAATGTGCTGAGTCGTGTAATCGTGAAGCATGGTTGAGTGAGCGACAGAGTGGTAGCGAACATCCGGTTTAGTAAGCCCTCGGTGGTCGCTCAGTCTAATCGCTACGGAGGCACGTCGTGCAGTGCATCCACTCGTCCTCCGCTTGCAACGCCATCGGCGCCCTGTTTGAAACCCTAGCTGGACAGCGCCAGGTTGGATCAGCCGTTTTGGCGTTAGCGGGCTGTTGATTTATTGCATTTTGACGTTCGTATTGTTTGACCCGCAGCCGTAGGCGAAAGACCAAAGACCAAACGCGAAGGCGGAACCTGCGCCTTCGGCTGCGGGTCAAACGATTAAATCAACAGGCCGTTAGCCACGGTTCTCCCCGCGAAATGTGGGAAAATCAATCGAACATGACGCTGTCGAGTTAGTCAACGGGGACCAGCCTCGTAGCAACCATCGGTTCGGCAGTGGACTCGTATCGAGGATGGACAGAACGTGGGACAGGTTTGCAACCTGCCGAGCCAGATGCAATCCTGCCCCACAAACCGATGCCGCTAGAACAACGAAGCCCTCTTCGAAGTTAGGCTAAGCCGGCGCATGAGGCCGACCCGTCGCCGGAGAGGTGGAGGCACTCCAGGCACCCATCACGACCACCACGATGCCCGAGATGACGCTGTTCCAGAGTGGCGTTTCCTCAAACCCGATCAGGAATGGCGCGACTACCAACCAAATCCCAAGCACGACATTCACCCAGCTCATCCATGCGCTGTTGGCGGGTTGGTTCACACGGATCGCAGCCAGTATCAGCACAATCAGACCCACAACAATGTGGTTCCAAAGGGCATCTGTCGATTCCGTAAAGGCGAGCACGAAAGGTGCCGCGATCAGCCACACCCCGGCCACGATGTTGATACCGCTGGTTGTTTTAACACTCTTGCGTTTCGAATATGTGTCCATGGTTAGGACCTCCCAGGTAAAAAAGATTGACCACGTCGCCACCCTCGGACTCGTCATCGCAGCGCCGGCAATGAGCGATAAAGTGTCGGGTACCTTTTGTGCGAAGCACCCGAAGGCCGAGTTCCTCGCAAAAAGGTACCCGACACTTTTTTGTCGCACGATCCTTACCCGTAGCTAATGGAACGAACATGGGTATGTTGCTGAGGGACTCCTTGCCTGGACCTATTCTTCCTGACGCTGCGAGTTCATTTGTCCAAAGGGGACTTAACCAGCATCGGAAATGCCGCGAAAACCGTTCCAAATACGACTTGATATTGCAGCCATGGAAAGTGCCACCCGACGTGCGGGGAAGGAAGAGGCTGGCACCGGACGCGTAAGCGAATACGGTCTCGTTATTCCAAAGCACAGACCGCAACACGGTCCTCGATTTGCAATGCCTAACGGTTTGCCATGATGGGTGGTTTGCCATGATGGGTGATGGGAGTTTTCGAGTCTGTTGAGTTGTGAGTCAAAGTATGGACACGATCAATAAAGATAAGCTGTCGTCCGTTCGCAATGAGTCGGCAGAGCCACGCGAATCGCAGTCGTCACAGGAATCGCATGCACACTTGGCGGCGAGGCACTTTCGCACAGGTGCGCGTCTGCTGTTGATCCTGGCTTTGCTTGCCACGCTGTTGGCATTGTTTTTTCGGCCCGAGGCGGCGTACTTGGCTGCGATTCCCATTCCCGTTTTGTACGCGGTGCTGGCGATTACTAAGTATCTGGTGGTTCGTTCCGAAGCATCTCATGCCGCAGCGAGACAAGTCACTGCAGCGGAGCAAGAGGATGTCGAGCGGGATGTGGAAACGGTGGGGCTGGTCACGTTGTTAAAGGTGCTGGGGATGTTGGCGATCGGTACCTTCATCATCGCGGCTTCGTTCTTTGAATTGCGGTTGGTTGGAATTGTCGCCACCGGCTTATTTCTGCTGGCGCTGCTGATCAACCTGCCTTATTTGCCGCTCTTTCTGAGCGAATCGGAGCGCGAAGAGCGAGCCAAATTGAACCATCGCGAGTTCGACGAGTCTTAGCTGCCGAGGTGCGTGGCTTGGTTGGTCAGAAACTTCGCGGGCGGGTCCTGGTCGGCGGCGGGCCTCGCTGGGACCTCACGTCCCTTGTTGGGTACCAAGTGGCCAAGCCGGTGGACTGTCTGCCGTTTTGGGTGCCGACGGGAAAAATGACTCTCCGTCTGTTATCCTGGACCGACGTGCTCCTTAAACCTTTGGACAGCCTCATGCGTTTTCCTTGGGGGTGGAGCGGCCTGTCTGCCAATTCATCTCCCGCCTGATACCTACCTAGCCCCCTCCCCCGCTGAACAACATGCCTAATCAATTTTTGGCGATGCAACGCCCGATTCTCGCGTTGGCCGCGACGCTTGTGATTGCGTCAAGCCTCTCGGCGGCCCGTCCCAACGTTCTGCTGATTTTCACGGACGATCATGGTTACGGCGATGTGTCGGCCTATCACCCGTCGGACGTGCGGACGCCTCATATTGATCGTTTGGCTGCCGAAGGCATTTTGTTCACGAACATGCGGGCGAACTGTACCGTTTGTTCACCATCGAGAGCGGCTTTGTTGACGGGCCGTTATGCCGATCGGGTGGGCGTGCCAGGAGTGATTCGGACGATTCCGGAGAACTCATGGGGCTACTTCGACCCCGCCGTACCGACGATCGCCGATGAATTAAAACGAGCCGGTTATCAAACGGCGATCATTGGCAAGTGGCACCTTGGATTGGAGTCTCCCAATACACCGAACGAGCGCGGATTCGATTTCTTTCATGGTTTTCTGGGCGACATGATGGACAGCTACACGCACCATCGTCGTCAAGGAAACAACTACATGCGACGGAATCAAAAAGAGATTGATCCCGAGGGGCATGCGACCGACCTGTTCTCGACTTGGGCGGCGGATTATCTACGTGAGCGGAGCAAAGAAACGGACCAGCCCTTCTTTTTGTACCTCGCTTACAACGCGCCTCATTTTCCGATCGAACCGCCCGCCGATTGGCTGGCGCGGGTCAAGCAGCGGGCGCCGGACCTTGACGAGAAACGGGCCAAGAATGTCGCCTTCGTCGAGCATCTCGATGATGGGATTGGTCGAGTCCTAGCAGCGCTGGGAGAAAGTGGTTTGGCCGAGAACACCGTGGTGGTCTTTACCGCGGACAATGGAGGGTCTTTGCCACACGCTCAGAATAACGATCCTTGGCGCGGTGGCAAACAGAGTCATTACGACGGTGGCTTGCGCGTGCCGTTTGCGGTTCGTTGGCCTGGTCAGATCGCAGCCGGATCGCGATGTGATTACGCTGGATTGAACTTCGACCTGTTCCCCACCTTTATGGAATTGGCAGACGTCCAGCCAGCGGACGATTTGGATGCGGTCAGCCTAGTGCCGTTGTTCCAAGGGAAGGCCATCGATCGACCACGCGACTTGTACTTCACCCGACGTGAAGGGGGACGAGCATATGGCGGTAAGACTTATGAAGCGATCATCCGCGGAGATTGGAAGCTTTTGCAGAACGATCCCTACAGTCCATTGCAGCTCTACAACTTGAAAACCGATCCTCAGGAAACCGAAGATCTCGCTGCCACGCATCCCAAGCGAGTCAATGAACTGTCCAAAGTGTTACGAGCCCACATCCAGCGTGGCGGTGCAACGCCTTGGCAGAAACCTCGTCCTCCATCGACTAACCTCCGGTAGTTTTTCATGAAAGATTCGCTGTTGATTGCGCTGCTAGGCGTTTTGCTTCTCGGCGTCATCGCCAAGGCGGAAGCGGCCGAAACGCGGCGCCCCAACATTCTCTTTTTGTTCGCCGACGATTGGGGGCGCTGCGCCAGTATCTATGCCGATGTGGAAGGCGAAGGCGGCATCAACGACGTCGTACGCACACCCAACTTTGATGCCTTCGCCAGGCAGGGTGTTTTGTTTCGCAACGCGCATGTCAACGCGCCCTCCTGTACGCCGTGTCGCAGTTCCCTGCTATCGGGCCAGTACTTTTGGCGCACCAGGCGGGGCGCGATTTTGCGAGGTGCGGTTTGGGATTCCGCAATACCGAGCTACCCGTTGCTCCTGCGGGACGCTGGATATCACATCGGGAAAACGTTCAAGGTCTGGAGTCCCGGCACGCCGGTCGATGCACCTTATGGTGGCAAGCAGTATGCGTTTCAAAAGGCGGGAGGTCGGTTTAATCAGTTTTCTCAAGCCGTCACACGAATGGTCGGAAATGGCATGCCGCTGGAGGACGCCAAAGAGCAACTGTACGAAGAAACTCGCAAGAACTTTCAGGACTTTCTCCAAGCTCGCGATGGCGATCAGCCGTTTTGTTATTGGTTCGGACCGACCAACGTGCACCGTCGCTGGGTACAAGGCAGTGGTAAGCAGTTGTGGGACATCGATCCTGATGCACTCATCGGAAAAATGCCGCCTTACCTGCCGGATGTGCCTGAAGTCCGAGAGGACTTGGCCGATTACTTCGGAGAGATCGCCGCTTGGGATGCCGGTATCGGAGTGCTGTTGGCGGAACTGGAGAAGAGTGGCGAACGGGACAATACGCTGATCGTGATCAGTGGCGATCACGGTGCGCCTGGATTCCCGCATGGGAAATGCAACCTGTACGGTTTTGGCACCGGAGTGGCGCTAGCGATCAGTGGTCCAGGGGTGCAAGGGGGACGCGTCGTGGATGACTTTGTCAATTTGCCCGACCTGGCGCCCACTTTCTTAGAAGCCGCCGGAAGCGAAGTACCGGCCGTGATGACTGGCCGCAGTTTGTGGCCGGTGCTGAAGTCGACGCAAGCGGGCTTGGTCGATCCTGCACGGACGTGGGTCGTCACCGGACGCGAACGCCACGTGGAGCTTGCACGAGCCGACTATGCGCCTTATCCACAGCGTGCCCTGCACACCGCGGATCACTTGCTGATTGTGAATTTTCGGCCCGACCGTTGGCCGCTCGGTGATCCCTACCGATTGAATGGCAATCAATCACCAACGGAAGAAGAGATCACGAACGTAACGCGTGTCACGCACCCCGATGAAGATGCCGGGCCCACCAAGGCTTGGCTGGTCGGGGCGCGGAATTCAGCTGAGTGGAAAGCCCATTACGATTGGGTATATGGCAAACGCCCGAAGTACGAACTGTATGACTTGAAGCAGGATCCGCATGCGACGAAGAACGTCGCCGACGTACCAGCGTACGCAACCATTAAATCGGAACTCGAACAGCGATTGATGGACGAACTGAGCCGCACCGGGGATCCTCGCTTAGTCGACGATGGCAAGTACTTTGAATCTCCCCCGCTAGCCGGCCCATTGCCGGATGAGAATTCATTTTGGAACCGGGGTCAAAAAAAGCCCAGCGCCGGGGCTCGAAAACAGCCTAAACCGTAAACCTAAGACGCAATCTGCCGAGCGCTGCCATCCGTGGCGGTCATCATCCCGTTGGAAACTCTCATGAATTCTCTCCGTCGTCGTTCCGCCGTTTGGATCCTGTTCGGAATGCTTTGCGTAGCATCCGCGGATGTTTCGTCGTGGGCTGCCGACAATGCCGCCTCATCGCCGAACGTGGTTGTCTTTTTGGCCGATGATGCGGGTTGGGGTGACTTTAGTTTCTCTGGAAATGTCGACAGTCAAACGCCTCACATTGATGCCATTGCAACTGGCGGCGTGTCGCTCGATCGTTTTTTCGTTTGTCCCGTTTGTTCACCAACGCGTGCTGAGTTTTTGACCGGACGCTATCACCAGCGCGGAGGGGTACGAGGCGTTTCGACCGGGCAGGAACGGTTGAATTTGGATGAACGAACCATTGCCGATTCTTTTCGAGCGGCCGGTTACGCCACCGGGGCGTTTGGGAAATGGCACAATGGAACGCAGTGGCCCTATCATCCGATGGCACGTGGGTTTGATGAGTATTTGGGACATACTGCGGGGCATTGGGGAGAGTACTTCGACGCGCCGCTGGATGACAATGGTCAGATGGTGCGCACGAAGGGCTATATCGTCGACGTCTGCACCGATCGAGCGATTGATTTTATCGATCGAAATCAAGACAAACCTTTCTTGTGCTACGTGCCGTTTACCACGCCGCATTCTCCCTGGGCGGCACCTGAAGAAAACTGGGAACGCTTCCAAGACAAACCGATCACACAGGCCGCTTCGTTGCCCGACAAGGCGAACCTCGAGCACACCCGCTGTGCGTTGGCGATGGTCCAAAACCAAGATTGGAACGTGGGGCGGGTGCTGCAGAAGTTGTCCGAATTAAAATTGGCGGATAACACAATCGTCGTTTATTTTTCGGACAATGGGCCTAACAGTTGGCGTTGGAATGGTGGTATGAAAGGCCGCAAGGGTTCGACCGATGAAGGGGGCATCCGCTCGGTCTGTTATCTGCGTTGGCCAGCCGGCCTGCCCGCCGGACGACGGATCGAAAACATCTCCGGCGCAATCGATCTGTTGCCGACATTGACCAGCTTGGCCGGCGTTCCACACGTCGGCAGCAAGCCGCTTGATGGACGTGACCTAACGCCTTTGCTGAAAGGGGCAACGTCCGACTGGCCGGATCGCATGTTGTTTTCGACTTGGGCGGGGCGCGTCAGCGTCCGCACCGAGCGCTATCGGTTGGATCATCAAGGCAAGCTGTTCGATATGCAGGCCGATCCCCAGCAAACAGCAGCCGTGAATTCGGCTCAGCCCGAGCAGGCCCAGCGGTTGATCACTGCAGTTGCTGATTGGAAACAGGAAATGCTTGCGGCCGGTTCCGCGAACAAAAAAGTGATAGGGCGACATGCCGTCGATCCGCGGCCGATCCCGGTGGGCTATCCGGAGTTCCCTGTCACGATGTTGCCGGCTCGAGACGGGACCCCGCACGGTGGCGTCCAGCGCAGCAGTCCCGCGCCGAATTGCTCGTACTTTGTGAACTGGACCAGCATCGAAGACCGCATGAGTTGGTTGCTTGAGGTTCAAACCGCTGGTCGCTACGACGTGACGATCGACTATACCTGCCCCATCGCCGACGCCGGTTCGATGATCGAGCTGAAGTGTGGGGAGCATCATTTGGGAGGTCGCGTCACTCCCGGTTGGGATCCGGCGCTATACACCAATCAAGACACATTGCCTCGACCCCCGGCGGAATCCAAGATGAAAGAATTCCGGACGTTGCGATTAGGCACCCTTTCGCTCGACAAGGGCGAACGCGAGCTGAGTTTGCAGGCGTTGGAAATTCCCAACAAGTCGGTGATGGATGTGCGGCGAGTGACGTTGACTTTGATGCCCTAAGCAATGAGCGAGAAATAAGTGTCGGGTACCTTTTGTGCGAAGCACCCGAAGGGCGAGTTCCTCGCAAAAGGTACCCGACACTTTTTCGTCGCACGATCCTAAGTACGCGCTGTGTTGCCTGCCAACGAATGCGAGTTAGCATGGCTTGTGGGTGGCTGCCGTCGATCGTAAACCGCTGTCCCCTGCCCTGTTTCCTCTCCCCTAGCCTGTATCTCCTGCCCTGGTTTCCTGTTCCCGGTCCTTCAGGTCTCGCTTTCGTTTTCAGCGAAATCGGCGATCCATTGGTTCCTCAAACTCCCCTCTTTCACTGGTTGTCTTACCATGCCTGCATCTCCCGTTTACCTATTCGCTGTTGTCAGTCTGTTCGCATCGCTCGCGTCCGCGGCTGACGGGTTTGACATTCGCGTAGCCGATCAAGACCACGTGGCTGTCTCGCACGATGACCATGTGGTGGCCAAATTTATGACCGCGAATGATCGGAGTACTCCCGAGCGACATCACGACACTTATAAGCCCTACCTGCATGTGTTTAGTGCGGACGGCGAGACGCGGCTGACCAAGGGACCTGGTTTCAAGTTCACGCACCATCGCGGGATCTTCCTAGGCTTCAGTAAGATCGCTTTCGAAGGCAACCGCTATGACCGTTGGCATATGAAAGGAGGCGACCAAGTGGTGACGAAAGTCTCACCGACCGATGCGGGATTCGTAGCCCATATCGATTGGCAAGGCGACACCACCGAGCCCTTTCTTACCGAGCAACGGGAATTTCAATTCAGTGCACCTGCCAAACCATTTTATTTGGCCATCGAAATGAATTCGGAGATCAAACCGGTTCGAGGGGAAGCCGAATTGAATGGCGATCCGGAGCATGCCGGAGCACAGTTTCGCCCTTCGGAAAAGGTCGACACGACCACCACGACTTATATTTTTCCCGGTGAGAATACGAACGCACACAAAGACAAAGATCTGCCTTGGGCAGCGGAGATCTTCACGGTCGAAGGCAAGACCTTCACCGTGCTGATCTTGAATCATCCTGAGAATCCCAAAGACACGGCGTTTAGCGCTTACCGTGATTACGGTCGCTTCGGAGCCTTTCCCAAAGGCAAGGCAACAGTCGATGCTCCTTTTCAACTGCGCTATCAGTGGTTGATTGCCGAAGGGGATGTCCGCGACGTGGCTGCGTTTCAGCAAGCTTGGAATGTGTTTGCAGGGAAGGACGAACCGGTGCCCGCCTTCACGGTCGCCTTGTCAGACCAACCAAAAAAGAAAAAATAAGCTGGGCAGCGAAGCAGGAGCGTTCTTCGCTGCTGGATGTAAGACGAACTGGGAAGTTGCGGCGGTGGCTTACAAGCCTGCCGTTCGCAATTCTCGAATCGTCGTCCAGCCCTTTTCCGCGGCGGTGATGCCTGTGCTTGCGATCGGGTGTTTCGCCGCTTCGCGCAGTTTGCCCGTGGCCGTTCCACTGGCGATGCGAGCGGCCGCTTCTTCATCGATTCGCCAGCAGTCGAAGAGCGGCAGTTGTCCGGCATACCCAATGCCATGGCAAACCTCACAGCCGACGGCTTGCGGAATGGTTGTGGGGATGGTCGCGTTTTGCGCTTCCAGCCACCGCCGATCGACTTCGTCAGGGGCTTGCGTCGTGCTGCATGCGGGGCACAAGCGACGCACTAGACGCGTGGCGATAACAAACCGAAGCGCTGCGGCTAACTCCCGATCATCGATGTCCCAGTTGCGGAAGCGGTCGACCACACCCACGGCGTTTTCAGAGTGCGTCGACGTCAGCAAGGCATGCCCGCAATTGACCGCTTGCAGGGAGGCTTCCGCGGTCGCTTTGTCTCTCGTTTCACCGACCATCAGGTAGTCCGGATCGAGCCGTAGCGCGGTCTTCAGGGCTTGTTCAAATCCCAGTCCTAGTGGCTGGCCGATATCGATTTGCGTCATCGAATCGATCGGATGTTCGACCGGATCTTCGAGCGTGACCACACTTGCATCGGGAGTCGCCAGACGTCGTGCGATCGCATACAGCAGCGTCGTTTTGCCGCTGCCTGTCGGACCCGCGACCACGATCATCCCATTGGGACTTGCCAGCCATTGGTCGAGTGCCGCGGTTGCCGGTGCGTCCAAACCCACCTCATAGAGGTCCATCGAGGCAAGGTGCGTTCCCAGGATGCGAGCCGACATCTTGTCTCCCAGCACGGTCGGGACAAACGTGGTCCGCAGGTCGAGCAGTTGATCGTCCACCTCACCGGTCCAGTGCCCTTCGGTCGCACCGATTTCTGCTGGATCAATACGACTGAGGACGCGAAACTGGTTGACCAGGCGATGGCCTTCGGTTGGCTCGCCATCAAACGTGTTGATCAATTTTCCGTCAATGCGAAACCGCACACGGTAGTGATCTGTCGCGGGATCAATGTGAATATCCGAAGCCTGGGCATGCACGGCATCGGCCACCAACGCTAGTGCTAGCGCGGGGCCAGCATCGGCTTCCTGAGTGGTGTGATGAAGGCTTCGAAAACTGGGAAGCAGTTTCAAACGCAAGTCGGTAGACGTGTCGGTTGCAGTGCTAGAGGTCATTCTATCTTTTTCAAGCAGGCGTCAGCGAACCCCACGATCGGCGACATGGGATCCATTTTCGCGGAAGCTCTCGTCAAACAAGCTTCCGCGGGGATAACGTCCCGTGCGACGCGAACCCCATGCCAGTCCGCACGTCAATCAAGCCAGCAGGGTGAAACTTCGAGAGTCTTTTCGAGATGCGAAGCGGAGTGCGTCACGCAAAAAAACTCGTCCCCAGCGAATGGGGACGAGTGGAGTCGAGTGCTTGGTTCTTGAAAGAATCAGTCGCCGAGTTCGAACCCGATGCCTCGGCCAATGCCACGGCTGACTCGGCGACCGACGCCACCAAGGGGCGTATCGATTTCCCCGAGTGCTTCGGCTTCGAGATTACCTTGCAAGCGACCTCGGACGCGGCCGGTGCTGGGGTCGATGGAGATGCCTCCGTCAACACTCGCACCAATCTGTCCGCCCAAACGACCCGCGATACCGTTGGAGGAGCCACCGACGCCGGCACCCCGGCTTTCGCTGCGGCTCATTCCGAACTCAATCGGACCATTGGGTTGTTGGGACCCCCGAGGATTGGCAAAACCTTCGGCGTACGGACCTCGATCGTCATAGTCGTTGGGTTGAATCATTTCGCGTTGTCGAGCTCGATACATGGCCGCTTGTTGAGCTTCGTACATGTCCTGCTGGTGTCCGCCGTAGGCTTGCTGCCGACCCTCGTATGCGTTGAGCCGGTTGTATCCAGACGGAGTTCCGCACATGCCGGGATGAAGGTTTCCGCCCCAGGCCGCTGGTGGTTGCATTGGATAGGACGTGACAGCCGCAGGTTCGTGATAATGGCCGGGATCGTATCCTGAATGAGGCTCAAAGCCATGCGTTGCGAACTGCTGAGCGGCCGCTTTTTGGGCGGTGAGGGCGATGCAGATCGTAGCGACGACCAGGACGGCGGTGATTTGGAGGGCGGTGGTTTTCATGGCAAGGTTCCTGTGGAAAGGAAGGTGAAGGAAGGTTGCCTTGCAAAGAGCTTTGCAACCGTTGACACCCTTAGCCCGTAAAACAATCGAACGACCCGCCAGGAGCTGGCAAGAAATTTTCGAATAGGCCTTTTTGACGCGTTTTGCCCAACGCCGCCCGACCGCCGGTCACCTCCGACCTTATTTCCGTAATGTCAGGAGCATCAGCAGAGGCGACTGAGCTTGTATGCTGTGAGGCGTATCTGGGGCCATTTGAATCCACGTGCCGGGTTTTCCGGTCACCGACGTTTCGCCCACCGTCAGCATCGCTTCCCCTTGAATAATCTGAATCGTGGCCGGTAGCGGAGCCACATGTTCGGCCAAGCCTGCACCGGTGGCAAAAGCGAACAGCAACACCTTGGCTTGGGCGTCGTCACTCAGCAATAGAGTCTTTTTTCCTGACTCAGGCGGCTGTAGTTCGTCGGCGAGTTGACGGATTTCATAGTTAGGCTGACTCATTGATGGCATGGCTCCGCCTCGGGTGTTAAGTTGTCGGAAACGAGTCGTACAGCCTAACCGGTGATCCAGGTCCGGATCGAGTCATGCAGAAGGGTGACCCGCTTTGGAGGCTGGGAAACGGTCAGCCGTCGATCAATGATTCGAATCGATATCGAAAGAGGAACCAATGGAATATTTGAGAATGATGACCGTTGCGGCGGCCCTGTTCAGCATGAGCTACGTGGTCGAAGCATCGGAAGTCGACGAACTCCGAGCACGAGCGGAGCGGCTTGAGCAAAGTGCTGCTGAGCTAGCGGAACGAGGCCAAGCTGAGGAAGCGGAGCCTCTCCGCCGGCAAGCGATGGCCATGTTTGCCCAGATCGAGCGGATGAGCCGTCATCGTCCTGAACAACGAGAGGAGCAGATGAATCAAACCCGAAGGCGGCTTGAGCAGCTTCGGCAGGAGATGCGCGTTATCGAGGCGAACGGTGGCAACGAAGATCGTCTGCACGATGTCCGACAGGAAACACGACGCGTTGAAGCGAGGCTGAGGGAGCTGACGCAGGAACGGCCGCATCGTCGAGAATCTCCGCATGAACAAACGGCCCACCGTTTGGATCAAATGCGAATCGCGATTGAGCATCTTCAGCGGGCGGGGTTGCCTGAGATCGCCGAGCAGGTTGTCCGCCGCGCCGAACAACTGCAACATCAACGACACTTTTCGCGGGGCTCCGGAGAAGAACGGTTGCACGATGTTCAGAGGCAAATCAATGAGTTGCGTGAAGCTGTCGGTCACCTGAACGAACAACTGCGAGAACTGCGGAAGGATCAGATATGAACGAGACGAGCCATCGATACCGTGACGGTCGGCGAGCGTTTCTGCGATCGGGAACGCTTGTCTTGACCGCCGCGGCAACCTGTCCCACCGACCTGTTTGCCGATCCACCGCAGCCAACGCTTCGCGTCGGTTTGTTCACCGATTTGCATTACGCGGATAAACCGCCCGGAGGAAGCCGCCACTACCGCGAAACGCTGCGCAAATTAGAGGAAGCCGCGACAACGCTGGAGGAACGGAAACCCGATTTCATTGTCGAGCTAGGGGATTTAATTGATGCTGCTGACTCCGTCGACGTGGAGCAACGCTACCTAAAGACGATCAACAAAGAGTTTTCAGCAATCTGTCAGGACCGTCATTACGTGTTGGGAAACCACTGTGTCGACACGCTCAAAAAAGCTGAGTTCTTAGGCGAGGTCGCACAGAAAGAATCCTACTATTCTTTTGATCGTGGTGGGTTTCACTTCGTTGTGCTCGATTCCTGCTTTCGCAGCGACGGCACTCCCTATGAGCGCAAGAACTTCCGATGGACGGATGCCAATATCCCACCAGCGGAACTCGAATGGTTGGCGGCGGATTTGAAGTCGACTCGTCTGCCAGTGATCGTGTTCGCTCATCAGCGACTGGACGTCCACAACAACCACGGCGTCCGAAATTGTCAGCGCGTGCGGGAAATACTCGAGTCCTCTGGCAAAGTTCGGACGGTCTTTCAGGGCCACAGCCACCAAAACGATCTTAAGGAGATCGGTGGCATTCACTACTGCACTCTGGTAGCGATGGTGGAAGGTTCCGGCGTCGATCGCAACGCCTACTCACTGATGAGTCTCGACGCGTCGGGAACGATACGAGTGGAAGGCTTCCGCAAGCAGGCCTCTTATGACTGGAGCGGATAAGTTGTCTCGCTGAGAAAAAAACTGCCCACCAAGCCCTGTCCAGCCAGGGCGACGAAACATCGGGTTTGGTCACCACTGGCTGACAATGGACTCGCATCCCAAACGGTTGCTTGACAGCGACGCGGCTTACAGACCGGCGTCGCGGCGTTGCAGGTCGCTGCTGGTGGAAGGAGTATTGGTAGGGGAATGCGTTGGGGTCGCCGTGTCGGTCTGCTCCTTTGCTTCGGTGGTCAGGCTTTCGGCTTCCTCCTTCGCTTTCGCCGTTGTTGCTTCCGCTACCTCTTTGGCATCTTCACTCAGTTGAGTCGGATGGAGTCCTTCTTCCTTGGCGGCATCACTAGCCGACGAGGCGACCTTCTTGACGGCAGTGTTGGCCCGCTCTGCCAAGCTGTCTGGCGTCAGCCCATGTGCTTCAGCGGCCTGCTTTGCCGTTGCTACCGTTTCGGCGATTGATTCCTTGCCTCGTGCGAGAGCTTGTTCGCCCGTCTGTTGGGCATCGGCGATCATTTGATCGGAATGCTCGCCCATCCATTCGTCTTCCTGGCGGGTCCGTGGAATTGCTAAACCAGCCAAGGCGCCCAGGGCGAGAAAACCGAGGCCGACACCTAGTGGATAATCGCGATGAGCGTCACGGAACGTGGTGGCCGTTTCGGCATACGCATTCGCCACTTGGTCCGCACTTGTGCGGTAGAGACGGCGACTTTGGCTTTCCGCACCGCGATAAGCCGAGCGAGCGCGGTTGCGCGTGTCGCGAGCCCGACGTCTGGCACCGTCGTGCGTCCTTTCGCTGGCTGAAGAAAAAGCGGAGCCGAGCAAATGAGCGGTACTCTTGGCACTGTCTTTGGTTGCCGAAGCCGCCTCAGATACTTTTTCGCCGACGGTGGATGCTGCCGACGAAATTCCCGCTCCGGTGCGACTTGCAGTATCGCGCACCCTACGAGAAGCCGACGCGGCAGCGTGGCGGGCACGGTTAGCAGCACTCTCCCCTTCTTCTTCATCGCCGAAGGTTTCCGGGACGTACAGTCCTTGCGGTTCTTCGTAAGAGGTTTCCTGCAAGATAACGCGGTCGCTTTCCTCGGGGATGTCATCCTCAAAGGTGTCGTTCATGCCGATCAGATAGTCTTCGTCGAACAATCGCCGACCGCGCGGTACGGAACGACGCTCCTCGTCCCTGTCATATTCTTCACTTTCCCGATCGCGACCAGACAGGGCCAGCCAAGTTAAGCCGGCGCCCACCAGTAGAGAGGGAACAGGATTATCGCGTACCTGCCGACCGAGGTTTTGGGCAAAGCTACTTGCGGCATCACCGGCTCGCTTTGCGCTCTCCTGAGTCTTGGGACTGCGAAAGATATCGAGTAAATCGTCCACCAGATTTCGCGGGCTTAGACGTTGGCTCAGTTCGTCCAATGTTTCATCCATTGCGCCGCGGGTGTGATCAATACGTCGCTTGATCTGCTCGCTGTCCGATTTGCCAGTATTGGTCCATGCGCCATCGTTTTGAGAAGGGTCGGTTCGGTTCATCGGATTTTCTCCTGTGCCCAACGTTTGTCATCTTTAAGTGTCTGGACCGTTTTCTCTGGGACAACGGACGTCCGTTTCAGTTTGTTCTTGGCAACGACCAGCATCGCCAGACCGATGCCTCCCACGACCAAGCCCACGATCAAGGGGGACAGCCAGACGCCTTGGACAGGTAGTCCATTGGCGACGAATAAGGCTTCCAAGCCACCCGTGGCGGCGAGCAGTAAAAAAATCAGCCCGAGATGAGCGACAGCCCCACCAATGATCAGTGTCGTGGTATTGCGACCGACACGAGACACTTTTTCTTGCATCTCGGTTTTGGCGAGAGCTACCTCTTCTCGGAGTAACCCTGTTGTTTCATCACGTAATTCGCGAACCAAATCAGCGACCGAACGGCGATCCGTTTGGTTTGGATGGTAGTCGGTGCTCATGTCTGCACTCCTGGCGGTTAGGCGGTAGGATAAGGTGAAGAGGTGGACTTCAAAGTGGCTGGCGGTATTTTGGGAGATGGCGTCGGCGCATGGCCATAGGCCGTTGGCATACGTTGGTTTGCTTGTCCCGCGGCCGAGCGTCGGCGAGGCGGTGCGGAGGCTTTCAGGAATCGCATGGCCGCCAAACCGGCAACAAACAATCCGCCGTAAACGATCTCGGGACGGCGACGGGTTAAAGCTTGAACTTCATCGACCAGTTCGCCGACAGTCATGTCCTGCAGCGACCCACGGAACTGATCAAGCTGTTCTGCTGCGGCGTCGACGTAGCAAGCGATGGAGTCGTGTTCTTCTTCATGCAACTTGTCCGATGCCTTTCGGATCGCGCTGCTCAACACGCCCACTTCTTCCGCCAGCAGGGCCTTCTTTTCCGAAGCGTACTGGCGTCCTGTTTCTTTGGCTTGTGCGGAGGCTTCGGCGACACGCTGCCGTGCTGCCTCGGCCGCTTCGGTCGCCTGAGTCTTTAATTCGTCTTGAATCGATTCCCCCTGCGCAGTTTCCAACGCGTCGGCACGAGGCGGCTGAGTGGTTTGATGTTGCGTTTCGGAAGCCGTGCTATCGGCGATAGGAGCGAGGTCATCGACCGAATTTCTTTGAGGATTCATGATGAATACCTGCGTAACAGGAACGATAAGCGATGCAGTCTGAGAATGATTTGCATCACAGCCGAGGTGCAATTGATATGCCGAGTCGCTTGCTAGCGAATGGTTCTTATGTGGCGGTTGCTACCTAGGTAGCCGCTAAAAGCGTCTGCGCGCGTAAGCCTCGTCATCGTCATTCTTCGTTGGCTGGACAGGTATGCGAAACGCAATCGCTGCCCGACCAACCGTTCGGCCTGCATGACGCAGAGCACGGTCCACCACCCGCACTGCTTCACGCCGCATGCACTGTGTCACGCAGCATGGCAAGCGTTGTGGAGCCAAACAACGCTGTGTGTCCAAAAATGGAGCAAAGCAAACAAGGAAACCGTCATGGATGCATTCACGTCGTCAGCTCGCCAGAAAAGCGGCCTGCGGGGAGGCGATTCGCGCTTACGGAAGTCACAGCCTATCGACCGCAAGTTGTGGGTTGGACTTGCACCTTTATGCCGGACGAATCCCCGCGATGAAGGCGGGCGACATTCTTGGTCACGAATTGGTAAGCGAAGTCGTCGCCGATGGGAAGTCACGCTCACCGAGGATTCGGTAGTGAGTCTGCCTGGTCGGAATCCGGGCTGACAAGCTTGACCGATCGAGCGTCAACGCAGAATAACGAACGAGCTTGCTAGTCGCTGCTGTGATGAGCCCAGGGTCTCTCGGACTGGGTTTTTTCTCTTGTTCCCGGGCCAAATGCTGTCCCAGGAGCCTGCTGGCGTCAACCATAGTCTCTAAATTGCAGGGCAGACAATGCGGTTGCATTCCGAATTGGTTTAGTCAGCAATTCGTGCCTCCTTGCTGAACAAGAATGAAAGTCGACTGATGAAATTTTTTCGCTACCGACGTCCTTCGGTTAAGACAATGTTGGGTGTGACAAAAGCTAAGAAGAGACTGAAACGAAAGGTCGGAATTACGGCGGTGTTGAAGCCGTTTCGTTTTTGGACGAACCAGAAACGGCGGATGAAGCGCAAAGTTGGTTATGAATCGCAAACTGGGCGTTTGCTGCGGCATGGCATCCCCAGACCTGGTGGCTGTTTGGTTTGGATGGCGATGGGGGTGATCGCAGCGAGTTCGGCCGCGGGATTGGCTGAAGTGGCTTGGGTGTTCAGTTAAGTTTGCTCCCGATTGCGTGTTTGTTACCTCTCGGTCGGTGTCACAGTGGGGGAATCCCATGGTGTCTGCAGCTAAATCCAAGGATTAATCTTGGGAGCGGTCGTGGGATCGTCTGGAGGTGGGCCTTGCGGTGTAATCATACCGTCCGAATGGCCATCTTCGGCGTCGATCTTCTGCATCACTTCCTGGAATCGTTCGGGCTGAATGGTGCCGTCTTCTCGCAAGATCGTTAACAGTGCGCGGCAGAGCAGAGCCAGTTCACCGACATGGTTTTCCAGTTCCGCGATCCGCTGTTGTTGATCGACAGCGCTCTGAATGTCTCGCTGCTGCATGGCTTGACGTTGACGGGCCATCCGCTTTAGCGATTCGATATCCGACCGTTGTTTGTATTCACTATCGAACAGTAGGTTCCAAAGATCCATCAGCTGACTCCGGGGCGAGGGTGCGGTCATTCGCGGCGCCGCGATATCCACGCGGACTTGGCAAACCCGATTGGTTCCAGGATACAGCATGCCTTCATCGTGCTGTCGATCATTCACCAGCCCACTCATTCACCGGATGTTGCGTCCCGATTAGGCGAGCAATGAGGGCGACCAGTTTGTGGCTGTTGAGCGGCTTGGTGGTGTAATCGGTGCAGCCGGCGGCGAGGCATTCGTCACGGTCACTTTTCATCGCGTTCGCGGTCAAGGCGATAATCGGCAAGGTACAGCCGGTTTTTCGCAGTTGTGTGGCAGCATCATAACCGTCCATCACCGGCATTTGCATGTCCATCACAATCAAGTCGATCGGTGGCTGGCCGTTGTTTTGCGACGCCTGAAGCATTTCAGTCGCTTCTTGGCCGTTGGTGGCCGTCACGACGGACCCTCCCGCTTTCTCAATAAAATGCTGTGCCAGATAGCGAATGTCGCGACGATCATCAACTACCAAGATCGTCCCCTCAATGTGAATCTCTTCATTGGGTGGTTCGTCGGTGATGGCCACGTTCAGATTGGGTTCGATCAGATCAACGTGTTTGCCAGCCTTGATTGTCAGCGTAAAAACACTGCCTTTACCGAATTCGCTACGGACGGTGACATCCCCACCCAGGGCTTGCGCGAGGCGGCGGCTGATTGCCAAGCCAAGTCCCGTTCCGCCAAAGCTCCGTGTCGAGGAGTTGTCGGCTTGGGTGAAGGGTTTGAAGAGGTTTTCCAAATCGTCTCGACTGATTCCAATCCCACTATCGACGATGTCGAACTGCAGTTGCTGTGCCTCTTCCAGATACCGCACAACGAGTTTGATTTCACCTTCATCGGTAAACTTGATGGCGTTGCCGAGCAGGTTCAGCAGGACCTGTCGCAGTCGGACCGCATCGGTTTCAATCATGGCAGGAATCTTGCCGTCGAACTCGATTCGCAATGGCAGATTTTTCTCTTTGGCCCGCACATCCATCAGAGAGCGAATATCGCCAACCAACGTATCTGGCCGGACTCGTTCCTGTTCAATCTCGAACTTTCCGGCATCGATTTTCGAAAGGTCGAGAATGTCGTTGATAATTTCCAGCAGGAAAGCCCCATTTCGCCGGATGGTTTCGACGGCTTGGATATTGTCGGGGTCCTTCAGGTGGTCTTTGAGGATATCGGCATGTCCCAGAATCGCGGTCATTGGCGTCCGAATTTCGTGGCTCATGTTCGCCAAGAATTCCCCCCGAGATCGATTGGCCGCTTCGGCGGAGCGACGAGCCCTTTGCAGTGATTGTTCGAAGATTTTGCGTTCGGTAATATCTTGGATGGTACCTACAATGCGGACCGGGTGATGCTGATCGACGTCAAAGAAGGTACGTCCTGAATCAAACATCCAGCGAACTTCGCCGTCGGGACGAATGATTCGGAATTCCATTTCGTGCCGCTCCGGTGTGTCGGACAGAGCCGTGGTATCGAAGGTGTTCCTAACCTTGTCAACATCTTTGGGATGCAGTCGTTCGAGGATTTGTTCCACCATCACGTGAGGACTTTCGGGGATGTCAAAAATGCGAAACAGTTCGTTGGACCAAACGCTTCGCAGCGATTTGCAATCAAAGTCATAGGTCCCAAAGCCGGTCGATTCGGCGGCCAGACGTAAGCGGTTTTCGCTCGCTTGCAGTTTCTCCAGGGTGTTTCGAAGTCGGCGGTTGGCATCTTCGATTTCGTGAGCCCGCTGGAACAATTCGCTTTCCAGTCGTTCGGTCGCGTCGTCCATTTTGCCAACGGTATCGTTGCCGTTGTTAATCCGTTTCGTGACAAAATCGGTTACATCTTCGACCCTCTGAACGATCAGGACGACCTTCAAGGCATCATCCAAGATTGGCACATTCGTGACACTCCACCAGCGCTCTTCCCATGACCCATCCGGGCGTTGAAGCGGGTAACGTTGGATCGGCATGTGGTGCGGTTCCCGTGTCTTCAGGACGGTCTCGAGCGAGTAAGCAAGGTTTTTGGCACCATCGGCATCGGGGTCGTCGGGCCTATCCGGAAAGACTTCGAACACCTTTTGCCCCACGATCTCGTTACGCACGGTGCCGGTAGCCTTCAAATACTGGTTGCTGGCCGCGGCGATCGTCAGGTCCGAATGCAAGACGAGGTACAATCCCGGTGCGGACTGGAACATCAACCGGAAATTGGCTTCGCTGATGCGCAGCGCATCTTCCGCTTCGTGTCGCTGATGGACATCGATCACCGAACCGATGTAGCCTTCGAAGTGACCACCGTCATCGAGTTGGGGTCGACCGGCGTCGATGGCCCAGCGGTAACTGCCTTCGGTGGTCTGCAAGCGATAATCGAGTTCGAATGGGAGCCGCTTTTGGGCTGCGGTTAGAAAGACCTTTTCGGCTTGCGCGCGATCTTTGGGGTGAATGGCTTTCGTCCACCCCATGCCCAGCCCTTCGGAGTGACTTTGGCCAGTAAATTCGCACCAGCCACGTGAGAGAAAAGTGCGTTGGTGATTTTTATCGCTAACCCACAGCATGGCAGGCGCGGTGTTCGTCATTTCCTGGAAACGTTGTTCGCTGCGTTTGCGTTCGGTCACGTCAATCGCGGCGGCGAGTCCCGATTCAGGTTTGCGACCAGTGGGCGTTTCCTGAAACAAAATTTTCTTGCTGATCCGAAGCCAACGCACCGTTCCGTCGCGCAGCAACACACGATGTTCCGTATCCAATTCGCCATTGCCATCGGGAGCCAACGAAGCTTGGATCATTTCCTCGACGCGTTGTCGATCATCGGGGTGGAATCGCGCGTGTACATCAGCTCTGGGGATGAACTGGTTGGCTGGCAAATCAAACAACGCAGCAGCCTGCGGATCGGCGACGGCTTGGTCTTGGAGATAATCGATTTCAATAATTCCCATGGCGACCACCGAAACTGCCAAACGCAATCGCCGTTCGCTTTCGATACGGATCCTCTCATCGTGTTTCCGTGCGGTAATGTCCTCGACGACCGCGATAAAATAATCCGGTTCGCCATTTGGTTTAGCAATCATCGAAGCCGTTAAGTGCACCCAGGCAACATCTCCGTCGGCTTTGATATAACGTTTGTCGATGCCGTAATGAGGAATCTTGCCATCGACCAGTTGCTTTAGGAGGTCAAGATCGTTTTGGAGATCTTCAGGATGCGTAATGTCCTGAAAGGTTTTGTTAAGCAGATATTCCCGTTTGTAGCCGACAATTTCGCACAGGCGGTGGTTCACCCGCAGCCAGGAACCGTCAGGGGCTACGTGAGCGATTCCGACCGCCGCGTTTTCGAATGTGGCACGAAAGCGGGCTTCGCTGTCTTGCAACTCACTGACATCGGTGAAGGTTACCACGATGCCCCGGGTTTCACCGGAATAAGCTTGATAGGGCAAGACGTTGCGGATAAATGATTTACCGGACGAGGTAAGTACAGTGTGTTTGACCGGATGGCGTTCCTTTAACGAAGCGGGTTCCGGCAACGGAGGCATCGCTTTGGCCTTCGGCACAAACATCGCCAAGGGTCGGCCGATATCCGAATGAATTAGTTCGTAGAGTTCGGTGATTGCGGGAGTGAAATTCCGAATCCGAAGCTGCTCATCCAAAAAGATCGTGGCGATCTGTGAACTGCGAAGGAGATTTACTAGGTCATCTTTGGCGACGGTCACCGCCTCGTTACTGGCAACCAGTTCTTCCTTGCTCGCTTCCAGTTCCTCGTTTGCGGACTGTAACTCCTCGTTCATGGAGAGGAGTTCTTCGTTGGAAGATTTTAGTTCCTCATTGGCAACTTCCGTTTCCCGCATGGTCCGCTCGAGATCATTGCGTGTCGTTTCGAGTTCGTGTTCAATGCGGCCGATGATGGACTCGACGTCGCGCCTAGAATCTTCCCGGTTCGGCTCATTTAACTGGTCACGGTGGATCGGCAGCCCGACGTCTTGAAAGACGACCATATATAAACTGTCGTCTTCACCAAGCTTGGGCATCGGTTGGACCGTCAACATGACTTCCTGAATCAGGTCTCCGTCCCGGATCGAAAGGTGGGGGCGTTGTACTTTGCGACGGGTTTTTATGGCATCGTAGATCGCCGCCCGCAAACCCATGCGGAGGTTGGGATGAGCCATTTTGACAATGTTGTTTTGAAAGTCCCCATCGCCGATAGTTAAGTACTTTTGCATATCGGACGTTGCATTAAGGACTTGTCCTGATTCATCGATGACCACGGACTTGGGGGCGAATTCATCGAGCAGGATGCGTTGCTGTAGTTCTTTCATGTTGACGCTATTGTCGGGACGCGTGTCGGGGCGCAATGGACCAGCAAAATCCGTTTGTAAAAACGCGAGTTTGGAAGCCGATCCTGCGGCAGTGCCTTTGCGTTGACTGATGCGATGCTTGGCATCGAGCAGTCGAAACAGTTCGCCGTGAGACCGCAGGTTTTCGCTCGGGCCAAGCAGTAAGTAGCCTTCGGGACGCAGCGCGTAGTGGAACAGGGGAATCAGTTTTTTCTGCAGATGAGACCCAAGATAGATCAGGAGGTTCCGGCAAGAGATGAGGTCGATGCGTGAGAAAGGCGCATCACCAATCAAATTGTGACGCGAGAAAAACAGCATCTCGCGCAGTTCTCGCTGGACGGTGTAGTGGTTGCCCTGTTTCTTAAAAAAGCGTTCCAGCCTCGCTGCCGAGACATACGCTTCGATGCCGACGGGATAAGACCCGCTTCTGGCCGTTGCCAAGGCGCGCTCGTCAATGTCCGTGGCCAGGATCTGAACTTTCGGTTGGGTGCTGTGTCGGTCCAATTCCTCACGACAGAGCATCGCCAACGTGTAGGCTTCCTCGCCGCTGGAACAACCTGCGACCCAGATACGAATGGTCGCGGATGGATCACGATTCTCGAACAGTTTGGGAAGGACGGTGTCGGCCAGCCGCTCAAAGACTTCGGGATCTCGAAAAAAGGATGTCACGCCGATTAAAAATTCGTTGAACAGCGTACCGGCCTCGTTTCTGTCGAGCGTGAGGCGATGGATGTAGGCGTGAATATCGGACAGCTTCAGCAACTGCATGCGGCGGCGAATCCGGCGGCCCAACGTGCTGGGCTTGTAGTGCATGAAGTTGTGATCGGTGACGCGCCGCAAGATCTCCGCGATGGCCGGAATCTGATCTTCGATCTCGGTCTGCGAAGACGACAGAGTGCCGTCATCATCGAGACTGGTCCAGTGCCGTTGATAATCGATCAGCTCGGCCGCAATTCGTTCCGGCGTAAGTTTGTGATCGACAATGTTACCCGCTAAGGAGTTGTCTAGAGACTCGGTTGCCGTCGACGAGTCGGCGGCTTGGGCGAAGGTCAGTCCCCCCCGATCGCTAATCGCTTGCAGGCCCAGTACTCCATCGTCGTGGGCACTGCCCAACAGCATGCCGATGCTCCGTGCACCTTGATCGGCTGCCAACAGACGAAATAGCTGGTCAATGGGTTGCCGCGGCGGTGGCTCGCGATTCGCATCGTGTACTTCGACAATGCCCTCTTTGATTGTCAAAAAGCTTACCGGCGGACAGACATAGAGCGTGCCCGGTTCAAGCTTGACTAGCTGGTTCAGCACAACCACAGGCAGCTCGGAACGGTTTACCAAGGCTTCCGCAAGCGGCAGTTCCGTGTCGGGAACGAAAGGCTGCACCAAGACGATCGCCAGCTTGGTGGAGTGCGCTCCAAGTGTTTCGAGCAGCGAACCGAGGGCCTCCAATCCACCGGCGGAGATGCCGATTCCCATGATCAATGGCGAGTCGCGCGATGGATCCTTAAGCTTTGGAAGCTTCATATCATGCATGCGAAATAACGAAGTCTGAAATTCAGAAAGGAGACTGAATCGTGGGAGCCGGAGAGAATTGCCTAAAGTCTAATTTACGGGAAAGCTCTGGTCGGGTTCCGCAATGGCGAGCATGCGGTGAATGCCAGCCAGAATGGCGGCAGGTAGTGCTTCAATAGTCCTGGCCTCGCCATAGCTGGGCAGGTGCTTCGCAGGCGCTGGGTTGCAACGCGTGGCGTCCGCGAAAGAGCCGCCCGAAACCAAGCGGCTGCTGCGGAGGCCGACGAAGGAGTGGAGGCGATGACGAAACAGCTCTGACGACCGGCCGTTAAGCGGACAGTATCCATCCATTTTTCAAAGCGTGTGTTTGTAATGCGCTACTGGGGCTGTCTCCCCATGTAGAGGTAGGGCAAAAGGGCGGCTGTGCAACGGTCCATGAAGCAGTCCATGAAGCAGTCCATGAAGCAGCCGCTCTCTGGACTTATCCTAACAGATGGTGAAAACGGCACGTGCTGGATGCTTTAGTTTACGCAATCCGGCCCGTTTTCACAGCCGCAACTTCGAGATTTGAAATCCGCTGCGTGTCTCATGGACTAACAACCGCGAGCCTTGCAATCGACCAAACGCCCGAAGGTGTGTCGTATCGGGCGGCGTTTGGTGATCGCGGCGCGACTCCTTTCGCCCGCCAAGCGAACTCCGAAGTGGGTTGGGGCTACTGGTTTGTTTCGATGAATTCCAGCGGTTCATCGGCATGTTTATCAAACACACGAATCGCCAATTTTCCGGTCAGCAGTTCGCGAAAGGATTTACCGATCACTTCACTCCGCCAACCCTGCAGCAAGTAGGGCAGTTTTTCGTCTTGACGGTCATTCAATTCATACGCGAGCAGTTCGCGGACATTATCCATATTACCGACGATCGCAGGCGACATTTGGTGTTGCCGGCAAACGCAAGCGATCGACATCGAGAGGAACTGAGACAGCATATTCGAGAAATTCTTGCGGCTGCTGCGCGGGCGACGTGGCAATTGATCATCGGGCAGTTCGAGCGCGGTGCGAATGGCGACCGCCAACTCATCGTAATACGGCACTAGATTGCGTCGTTCCATTCCACGAACGGAGCGAATCCGGTCAACCTGGTCGGTTTGTCGGCGCGCCAATTCGATGACCAAGTCATCGCGGAGCACGCGTCGTGGCGGCTGGTCGGTCGCTTTGGCACGGGCTTCGCGCCACAGCCAGATCTGTCGCACGATTTCCATTTGCCGTGGAGAAAGCCCGGACAGACCGCTGACACGTCGCCAGTTCTCTTGGACTTCGCCATCGATGACCGCCTGCTGCAGCGCCGCGGTTTCTTCGGCCACCCAGCTGGCACGTTTCATTTTCTCCACCGTTGCGACCAACTTTTGCTGCATCGAACGCAATTCGGTCACGTCTTGTAGGGCGTAGCGGATTTGGTGGCTGCTGAGTGGTCGGTGCCGCCAATTGGTGCGGGACTCCCCTTTGGGCAGCGTTTTGCCTTCTAGGCGAGACACTAGAGTGCCCAGCGACGCGGGGTACTCGATACCTGTAAATCCTGCGGCCAACTGGACATCGAACAGTTCCGCAATCGGTTTTCCCGTGAAGCGATAGCAGAAACGGATTTCTTCTCGCGCGGCGTGTGCAATGACCGTCCTGCCCGGAGAACTGATCAAATCCCAAAACGGCTGGGTGTCGGGCATCGTGAGGGGATCGACAACCGCCAACTGCTCCCCGGCGGCGATTTGCAACAGGCAGAGTTGCGGCCGATAACGGTCCTCGGAGACGAATTCGGTGTCGAAAGCAACCCATGCTTCGGTGGAAATTCGCTCGCAGAACTGCTCCAGCAGCGCGCGGGTGTTTATCGTTTCGTGCTGCACGGTTACTTTTGGGAAGTGCGTTTTGAGCGGTACGTTTTGCCGAAGGATATCGTCACGACGAGTACCGTCGTTTTAGCTTGCGAGGACCCGGCAGACCATCCGACCGCCCTTCGATTTGTCCCTAATCTCTTCTTTTTGGCCTCATTTTGAAAAAAACAGCGATTGCCGCCAAAGCGACGCCAGCCTCCGCGACAGGCTTGTTGGTCAGCGTTGCTAGTTTGGCGGAGGCTTTAACCGTCGCCCCTCTGGAGGTGGCGATCGTTGATGTCAAGGATCCCACACAAGGAGCCTTGGGAGCTGCCGATCCACAGATGTGGCACGACATCGAACGTGCCCTCAAGCCCTCTGTCTGCCTCTCCGCCGCCCTCGGAGAAGCCACTCAGGCGACTCAGATGGAGCAACTACCGAGCCGTTTTCGGTTTGCCAAAGCGGGCCCGGCGGGCTGTCAACAACTGGTCGATCTGCAGCGGCACTGGGATCGTATTAAGAGTCAGTTGCCGCCAAGCGTGGAATTCGTAGCGGTAGCTTACGCGGACCACCTTCAGGGCCAGTGCCCTTCGCCCGAAGCAATCCTGTCCGCTGCGGCGAAGGCGGGCTTGCGATGGTGGTTGTTGGACACGTTTCAAAAAGACGGACGCTCGACGTTGCAGCATCTGGGAATCAAACGCTTGCTGGCACTCGATCAGGCGGCACGGGAAGCCGATATGCAGTGGGTGCTCGCAGGCTCGCTGCGACTGGAAGATTTGCCAAATCCGTTGCTGTTGCGACCCCGCTACGTCGGGTTGCGAGGGGACGTTTGTGAACACGGACGTACCGGTCAGATTTCTGCAACTCGTGTGAAACAGTGGAGCGATCATTTGCGGTCCGAGTTTGGTAATTAGAATAGAGTTTCCTTCTCCTCCTTTTCTCTTTGAGTGCCGACATGGGCTTTATCGAACTGACTGGCAAGACGCTGCTGGATATCGTCAACGAAGGCGAAATCGACTTGGCGCAGTTGCACGCCGCGGGCGTTTCAGGCGACTCCATTTTGCGAGTCAACCAACACGGTGAGATCGAGTTGCGGGAAAGAGCGAGTTGGCAATTGGTCGGAGGGCTGATTGGAAACTTCGAAACGCGGCTGCGGTCGATGACGGGACTGGACTGGGTGGTTTGACGCTTGGCCCGATGGAATCGGATCGGAGGCGTGATCGAACCCGCTATGACGGGTATGCTGAAGAGATGAATAAACATCATCTCTGGATCAATGGCCAAGAAGTTCCCGCCGCGGGAGAGCCTTTAACGAGTCGCAACCCGGCCGATGAGTCGCTGGTGTTTAACGGCGCGGCGGCTTCCGCAGCACAGGTCCAAGCGGCTTTTCAAGCTGCCGCCAACGCGCAGGCGAACTGGAACAAGACCAGCTTGGCGGAGCGGGAAGCGATTGTGCGGCGCTACGCTGACTTGTTGCGCGATCGCGCGGCGGAATTGAGCCACCTCATTACTCGCGAAGTTGGCAAGCTGCCCTCTGACGCCGCCAGCGAGGTGAGTGTGTCGGTGGCCAAGGCGGAAGTGACCATTCAAGCCTTGCACGAGCGTCGGGCAGACGCGGAAGTGTCCATTGGCGGTGGTCGTCGCCAAGTGCGCTACCAACCGCTCGGGCCGGTTTTGGTGTTGGGGCCATTTAATTTTCCTGTCCACCTGCCGGGTGGGCATCTGCTGCCGGCATTGCTGGCCGGCAATACGGTCGTCTTCAAGCCCAGTGAACTGGCGCCCGCGGTCGGTCGCTGGATGGTCGACCGTTGGACCGAGGCAGGTCTGCCGGCTGGGGTTCTGAATCTGATTCAAGGGGATGCCACTGTGGCCCGCGCAGCGGTGGATGATCCTCGCGTGGCCGGAGTTTTTGTAACCGGTGGCTACGCGGCCGGTACCGCCATTCATCGTCAGTTGGCTGGCCGTCCGGACGTCTTGTTGGCGTTGGAATTAGGAGGCAATAGTCCTGTCGTTGTCGCCTCTCCTGCCGATCCGGCGGCCGTGGCGCGAGAGATCGCAAAGTCCGCTTTTGTTTCCGCGGGACAACGCTGTACTTGTGCGCGGCGACTGGTCTTGATCGATGACGCTGCCGGGCGCGAAACCTTGGAGCGGCTGGTCCAGCAGGTGCGGACATTGCGATGCGGTTTGCCGACCGAAACGCCCGAGCCGGATGTGGGGCCGCTCGTTTCGGCGCGGCATGCCAATCTACTGCTGCAGGCCGAAGCCAATTTTCTGGCTTACGGAGGCGAGTCGGTTGTCGAAGCCCAGCAAGATCCCCGCTGTGGCGCACTGCTGCGGCCCGGCCTGGTCGATATGACGCACTGCCATGATGCGGTCGATGAGGAGTGGTTTGGGCCGCTGCTGCAAGTGTACTGGGTTGCCGACTTCGCGACCGCCATCGAACGTGCCAAAGCCACGAAGTATGGGTTAGCGGCCAGCTTGTTTGGCGGAACGGAGCGCATGTTCGAAACCTTTCGTCGAGAGGTCCGCGCGGGGGTCGTTAACTGGAATGCGCCGACCACGGGAGCCAGCGGGCAGTTGCCCTTTGGTGGTTTAGGGGCCAGTGGCAATCATCGACCAGCAGGTTACCACACGATCGATTTTTGCAACGATCCGATTGCGTCATGGATCGTGGACTGGAGTGAGTAATGGACGACGAACGTTTGATCGAAGTGAACTTGGATGGCGTGGTCGGTCCGACGCATCACTTTGGTGGACTGGGGGTCGGCAATGTCGCGTCGCAATCCCACCGTGGAGAGATTGCTCGACCGCGCGACGCCGCCTTGGAAGGACTCCGTAAGATGCGACTGATCGCTAGCCTCGGAGCCCCGCAATTGATTCTGCCGCCTCATCGCCGGCCCGACTTGCGGTTCTTAAAACGGATTGGATTTGCGGGCCAGCCGGAGACGGTGTTGGAGCGGGTACAGGTGGATGCACCGGAGATGTTGTCGGCGGCGTGGAGTGCATCGGCGATGTGGACCGCCAACGCCGCCACCGTCTCCGCGGCGGTCGACTGCCGCGATCAACGCACTCACTTGAGCATTGCGAACCTGACCAGCAGCACGCACCGCAGTTTGGAGCCGCCGCAGACGACTCGTTTGTTCCGACGGATCTTTCGCGATCCTCGGTTTGTCGTGCACCCGCCACTTCCGGCGACGTGGGGATTGCGAGATGAAGGAGCGGCCAACCACATGCGGTTGTTCGATCCAACAGGTCAGCGAGGATTGGAACTGTTTGTCTACGGTGACCCGGCGATACGTTTGCAGACGCCACCGGACGGCGGTCCTTTTCCGGCTCGACAGTCGCGGGCGGCGAGTCGCGCGCTCGCACGGCGGCATCAGTCCCAGCAAGCTTATTTTCTACAGCAAGATCCGCAAGCGATTGCCGCCGGGGCGTTTCACAACGACGTGGTGGCAACCAGTTGTCGAGACGTGCTGTTGATGCATGACCAAGCCTTCGTCGATGACCAACGATTGGAGCAGGTGGCGTCCGATTACGCTCGCCACTGCGGGCGAGCACTGCACGTGTTGCGAGTCGACTCGCGGAGGCTGTCGTTGTCAGAGTCGATCCGCAGTTATTTGTTTAACAGCCAGCTGATTGTCGATGCGTCTGACCCCGCGGGGTCGATGACGATCATTTGTCCACAGCAGGTCGCGGAGTCGCCGAATGCACAGCAGGTCGTGGAAACTTGGATCAACGGTCCCAATCCGATCGACGGTGTGCGGTATGTCGAACTGCGGGAAAGCATGTGTAACGGAGGCGGCCCGGCCTGCTTGCGGCTACGCGTCCCGATGACGGTCGCTCAGTGGCAAACGTTGCCCTCGTCGATGATTTTCAGTGAAGCCCTCGCTGATCGTCTCGAGAGCGCAATACAACGCAACTATCCGGAGGAGATCGAGGTTGCTGATCTCGTTCGCCCCCGGTTGCTGGCTCAAGTGGAGCGTGCACGGGACGCGATCTGGCACGAATTATCCGGCGACATCGCTCTCTAGAAAATCGATCGTTGACCGTCGTCGCGCGACGTCATGGAACGTCGGTCGAGTCATCATTTAGAGGGGCAGGATCGGCGACAACTGTTTTGATGCTCGTCGGCAGCGACGCTTTGGATTCCAAAGCTTTGGCGCGGGTGATTAGCAGAATGCCGCCGATCAGCATGGCCGCTCCGAGCAGTCGCAGCGGACTGGCAGGGCTCCGCGGATTGCCCATTAATCCCCATTGATCGAGGATCATTGCCGCCATCACTTGGCCGGTGATAACGGCGGCGAACCAAGCTAACGAGCCGATTTTGGGGACAAAGATCAGCGAGGTGGTGACCAGTACGGTGCCGATCGCGCCGCCGCTCCAGACCCACCACGGCAGTGACAGCAGCGAGGTGGAAAACCGAGGCGGAAACACGCCCGCGGCGACCGACAGCAGCAGCACAATTGCGAACCCACTGCCAAAGGAGATGACCGCGGCTTGGAGGGGATGGGCCAAGTGCCTGCCGAGATAGCCGTTTGCGCTTGGCTGTGTGCCTAATAAGCAGCCGGACAACAACCCAATCGCGACGGCGGTGACAAGAATACTTTGGTTATGCACCGTGGTCGGCCTGGGGACAGAGGTGGCAGGGGTCAGGCGGAGGCGTGATCGATCGGCAGCTCCGAGCGGCGCAGCGGTCCAGGGACTTCGGGACCGGTGTGGGTAATCCGGTTTTTCTGATCGACAAAGATCAGTCGTGGCTTGTGGTCTGCAGCGGCCGCTTCGTCGACCATCGCATAGGTCGCCACGATGACTTTATCACCGGGAAAAATTAAATGCGCCGCCGCGCCGTTGGCACAAACGTCGCTGGAAGCGGGCTGTCCACGAATGGCATAAGTCTCCAGGCGTGTGCCACGCGTGACGTTCCAAACGTGCAAAGACTCGTAGGGAAACATATTGGCGGCGTCCATCAATTCTGGTGGAAGCGTGAAGCTGCCTTCGTAAGCAACATCGGCACCGGTGACGGTGAGCCGATGAATCTTTGCACTGAGCAGCTTTCGTATCGACATATTTCGTATCGACATATTTCGCATCGACCTAGCAGAACTTCAAACGGACGCCCAATATCATCAACCAGCGGGAACCGCTTAACCGAGTACAGCCTTCAGACGCTCGTGCGTTTCCGGCGTGCCGAGCGATAACTTGCCAAACCCAGGGATGGCTCCTTCGGCGACCGCTTCGGCCTGATGTTCTTCGTAGTTGGTCACCAGCATCATCGGAACCGCGGCGGCTTGGGGATCCGATTTCAGGGTCCGGATGACCTCCAGCCCATCGGTATAATCCCGATCGAGTTTGCGGTTGACGGTGATCAACGCCACATCCTTGGTTTTCAACAGTTCCAGCGTATCCTCTGCCCCGTGCGTCTGAATCACCTTCACATTGAAGGCGCTCTTCAGCATCTGGCGGATGGAACTGAAATCCGGACCGCAATTTCCACAGTCGACAACGGTTTTAGTCATATTTGGCAATAACTCCCTTGGAAAGGCAACGCTTCATTATTGATGTTTGCCAAGCGGAGAAAAGGGGCCGCTTGATCGGCAGGTTGGTGGAATGCCGGCATTTGAGTCTCGATGAATGGGCGCCTCCATGAAAAAAGGGTCTCAAGCGATGTTGAGACCCTCCAGGAAGCGTAATGGCTCGGGCCTCCGCCGCAAGGGGCGGCAGGAGGCAGTCGCTGGCGTTCGCAACAGGCTTATTTGCCAATCGCGAACAGCTTGTCTTTGGTGCTGATGTACAGCGTATCGTTGGCGGCCACGACGGTGCTGTACACGCTGCTGCCCATGTAGATTTCGGCGATCGGTTCTTTGTTTTCCTTGCCGAACTCAAACACGGCCACTTCGCCATCTTCGTCGCCGATGTAGACGTGGCCGTCAGCGATCAGAGGACTGCCCCAGCTTTGGGCCAGCATGTCATAGGTGAAGTGCACGATGGGGTCGCCGTTTTCGGATCCTTTGGCGTCCAGGCAATGAAAGATGCCGGAGAAGTCGGCGATGTAAAGCACGTTGTCCTTGATAGCGACCGTGCCACAACTGCGATGCATCTCTTCTTCGAAATCGATTTCGCCATCGCCATTCTGGTCCGCCATGCTGTAGTGCCAAACGACGGCCGAGTTAGGATTGTCGACCGCGACTTCGTTGTCCTCGGGCACGACCGCTTGGATCCGTTGGGGTGCCAAGGGAACCCGGTCGGTACCTTCGACCTTCACGGCCAATTGTGGGCTGACGTCACCGCGTTTGGTCGGATCGATGCACCACAGGTGCCCTTCCCCTTCGCCGTGCTCGGGGTCTTGGCCGACAGCGATGTAAACCAAGCCGTCGTAGATCGCCGGTGTCGCAATCAAATTGTTGCGAGTCCCTTCCCCACCGAGTACCCACTTCGATTCTTTCGGGTTGCAGTCGAACTTCCAGAGCAGCTCGGGTTTGCCATCTTTTCCGCGATCCGCCTTGAAGCTGTACAACCAGCCATCGCCACCGGCGAAGAACGCTTGCGCCACGCCACCGAGTTCGGCGACCGACGGACTGGACCATTGTCCGTGCAGAATGTTCTCGCCAGGCGAAGCATCCGTCCAGAGGACTTCGCCGGTGTTTTTGTCCAAGCAGATAAAACTGGGTGCCGAAGGAGCGGGCAGGTTAATGTGCGTTTCATCCAATCCATTGCTGGTGTTGACGAACAGCAAATCGCCGTAGGTGGTTACCGAGCAAGAGCACATGTTGTGTTGGCTGACGCCGAGCGGCTCCTTCATCATGTCGAAAATCCAGATGACGTCGGCGTCCCGTTTGTCGGCGGTGGACAAGGTTTTGAAGACCGACAACCGTGGGCCGGCAACTTTAAGGGTCAGCGAGCGCTCGGTGCCGCCCACGTTGCCCGACAGCTTCCACGCTTTTTCGGGTGTGGTGGTTTCGACCGTCACATCACCTTCAATCGCGTGGCCACGATCGCCGAGCAATTGCGACAAGCCGGCGGAGACTTTGCCTTCGTCCAAAGCGGCAACCGTTTCGGCATAAGCTTCATCGCTTTTTTCCAGATCGGCAACACGAGCGACTTCGTCCTTGACCGGGCCGTCATCTTCATCGTCGTGAAAGCCTTTGGTATCCAAGCAGCGAACTTCGCCACGACTGGTCACAAACCACAAGCGTTCGCCTTCGACCAGAGACGCACAGCAAATCCCTTGTAGCGGCCAGTCATGCACACGGCCGGTGATCAATTTCTCGCTGCTGTGCTGCCACAGCAACTCGCCAGTTGCCTCATCGAACGCCAGCAAGCAGCCGAGATCGACTTGGTTGGGATAGCGAGCCAAGTGGCCCGCGCCGTTGTTTGTGCCGACATAGACCTGTCCATCGGCAATGACCGGGTTGCCGTAGGTTTGGCTGCCAAGGCTGGCGAACCACTTAATGTTTAGCGCGTCGGAATTGTCCCACTCTCCAGTGCGTCGATCGAACTTGCCGATGTTCCACTCTTGCGGCAGGTTCTTGACCGCGGGGGTGTTGTTTCGCAATCGCGTGCCGCCCCACTGAGGCCAGTCGCCGCCCGCGTTCATGACTTTGCTGGGGTCATCCACCCTCGCCATTTCTGCCTCTTCCTTCGCGGGAACCCCCGGTGAGGGAGCTGCCGGAGCGGGAGCCGCGGCTACGACAGCCGGTTCGGGAGCTGCAGGTTTGGCTTCGACAGCAGCCATCGCGGGCTTGGCGGCGGGTGCCAATACGGCTGCAGCGGTGACATTGCTATTGCCGATCGCGCGACCTGGCTTGGCACGTCCGAAGGGCGATTCGTTGGGGACCATCGGAACCCGTGGGTTGCCACCGACGGTGACGTTGGAACCAAGCGGTCGAAAACCGGCGGCCGTGGCATTGGAACCGAGTGGTCGGAAGCCTGCTGCCGTGGCATTCGAACCGAGCGGTCGGAAGCCGGCGGCCGTGGTGTTCGACCCAAACGGGCGCATGCCGGCGAGGGTTTGGTTCGAACCGAGTGTCGTACGGTTGGAGCTCAGCGTGGTGCGGTTGGAACCGCCTGCGGCAAAACCGTTGACGTCGCCGATCATCGGTGGAGCGGCTTTGGCGACCGTTTCGGAGGCCGCTTTGGAAGCTCCATCCAAGTCGAGCGAGGTGTCGACATCTTCATACGCGACTTCGTCGACCGGCGGACGGCAGCCGCCCAAAGTGGTTGCCGCCACCGTGCCTAACAGCGCGGCGCCCAAGAGCATCGACCATGCAGAGATTTCGTGTTTCATCAGACTTCTAAACGGTAGGAGTTTCGGTGTTCAGTTGTGAGTTTGGAATGGAGTTGGAACGAGCGTCTGCAAATCCCCGTTTCTGATCGGGGATTTGCTCACCAGCGCGTCTCGCCAAACGTCTGCTGCTAATCATTGGCAGTGACTTGGATATTGTCCAAATACAGCTCAGCCGATTTTGCATTGCCAAACAGCCCAGGGCTGCCGGAGAGGTTGGGCGATTCATCGCGTGCCGTGATGGTCCATTCCTTGGGCTCGGGCTGACCTTTGGGCCAGACTTTGCCGGACAGGATGGCGACCTTGCCAATGTCCTCGTCTTTGATTTCCGCTTTCAACTTCATTTGATACCAAGTGTCTTCCCGCCAAGGGAAGGCGATGGTCTTGGCCATCCGCAGTTGCGGCGACCAAGTGCGGATTTGAAGTTCTTGGTTTTCGCCTTGCATGTCTAGTACATAGCCATGAGCAACGATCCCAATATCGGGCAGTTTGTTGTCTTGGCGTTGACCGCGAGCCTCGACCGAAATGGTGTAGTTCGACAGAGCGCTCGGTCCCATCCAGGCTCGGCTGCGGGCACCTTTGGGAATCGTGGTGACCTTGACCAGGGCCGGCGAGCCATCGACGGTCCGAATCACGTGGCGATAGCGGGCTCCCACCCAGGTTTCCGGAGCATCATCCGCTTCGTCGAAATCGAACTTCCAAGGCAATGGTGGAATCACACGCAACCGGGTGCTTCCGCGGAGGTCGCCGACGGTCGCTGTCACCTTCACCGCTCGATGTTGGCCATCGTCGCTGGCAGTAAAGACATTGCCGTTGAAGGAACCGCCACCGGCTGCGGTAAAGGCCACCGGTGCGTCGTTGGTGACAGGTTGGCCCAGTGCGTTAAACAGTCGCGTTTCAAACTCCACTTGTTCACCGGGGCTTAAAGTCGCTTCGGCTGGAATCACTTGAACCCAGGTCGCCACCGGGTTCTGTGCGACGGGCGTTTCTTGATCGGCGATCTCCACTGCCGGAGCGCTCTCGGCGTCAGGGGGTCCGACACAGTACATTGCCGATTGACCGGGGAAGTACAACCGACCATTGGCTGCGATCGGCGAGCCATTGAATCCCTCGTTACGAATCCGACCTTTGTTGATCACCTCGGCACCATCGGCGGTTGGTTCCACGATCGCCCAGCGACCATTTTCGGTCAGGATGTAGAGTTTGCCATCGGCCGCTAGCAGGCTGGACCATTGCCGACTGTCGCCAAGGGTGATGCGTTCCTCGATAAACTCGCCGGTGTTCGCATCGATCACATACAGTTTGCAACGGTCGTCGACCACGTACAGACGTTCGCCAATCACAACCGGAGTACTGCGGCCGACGACCAAGCCTTCGATCTTCCAAAGTTCTTTAACTTGAGTTTGTTCTCCGCTGCCGGACACTTCCAAGGCGACGACCGCACCCATCGATGTCCCCGAAATGTTTTCTTCGCTGTGGCCGGCGTAGACACGATTGCCAACGACTAAAGGTGTGGCGAACAGTCCGCGTCGCGAGAGTGCGTAGTCCCACAGCGGCTTGCCGGTGCGCGGCTGGAAGCCCCACACGTGTCCATCGCCGGCACCCACGATCAACTGCTGTTGGCCTTCGATTGTCACCACCGAAGGGGCCGAGTAGGTCGTGTCCTCGGGGAGGTCCTGGGTGCCGTTGAACCAAACCACTTTTCCGGTCCGTTTGTCAAATGCAATAAACCGATGGTTTGGTTTGGCTCGTTCCCCATAGTTAATGATGATCCCACTGATGATCACCAAGTCATCGGCAATGATCGGAAAATTGGTCCGTCCGCCGTAGGTGCTCAGCATGCCGAACTGTTCATGGAGCGGAAGGCTCCAGACGGTTTCTCCCGTTTCGCCATCGATGCAGAGAAAGTAATCGCAGACACCGAGCGCGTAGACGTAACCGGTTTCCGGATCACAGACGACGCTCGACCAGCCGACGCGGGTGTCGGGAACATCGGACAGCCACACGTTGAAGCGATTCTCCCACAGGATTTCGCCCGTGGCGGCGTCGGCACAGACGACTCGTTCGCCTTCGCGTGGGGTGCCCGGTTCGGCACGCTGCAGCATGTACATCCGTCCGTTCATGATCGTCGGCGTGCAGCGTCCGCCGAGTTCTTCGCTTTTCCAAAGCAGGTTGCTGTCCGGACCCCCATCGGGATCCCAGTCGGTCGGGAGGCTCGCTTCGGGGCTGATGCCGTCGTACGACGGGCCTCGCCAGTAAGTCCAATCGGCCGCGGAACAGGTTCCTGCGGTGGTTAGCAAAGCTGCAGTAGCGAGCAAGCACGATTTCGCAGCATTCATTAGTTGGCTGGGATTTATTCGTTTGAACATCGATTTTCGAAATGTGGAGAGACGGTTAGGAGTCAACGAACTCGTCGGCGGGATCAAACTTGGGTGTGCAAAACAGGATGACATCCATTTCTCCAATCGCCCGGTGTCGGACTCCGGGGGGAATGAGAATGGCCATGCCTGGCTTCAACGGATGGCGTTCTCCATCCAATTCGATCGCTGCGTCCGGCTCGCAGCGAGTGATCACGTAGACCTCTGTCTGGTTACGGTGGTAATGCGTCTGAGCGTCTTTAGCGATAGCGGTGAGATGAACGGTTGCGGGGAAATCGGCTCGGTCAGTGAACGCTCGACGAGCTTCCCCGCAGGGGCATTGAGTGGCGGGTAGGGCGGCAAGATCGACCAGCTCGTAGCGTGGTGGCTGGGTCATTGGGGGGGGTGGGTTTTTGGCAAAGCGTAAGGTTTAAGCAAGACGAAAGCCCCATTTTATACCGATTGCTTCGTTCCTGCCACGGACAGCTTTCGCAATCTCACTGTAACACGTACAGGGTGCGTTTTCCAACTAAGCGTTAAAGCTTAGCAAGCAGGTCAAAATGCGATGGAAAACTCACCGAACCCGATCGGCGGTCCGATACCCTAATTTGTCAACCTGCTCGATCGGACGATTCACCCCGCGTGGCTCGTCCCCAAACAAATCAAGCGGCTGGCATGATCCAGGGACTTCGCCATGGGATGGCGTTGTACCAACCAGTGATCCTGAGCAACCACATGGGGAACCGTCGACGGATCGATCCGGCGACCTCCAGTTTACACTAGCAGAGCGAAGTCAGCGGGCCGGGTGTCCGCATCCGGCTGGTGGGTGTTAGTCGAAGCGAGGGTTTGATCGATGGCAACTTCGTCCATCGACCGCATCCTTTAATCAACTGGACGAACAATGGTTGTAAAGACACTGCATTGAACTGAAACACGCTTTAGCGTTGAGGAGAAAATCTCCATGAAGCGGACACTTCTTGTTGCAACCCTTGTACTCGGTAGCTCGATCTGCTCACAAAGTTTTGGGTTTGATCTGTTGGACCGAATGTTGGGACTAAAAGGATGTGGTAGCAGCAGCTCCTGTTGCGAAACTCCTGCTTGTGATACCGCCTGCGAACCCGCATGCGGATGTGAAACGGCTTGCGGACCGGCTTGCGAGCCAGCCTGCGGTTGTGAAACGGCTTGCGAAATCGCTTGCGAACCCGCTTGCGGTTGCGAAACCGCTTGCGGACCGGCTTGCGGATCGGCTTGCGAGCCAGCTTGCGGTTGCGAAATCGCTTGCGAAGTCGCCTCGTGCGACAGCGGCTGCTCGTCGAAGAAGAGCACTTGCTTGCTGGACAAATTGTTCGGCGGCATGAAAAAGAAGAGCAGCTGCTGCGAAGCGCCTTGCAGCACCTGTGAACCAGCTTGCGGTTGCGAAACCGCTTGCAGCACCTGCGAAACCGCTTGCAGCACCTGCGAGCCAGCTTGTGGTTGCGAAGTAGCTAGCTGCGACAGCGGTTGCGGTTGCGGAAGCAGCAGCACGAGCTGTGGCCTGCTGGACAAATTGTTCGGCAAAAAGAAGAGCAGCTGCGACAGCGGTTGTGATTCCGGCTGTGGCTGTGGTGTAACGTACGCCGCTCCAATGGCTCCCGCACCAGCTCCTGTTTCGGCTCCTGCTGTTATGGAAGAAGCCGCTCCAGTTGCTCCAGCTCCAATCGTTGACCCAAGTGCAAACCTGCACAGCAAGCGTCGCGTCATTCAGGCCAGTGCCCTGTACGTTCGCTGAATAAGCGAATAAGGGTTCTGATCACCTTCAGACGTGACCCAAAAAGCGGCCCGACCGGTGAAAACTGGACGGGCCGCTTTTATTTTTGCGCTTCGCTCGAGCGAGCTCTCTGCCTGCCGCTTCGACCGCAAGCAAACGGCGCTTGGCAAACGTCCAACCGCTAATCGACTTGCCTAATCGGTCTGCGTCACATCGCAGCAACTTTTCGTAATCGAAGTCATTCGATTAAAACCGGCTGGCTCTGTGAGCGCCGATTGTCCGTTCACCATCATCGCCATTCTGCTTCTGCACACGATTTTGGTGTGTGGAAAACAGCCGTCGCAACGGACACAGTATCGGCGGTGGTGCGACGGACTGGTTTGGCGGAATCCTTTGGCCAGCCCCCTGTGGTGACGGGCCTCGAACACCTTGCTCGCCTGTCGGCTAGGGCTGCTATTTGCTGTTGGCCCATCCTGACGGCGGGAGGCAGTGTTTCGCCGACAGTTGCGAACCGAATCGTCGTGGCGCATCGACTGGCCGAATGGGGTTGCGGCAAATCTTCAGAATTGCGAGAAGCCGTATTTGTTGTTCTTAGCCACTCCGCCGATCGTCAATCAGGAAAGCAACCGGTATGTGTGGAATTGTTGGATACGTTGGTGCAGGCAGCGCTTCACCATTTTTGATCGATGGCCTGCGGCGTTTGGAATACCGCGGTTATGACAGTGCCGGGGTTGCCATCCTGGGACCAGACGGTTTGACCGTGCGCAGAGCTGTCGGTCGAATTGAACAATTGGTGATGCGTATCGGCGCAACCGCTCCGGTCGGCTCCATGGGGATTGGGCACACGCGTTGGGCCACCCATGGGCCACCTACTGAGGAGAACGCACATCCGCACGCCGGCGGCAATGGCGAAGTGATCCTGGTCCACAATGGAGTCATCGAAAACTTCCAACCGCTGCGCGAGGAGTTGCTCGCCAAGGGGTATGTCTTCAAGTCGGCCACCGATAGCGAAGTCATTGCTCATCTCGTGGCAGACGCTTTGTCACAGATACCGGTCGAAGGAGAAGATCCTGAAACACGGTATGTCACGGCAATCCGCGCGGCGATCGATCAGCTCCGCGGCACCTATGGTTTAGCGGTCATGTTCACCGCCTGTCCCGACCTGCTGATCGCGGCTCGCTTTGGCAGTCCCCTCGTCGTGGGCGTCGGCCGCGGCGAACACTTCATTGCCTCCGATGCTTCGCCGCTCGCAGGTCACACCGAACGTATCGTCTACCTTGCCGACCATCAGTTGGCGATCTTGCGACCCGGTAGCTTGAAGGTTGTCCATCGCGATCAAGGGCAGATTCGTCCAGACATTCATCGCCTGGAAATGAATCCCGAAGAGGTCAGCTTGGAGGGTTATGATCACTTCATGCTGAAGGAGATCTACGAGCAACCCGATGCGATTCGCAACGCGATGCGAGGTCGTTTGGATGATCAAAATGCGACCGCCATGTTCGGTGGCCTCAACCTCACGCCACAGCAATTGCGGAGTATTGAACGGATTATTCTGACCGGTTGCGGCACGAGCTGGCATTCGGCACTGGTGGGTGAATACCTCTTGGAAGAATTCGCGAGGATTCCGGTCGAAGTGGAATACGCCAGTGAACTGCGTTATCGCAATCCTCCCATTGAACCCGGCACGCTGGTATTCGGCATCACGCAGAGTGGCGAAACGGCCGACACGTTGGCGGCGCTGGTCGAAACCAAACGCAAAGGCCACCGCACGTTAGCGATTAACAATGTTGTCGGCAGTTCGATCGCCCAGGCGGCCGACGGAGGCGTCTATCTGCACGCGGGGCCCGAGATCGGCGTGGCAAGTACCAAGGCTTACACTTCGCAGTGCTGTGTCCTGGCAATGCTGGCCCTGTACTTCGGACGGTTGAGGCATCTCAGCTATGAAGCGGGACAGCAGTACATCGAGCATCTGCGTCGCTTGCCCGCCGCAGTGCAGCAAGCGCTGACCTGTGATCCACAAATCCGCCAGATCGCCCAAAAATACCAAGCGGCGACGACCTTCCTCTATCTGGGGCGGCAATACAACTTTCCGACCGCTTTGGAGGGTGCATTGAAGCTGAAGGAAATCAGCTATATCCACGCCGAAGGTTATCCGGCAGCGGAGATGAAGCATGGCCCGATAGCGCTGGTCGATGAACAAACGCCCAGTGTGTTTATTGTGCCGCGGGGGACCACGTACGAGAAAGTGATCGCCAACATGGAAGAGGTCAAAGCCCGAGGGGGGCCGATTATAGCGGTTACTTGTCAAGCGAATCCGGCCATTGATGATCTTGCCGATGATGTGGTCCGAGTCCCGGCGACGCCCGAGTTTTTGCAACCTATTGTGAGTGTAGTGCCTTTGCAGTTGTTGTCTTATCACGTGGCTTTGCTGCGCGGCTGTGATGTCGATAAGCCTCGTAATTTGGCCAAAAGCGTCACGGTTGAGTAATGTTCCGACGGTCTGGAATCGCGGGGGACTGCGATTACCATGCGTCTCAATTCCACCCCCTTTTTCGAAGCAGGTCCGCAAATGAAAATGACCGGTTTGAGTTACAATTCCCGTAAGGCGTTGACCGTTCACATCGGCGAGCAGGCCGGTAACGAGATCGCAAATTTAATCCAGCGAATGGCGACGGAAATCGAAGAATTGCGACGCACCAAAGTCAGCGTCACCCGCATCGTCCCCCATCAAGATCCAGCCTACGCAGAAGAGCCCGCTTAAAAAAAGGGTCAGGAGCCTTTTTCGCTCGTAACCCTTTTTCGTTAGCATCCGAAGGGCCGATTTTTGAAAAAAGGCTCCTGACCCCTTTTTGATCCTTTTTGTGATTTCTATGAAGACCTACTTAGTGACCGGTGTGGCCGGGTTTATCGGCTTCCATCTTTCCCGGTTGCTGCTGGATAAGGGCATTCGCGTTGTCGGCCTTGATAATGTGAATGACTACTACAGCGTGACGCTCAAACAAGATCGTTTGGCGTTGCTCGAAGGGCACGAGTCGTTTTCGTTTGTCAAAGCCGATTTGGCCGATCAAGCGGCGATCGAAGGACTGTTTCAGGAGCACCGCTTTGACCGTGTCGTCCACTTGGCGGCCCAAGCCGGGGTGCGTTATTCGCTGACGCATCCACACGCTTATACCGAAGCGAACATCACGGGATTCCTGAATATCCTTGAAGGGTGTCGGCATGCCGAAGTGCCACACCTGACCTATGCCAGCAGCAGCAGTGTGTACGGTGCCAACACCGAGATGCCGTTTTCGGTTCATCACAATGTCGACCATCCCGTCAGCTTGTACGCGGCGACCAAAAAAGCGAATGAGCTGATGGCGCACACCTACAGTCATCTGTACGGTTTGCCGACGACGGGACTGCGGTTTTTTACGGTGTATGGTCCTTGGGGCCGGCCCGACATGGCTCTGTTCCTCTTCACCAAAGCGATCCTCGAGGGCCGTCCGATCGACGTCTTCAATCGTGGCGAAATGCAGCGGGACTTTACTTATATCGATGACATCGTCGAGGGAGTCTACCGCACCGCGGAGCAGATCGCGGTCGCGAATCCGGACTGGATCGGCAGCGCCCCCGATCCCGGCAGCAGTGCCGCTCCTTACCGGATCTACAACATCGGGAACAACCAACCCGTTCGGCTGAATCGCTTCATCGAAGTGATTGAACAGGCCGTCGGGCGTGAGGCGCAGAAGAATCTGCTGCCGATGCAGCCTGGCGATGTGCCGGCCACCTATGCCGACATCGAAGCGCTCGAGGTGGCGGTCGGGTTTCGACCGGCGACTCCGATCGAAACGGGCGTGCAGCAGTTCGTCGACTGGTACCGCGAATATTACGCGGTCTAAGTCGATCGAGGGCGGTTTCGGGTTGGCAAAATGCCGATTCTCGCCGCACCTTTGGAAGTTGGGGCCGGCCAGTTAGACTGTGGTCGGTGAACCTGAGGCGGGCGGCAGCGATCTAGCTGGATAATCCCGCGATTCCATCCCTATTTCTCAATTCAGCGTCCCTGAACGCCTATCCGTAATGAGCGACTCCACGGCCCCGGTGGGCTCCCCGCAATCCCCTGCCCCGCGAACTGCGTCCCCGCGGACAATGTTTGAAAAAATCTGGGACAGCCACGTTGTCCACGCTGAACCTGGCAAGCAGGCGATTTTGTACATCGACCTGCATTTGGTGCATGAAGTCACCAGTCCCCAAGCCTTCGAAGGCCTGCGGCTGAATCAGCGCCCCGTCCGTCGTCCCGAGCGGACGATTGCCACGCCCGATCACAATGTGCCGACCTCCGATCGCAGTTTGCCGATCGCCGATCCCATCGCCAAAAAGCAGATTGAAACGCTGCGTGACAACTGCCGCGAATTCGGTGTCGAATTGTTCGACATCGATGACGTTCGCCAAGGCATCGTCCACGTCATCGGTCCCGAAAACGGTTACACTCAGCCCGGCATGACGATTGTTTGCGGCGATAGTCATACCGCCACGCATGGAGCCTTTGGTGCATTGGCATTTGGCATCGGGACCAGCGAAGTCGAACATGTGTTGGCGACCCAGACGCTGCTGCAGTTTAAACCCAAGACTTATGAATTGCGTGTTGATGGCAAGTTGCCACAGGGTGTGACGGCCAAGGATATGATCCTGTACCTGATCGGCCAGATCGGGACCGCCGGCGGCACCGGGTATGTGCTCGAGTACACCGGCGATTGCATCACCGCACTGTCGATGGAAGAGCGGATGACGGTCTGCAACATGTCGATCGAGGCAGGCGCGCGGGCAGGCATGATCGCTCCCGATCAAACCACCTTCGACTACCTCCGGGGCCGGCCTCAGGTACCGACCGATTTCGACGCCGCCGTCCGGCAATGGCAGTCGCTTCCCTCGGATCCCGGCGCGCAGTACGACCTGTCGAGAGTTTTCAGCGGTCAAGACATCCAGCCGCAGGTGACCTGGGGCACCAATCCCGGCCAAGTCCGCAGCGTCACCGATACCATCCCCAACCCCGGCGATTTTACCGATCCCACGGATCAGAAGACGACCGCCGATGCGCTCCAGTACATGGATCTCAAAGCGGGCACGCGGCTGACCGATGTGTCGCTGAACCGCGTCTTCATCGGTTCTTGCACCAACGCGCGAATTGAAGACTTGCGTGCTGCCGCCGCCGTGGTGAAAGGCCACCGTGTCAGCGATGCCGTCAACGCGATGGTCGTCCCCGGGAGTGGGCAGGTCAAACGCCAAGCGGAACAGGAAGGTTTGGATCGGATCTTCAAAGAGGCCGGTTTCGACTGGCGCGAAGCCGGCTGCAGCATGTGTCTGGCGATGAATCCCGACAAGCTGGAACCGGGCGAACGTTGTGCCAGCACCAGCAATCGCAACTTCGAGGGACGCCAAGGTAAAGGCGGACGCACGCACCTGGTCAGTCCCGCCATGGCTGCCGCCGCGGCGGTGGCTGGACACTTCGTCGACATCCGTGAATGGAAGTATCAATAATCATGCAGAATTTCACCATCCACACCGGCGTCGTGGCCACCATGGACCGCGCCAACGTCGATACCGACCAGATCATTCCCAAGCAGTTCCTCAAACGGATTGAACGGACCGGCTTTGGCCAATTTCTGTTCTACGATTGGCGATTCGAAGCCGATGGCACCACCCCGAATCCCGCTTTCGAGCTGAACCGGGTGAACGTCAAAGGAGCTTCGATTTTGGTCACCCGGCGGAATTTCGGCAGCGGTAGCAGTCGCGAGCACGCCGTTTGGGCGCTGGACGATTTCGGTATTCGCTGTGTCATCGCGCCATCCTTCGCCGACATCTTTTTTAACAACTCGTTTAAGAATGGGATGTTGCCGATCACGTTGCCCGAAAGCGACATCGACGAACTGTTCGCACGTGCCGAACAGCATTCGCCGTATCAATTGACCGTCAACCTAGAAGACCAAACGATCAGCGATGGCAAAGGCTTTGAACGTCGGTTCGATGTCGAGCCGCATCGTCGCCATTGCTTGCTGCACGGTTTAGACGACATCGCTCAGACGCTCGAACACGAAGCTAAAATTACCGCTTTCGAACAAGCACGCGGTTAATCACTTCGTCGCTCGTAAGCGTCAGCGTTGCAGGTACCCCATCAGGTCGCGAATCTCGCGATCGCTGAGGGGATCAAGCAACCCGGTGGGCATCATCGACACCGGCGTTTGCTGCCGCGATTCCACTTCGTCGGCAGGCAAGACAATCCGTTCGGTTGCCGTTAGCAGCGTCAGCGTTGTGGCGTTGTCCGATTCGACCATGCCGGTGATCACTCGGCCGTCGACGGTCACGATCGTTTGCATCTGGTAGTCTTTGGAAACCGATGCGCTGGGAGCCACAATGTTCTCGAGCAGGTAATCGAGGTTCGTTCGCTGTGCGCCGCTTAAGTCAGGTCCGATCTGTCCGCCCTCGCCAAACATCCGGTGACAATTGCCGCAGTGCTGCTTGAACAGGGCTTGGCCGCGTTGCACGTCGGCTTGTCGCAATGTCGCGCTGGTCAGCCAACTCTTGTAACGTGAAATCTGTTTGGTCAGTTGGCCCGAGGTGGGTTGGATGTTGCCCCACAAACGGTCGACGCGCTGAGCCAGCCCGGCATCCGGCAACGCATGTAATTGGCGGGCGGTGAAGGCATCCAACGACGAGGCGTCAATCTGGCCCGCTTCGAGTGCCGCAACCAACGGCTTGGCCCACTCGACTCGCGAAGCCAACGTTTGCATCGCGAGCGACTGCTCGGCGCGGCTCCAGCTCGCAAACCGTTTCAATATTTGATCCGCCGTCTCCGCATGGGCATACGCGGGGAGATGCTCGATCGCTTGGCTACGCACGTCGGGATCATCCAGCAACTGCAGCAATTGGCTGTCGAATTGAGGGTCGCGCAGGTCGACCAATGACTGCAAGGCTTGACGTCGAACCGGCGGGGCTGCCGTGGGATCGGCCACCAGAGTTCGGAGCTGAGCGAGTGCCGTGGCATCTCCAAAGCGTAGGGCGAGCCGCATCTGCAGGGAGGCGACGTCGGCGTGTCCTGTGTCTTGCAGTTGCCGAGAGAGCGTCGGCCAATCGGCGGGCATGGGAAATTGTCGGCGACCTTCGAGTCCTTTCAGCAGCCCTTGCAGAACGTCGGCGACATGCGACGCGGAAAGGTTCTGCTTGCCGAGTTTCTCCGTCAGTCGTTGGGCAACGATGGTGACACCTTGAGGTGCCATGGTTGACGAAGCCAAGCGTCGCGCGGCGAGTCGACGGACCGTCGGAATGGCGGCATTAACCGTCAAAGCCGCAAAGCGTGTTAAGTCATCTTCGATCAGCGGTTCGACACCGTACCAAACCATCCGCGGCAAATTCGCATCCTCGGCATCTTCGCCATGGGTCGCCAACGCTTCGACCACCGGCCAGCGTTCGGCAGGAGGCATGCGTTGCGACGCGCTGGCGAGTGCCAGTCGCACCAAGGGCGACCGATCGTGCATCGCTAGATCGACCAATCGTCGAGAGACGTCGGGGGCACGCCGGGGCGGTTCGCACAGCAGCTTGACCGCCCATTCGCGCAGGTGTTCGTCGGGATCATCCAGTAACGTCGCCAAGGGATCGTTGTCGAGACCGCCGGCGGCATGCAGCGTCCACAGGGCGCGCAGTCTCCGCGTCACGTCGGCATCGTTGGCCAGCATTTCACGCAACCGTTGCAATTCCGCGTGCAAGTCATCGCCCGCCGCGGCGCGTTCTTGGAGGACTCGCCGCGCATGCCGGACGAACCAATCGTTGCGATGTTGGTGCAGGTCAACCAAGGCGTCCGAGGGTAAGCTCGCAATGTCGACCGCCGGTCGCTGGACGTGGCCGTAGGTGACACGAAACAGGCGTCCCGTTTCGCGCTGGGTGTTACGCGTGTGATGGCATTCACCGGTGTCCGACCAGTCGCTGAAATAGATCTCGCCCGCCGGGCCTTGAGCGAGGGTCACGCCGACGAACCAGGGGTCGGCGGAAACGGCAAAATCGGGTCCATGCGAAGCTACATATCCAGAACCTTCGCGGTGCAACAGGTCGTTGTTGATCCGTTTGCCATGAATGTTGTTGGTCAGCAATTGATTGCGGTACCGCGCCGGAAAATCGTCCGCCAGATAAATCAGGGTGCCGCAGTGAGCATGCCCACCCCCGGCGGTGTCTTCGGCGTCCGAGCCCAACCCACTGCGGGGATCGGCCAGCCCAACAAAGTGCAGGTGATCGGCGATCGTATCGATACGCTCGTAAGCGAATTGGCTGCTCTGACGGCCGCGCCAGGGTTCGTAATGCGCCCCCTGAATGATTTGGAACAGATGCGGATTGACGCAATTGCAAGCGAACGCGTGTCCGTAATCGTTCCAGTCCAGGCCCCACGGGTTGGTCATGCCATCGGCGTAAGGTTCCCACACGTCGCGGACGGGATGGTAGCGATAGACGCCGCCATCAAACCGCGTCCGGTCTTGCTCGGGCGTTCCCGGTTTGCCGATCATCGACCAGTTCGTCCGTCCGTGCGTGCCATACAGCCAGCCATCGGGGCCCCAAGCAAAGCCATTGGCCAAATTGTGAGCATTGGCGTGCGTTCCAAACCCGTCCAGCACGACGACCGGTTCTCCGTCGGGAACATCGTCGTGGTCGCGATCGGGAATGAACAGCAGGTTCGGAGGCGACATCACCCACGCGCCCCCAAAGCCGACTTCGATACCGGTGACGTAATTCAGTTGATCGTAAAAGACCGTTCGTCGGTCATGCTGTCCATCCCCATCGGAATCTTCGAGAATGACGATGCGATCACCCGCGGCGTTGCCTTTGACCGGATAGTTGTAGGCTTCGGCGACCCACAGTCGAGCTCGATCATCGATGCAGAAGCCGATCGGTTGTCGCACGTCGGGCTCGGCGGCAAACAGCGTCACCTCAAAGCCGTCGGGAACCCGCATTGTCGAGGCGGCATCGGCTGGCGGCAGCGGGGAGTCTCCGTCGGCTAGCTTCACCAGCGGTTCGGCGGCCGTCCCGATGCGAACCAGCAGTAACAAGGCGGCTAGGAAAGCAGAGGGAGCGTAGCGCATGGTGAGCAGGCTTAGGGTTTTGGTTGACTGGCGTCTTCCATGCTGCGGATGTAGGCACGCAGACGTTCCAGTTCGTCGGACGTGCCTTTTAACTTTAGCATGTTGTCGACGCGTTTGAGCAGTTCGACCTTGTTAATCGGCTTGCTGAGAAAGTCATCCGTGCCGGCGTTGACGGCTCGTTCGATGTCGCCCAATTCGTTCAGGGCCGTGACCATCAGGATCATCGTATTGCGAGTTTTCGGATTCTCGCGAATCTGTTTGCAGACTTCGAAGCCACTCAGTTTGGGCATCATCACGTCGAGCAAAATCAGATCGGGATGAAAGCTGGCCGTTTTGTCCAGCGTGTCCTGGCCATCGACGGCCGTTTCGATCACGCAATCGACCGTTGCTAGATAAGCCTCTAGCAACTCACGGTTGGCCGCGTTGTCATCGGCGATCAGGATGCGGTGTTCGTTGGACATGGGGTCACGGTCTGGAGAGAAAAGAAACGAAAATGGAGCAACCATCGCCAGCGTGGGGAAGCCGCAGCGTCGATACCGACGCCGCGTTGGTCCAGGCCAGCTTCACCGAGCCTTAAACCGCAGCGTATTCAGCGGCATCCGCGGCGGGGACCGGAAAGGCTTCGCACATATCGGCGATTTCGCGGCGGATCGATTCCAGTTGCGCGTGGTCGTCGGCATGCTTGAGTGCCTTCGCCATCCAGCCACCGACGCGGACCATTTCCGCGGTGCCCATGCCTCGCGTGGTCAGCGCCGGGGTGCCGATGCGGATTCCCGAGGGGTCCATCGGTTTGCGGGTATCGAATGGAATCATGTTCATGTTGACCGTGATGCCGCAGCGATCGAGGGTCGCTTCGGCTTTCTTGCCACCCAAACCGACGGTCGTGACATCGACCAGCATCAGGTGATTGTCGGTGCCACCGCTGACCAGTTGCAAGCCTTCGGCGAGCAGCACATCGGCCAGTGCCCGGGCGTTGTCGATGACCGCTTGGCCGTAAGCTTTGAAAGCATCCGAAGCCGCTTCGGCAAAGCAGACCGCCTTGCCGGCGATGACATGCATCAACGGACCGCCTTGCGTGCCGGGGAAGACATTCCGGTTGACACCCTTGGCCAGCGGTTCGCGGCAGAGGATTAACCCGCCACGTGGTCCGCGAAGGGTTTTGTGCGTCGTCGTGGTCACGAAGTCGGCGACCGGCACGGGGCTGTTGTGGATCCCCGCGGCGACCAAGCCGGCGTAATGCGCCATATCGACCATCAACATTGCGCCGCAATCGTTTGCGATTTCCGCGAAGCGATCGTGAGGGATCTCGCGAGGGTAGGCGCTTGCACCGGCGACGATCATCTTCGGCTTGTGCTCTTTGGCCAAGCTCGCAATCTGGTCAAAATCGAGCCGATGCGTTTGCGGGTCAACGCCATAGCTGATGAAGTTATACAGCCGGCCGCTGATGTTCAGCTTCATCCCGTGCGTCAGGTGGCCTCCTTGGGCGAGGTCCAGCCCCAAGACGGTGTCGCCGACTTCCAGGGCTGTCAAGTAAACCGCCGTGTTGGCTTGCGAGCCCGAGTGGGGTTGGACGTTGGCGTGCTCGGCCCCGAACAGCGATTTGGCTCGTTCGATCGCCAACGTTTCCACCACGTCGACATGTTCGCAGCCACCGTAGTACCGACGCCCCGGATAGCCTTCGGCGTATTTATTGGTCAGCACGCTGCCAGCGGCTTCCATCACGGCGGGGCTGGTGTAGTTTTCGCTGGCGATCATCTCCAAGCCATCTTGCTGACGGCGCGCTTCGGCGCGGATGGCTTGCCAGATTTCGGGGTCTTGCGATTGAAGCTGGTTCATAGGTCTCGCGGAGTATTAACGGAACGGTTCGGCTTTATGGGCTCGACTCGGAGGCCTTGAGTCGCCTCCGGGATCTGCTGTGAGGGTGTCCCAACGAGCATTTCGAGCGTTGAAACGAAGTCACATTGTCTGTGGCGGGCTGGAAAACGTCAATGCGCACTCGCTTTTCAACCGCTCTGGAGTGACTTTTTCGGAGCCGTTGTTATAATAGGAACCGGTCGATAGCAGGCGTTATTCGGCCCATTTCATTTGCTTTCTCTTGTGCTCGCGGTGATCGTGCCGCGATGGGATGAGCCACTCAAAACTGCGACGGAAAATCGCTTGGGAAGCAGCCCGCTTGCTGTATGCCCGCGAAGAATCGGAATATTACCAAGCCAAACGCAAAGCGGCTCGCCGCATCGTTTCCGGCTGGGTCCGCCCCGCCGATCTGCCCAGCAACGCCGAGATCCGCGACGAAGTCCGGCTGATGGCGCGAATGATCGAGGGGGTCGTGCCCCATGGCAATCGCTTGCACGAAATGCGACTGCGAGCCCTGTGGTGGATGGAGCAACTCGAGATGTTCCACCCACGATTGATCGGCAGCGTGCTGACAGGGCATGTTCGCGAAGGTTCGGATATCGATATCCATGTCTTTACCGGCAATGGTTCGGCCGTCGCGGCAAAAGTCGAAGATCTGGGGATGCGATGCGAATTGGAGCGAAAGCGTCTGGTCAAAAATGGCGAATGCCGTGTCTTCACCCATGTCCACATCGGCGATGTCTTTCCGATAGAACTGACCGTCTACCACCCGTCGCTGTTAGGGCATCGGTTTCGAAGCTCGATCGATGGCAAGCCGATCCCGCGAACGACCGCGGCGGAGCTGAAGCGAATGCTGGCGTTGGAAGCGGGGGGCGACGAAACCGGGGTCGAGCAGCAGCTCGAAGCGATGGACAGCCCGGTTGACCGCTGGCAGGTGTACGAAGCCCTCCTGCTGCCGCTCGAGCGGGTTCAGCAGAGTCCGCGATACCATCCCGAAGGCGATGCTTTGTATCACAGTCTGCAAGTCTTTCAGCTCGCCTGTGACGTGATGCCTTACGATGAAGAGTTCCTGCTCGCGGCGTTGCTGCACGACGTGGGCAAGGCGATCGATCCGCAAGACCATGTCAACGCGGGACTGGAGGCGCTCGAGGGCTTTATCACGACACGCACACAGTGGTTGATCGAGCACCATATGCTGGGCCACGGGCTCCGCGATGGGACGCTGGGGGCACGGGCCCGGCGGCGCTTACGGCAGCACCCGTGGTACGAAGATTTGGTCGAGCTGTCGGCGTGTGATGCCGATGGACGACAACGCGGCGTCACGGTGGACGACACCGATGTGGCGCTCGATTACATCCGCTCTTTAGAAACCATGTTCGACTGACGAAACGGCCGATTGGGATAGTAATTGACGTACGATCGGTTACGATTCCACCTGACGCTGAACGTCTCCCACACCGTTGCTTCCGGCACGCTGAGAAAGATGCATACGACGTATGAGTGAGCTTTACCACGAGTGCGGCGTGGCCGCGATCTACCATCTGAGCAACACGCCGGCCAGCCCGATGTGTACCAAACAGGGGCCCAGCGAGGTATCGCGACTAATGCCCCGCCTGCTGCTGGATATTCAAAACCGCGGCCAATTGGCTGCCGGGATGACCAGCTACGATCCGCAGCGTCGGCAGATTCTACGCACCCGCAAGGATGTCGGCAGCGTCACCGAAGTCTTCCGGCTGAATCATCGCGCCAAGTGCGAGTCGCTGATGAAGCACTTGGTTGGCTGTGCCGCGATCGGCCACGTGCGCTACGCCACTTGCGGTCAGGATGATCGCAGCTATGCCCAGCCCTTCGAACGCCAACATATCCACCGCCGGAAATGGTTCAGCTTTTGCTTCAACGGCCAGCTCGCCAACTACGGGTTGCTGCGAAAACGGTTGACCGAAAATGGCGAACATCACCTGCAGTTGGACACCGATACCGAAATTATCTTGCACGAAATCGGGCGGTTGCTGAGTGAGTCGAGCGGCGAGCCCGATTGGGTCGAGCTGATCGGCGAAGCAACTAAAGATTTTGACGGTGCCTACAGCTTGGCGTTGCTGACCGCCAAGGGGGAATTGCTGGTCGCCCGCGATCCTTTGGGGGTCAAGCCGATGTGTTATGCCAACGATGGCCGGCTGTTTGCTGCAGCCAGCGAAAGTGTGGCGCTGTTGAATCTAGGGTTCGAGCCCGAGCAGATTCACTCGCTCGCACCGGGGCATGCGATCTTGGTCGACGGTAATGGGATGCGCATCCAATCCTTCACCAAAAGCACCGGCACGGCACACTGCTTTTTCGAATGGATCTACTTTGCCAACGTCGCCAGCACGCTGGACGATCGCAGTGTCTACCTCAGTCGCACGCGTTTGGGGGAAGAACTCGCGGCGCTGGAGAAGGCCGACGAACGCTTTGACTGGGATCCAGCCGACACGATCGTGGTGCCAGTCCCCGATACCAGCAAAGCCGCAGCCGATGCGATGGCTTACAGCCTCGGGCTTCCCAGTCGCGAAGGCTTGATGCGCAATCGCTACGCCGGCCGTACCTTCATTGAAAATGGCGTGGCCCGAAAAGCCAAAGCGGCGCGGAAGTACACGCCGCTCCGCGAGGTCCTGGAAGGCAAACGTGTCTTGCTGGTCGAGGATTCGATCGTCCGAAGCACCACCATGAATGCTTTGCTGGACCGGATTCGCGAAGTCGGCGGGGCCAAAGAAATCCACGTCCGAGTCGCCTGCCCGCCGATCATCGCTCCGTGCTTCTACGGGATCGATATGAGCACCGTCGATCAGTTGATTGCGCCAAAATATTTTGAAAATGGCAAGTTAACGCTGGCCGATCAACAGCGAATGGCAGATGATTTGGGAGCCGAGTCGCTACGCTACTTGCCGGTCGAGGCGATCTCTCGAGCGATTGATCTGCCGAGCAATCAACTGTGCCAAGCCTGCGTGACGGGGGACTATCCGACACCTTGCGGTCAGCACTTGTATCGGATCGCGCTGAGCAACCGAAATGGCGAAGTCGATGCTTCCCGTACCTACGAACAACTGGCCGCCGCGCTCGCTTCTGGGTAGGCACACGCATGGGTTTTTCGTCTCCCAACGTGTTTGACCGTTCGCCGCAGGCGTTCGCACTCATCAGGGCTAGCAGTCCGTGGTGTGGCAGGCGGTTGTCAGAGTGAGTGACGGCGACGGTTGCGGCAAGTTTGACGCTTTCACCGCTGCGGCTCGTAAAATCGCTGTAAATTTACCCTTCTCATGCCGATAACCGTTGTTACACGGAACTTCATGACTCACTCCCGGAATGATGCTGAGCATATGGCGGCGGCCCTAAAACTTTATACGCGCAACAGCGGACCGGCTTCCCAAAAGTCGCTTCGCATTGGAACGCGTCTGGACAAATACCGGTTACTGAAGCGGCTCGGCAGTGGTGGCTTCGCAACCGTCTATGCCGCCATGGATGAACTAGAGAATCGCCGCGTCGCGATCAAGATTCCCAGCGAATCGTTCACCAGCAATTACCAGAGCCAAGAAGATATCACGCGTGAAATCCGGATCATGGCGCGGCTCGATCATCCCAACATTCTGCGGTTGAAGGATGCTCGCGTGATCGATGGGAAACTGGTGATGGTCTTCCCGATGGGCGACCAAACCTTGGCCGACCGGATTACCAAACGGATCGCGCGGGCGACTGCGATCGACTACGCTGCACAGATGATCGAAGCGGTCGCGTATGCTCATGAAAACCACGTGCTGCATCGCGACATCAAGCCGGACAACTTTATTATTTTTCCGCATAACAAGATCTGTCTCACCGATTTTGGGCTGGCGCGTTTCGGCAAAACGCTCGCTTCTCAGTCGGGTTCGGGGACGCTCGGCTACGTCGCCCCCGAGCAGGCGATGGGCAAGGCGACCTACCGCAGCGATGTTTTTTCGCTGGGGTTGGTGATGTACCGGATGTTCGCAGGCGTGTTGCCCGAGTATCCCTTCACACCGCCGCTGCCTGAATACACCAAGCTGCGACGCGGCTTGTCAGCCACCTTTGTGTCGCTGATCCGCAAGTGTATCGATCCGTTACCCAACCGGCGCTTCCGTGATGGTGTGGCGCTCTACAACGCCTATCAACAAATTCGCGCTCCCGCCTCGCTGAAAGTCAACTAGACCAGTCGTGGCGACGCCCTGCCGACAGTCTCCTCACGCGCTGCCGTCGGCGGGAAACAACGTCGATTCGATCATCTTCAAGACGTTGGGTTGCATGACGACCGACAGGTGAGTCGCCGCCACCGGCAGGACCTGCAGGCCTTCAATCGAGTCCAGCGGTACCGGGCGAACCAGACCGTCGAACTTGGCCCAGATCACCAGTCGCTTCACCCGCGCGTCGCAGTCGAGCCGCGCCATGGCCAAGTCCGGGTTGGTAATCACGGTGATCTCGGGAATCGATTTGCCCGACACGGCTCGCAGTGCCCGCAAGATCGTGCCGGCGCGCATCGCAGGGGCGACCGAGACCATGGTCCGCACGCGATGCTCGGGCGACCGTGCGATCGCTTGACGTGCCACCCAATCGCCAAAGCTGTGTGTGACGACTCCAATCGAGCTCGCCTGCTCATCGCAGAGCAATTCCGAGAGACGCGCGATGCTCTGTTCGAGCGAACGAAAGATGATGCGATCTGGAAATAAGTCGACGTGGTCGCAGCGGGTTTGCAGCCGACGCTTCAGAAACCACAGCATGGCGTGTGGCTCCAGCAGCCCAGGGACCAAAATGACCCGGTCGATCGGTCGTTCCCGCACAAAGGCCTCGCTTGTCTAGAGTGACAACAGGTTCGGAGCAGGCCTGCAACGTTGCTCGTTGCAGGCTACGAATCTTGCTGAGGCTACCAGGAATCGACGACCATGCAAGCAGCAAGGAGAGTCACGACTGGCAGGATGCGACGTGCTTATTCCAGCATCTCGGTCTCTTCGCCGTCGATGCTGCCCAGGGCACCCCACAATCCGTATGGGCTTTCCAGACCCGCTGCCTGCAAGGAGCCCCGCTTTGGGAAACGCTGTGGGCTTTGAAGACACCTCGCTTGGAGCCGTGATTGATGTTCCAGTTGGCGCCGACCTGCTTGATGCCGTCCCCATAACAGAGTGCCTAATTGGTTTGGGCAACGCCACCATGAAAGATCGGATCGCTCGGGCAGCGGTAGGTGTTGACCTGCGTTCGCCAAGGTTCATAGATCGGGTTGGAGTTGTTGCCAGGACGAGCGTTATTGCGCGTCACCTGCACGCCCATCGCTGGATAGGTTCGCCCGCCGGCTTGGAACGGATTGCTGATCCGTTCCCACAGCGGCTGTTGCTCGATGAATGGCAAAATGTCAATCAGCACCGAGTTCGCTCGCTTGCCATTGCCTCGCACACCGCCGGGGTTGGTGCCGCCACGCCCGGTGGGGAAATTCCCCTATCCCGGATTATTCACGTGAATGACTAGGGACGCCGCAACTGTCTTCCCGGATTGGACTTGCTTCAATGCCTTGTTTAGCAGGCTGCTTCTGGTAACCCGATGCGTGAGTTTTGAAGTTGCGCTTTTTCGG
>CAYZHQ010000016.1:0-6974 GCA_964477385.1 uncultured Pirellulaceae bacterium
CATCATCTGCATGAAACCCCTCTCTCCTGAATGAGCCGCGTTAGGTTGCGTGTCAAAAACGCGGCAGAGCATTAACCCGATGTATCGGCGAATGAACGCAGGAAACAATTCGTTCACTCGCTTGAGCGTCGTGCCCGCTTGAGCGTCGTGCCAGGATGAGCCTCCGTGACGGCACGCCCTTTCCCTCCGCGAGCGTTCGCAACTGGCTATCATATCACAATGAAAAGATTACCCGCTCCATCGATTCCGTTCGCCGCGTTTTCATTCCTGGCGATTCTCTTTCTCGGCTTGCACGCGTCCTCCGCCGCCGACAACGAGCCCGATGTCCTTCGTCGCGATAACCTAGTGGCATGGTGCATCGTTCCGTTCGACTCCAAGCAGCGCGGTCCCGCCGCACGTGCGGAGATGCTGCAGAGCCTTGGCATTCAGCGCTGCGCTTACGATTGGCGTTCCCAACACGTGCCGACGTTCGAACAGGAAATTTTGGAGTATCAAAAGCACAACATCGAGTTCTTTGCGTTTTGGAGCGTCCACGAGTCGGCGTTCGAGCTGTTTGAAAAATACAATCTGCATCCACAAATTTGGCAGACATTACCAGACAACGCCGGCGAGTCGCAGGCGGAGAAGGTCGAACTGGCAGCCAAAAACTTACTCCCGCTCGCCCAGCGGACGAAATCGATGGGCTGCAAACTGGGACTTTACAATCACGGCGGCTGGGGCGGGCAGCCAAAGAATCTGGTTGCCGTTTGCCAGCGTTTGCGAGAACAGGGGATGCAGCATGTAGGCATCGTGTACAACTTTCATCACGGGCATCAACAGATCGATAACTGGACACACCGTTGGACGCTGATGAAGCCCTTTGTCTTCTGCTTAAACCTGAACGGGATGAACCCTCAGGAACAACCCAAAATTCTCGGTATCGGAAAAGGCAAGCATGAACTCGAGATGATTCGCACGGTCGTCGAAAGCGGCTACGACGGACCGATTGGAATTCTCGATCATCGCAATGAATTAGATGCCTACGACTCGCTGCTGGAAAACCGTGATGGACTGCATTGGGTCCGGCAGGAACTGAAGCAGCCCGGTAGTGGTGGTCCGAAACCAACCGCCGCGAACCTTCAACCGGAGCCAAAGACACCGTCCGACAATCCTGTGGGGCGAATTTATCCAGGAGCCCCCGAATATCGGAAGCCTCCGCTCACGGTAGAAGTCCGCGCCACGCTTTCTCGCCGTGACCGCTACAACATTCTGGTAGCGAGCGACCCCAAGCGATCGGCCGATCACTGGGAGATCTTTTCGATGCACGGCAGCGGATACCTAACGGCTTACCTGCCGGGAAAAACCCCCGACCACGTCCGCAGTGAAAAGATGATCTGCGACGGCCGACCCCACACGCTGGCCATGGTCTATCAACCCGAGCGCGTGCGATTGTTTGTGGATGGACAAATGGTTGCGGACCAAGCAATCACTTCGTCCAGCGAAAACCAAACGGCGGTTTCCGGTGGTCTAGGCATCGGACGCTTAGTGGAAGGGAACCTAGACTGCGATGGCACGATCGACTGGGTGCGGCTCTCGCGAGGCTCACGGCTACCCGCGACTGGTGAGGTGCAAACCGTGAAGCGCGATCAACAGACGCTGGGTTTCTGGGATTTCCGCCTGCCAAGACCTCCGGTGCAAGCGGACGCATTCATGCCGATCCCCGTTGAGGACGCAGACGATTCGTCCGCCCCCCAAGCGTTGATTTACGACCCGGAGTTAGCCCGTCGCCTATTCGCCGAATCGCAGACCAAGGGGGATACCGCGCGCGGGGCCAGCGTATTCGCGAATGCCAAGCTGGCCTGTTTGTCTTGCCATCGGGTCGGCGACCATGGCGGCACCGTCGGCCCCAATTTAAGCAGACTCGCAAAGGAACGGTCCCCCGCACAGATCATCGAGTCGGTAATGTGGCCCGATCGCGAAGTGGAGCCAAAGTATGTGACTTGGAAAGTCCTTACCGTCGACGGCGATCTGTTTAGCGGTTACCGAGAGGAAACCGATGCGCAACACATAACCCTTACCGACGTCTCCACTGGCAAGCGGCACGTCATCGCCAAAGAGGACATCGAAACAGAGATCGCGGGCAGCACCGTGATGCCAAGCGGCTTGGTAGCCGCGATGTCGCACCAACAGCAACTCGACTTGATTCGCTTCCTGTGCGAACTGGGACGAGACGACTTGCCGCTTGCACCCCAAATTCACACCATCCTGCAACACAGCCAGATGCACGGTCCAGCTTCGTTTCCGCTCACGACCGCGCCGGTCAAACGAGAGAGCTGGCCGAGCGCCAGCCATCCGGTCAACCGTGATCGGTTGTACGATTTTTACACCAAACAAGCCGAGCACTTTCGCAAGCAGTCGCAGGCACCGATGTTGTTGGCCGCCTACCCGGGGCTCGACGGCGGACAGGAGGGTGACCTACCGCAAGGACACTGGGGGAACCAAAACGAATCAACTTGGGCCGACGGACGTTGGAACGAAGCCGATTTAGGATCGATGCAAGCGGGTGTGTTTCGGGCTCCCGGCATCACGGTCCCACGTGGGGTCTGCGTGCGTCTGGGCGAAGACCACGAACTGTCGGCATGCTTCAATCCCGACACCTTGACCTTCGATGCCGTATGGTCGGGCGGCTTCGTCAAAATCGACTCGGTACGCTACGGCTTTTTGGGGGGCCTGCGAATCGACGGACAACTCGTTCCGTTGCCCAAGACGCCGCCGGTTGACGAACCCTTTCAATATCACGGTTTCTACCGACACGGCGCGCGGGTGGTGTTTGCCTATCGTCGCGGCAATACCGAATACCTTGATTCCGCTTGGGTTCGTGAGGGCCGTTTCGTGCGAGAAGTCGCCCCCGTCGAAAGGCACTCCATGCGGCAAGCGATCGCTGGTGGGCCATCGCAATGGCCGCAGATGATCACGACGAACGTCGTTCGCGGCACGCAGCGTCCTTACGCGATCGATACGATCGAGTTGCCGATCGACAATCCTTGGCGGGCGTTGTTGTTCTGTGGCGGCCATGATTTTTTACCCGATGGCAGCGCGGTCGTCTGCACGATGCAAGGCGATGTTTGGCGCGTGACCGGCCTTGATGCCTCGACCAGTACTCTGGAGCGCGCCTCATGGAAACGCATCGCAACGGGCCTCCATCACGCACTCGGCCTAGTCGTTGCCGACGGGCAAATTTACGTTCAGTGTCGCGACCAGCTCACTCGGTTGAACGATTTAAATGGCGACGGCGAAACCGATTTTTATGAATGCTTTAGCAACGCCATGGTCACTTCACCGGCAGGCCATGATTTCATCTGCGGATTGCAGCGCGACGCAACAGGCAACTTCTATACCGCTTCGGGAAATCAGGGCCTGCTGCGAATCTCGCCCGATGGAAAACGCGCCGACGTGATCGCCACAGGGTTCCGCAATCCCGATGGGCTGGGGAGCATGCCCGACGGGACGATCACTGTGCCCGTTTCCGAAGGGGGCTGGACGCCCGCATCGGCTGTTAATGCGGTGGTCGATGCATCGTCGATCGATCCCAACGCGGCATCGCATTTTGGTTTTGGCGGACCGCGGAAGGGCCGACCTCCCGAATTACCCTTGGCCTACCTGCCGCGAGGGATCGACAATTCCAGCGGGGGACAAGCCTTTGTCGATAGCCAACTGTTCGGTCCGTTGAACGATCAGTTGTTGCATTTCTCTTTCGGCAGCGGTTCATGGTTTGCCATCCTGCGGAACAAAGTCGACGGGCAACTGCAAGGCGCCGTCGTACCGCTCGCCGGCGAGTTCTTATCGGGTGCGCACCGTGGTCGCTTTCATCCCAACGACGGGCAGTTGTACGTCTCGGGGATGTCGGGTTGGGGAACCTACACGCCGGACGATGGCTGCTTTCAACGGGTGCGGTTTACCGGCGACCGAACACAGTTACCGATCGGATTTCATGTCCATGAGAATGGCCTCCGTATCTTTTTTGCTGAACCGCTGGACGCCACGATTGCTGAAGACCCGCGACAGCATTTTGCTCAGGCATGGAACTATCGTTACAGCGGGGCATACGGCTCTCCGGAGTACTCCACCACACACCTCGGCGTTGCCGGGCACGATCCGATCGCAATCACCGGGGCGCACGTGTTGGCTGACAAACGCTCGCTGTTTTTGGAAATGCCCGACCTGCAACCGGTCAGCCAACTGCACTTGCGACTACACGTGAATGCAGCGGATGAGGATGCGACGCTACGGTCTCCAAGCCCGGTTGGAGAGGGACATGATTTATTCGTGACCGTTCATAAACTGGACAGTGAATTTCGTGACTTCCCAGGTTACTTGCCGGGTAACAAAACCATCGCCGCTCACCCGCTGCTGGTCGATTTGGCATCGAACGCGGCGCGGGTTTCCAATCCGTGGCAAAGACCCATTGCCGATGCCCACCGAGTCGAGATCGCCACCGGCAGCAATCTGACGTACGAGACCACTCAATTGACCGTGCGAGCGAATCAACCGATCGCGCTAACGCTGTCCAATCCTGACGTGGTGCCTCACAACTGGGTACTGGTTCAAGCGGGCGCACTGGAGCGCGTCGGACGCCTGAGCAATCAATTGATCGCCGATCCACAGGCCTATGCAAGGCAGTACATCCCCACATCCGACGCGATTTTGACTCACACCGATATTGTTCCACCGGGCGAAAAACAAACGATCTACTTCACCGCTCCATCCAAACCGGGCCGATACCCGTATCTGTGCACCTTCCCAGGGCACTGGATGGTTATGAACGGGGTGCTGATCGTTGAGTGAGCCAATCGACCAACGCATCCTCCCATTCTGGCTCCATCATGCAAATCTCCGTGCTGGGAATCGATTTGGCATCGGGTAAATGGTCCGACAACGGCAGTTCGCTGGTTTCCTTTCAACCAGGCGATGCACCGGAGTGGCGATCGGTCCGTTCCCCGTGTCTGTCTTGGCCATCGTCACCGCTCGACTCCCAGAGCATGGCAACACACTTGCTGGAGTTCATCCGCAAACAGGCGATTGTCGGCGTCAGTCTGGATGGACCGCAAGGCTGGCGAGAGCCAAACGCTGGCGAGCGACCGGGGGTCGGCCGATGGTGCGAGTACGAGGCGCGTTGTCAAGGCAAGACGGGCGAATACCCACGGACCTATCCGGGCACTCAGCGAGTATGGATCGAGTTCTGCATCGATCTGTTTCGTCGGCTGAGACGCGCCGGCGGGCGTGATGTTCCGGCAACGGCAGTCGATTCTCCCATCGCACCACGCAGTGGCGACGAGTTTTGGTTGATCGAGTGCTTTCCCACGTCGATCTGGCGACAGTCGCAGTTGCCGGTGTTGCCTGGCAAAGCCAAATGCCGGCGCGATGCGATCGACTTGCAGGACTATCGCCAGTCCCTTTCAGTCGCTTATGGCTTGCCGATTGACCGCTCCGCAAAATGGTCTCATGACGACCTGCAAAGCTTGGTCGCCGCGTTGCCGATGGCCGCCTTGCTGGGCGGGCCCGCTTGCCCGGTGCGGCATGGCAAAGAAAGCTTGCTGTGTGGCGAAGGCCGATGGTGCGAGGGGTATCTCTGGGACTGTACTCCGCTGCGGCCGACAGAGTAAGCAGGTTTGCAGGAACCGCGGCTATCGCCAAGGCGGCTCCTTTACCGGATGACTCCTGCCTGCCTGCTTAAAACGCGGCCAGATGGACTCTGGCTTGGTTCGTCGGCGACCGGCTTCGCAACCTGCCAACTAGTCGTTCGGCTGGGAGGCTGCCGAAGCGGGTGGCTTGGAGTGTCGCCGCACTTTGACATCGTTATTCTGCCGAGCCCCCGGCGTGCTGCGGCCGTCGGTAATCAACTTCTCTAACAGGTCGTGCATTTCCGCGACACGCTGGGGATGTTGATCGGCAAGATTGTGCTGTTCGCCCAAGTCGTTTGCCAAGTTATACAACTGGACCGATTGGCTTTGGTCGCCCCCTTTCCCCCAGCCGCCCGAGCCAGGTGCGGGAATGTATTTCCACGAGCCAGACCGCAATCCTGGCACACCACGGATCGATGCATTGACCGCCGTCTGGCGCACCGGCCGGTCTTCGCCGCGCAGCAACGGCAGCAGACTGAAACTGTCTTCGCCCACATTGTCAGGTAGCGAAACGCCAAACACATCGGCAAAGGTCGCCATCAAGTCGGCTTGCTGAACCAACTGCTCACAAACACTGCCGGCTTGGACCTTCCCTGGCCAACGAACAATGAACGGTACGCGATGGCCACCTTCCCAGACGTCGGCTTTGTAACCGCGCAGTGGACCGCTGGGATAATGCCCCTGTTTTTCGAGTGCATCGACACCGATGTACGGCGCACAGCCGTTGTCGCTGGTAAAGATCACCAGCGTGTTGTCGGCCGCACCACTTTCGTCGAGAGCCTTGAGAACTTGTCCGACGATCGCATCGGTTTCCATGACCAAATCGGCATAGGCATTCAAGCCGCTCTTGCCGCGCCACTCGGGATTCACCGCGAGCGGCGTATGCGGTGCCGTCAGCGGCATGTAAAGCAAGAACGGTTGGGGATGCTGCACCGCATCGCGGACAAACTGAGCCGCACGATCTCCCAGCGCCGGCAGGATCGCCTCGAGCTTCCAGTCTGCCAGCGCCGGTCCCGGAGTGCTGGCGAGATTGTTCTTGAAAAGCTCCGGCGGCAGAAACGTCGTTGGAATACCAATCGTCCGATCCTGTTCGATAAAGCAATAGGGCGGCCAATTAGGAACGTCGGTACCAAAGTAAATGTCAAAACCGCGGGTCGTCGGCCCATTGGCGATCGGCTGTGAGAAGACCTCTTTCCATGCAGCGAGATGCTCCGCTGTCGCTGTCTCTTGACGGTCTTTGTGCTGGCCTCGCAACAGCGGACGCTGTTGTGGCGTGGCGGGCCAACTCCAACCGAGATGCCACTTGCCAATCGT
>CAYZHQ010000016.1:7074-30067 GCA_964477385.1 uncultured Pirellulaceae bacterium
CATACGATTCTCGAACGGGAACGGATGACCCTCAACGCGGTCACGCTGCCGCAAGCGCTTCAGACGGCCGGCTACACGTCGGGCATTTTTGGAAAGTGGCACCTGGGCGATGAGGAGGCTTACCAACCGCACAGCCGCGGATTCGATGAAGCCTTCATTCATGGAGCGGGCGGAATCGGACAAGCCTACCAATGCAGTTGCGCGGACGTACCGGGCAATCAGTACTTCGATCCGGTGATTCGGCACAATGGCCGGTTCGTCAAAACGCGAGGGTTTTGCACCGACATCTTTTTTGAAGCCGCCATCGATTGGATGGAAACGGCCAGCGAGCACGACGCCCCTTTCTTCGCCTACATCGCTACCAATGCACCTCACTCGCCGTACATCGCGCCTAAGAAAAATGCTCGGCGTTTTACCGACCTAGGCTTCAGTAAAGGCGAAGCTGGCTTTTACGGCATGATTGAAAACATCGACGAAAACATGGGCGAACTCCTGTCGGCGATGAAGCGTCTGAACCTGCTGGAAAACACGGTCTTGATTTTCATGTCCGACAACGGCCCTGCCGGTAACGGCCTGGGACGTGCGGGAAAACCGATTGGCAAGACGACCGATGGCGAGCCCCTCTTGTCTTACAACGCTGGCATGAAAGGCACCAAGGGGTCGCCCGACGAAGGGGGCGTCCGTGTACCTTTCTTCGTCCGCTGGGACGGCAAGATCCAGGCGGGACAAGACATCGACACGGTGGCCGCTCATATCGACCTCTTTCCTACGTTGCTCGACTTGGCCGGAGCCACGCAACCTCCGCATCAAGTCGAGGGGCGCAGCCTGCTGCCTTTGATCAACGACCCCGCGACCCCTTGGGAAGATCGCCACCTCGTCACACACTGCGGACGCTGGCCCACCGGAGCCGAACCGAATGATTTTCAGTTCAAGAAGTTTGCCATCCGCAACCAGCGTTTTCGGTTCGTCGACAACACGCAACTGTTTGATATGCAAGCCGATCCTGGGCAAACGACCAACGTGATCGACGCCCATCCAGAAGTGGTCACGGAGATGCGTGAGGCATACGATCAGTGGTGGAAGGCGACGCGACCATTGATGGTTAATGAAACGGCCGAGATGTCACCGACGCGCCCGTTTCATGTGCTGTATCGTGAGCAACTCGATACGACGGGAATCCCCGACTGGAAAAAACGCTCGGCCAAGCAGTAACCTCGCGTCCGCTGCGACGGCTCCGAACCAGAAAGACCGCGTCTTGTCACGCCTAAATTTCGTGAATGACGTGGCCTTCGACATTGGTCAGACGGCCTTGAATTCCGTTGTGCTGGAACGTTAGACGCTCGCGGTCCAGACCCGTCTGAAAGAACGGCATGCGACTAAATTCGGTACACCAAACGACCAGCGTGTCGGCCAGCAATCCACTAACGCCAAAACGGAGGATTCGTTCGCAATGCCCTGTGTTCCTTAACACAGGGCGTGAGAGACACCTCCCATAGCTATTTCAATTCGCTCGTCTAGTTTTAGAGGTTTTCTGGGCCACTTTCTGAACTTTCAGCCACACGACGGGGACTGAACCCTTGAGCGAACCGAGTCATTCCATCATCCAACCGTCCCTTATCCAACAGGTCGAAGTTTGCGTTCGAGAGCGCATGCGAGACCAACAAGCCGGCCATGGCATCGATCATGTCTTGCGCGTCTTTCGATCGGCCAAAGAAATCCAAGCCGAAGTGGGTGGTGATTCCACGGTTGTCCAGTTGGCAGCGTTACTGCACGACATCGGGGACGCCAAGTTCCATGACGGAGTGGAGCGAAGTGGAGAGTTCTCCCGCGAAATCCTGAACGACCTTCAGGTATCGCCTGCCGTCGTCGAGCACGTCGTGCAGATCGTCGACAACATCTCGTTTCGAAAAGCGGTCAACCGCGAAGACCTTTCGCTCGAAGGCAAGATTGTCCAAGACGCCGATCGGTTGGATGCACTCGGAGCGATCGGTATCGTGCGCACGATTGAGTATGGCGCTGCCAGCGGACAGCCGTTTCATGTTTCCGGTTCACAGAGTGGGCAAGCCAAAACGGGCATCGGCCATTTCCACGAAAAGCTGTTCAAACTGCGTGCTTTACTAAACACCGAACCGGCACGTCGCATGGCGGGCCAAAGAGAAGACTTCATGCGGCTGTTTCTGGAACAGTTTTTCCGCGAGTGCGGAACCGAGGAGCCAACCCAATGAACGTCATCACCTGGGACGACTTTGAGAAAGTGGAACTACGAGTCGGTACGGTCGTTCACGTGGAAGATTTTCCGGAGGCCCGCAAACCGGCTTGGAAAGTGACGGTCGACTTTGGAAGCGACATTGGCACCAAACGCACGAGTGCCCAGATCACGACCCTCTATTCGAAAGAGAATCTACTGGGGAAGCAGATCGTTGCCGTGATTAACTTCCCGCCGAAGCAAATTGGACCAATAATGTCGGAGTTTCTGATAACGGGTTTTTACCGCAACGACGGGTCGGTGGTGCTGGCCGTACCGGATGATTCGGTTCCCAACGGTGCGAAGTTAGCCTGACTTCCGTCCTTGATCTGCCGCGATACTCGTTTACCCCGTTGCCTTCTTCTGGAGAATCTATGCGCATCGTTTCTTTGCTACCCAGTGCAACCGAAATCATCTGCGGCTTGGGCCTGCGCGAGCAGCTCGTCGGCGTGACGCATGAATGCGACTTCCCTTCGGATGTGGCGGACCTGCCAAAGGTGACTCAGACGCTGATCCCACATGACGCGACCAGTCTCGAGATCGACACATTGGTTCGCGAACAATTGCAGACCGAACGGGCGCTCTATCGACTCGACATGCCGACGCTGGAATCGCTGCGTCCCGACCTGATTGTCACGCAAGCTTTATGCGATGTCTGTGCGGTTGCCGAAAACGAAGTCCAGGCGGCCGCCCAGTCGTTGCCCAGTCGGCCGCAAGTGATCAATCTGGAACCGACCACCCTTGAAGATGTGTGGGAATGCATTCGCCAAGTCGGCGTGGCGGCAGGCTGCGAAGCCAATGCGGATCGTTATGTCGGCGACCTGCAATGCCGCGTGGAGATGGTTGCCGAGCGTTCTCGATCGATCGAACACCGGCCCAGGATGATCCTACTGGAGTGGATCGAGCCGCCGTTTTGCGCCGGACACTGGAGTCCTCAACTGGTGGAACTGGCGGGCGGGCGCGAAGCGATCGGCGGCGTCGGCCAGCGTTCGCAGACGACACCGTGGGATGCGATTGTTGCGGCGGATCCCGAAGTTCTGATCATCGCCTGCTGTGGCTTTGATGTCCCGCGCACGATGCAAGATCTGCCAATCCTGCGAGCCTTCCCGCACTGGCAGTCACTAACCTGTGTGCGATCCAAACGAGTCTACGTCGTGGACGGGTCGGCATACTTCAGCCGACCGGGGCCGCGATTGGTCGACAGCTTGGAAATCCTCGCTGCGACGCTGCATCCTACACTCCATCCATTGCCCGCCGGCTTGCCACCGGCCACACAGGTCGAGGGACATCTCGGCGGTGACTAAGGATCGTGCGACAAAAAAGTGTCGGGTACCTTTTGCGAGGAACTCGCCCTTCGGGTGCTTCGCACAACAGGTACCCGACACTTATTTATCGCTCATTGCTAAATCGATTCCGACACCGAGGAATCGGTTTTACTCTCGCACCGAAAACTTGAAGACGGTTTTCGATTCGTAGGTCTCGCCTGGATCCAAACGGGTCGAAGGGAATTCGGGCTGATTAGGACTATCAGGAAAATGCTGAGTCTCCAAGCAGAAACCGCCACGATGGAGATACGGATTGCCTGACTTTCCAATCAACCGTCCATCAAGGAAGTTGCCGGTGTAGAACTGAATCCCTGGCTCGGTAGTGAGCACCCGCAAGACCCGCCCGGACTCGGGTTCGAAGACTTCCGCGGCAAGCTGCAGGCCTTCGTCAGCAGGATCGCGTGTCAGTACCCAATTGTGGTCGTAGCCGCCTCCCATCTGCAGTTGCGGATCTTCGGCATCGATTTCCTGACCAATCGGTTTAGCGGTCGTGAAGTCAAACGGTGTGTCCGTCACGCTTGCCAATTCGCCGGTCGGGATCAGGCCCTCATCGACCGGTGTATAGCGATCCGCATTGAGGAGCAGTTGATGATCCAAAATCGTACCTTCCCCCTCACCCTTCAGGTTGAAGTAAGTGTGCTGGGTGAGATTAACGTGCGTTGGTTTGTCGGTGGTCGCCAAGTAATCGACCGACAACTCGTTATCGTCGCTTAAGCGATACGTCACCGTAACGGTCAGGTTGCCGGGATAGCCTTCCTCCCGATCTTTGGCTTGATAAGTCAACGCGATGCCGTTGTCTTCCAGCGACTGGGCGTCCCAAATCACCTTGTCGAATCCGACCACGCCGCCGTGTAAATGATTCACGCCATTGTTGATTGCCAATGAGTAGCTTTCGCCGTCGATGGTGAACGCTCCCTTGGCGATTCGGTTTCCGTAGCGCCCCACAACGGCACCGAAGTAGGGTTTGTCGACCGCGTTGATGTATTGTTCGGCGTTGTCGTATCCCAGCGCCACATCGGCCATTTCGCCGTCGCGGTCGGGCACCGAGATGGAGGTGATGGTGGCTCCGTAGTTAGAAACCTTGACCGTCATACCCGTCTTGTTTTTCAGCGTGAACTGCCGAATGCCGGCGAACTCTTGCCCCGCGGGCTCTTTCAGAACAGAGAAGTCCGCAAACGTTGCATAAATGGTGATCACAATCGCGATCAATGCCAGTCCCACGGGTTTGGCGAAACGCCAAGACGTCATATCGACAGCGCCGACATCCTCTTGGTGGAACTCCGTCGCGCGCGGCTTCACTTCGCCGATAACAAACATCAGGATCAGCAGCCAGGCAAAGACCACTCCGAGAAACTGGAACTCGTGCATCGACGCGACCACCGTGTCAAACGGCGGGACAAAGTAGCCGATCGCGATTGTCGAGAAACCAACGACCAACGCGATTTTGGCGGCAATCGAGGGGACTCGTTTAGACAACATCCCCACCAAGACCACGGCAAAAATCGGAATGAAATAGATGCCATTCATTTTTTGCAGATAGCCAAAAATACTGGTCGTTTGTGCCAGCAGCGGTGCGATGGCCATAGCAACGACAGCGACCACCCAACCGAAGACTTTCCCCGAACGGACGACTTGCTGTTCGGTGGCGTTCTTATTGAGGACACTCTTGTAAAGCCCCAAACTAAACAGCGTGCAGGAACTGTTGAGAGCCGAGTTAAAACTGGACAAGATCGCGCCGATCATGGCCGCCGCAAAGAAGCCCGTCAGCGGAGCTGGCAAGACACGGTTGACCAACATCCCGTACGCCTGGTCGGCTTTGATGCCTTCCCCAGCAAAGACGCTGTAAGCGATCATGCCCGGCACGACCAAGTACAACGGTCCGAGCAACTTCAGCGCTCCGGTCAGCAAAACTCCCTTTTGACCTTCGGCCAAGCTGCTCGCGCCAAAGGTGCGTTGGATAATCTGCTGATTGGTTGTCCAGTAAAACAGATTCAGTAGAAAAATCCCGGAGAAGATCGTGCCGAAGGGGACCGATGTTGCTTTGCTACCGACCGAGTTAAAGCGGTCTCGTTGCTGCTCCATCAGAACGTTGGCTCCCTCAGCGACCCCACCACCACCCCCCAACTGAGTCAACGCGAAGCCGGTGATCAGAAAACCACCAACAAACAATCCCACTCCGTTGATAGTGTCGGAGACGGCGACGGTGCGCAGGCCACCGAAGAGAGCGTAGATCGAGCCGATGATCCCCACCGCCCAAACGATCAACCACAGGGAAGTACTTTCAGGCGTCGTGCCGAGGGTTTCGGACAGTCCCCCGAGCATCGCCGGCACATCCAAGATCCCCATCATCCCAGTAGCACCGGTGTAGAGAATAATCGGCAACAGGATCCCGACGTAGGCTAACAGGAAAATCAGATTCGTGATCACCTGCGTCTGATGATCGAAACGAATCTCGAGGTACTGCGGGACGGTGGCGACACCACTTTTCAAAAAGCGAGGCAAGAAGAACCAAGCCATAAAGACCAATGCGACGACGCAGACGACTTCCCACACCATGACGCACAGGCCGTCGGTGTAAGCCGCGCCGTTCAGCCCCACCATCTGTTCGGTCGAGAGGTTCGTAAGTAGCAGTGAACCGGCAATCAGCGGAAAGGTGAGCGAGCGGCCACCGAGGAAGTAGCCCGAACTGGTGGCGTGGTCATCCTTGCGAGTGATCCACCATGTCAACACACCCACGAGTGCAGTGAAAAACAGAAAAGAGAGAATCGTTAACCAATACACAGAATGTGCCTTCCGCCTGACGGTGAGAAAGAGGGGATAAGGGGCTGGGGGAAACCGGTTGTGCGGCCGCCTGGGAGGGCCATTTGCGTCGGTGACAGGCGAGCGCTGTTTCGATTTTTAACGCCACCTTGGTTTCCAGGGCACTACCTTAACATGCGGATCCGAGATTTTGTGTAGGCGGGAGATCGGGCCAATAAAAAACGGCAATTGCAAGGGCTCCAGGAGACCTAGCCGGCAGAGCGGCGAGATTTTAATGGGCCACTTTTAATGGGCCACTTTTAATGGGCCACGGCTGCGGGTCCAAAGCCCCTCCCGGCCCTGAGAGGCCGACCCACCTCGCCCCGCTGCCCGTGGCGAGGTGGATTGATACTGCCCTACTCGCAACTCGCAACTTCTCGCGTCCCTGAGAGGCCGACCTCCCCCGCTGCGCGGGGCGAGGTGGGTTGATGCGGGCTCGCAACTACTGGATGGCTTCACCGCGAGCGAATCGGGCCAGCGTCTGTTGGTACTTTTTCTTACCACCTTCGACGGCACTGCGGATTTGACGCGTGCTTTCTTCGCTTTCCTTGCGAAGCTCGGCAATCATCTCCAACGATTCGATCTGGAAACCGCTGATCGCGTCGACCAATTTTTGCACCGATTCCGGATTGATCGTCGAACCATAACCGGCTCGCAGTGCGGCTCGCTCGAGTTCACGTCCTAGATCAGCGATATCTTCCAACCCTTTGTTTACGCCATCCTTCATCGCTTCGGTCGCCTGGGTGACTTCGTGCAATCCTTGCTGACTGGTATAGACCGTTCCGAGGATCGTAAAGACATGTTCGTTGGTGGTGAAAAAAGTGACCGCCCGGCGATAGACGCGATCCTTGACGTCGTGCGTCTGCCGCAATTTGGTGATCAGCGTTTCGCCGACGTCGTAGCCGATCTCGAGATTTTCGGCGATGTCTTTGAGTAACTGATAGGTGCGGTCTTCTTCCTCAAAACGATGGCGGGCTTCGTCACGAGCGAGTTCCAGGCGGGACTTGCCTCCCTCGTCGGTGCCGGTGTAGTTATCCAAGTTCGTCTGGGCCTGACCGAGACCTTCCTTGGCGGCTTCGAGGATGGGTGCATGCGTGTCGAGCAGTTCGCGTGCGAGGACTTCCGCTTCCTTCAAGGCGAACCGAAAATCGATGTATCCTTCCATGATCTGGTCTTCGCTGCCCAGCGCGAGCTTGGTGTCTTTGGAGACATCTTGATAGACATCCTTGATTTTGTCGAAGCGATCCGAGGGTGTTCCACGGCGGATTTTCATCCACCAATTCTGAAACTTTTCGGTACCTGAAATCCGGCCATCGTCCAACTGCGAGATCAGCATCTTGCTATCTTCGCGCACGCTGTCGAACAACTGCGTGATCTCCATGTAGCGATTGCCGACTTGAATGTTCTCGACATTATCACGAACCAATTGGTTGAAGGTACTCATGTGTCGAATCACTTCCGCGATCGCCAGCACTTTGGCTTCGTCGATGTGCTTGACCCCTTCGAGCAGGTTCACCAATTCAGATGGCGCTTCGTCCTTTGCTGAAATTCCAAACTTGTCTAGCACAACCATGGCACGGTCGAGATACTTACGCATGGTCTGAGTATCTTGCTGTGGCTGGCTGGTGTCGGGCACCGGCGCATTTTGCTGGGCTTGATCGGTCATCGCTTGAGAATCTCCGCAAGAAAAGCTGAAGGATGTATGGGGCGGCAAATACCCCACAGCGTAGCAAGTCGAGCGCGAGTAGGGAATTGACTGGGCGGCCAGCACCACTTGGGTAAGAATAGTATTTGCCTCGCCCGCAAAGGGCCATGTTTTTGTTTCTGGTTCCGCAGGTGTTTGCATGCCCAATGCCCCCTCACAGCCGTCTGCCTCGCAGACTTCAAACGGCGTTTCCTTGCCGGGCGAAAAGCTGAGTTTGAATGAGATGCTCCGCGTGATGGATGTGGCTCGGGAAATCGGCCGCGACCGAGCGACGGCGGAGAGGATGTTCCAGCAGACCGACATTCGTGTGCAGCTTCGCGAGAAATTGCTGCGTTCGGCTGAGGTTTCCGGTGATCGAGTGACCGCCGCCGAAATCGATGCCGCGATCGATCAGTATTTTCAGGACCTCCATACCTACCGTGATCCTGCCACCAGTTGGGCTACGTTGTGGGCGTACGCTTGGATTTGGCGGCGACGCATTGCAGCCGCAATGGCGGTGATCGTGTTCGCCATAGGATCGCTGTGGCTGCTCTTCTTTTCACCCGTGGCACCGTTGAACAGCGAAGTCCAGGCGAGGCGAAATCTGGCAACCCAGAACGCCCGCGCCGCCGAATTAATGACTCAGATCCAAGCCATCGCGGACGACGCGCAAGCGGTCCAGCGAGCCGACAGTTTGCAGGCCCAAGTGTCTACCGCCAGTACCGCGGATACGCGTTCCGCGACGACCGCCATTGAACAGTTGGAACAACTGCAAGCCCAGCTCGCAGCCGAATACCATGTACGCATTGTCTCGGGCGGAAACGCCGCCTCGATGCTGGAACGTGAAGGCCTTAATGAACAGACCCGCCGTTATCGCTCGGCCGGTTATTACGTGATCGTCGAAGCCATTGATGTGTCGGGAAAGGTACTTCCCCAGCAGATTCGCAACGCCGAAACGGGCAAAGTCGAAACGGTCAATCGCTGGGCGGAACGGGTGCCTGAAGAGGTTTATCAACGACTCGCGACTGACAAACGCTCCGACGGAGTCTTGAACGAGACGGTATTCTCGAAGAAGTCACGCGGACAACTGGAGCCCAAGGTCGAGTTGACCGATGATGCGGGCAATCCGATCCAATTAACAGCCCAACTGACTCAACTGGATGTGCCCCAGTAAGTGGCACAACCGAAGCCGAGTTTCGGCTTCGTCTGTTTTGCGTTCGATTTCGCTTCCTCCTTTGCTCCGCTTCATTGCCGTATGGAACTCTTAGGTCCCGATGTTCACCAGCAGTTGCTGCGTGGCTACCAAGCCATTCAAGCGGACTTGGAGTCGGTGCGTGGCCACGTTGCCGCACGAGGCGCTCAGATCAGCGAGTTGACCGATGACCGCAGCCGAACGCTCGTTGCGTTGGCTCAGCATTACCTGCCCGAACTAACGGCCGAAGCGATTCAGGAAACTTGGTCCGAAGTCCGGCCCGATGTGCGACAGATCTTGCTTCGCAAAGGAGAGCACCAGCAGCGAAATGCGGCCGCTCTTCAGGCCACGACCGCGGCGCGGCAAGAGCAAGAAACACGGCTGGCGCAGCACGATGAGCAACTGGATGAATTGCTCGAACAACAACAATCGCTCAGCGAGCAGTTAAGTGAACAATTGGCCGACGACGAGAACTTTGCCAAATTGTCGAATCGTGCCGCGGCGGCGGAAGCAGCGTTGCAGCAAGCGGAAGGTCGCTTGGCTGGTGTGGAGCAAGATGCCGCTCAGAAACTCCCGGCCTACGAACAGAGTTCCCTATTTCAGTATCTCTACCGGCAAGGCTTCGGAACGCCCGCTTACGATCGGCGCGGGCTGACGCGGCGAATGGACCGTTGGGTCGGCCAACTGATCGGTTTTTACGAAGCCAAAAAGAGCTTTGAGTTTCTTCGCGATACTCCGCAACAGATGAAAGCCATTGTGGCGGAGGATCGCGAGGCGCTGGAAACGGTGATGCAAGAACTGGAACGCCAGCGCGACGAAGCGGCCGCAGCGCTGGGTTTGGATGCGTTACTCGAGCGGGTGGAGCGGACGAGAGTCGAGCGCGAGCAGGTGATTGGTGAACTGGACTCGCTTCGCCTGCAATTAGACAGCCTCCGGTCGGAACAATCCGAGCTGGAAGACACGCGTGGACCGTACTATCGCGAAGCGGTCGAACTGTTTCGATCCATGCTGTCACGAACCTCCGGTGACGCACTTTCCCAACGCGCCCGCCACACGCCGGAAATCACCGACGATCAAATTGTTGCCAGACTGGAAGGTGTCGATACCGACCTGACGCAGATCGATAACGAAGTCTCTCAACGCAGACAGCAGATTCGTGACTTGGATCAGCAGCTACAGGAACTTGGACGCTTGGTGCAGAACTTCCGTGCCGCCGGATACGAGTCGACTCGCAGCACCTTTCGCGGGACGCTGGATATGGCCGATCTCTTAAAACATTTTCGGCAGGGTCACACCACGGCGGACTCGATCTGGGTCCAGATTCGCCGCGTCCAACAATTCGGCCCCACCACGATGGAGCGGGTTTCCCAAGTTGCGGCGCACCCGATGACACAGGTGCTCATCCACGCGATGGCCCATGCGGCGGGACAGGCGATGAGCGGCCACGCGCGCCATGCCGGTCACCGCCGGGTCAACTCTCGCCAGCATTCGACAACAAGAAATCGCCCCGCAGCACCTCCAACTCCCTCCAGTCGCGGTCAGGGCCAATTCCGCACGCGAGACTATCTCTAGCGGCGTAGTTGGTCATCACTCGATTTTCCGCTTGCCGCCGCGGCACCGGCCCATGGATTCGCGACAGACACTTGCGTCCCGGCAGCGAGCCAAAACAACCAGAAGGAGTGGGGGTATCCCCCACCACATTTTTACGGGAACTGGATGTACGAATTCACAGTGACGGAATTAGACTATTCGTTCCCCACAACACCGGTGCATTCAATGTGGGGAAGGGGGTATTTGCAGTGGGCGTCGAAGGAGCCGAATTTGACGATGACGATGCCGACGATCCGCCAAACGTTCCGCCTTGGGAACCTGGCGATGATCTAGCGGACGGTGATGGTACGGAGGTCCATGAGCGGGGCAATACCGATACCGACGAGGGTTTTGTTTCGAACGCTGCGGAACTGTCTCACGGTCCGTGGCGCGTGGGTGCCGAAATCCACGGTTTCCGTCTCCAGAAACTGCTTGGACAGGGAGCCACCGGCGCGGTTTTCAGTGCCTTAAACCTCGACACGCAAAGCACCGTCGCGTTGAAGGTGCTGATTCACTCCGATGCCAATACAATCAATCGGCTCAAACGAGGCTTCCGATCGCTCGCGGAGGTCTTTCATCCGAATTTGGTTATGCTGTACGGCCTGTACCAGCACCAAGAACGCTGCTTCATCACGATGGAGCAGGTCGACGGGCTCTCCCTGATCAAGGCCATTCGTGCCGAACAGATCAGCGATCCGGTTGTTTTCTACGAGCGAGTCAACGCGATTCTTCGTGAAGCAGGACGGGCGCTGCATGCCCTGCATTCCAATCAGTTGGTACATCGCGATATCAAACCGAACAATCTACTAATCGATCCAACGGGGCGATTGAGACTGATCGACTATGGGATGGTCGGTTCGTACGATCCGATATGGGATCCCGATGGCCACCGCGCCTACGTCGCGGGCAACAAGAAATACATGGCGCCGGAGGTGCTGATCAAGCAGAACTATCCGCCCGGCAGCGACCTGTTCAGCCTCGGTCGGGTGATCGTCAGACTGATCCGTCATTGCCACCCCCACCGCGGTTCGATGCAGATGGATCGTGAGCAGATGCTGCCGGTCGATGTGCCGCGCCCTTTGGCAAAACTGATTCATCGCATGCTGTCAGCGGAAGTGTCCGATCGTCCCACCGCTTGGGAAGTCGCCTCCGCAGCGGGCGACGTGCAAGAGGCCACCACCTCCTTGTTGGTCAATCCTTGTAACCTGCGAATCATTGGTCGCGACGAACCGATGCGGCAGACCCAACGCTGGCTATCTCGGATGGTTGGCGGTCAGACAAGGCGTCTGCACATTTCCGGGCCTCCTGGAATCGGGAAAACACGGTTTGTGGCCGCCGTTGCGGAACAGTTCGCCGAACACAAGTGGCTGCAAGTGTTTGAGTCGCGTTGTCGCCGCCGAGAAGAGGTGCCACTACAAGCGTTTGATGAGATGGTCGATGCTTTGGCGCGTCGCTACAGTGGCCCCAACGCTGGCCAATTGGAGCTCGATCCAGTCAGTACGCAGATTTTGCGCAGTTCCTTTCCCGTGCTGTGCGGGGTCTTGAAAAAAGCAGCCGAAGTCGCTCGTAATCGTTCACTCGGTCAAGCCGAAGCGAAGGATGCATCCATCCAATTGACAACCCAAGTCTGCCGCCATGGACCGGTAATCCTCATCATTGACGATTTGCAGTGGGCCGACAAAGACAGCCTCGCCTTGATTCGTCGCCTCGAGAATGAGGTCACCGGATTGTTCGGTGTCATCACCGCCTCACGCGATGATTTTCAGCCTCCCCATGTGTCGGCCACCAATGTCCTCAAACTAAACCCGCTGACGGTCGAGGAATCGACAAGGTTGTTGCAAAACCACCTACTACTCAGTCGCATCACGCTGCCCGATGCGGTCATCACGCGAGTGGCACAGCACGCAAAAGGCAACAGCAATCTCCTGCTGCAACTGGCCGCTTGCCTAGCCTCACTAAAACCTTCAGAAATCGCTGCCTGGCTTGGTGAGGGAACCTTCAATGTCCAGCCACTTTGGCAACATCGCTTTGGCCGCTTGACTCCGCATTCGCGGCTGGTGCTGACCTCGGTCGTCGCTGCAGGGGGTCCTGTCGACATCGACGCTGTCTTAGAAGTGACCAACTTAAAAGAAGCCGGTAGAGCAACTGTATCGAAACTCTTGCAAGAGAATTGGGTCAACGAACGGGAACGCACTCATCACATCGAAATTTTTCACGAAACGATCGGAGATGCGTTAATCGAGTTCCTCCCGCCGGAACAATTACGCGACGCCCATGCCAAATGGGCGGAATGGCTGGTTCAGTCCGAGTCACATTTCTCCTCGGCTCGAATTGCTGGCCACTTACTGCAAGCCAACCAACGTGATCGAGCAACCGAGTTTGCGATCCGCGCAGCTCAAGAAGCGGAGGTGCGGTTTGCGTATGGCGAAGCGGCTCGCTGGCACCATCAAACCAGTCAGTTAACGACGGACGATGCGGCTATTGAACATCTTCGTCAGGCGGCCGAGGCGTTTGTGATCGCCGGTCAATCGACCGAAGCAGCGAAGACTTTCATGGAACTAGCCGCACACCCAAAAGAAAAACACCCCGCACGATTCCGAGGATTGGCGACCGAGTCTTTCATCCGTGCTGGTAAAATCGGCCAAGCAAGAGAAGTGATCAAAGAACTCGCCAGCAGCCTTGATCTGCCCGTTCCGAGGGCTCGCTGGCGAAGCTTCTTATCCATCCTGTACAACTTGGCTCGCCTGCGAATGAGAGGCGGTTTCTCCCTCCCTGAACCGACTCATTCCATCAGCCAAACCAGCGATCGCGCACAGACTTGCTTCCGTTTGTCTCAAGCGTTGTCGTTCTATGACAATGTCTACGCAGCCGATCTGCTCATCACAGGCCTGCGGCGTATCAAACAATTTGACAATCCAGCCCAATGCGTCCACGCCGGCGTTGCTTATTCAGTCTTCGGCAATTACGACGTTGGGTGGTGGCGAAAAAGCAGTGCCCGCTTGATGCCTCAATTAACCGCCGCGGCAGAGGCTTGCGGGCGACCCGAGACACTTGCCCATCTTTCCTCAGCGATTGGCTACCAACGTTGGTTGAAGGGAGATTTTGCTGAATCACTACTCCCCCTGGAACAAGCCGTATTCGGCTTCCGAAATCAATGCCGCGGCATGGTTTTTGAATCAGTGCATACTCAGATGTCGGTGCTGTGTTCCTACTTTTTCCTGGGGCAAATCTCTTCGTTAACCCAGCAGACGCAGGAGATGATTCGCGATTCCCAGGAACGCGATGATCGATTTACCCTCGATGTCGCCACCACGGGCTTCGCAGCGGCGGCTTTTCTCTTTCTCGGAGATGTCCGCTCGGCGAAACAACACAACGGACATTTGGCTCGAAAGGCAAGGCATGACCCAGGCGAATTCTTCTTTCTGTTTCAACTAATTGGCGCCAGCTTGCAAAAGATGCATGCAGGTCGCCCGCTGCATGCTTCGCGCCTGATGGACCGACATGAACGAACCATGCAAAAATCGATTTTTGGCCGTGTCCAAATTACTCGTATCTGGTGGCAATGGTTGCGAGGCACCGTTGCCTTGCAATTGGCTTCCGGCCATTCCTCGCAGGCATCTCCCGCACTTCGGCAAGCGCTACGATGCGGCAAACGACTTGCCAAAGAGCAACTCCCTTTGGCGCAAGTGATGAGCGACCTTATCCGAGGGCGCATTTTTGAAATCAGTGACAAAGCGGACGAAGCGGCAGTCTGCTACAGCCGAGTCGCGGGTGCGGCCGACCTTCAACAACTCGAACCTTTCCGCTTGCTTGCCCTCGATGGCCTCGATCTGGTCAGCGGCAACCGCTTGCCCGAATCACGGCTGACCGCTTTTCTCGCCGACGCCAATGTGCACGATCCGATTGCCTGCCAGCGTCTGTACACCGCGCCGCGTTAGCTGGACCGCCAACCGCGGTTGCGAACCGCTTGCGAACCGTGCCAGGGGGCGCAGTCCAGCGGCCGATCGCAAAAAGTCGGGCAAGCGAACGTCGGACGATGCTCTGAAACAAGCCGCTTAGCGACAGCGGTGCAAAGTCATCAACGCCATCGCCGTTCCGTACTGTTGGTGGTAATCATACAGTGGGTAGTCCCACCAACAGCCGTTTTTCTCTTGACGCTCTAGCATCAAACTCGCCAGCATCGCCTGATACGGTGCCCGCTCCGACTGCGGCAACAGGCCGATGCACTCACCAGCGTAGTAGTGCCCGAAGTAATAGAAGTAACCTGCCACTTGAAACCACGATTCGTGAGGTACCGGACGCTTACGACCAATGTCCAGCCACCCATTGCGTTCGTACAAACGATAGAGCCAATGCTTGAGCACATTGTCGGTGACCTTGGTGTCTCCCCACATTCGTAAGGCCGCATTGCAACATTGAGAACGCCCTAAGCTGCCTGCCGGGCGATTGATGCCGCGCATCGGTTGCAGCTTGAGGTACTCGCCATACACATAGGTAAAATCGGACTTACGCTGCCGCTTCGTCGCCGCGATGGCTCGCTGGACCAATCTTTCCGGTGGCGGCACGCCAATGGCTCGTGCTTCCGCAAAGGCCACCAGTGTCGCCCCGTTGACGAAGCTGATCGAGTCGGACGTTGGCTGACGTGCTTGATAACGAAAGTCGTAATAGCCCCAACCTCCGTCGACCGACTGATAACGTGTCAGTTTGTCAAATTGACCACGAATCAAATCATCGATAACGGCATGCCTGTCATCGCGCGCGGGGTATCGCGCTCGAATTCGCACCAATGCTTGAATGGAATAGGCATGCCCCCAAACGTTGTAGATCGCCGTGCCGGTGGCCCGTCGCAAACGCGGCAACTCGTCAAGCAACCAATCCTCACCACGCTGGATCGCTGCCGCAGATTCGGGATGGTCCGGGGCCACTTCGAGCAATGCACAGAGCGCCAGTGCCGTGGTCGCAGTGCGAAAGGCGTGGTGGGCTCCCGGCACGGGAGCGTAGATGTTCAGATCTTTGGTATTGGTGGCCGAACCCCAAGAGCCGTTTGGATTCTGGTCAGCGACCAAGAACCGCATGCCGCGATCGATAGCGGACTGAATGTCCGCCGCGGTTGGCTCGGGCAGTTCCGGCAAGACCGGCGGTTGACTGAAGTCGAGCGGTTGCAAGATGCCAGGCTGTGCATCGTCCGGCGACTGGGGGTCCGCGTCACGCGACGGTGCTCGCTCGGGAACCTGAGCGGTGACCAAGCCCGCGCAAGAACAAAAAAACATGCCCCATGCCAGCAGTCGCAAGCTTACGTTGTTCGCTCTACTCATCCTGTTCATCCTGCGAGGAGGGATCGGTCACCGTTTCAAACATGACGGTACAACTAAAGCCTGGAACGATCTTTTCCTCTGCCAGCTTCTTGGGACGCTTCAGCGACAGCACACAATTAAACTTATTGTTCGCAAAAGGGATCGGTGACAGGGAGCGAACGGCGGCTTGAGCGGACAAATGAGGCAGCGCCTTCATCAGCACACGACCCGTCTGACCAACCTTTAAGTTCGCGAACTGCTCTTCGTTCAAATCGGCCCGGATCTGCAAACGATCTGGCGAGACGATCGTATAGATCACCGTCTCCGGCGTAACCTTGCTGCCGGCCGCTAGCGTACTCGGCTTATCGCTCATCCGGCCCCGTGTTAGTTCGCCATGATAGAGCAGCCCATCGAACGGAGCCTGAATCGTCAAAGCTTGCCGTTCCGCCCGCAGAGTGTCGAACTTTGCTCGCTGTTTTTCTAGGTCACTTCGTTGCCGATTGCGTTCGATAATCTTCTTCGCCCGCGCGTCTTCCAATTCACGCATCGATGCGGCGAACGCCAGTTCGGCACGAGCCAAAGTTTCTTCTTGGGAAGCTGTCTGCGCAGGGATCTCTTGTGCGAGGGTTCGTTGATGGCGTCGTTCGGCCAGACTCAGCCGATACTCCGCACTTTCCACCGCGCTTTGAGCACGCTTCAGAACGATCTCTTCGCTTTCCTCGGTCAATTCGTCTTCCGCGTACATTTTCTGCAATTGTTCCAGTTCCTCTTGCACATTCTCCAGCGACTCACGGGCCGATTTGAGAGAGAACTCGGAACCGACGATCGCGGCATCACGGTCGACATCGACGAAGTTATCGTACGCTTGCCGCGCCGTCTTTCGCCGCCGAACGGCCGCTTCGCGATCCAACTTCTGAGTCGCTTCAAATTGTTCAAAAGCAAACTCGGCAGCCTCCATAGCAATTTCCGCCAATCGTAAGTCGGGCTCTTCTTTCGCAATCCGTTGGTCCACTTCCTTCGTCTTGAACCAAGCGATTGCCTGACCTTTCTTCACCTCTGAACCGTGTGGCAATACGCGGCGAAGCTCGGCACCGGTGATTTCCTCCGCGTTCAGTTTGACTTGGACTGCCAGCGTCGACTCGATGACACCGGAAATATCGAAGCTCGCCGGTTCCTCGGCCGGTTTGGCGGTCTCTTCGGCGCTGCCGGTTCTCAGACAAAGCAGACCCACAAGACTCATCAGGACAAATGGCTTTAGGTGGTAAAGCATGGTTGCATCTCTTCGAGGAAAAAACCGTGGTGGAAGAGGCAGTCTGATCGACGACAGGCAAGAAGTCTATCGCGGTTCGTTGGACTTAGACCTCAAACATGGTCTTCGACGTGGACCTGCAGCCGACCGTGTCGCCGATCGTAACCGGTAATGCGTCCCCGGCCCTTCCAGACTCGACTGCCGGCCTGTTCGAATTCATCCCCTAAATGTTTAGGGATGTAGAGTGTCAGCGGCAATTCGGGGTCGGGGTAGTGTCCCCAGACCACATAGCCATCGCGGTAGGCTGCCGGATCATCGTTGCCATACAACAGCCGACGCTCGATGATCGCCTCAATGTCGAACGGAATGCCCTCCACCGCACCGACCAACATGTCGGTCTGTTCCGCATCGCCTCGCGACGCCCAGACGTGAGCGACCGTTTCGGCAAATGTCAACGCAGGTGGCTCAGCCGATTGCCGCGGAGCAACGCCGACCCTGGCAGGCATTTCCATCGGCGATAATCCGTCGGGTCGATCCTCCGATCCGGTGGCGACATCTGGAACGACCAGGAAACTTGCCTTGTCGACGTAATCAGGCCAACGGGGGATATCGACTCTGAGGTGCGTGTTCCAGGTCAAATCGTTGTCGGATAAATCAAGCGAGTAGAAAGGCTGGTCGGGCAGGGTGAACCGCAGGGGGATCCGCGTTTCTTGCTCCGCCGTCAGCGTCGTCGCGCCAACCACTTCCAGTTCCTGCTCGTGCAAACTGTGCCGGCGCGTGGTGCGGTTGCTTCCCGAGCCGGAAACGCAAACTTCCTCGGCGGTGATTTTCCAGACGATGCGAGTCAGCCGCACGTTCCGCTTGGGACGCAACACCAACTCTCCCACCACCTCTTCTCCAGGAGCGAGGCGATTGGTCTGCAACTGGTACTGCACCTTCCCCAAGGCGACTCGCGGCAGGTAGCGAAAGAAAACCCACCAACCTCCTCCCACCAGGCCGACAATTCCCGCAAGGATCCAGGCGAACGGGTTCAGCAACATCACCACTAAAAAGATGCCTACGAACACGGTACCAACGATGGCACAGCCAGCTCCCGCCGCACCGGTGGCTTGGTTCGTTGAGGAATCGAGTTTCGCTTCGGGACCGTCGACGGCAGTCACATGGATTAACTCACTGGCCTTCGGATCAAAGCTCCATGGAATGCTGGCCCGTGCTTCGACCGCATGATCCACGTTCAAGTAATGTCCGTGATAGGTCGGCGGCCAGCGGGCAACCTTCAATTCGAAATCGTAGCGGTAGGTCTCGCCGGCGGTCCATTCACCTTCGAACAGGATGACCGATTCGCCGACCCCTTGGTCGATGTTTCCATAGCCGTGTGTTGCCCACGCCGTTTGCACTTGCAGGCCTTTGCAGCGCACATCGCTATCGACTCGCACGACCACGGTGCCACGCACCGTCTGGCCGCCAAAGTATTTGTCCTGCGAGTCGGCTATTTCAATCGATAAATCGCACTTCGCCACAATCGGCTCCAGCAAGCTGTTGGATGCGTTCGTACAGATAACTTTCCATCGCTCGGATGTCGGTTTCGAAACGTGTTAGCAATATAGCCGTTTCCTCCCGGCTGATCCGTGCCACGGGTCGCGTGGGGTCCAGGCGAGCCGCTTCGAGCCGACGGTTGAAGATCTTCGCCAGTTGTTCCGGGTCGGCTTGGCGCTCAACCTGAATGGTTTCCACACGATAGCCGTACCGCTGCAGTGTCTTGCTCAAGTCGACGTGCGTCCCCAGCACCAACGCTCCGCCTCGTCGCCAAACCTGTCGCCGGGTACGGCAGGGCAACCGCTGCGCTTCGTCGATCATCAGCGGACGCCCCCGAGGGATCTCGGGCAGCGGACCATCCTCGGGAAGATAAACGTAAGCCGCTTCAGGCAGGATCCGTCGCAAAGCCAATAGATGCGTCGTCTTGCCACGACCGCATTCTCCGATGAACTGGATCGCCCGCTGGGGCTGCGTCGCGACCGAAACCCAACGCTGGGCATCGACCACGGCCAAAGCCGCACGGTCGTCTTGCGTTTTCTCACCGAAGGGGTTGCACCGCAAATTGAAGGCGGCAAACGGCAACCAGTGCTGGCGTTCTCGTGGCGACGAGTCGTGGCGGGCTTCGGGCACGTTCATGGTACGAAGAAAAAGAGTGGGGGAGCAACCGCCGAGAACGCACTCGGTTTCCACAGCATGACCGATGGAAACCGCCCATGCCAAGCGGAAGCGGCACGACGGATCGCCTGCGACGATGCGACGGGAACTTGCCAAGCCCTCCGCGGCTTAGCGTCTCGCAGCAGCGAGGACTTCGAAAAACTCGACGTTGGCGATCGCTTGCTCCATTTGCCGCGTCTGCAATTCCCCTCGAATCTGCAACGACTTCAAAGCCGCCAGCAGGTCCGCACCGGGCGGGCTCTGCTCCAACTCGACTGCTTTAATCGATTCCTTGGCCTCTTGCTGGGCCAACTGCAGCTGCTGCGTGACCAACTCCGTTCGCCGTTGGCAGGCGGTCCACTCGGTCTCCGCCAGTCGAACTTCGTCGGCGATCTGTCCACGTCGCATCTCCGCCAGGGCACGGCATTGTTCTCGCCGCGCACAGACGTCGCCTCCCTCTTCACTGCGCAGACAAAACAGCGACTTTTTGCACGCTACCGCGGAGCCCAACCCGAGTCCCGGTTGCAGCAGTCCCATCAGTGAACGAACCGCTGCGAGCGTCTCTTCGGTAATGCGAGGGCAAACCACCTCGATGGCACGCAGATCGGCACGATGAGCCAGCGCTTCGGCAACCGCTTGATCGACGGTCAATGTCAACGGATCGAGCGGAAGCGTATCGATCAAGACTGCGTGATTGGTGACTTTCAAGGGCTGGCCCGTCAACCTTGCCAACTGCAACCGCAGCTTGCGAAGTCCGTATTCCGCGTCGACCACTTTGATCGCCAACCCTAGGCGTTGGCGTTCGAGTTCCGATGGGTTGCCGTCGGGCAGCTCAAATTGCTCGGCGCTCTTCGCCAATCCGATCAGCGTCTCCAACACCTCGATCGCTTGCCTGAGCGTCAACACCTGTTGCTCAATCACGATGATGCGGTAGTAGGCCGACAAACCATCCGCAGCGGCGCGATTCCGATCGTGCTCCGCCAATTCGGCCAACACCATGCGAATCAGCGCCGCTTGCTGACACTGCTCCTTGCTGTCGCGATCATACGCCGCCGCAACCGCACGCCTTTCGGCTTCAAAGACCCGCGCGCCCTCGGCATTCGCTGCCGACCAATCGCGAACTTGTGCGGAGGTCCAAAGGGCTGGCTCGGCAGAGGACTCAGCCGGGAAGATCGCCGGTTCATCGGCCCCACGGAGCAGCGATTCGACTTCTTGCTGACCCGTCCCATCAACCGCCAGCATCAAGCCTTGTGCCGTCGCTTGAGTGATACTCACCAAGCACAGCGTGATCGCAAATGCAGTGCTGCGAGTCATCATCTGGTCCGTCATTTGATTTCAAGAATAGGCTGCGCACACGAATCCATTCGTGCCAAATCTTCTTGCAGAAGGGGTATCGAGTCTTAGCCGAGCCGATCTACAACGTGCCTGCAAACGGCCCAGCAGCGCCAATTGGCCAAACTCTGACGATCAGTCGTTTTCGGCCGATCCTGCGAGGAAAACCTCCGCCGCTAATGACCGATCCAACTCCACGCTTTCCCATCTGAGCAGGCTCCCGGGAACGAGCGGGCTCCGACAAGCGGGTTCCAAGAATAAGCGGGCTTTGCAAAAAGCGGGGGCCTAATCACGAGCAAGATTCAGCTCGGCGATCTGAGTGTTCAGCGTCAACGTATCGTAGATGTAACCGACGCCGAACAGACCACCAGTCAGCAGATAGATCACACCGGTAATGACTTTCCCCATGTAGAACCGATGGACACCGAAGACTCCCAAAAAAATGTGCAGCAACCACACCAAGGTATAGTCGAACTCACCTGGCGGATAACGCCGCTCCGCGTCAGCCGCCATCGCAGGAATCAGGAACAAGTCGACGATCCAGCCGATAAAAAACAGTCCGAGGGTAAAGAACCACAACGTACCGGTCAGGGGTCGGCCAAAGTAAAACCGATGGGCGCCGAAGAACCCTAATATCCAAAACAGATACCCGACTAAAGCGGGATGCGTCGGAACGGTCGGATGTGGCGAGGTGGAAGGATAAGTTGCAGTGCTCATATCTTTCTCTTCGCCAAACGCACCCCATTCTTGGTCGTGTTTGGCTGTTTTTTGAAGTCAAACCGTCGGCTGCCTGATGCCAACGAGCGGCGCTGCCTCCGCCTCCGCCTCCGCGTTACAGCGTGACGCGTTGACCGTCGTTGTCGGCGCTCTCGCGACAAGCGTTCAGCACCCGTTGGGTCTTGATGGCGATCTCGGGCCAAAACGGATCGAGCGAGCCTTTCAGCACGATGTCACCAAATGTGCGGATCATATTGACCTCCTGTGCGTTAGCTTCACCACCACCATATTCCGTCACCGCTTGGCGCGTCTCGTGGCAGCGCATATTCCAGCGACAGTTGTCGATTTCCAGCACATTCTGGTTGACGGTCCATGCTAATTCCGGGCCATAAAACGGCAGCACAAAGTCGTCCAGCATGGCGTAACCGGCATCCCCAGCAATCACGGCTAATTGCTGATTCTCCGTCACGAATGAATTGTAGAAATTAGCAGTGACTCCATTTTCGAAAAACAGCTCCGCGGAAAACTCGCCCGGCACCGGGGCGGGGCTGTCCGTCCCTTGTAAATGCCGCAGCGTGCGCGCTGTCACCGACTGAGGTAACTGAAAATCCATTGCCCACAAGATCATTCGGATCGTGTACCAGCCCAGATCGCCAAGACAGCCATGAGGCTCCAAGCGACTGTCGGTGCGAATGTTCGACCGATTAAATTCCTCTCCGCCATGGAACATAAACGACGCACTAATCCGACGAATATTTCCACACGCTCCACCCGGTGCAAGCTCCTGCTTCATGGCCGCCAATCGAGCACTGTGACTGAACATCACGCCATCCATGAACTGCACGCCGTGATGTGTACAGGCGTCAATCATTTTTTCCGCGTCTGCCAACGAGCCGGCAATCGGTTTCTCGCACAGCACATGTTTGCCGGCGGCGGCCGCTTTTAGCACCCACTCGAGTCGCATCGAAGTTGGCAGAGGAATGTAGACGGCATCGACATCATCGCGTTGCAACAGCGCTTCATACCCCTCCACCGCCGCGGGCCGAGCGGGCAACATTGGCACTTCGGCCATGCATTCGTCGATGAATCGGTCCGCCGAAGCTTGCGAACGACTTGCTACGGCAGTGACTGCACCGTTGCCGCTCAGACGGATCGCTTTCCAGTTTTTACGGGCAATTGCGGCGGTACTTAAAAATCCCCAGCGGCAAACCGATTCGGCCATCGTTTCTCTCATCCTCAAAAAAGGTCCAGTTGCAAAGAATCGCAATCATAGCGTCCACACCCGCATGGCGTATAGAATCGAGAGACCGAGCATTGGCGGGATGCTACCGTCAAAATCGCTGCGTCTCTCGTCACCGCATAAACCCACCGCATAA
>CAYZHQ010000016.1:30167-41168 GCA_964477385.1 uncultured Pirellulaceae bacterium
CCCACCGCATAAGCCCACCGCGTGAAGCACGACATCAACCCCTACGCCGCCACCCCCGCGGTGCTGGTCGCTCCCCGAGCCATACGGACCGTTGGTCGCATCCGGTTTTGGTCGGCAATCGGATTGGCTGTAGTGTTGGTCGCCGGCAGCGTCCCAGCCGCAGCGATGGCGATTCGAGATATTGAATCGATTATGGTAAGTGCAGCCGTGTTCGTCCCGTCTGCTTTGATCCTCAGCGTGCTCGCATTACCCGCCATGTTGCGACCGTTGCAAGGGATCAGCATCAGTATGTTGCTGATTGTGGTGGGGTGTTTTTTGACGATCGCTTTGAATTCCTGGAGCCCTTCGGACGCACAGCGCCCGATCGGATGGACAACGGTCGCCTGTGCAACAGGACTGCAACTCGGATGGATGCCGATCATTTGGGTCGGCTTCCGGTTTCGCAACTCTGCTGCGGCACAACGCGATGCCGAAACGGCCACCGCCGTGGTTAGCGAAGCTCCATTCTCGCAATCGTAACCACAGTTCGCACGTCCTTCTTTTCACTGCGAATCTTTTCAGACAGCCTCGTTCTCCGCAGGTCAGCGCCACGATGCGCAGCGTGACGATGTTAGCGGTTCGAGGGCCATTAACGATTGCACGGCCGGCCTGGCAAATCTTCGCAACTCGGCAAGCTGTTCGGCTAGGCGAAACTGTAACGCCTGCCGATTCATAACTTGGAGCAGGTGGGCGAAACGTAACGCCGACTTGAAACAAGTTCCCTGATACTAGCTATTCAGCAGGCCGCATGGATATTCGGCCAGCCGACGGGCAGGGATTGCCTGGCAACCCATCAAGCCAATATCGTGAAAACCACCTCTGCAAAATACCTGCGTCTGCACCACGCCGATCCTCATACGACCGACGCGGTGGCTCAGCCGACCGACGAGATGACTGCCTTTTGGCAGACGTTTACCGATACAACGGGCTGGCGTTTGGACCAACGTTCCCGCGCCATCGGCGCTCCGAAACTGCTGCCGGCACACGCCCCCTCCTCGCCACTTGATCCGCTGCCAAGCCAACCCGCATTACCCAAAGATGCCGCTCGTCAGCTCGCCGCCAACGCGGCTCGCCTGATCGTTCGACTGCGGGAATCGGAACAAGCGGTTCGGCGTCAAGAAGCCGAATTGGCGATGCGTTCGATGCCGCTGTCGAGCGTCGACGAGCAAGCCGAACTGGCCGATCGACTGGACGACCTGCTGCAGATGGCCGCCGAAGGGACTGGCGGAATGGCAGCCGCTCTGTACCTGCTGGACGACGACACCACCACACTGAAGATGCGTGCTCAGTTTGGCCTGTCGGAGCAGCGCCTGACCGAACCGGCGCGGCCCTTGCGTGGCGCCCTCGCCGATTTGGAAGCGATGATTTCGGACGTCGTTGCCATCGAAGACTGTGCTTCTCCTGATGAGGTTTACCGCAGCCCTGAACCGATGGCCGCGGCGATTTGTGCGGTCGTCTGTGATGGCGAAGTGCCGATCGGCACACTGTGGATCTGGAACGACACAGCCATGGAAATCGATTCGCGGGCGCTGGCCGTGGCCCGTCTGGCCGCATCCACCGTGGCGGGCGAAATCACTCGAAACCGCGCCGCCCGCTCGGCCGGAGAGCAACGCGAAGCGAAAAACGTGTTGCGAGCGGTTTCCCAATGGCAACAGCGCCAGTTGCCCCCCTCGATGCCACTCGCCGAAGGCTGGTTCGCTGATGGTTTGACCTATTCTTCGGCACCTGTCGCGGCATCTTGGCACACCTGGGATATTCTTCCCAATGGCACGATTGCGTTAGCGGTTGCCCAAGCCCATTCGGATGCCCTCGACGCGACAATGATTGCCGCCACGGCACGCGCCGCCTTCCAGGCTCATTCCGGTTACCGCCTCACGCCGGCTCAGATTCTGCAGCGCGTGTCGGACACGTTGTGGCAAACCAACACGGGTGACCAACTCGTGTCGTTGCTGTACGCCAACCTCGATCCCGACACCGGAGAGGGGATGATCGCGAGTGCCGGTTTCGCCCAGGCGATGGTCCTCAGCCGCTACGGATTTCGACCGGTCAGCAAAGTGTCCGAGCCATTGTGTAGCTTTCCCGATTATTCTCCCACCGAATCGCATCTGCGACTGTTGCCAGGTGAAGTTCTCTGGGCGGCGTCGCGCGATATGATGGAGACAACTCCTTCATCGACCAGCCATTGGACGCAACAGGGGATCTCGGCGTTTGTGATGCATCACATCCGCCAGGGGGCTCATGAAATTGTGCCCGCCATTCACCGAACCCTAGCAGAATGTTCGGCCGTGGGAGATCGTACTGTCGCCATCCTTTGCCGAAACGCTTAACATCCGCGGCATGTCCACCTCCCCCGCTGCCCACGAATCGCTTGCCTCACCGCTTGGCCCGCAGTCCGGCGCAAACGCCGAGGCGAGCGTTGGTTCGATCGGTCGACAGTGCTGGGAAGCGTGGTTGATTTGCCTGATTTTTTTGATCTATGCCGGAGACCCCGCGCCGGCGATCAACGAGGCTCATTACCTGGCCAAGGCAAAAAATTTCTGGCAACCTGAATGGTGCGCCAATGATCTGTTTGTGGCCAGCGGAAAAGCTCACACGACGTTCTACCTTACGTTCGGTTGGTTGACGCAATTCGTTTCCTTGCCCGCTGCTGCTTGGATCGGGCGGCTGGTCGGCTGGCTGATGCTGGCCTTCGGATGGCAACGTTTGTGCTGGGCGGTGGTACCGGTCCGCTATGCCAGCCTACTGGCAGTCGTTATTTGGTTGGCGGCCATCGAGCATGGCAACCTGGCCGGTGAGTGGGTCGTCGGCGGCATCGAAGCCAAAGTCCCAGCGTACGGCTTCGTGCTGCTGGCGCTGGAGCAGATGGTGCGCAATCGCTGGCGGTTCGTTTGGCCACTACTGGGCGCAGCGAGTGCCTTTCACGTCTTGGTGGGTGGCTGGTCGGTGCTCGCCGCCGGTATCGTTTGGTTGGCCGCGGGCAAGCAACGGGGTCGGCTGGTCGAACAGATATTGCCATTGGCTATCGGCGGTGGACTGGCCCTGTTTGGTCTGTTACCCGCGCTCTGGCTGTCCCAAGGAACGAGCGATGCCGATGCCACGGCCGCCGCGCGGACGTATGTCTATCAGCGGATTCCTCACCATCTTTTACCGGCCAGTTTCCAGCTCCACTGGTACGTCCGTCACGGACTACTAATCGCATTGACGACCACGATCGTACTGATTCAAATCCGAACGCAAGAACCCGATCGCCGGCTGCGCGCCGTCGGTTGGTTTGCCGTCGGGGCGGTGCTGCTGGCGCTGGTGGGACTGTTGATCGGCACCTCGCCTCCTTCGCACCCCGACTTGGCGGCCAAACTGCTACGTTACTATTGGTTCCGACTGACCGATGCCGCGGTTCCTCTGACGCTGGCCATTGCCACCGTTCGCCTGTTGGCAGTCCCTTCGCGACTCGGCCGCGCGCCGTCGATCACGATCGCGAGTCTACTGCTTGCCGTCAGCACGCTGCTGGTTGCTCGCCACAGCCTACAGCACCATGTGGCGGCGATTCCCGCCTCCTGCGACCGCGCGGCTCAAGGCCACCTACCAGCCACTCCGCTGGCCGATCGACAGGCGGTTTACGAAGACTGGCAACGCGTTTGTGCATGGGTGCGAGACAACACCGACCGCCAAGCCGTCTTCCTGACGCCCCGCCATCAGCAAACCTTTAAGTGGTACGCAGACCGCGCCGAAGTGGTTAATTTCAAAGACGTGCCTCAAGACGTGCCCAACCTGAAAGCGTGGCAGGGCCGGTTCGATCGCGTCTTCCCGCAAGAACTGGGACGGACCCGCGTTACGATTCAGTATGCGGAACTGGAAAAGTTCAAGCAGGAATTTGGCGCACGGTACCTAATCATCGATCGTCGCATCGCGCCGTATCGCTTTCCGTTACAGCAGGTCTACCCCACCGCATGGGAACAGAACGCCTACTATGCCGTTTATCGATTGCCCTAAGTCGCTCGGAGGGCGCTGATGCGACAAGCAAACATGTGGGCTTAGGATCGGCGACAAAAAAGTGTCAGGTACCTTTTGCGAGGAACTCGCCCTTCGGGTGCTTCGCACAACAGGTACCCGACACTTATTTATCCGACACTTATTTATCGCTCATTGCTCAGAACTGCCAGGAGTAACCCAAGCGTGCCGTTGCACCGGTGCCCAAGACGCCCGAACCGTGGACCAAGTAGGCTTTGTCCGTCAGGTTCTCGACACTCAGGCTGGCTTGATGCTGACGCTGCTCGCCAAAGACGCGTCCCAGGCGAAAATTCAAGGTCGCGAAACCTGGCGTGCCGCCGATGGGAATCCGTTCGTCGGTCAGGTCACGCACCGGGTCTAGACGATCTTGGCGATCGGACATCCAGGTGTAAACGTCGAAGTAGTTACCGTCATATCGATCGTTGTATTTCAATCCCAGAATGCCCTGAGCCGGGGGGATCCGGCTGAGGGGTGCATCGGTCACTTCGTTGGTGCCGTAGGTGTACCAGAAGTTTCCGTACAACGCCCACGTCGACGTCAGCAAGTAATCACCGCTGAATTCGACACCTTGCACGAAGGCATCTTGATTGGCCGACGCAAAGGTATTGGGGGCTGCCGTAATCGACACGATGCTGTCTTGAATGTCCAACCAGAACACCGACGTTTGCGTCCGCAGTCGGTCGAAACGGGTCTTCATGCCGACCTCGTAATTGATCGACCGCTCGGGTGTCAGCCCGAGACTGGGGACGCTCTGTCCCGCTTGCAGCACGTTGGGATTGTTGGCCATCAAATCATCGAGATTGGGAGCGCGAAAGCCTTCCGAAACCGATCCAAACAGATTCATTTGCTCCGTCACGCGATAGGTCAAACCGACCTGGGAAACCCAGCCTTCATAATCGCTTTTGATGAATTGCGGGTTGCCGGCGATGACCGGAGTGCCCGCCGTTTCGATCGACTCATAACGAACACCTGCGGTTGCCAGCAGACGTTCGGTCAAAGAAACGTCCCAGTTGAGAAACCAACCCGCGCGGCGATACCAAGCATCATCTGGAACGATCGGCCCGCTCGCAGCGCCGCCAAACGGCGAGTCCACATCGTCATAGTACCAGTCGACGCCGGTCGTCCACTTGCCGTACGATCCCAGGTCTTTGGAGGCAACCGTTTGCAGTCCCACCGTTTCGACATCGGTCTCCTGGAACCGAGTCGTCGGGATCCCGCGCGTTTGGACCTCTCGCTGGCGATGGTACGAGGCGGTTGATGTAACGGCGTCGAACATCCCACCAAACGGATCGAGAGCTTGATACCGCAGATACATCAAGTCGCGTTGTTGCGGATCAAAGAAGCGTGCGCCGCCCAGTGTGTTGCTGTTGTTTCGATCAAGTGGATAACCGGGAAAGCGGTCGCTCCGTGGCAAATCCTCTTGCTCAAAATGCTGCATCGAAAAGGTCAGCATGCTGTTGTCACCGAGCAGAAAGTTGAATTTCAAATCACCCGCGTACTGCTGGTAATTCGTCCCCGGCTGACGTGAAAATTCATCAAAGCCGGTATCGAGATCGCGCACGTTTAAGTAGCTCGCTCCGCCGAAGACACCGGTCGACCCGACCCAACCTTCGACATTCATTCGCGTATAAGGCGATGAGTTGGAAGTGTTGAAATACTGAGTGAACTGTCGCTCTGCATAGCCACCGTGATGCAAGCCACGATGCATGTCCGCTCCGCGCGTGACGATGTTAATCGCGCCCCCAATCGCGTCCGACCCCCACAGCACCGAGCCTTGCCCTCGGAGGACTTCGATGTGATCCACCATGCCGGGATCGATCGTGTTGAAGTACTGATTGGGACCACGCCGCACGATCGAATTGTTCAAGCGGATGCCGTCGATCAAGATCAATACCTGCTGCCCGGTCAGTCCCCGCACGAATGGCGAGGCCTGGCCCGCGGCGGTGCTTTGAATCAGCACACCGACTTCGTTTTGTAAAGCATGAAACATGTCGGGCGCTTGGCGCCGCTCGAGCTCGCCTCGTGAGCGAATCGACGCGGCGGTCGGGGCATCAAACAGTGATAAGCCGCCTCGCAAAATGCCGCTGTTCTCCCCAAAAGGCCCCGGTTGCCCCAGTTGGTCGTCAAACAAGGTATCGATCGGCGAAGCTTGGAGCAGGGCCGAAGTCGACGGCGAGAACGAAGACGCAGCGTCCGCGGCACCGACGGGTTCCGGCGGAAAACGGTCATCGGTGGGTGTACCCACCGATGCATCGCTCCCCGCGGATGGGACTGGAGCCACCACTCCGCCATTCTGCGGTGCTGGCTGCAGCGGGACCTCGACCAGCGGCCGGTCGACCGACTCGGCGGGCGGACGAACTTCCACTTCCGGCAGCGTTGGCGGCGTATCCTGAGCCAGCACGGACGCTCCCAGTGCCGGCACAAGCAGCCACTTGAGCCAAAAAGTTCGAGCATCCAATTTCATAGGACTTCCAGTACTGAGGACAAGGCGGCTGGCGTCGCGGCATGGCTAGTCAGGGCCGACCAATCGTCCGATTGCGATTTATTCCGAACTTCGTCGAAATCATGCTATCCCCGTTAATCTGCCTGTCGCCATTCGGCAAACTCAACCCAACCCCATCGACCCGACCGCCGAAACGCTGGACTGGGCTGCCCGCACCGCCGGATTTTCCGCCACCCCTGATGGTCGATCCGCCACCGAAGCCTCAACGAATTTCCTGCCGAGCCGATTCGACAGGTGGTAACCCGATCAACACCGACGGCACGCCGGTTGCGTAGAAGCGTTTCCGGCGGCGTGGCTGGATGGGCCTACTCACCGCGGAGCGGAGGGCTACTTACCGTGAAACAAAGTCCGACCGCAGCGATACAAACGCAGTTTATAGACAGTGCAAAGGGATTTGATTGGAAAACAATTGTGATGACTGCGAACCCCTAGGGGAGGCTGCAGAAGAACCGTTGATCAACGCCGACGAACGGCCGCTGGTGCTGGACTCCGAAGAGATCATGCATGGCCGCCGGGAAGTCTGGATCCGCCACGGACAAACCTTGTACCGACTGCGGCGAACTTCGACGGGCAAGTTATACTTGAGTAAGTAAGAGCCCGTGCCGCCTTGCCGGTCACAAGAAAGTAAATGCGTTGACCCCTCTGCTGAAATCCCACGCCGTTTCACTGCTTGTCCATGCAATGGTGATCGCCGCTTTGTCTGTGATTCCAGCCATCTCGCAGCAACGTTTCGTATCGTCGGGTACGACCGCAGTGATCTCCCTCGAGATGACGGTCGCAGCGCCCGCAAGCACTCCCACACCGATCGCCGTTACGTCTCTCGCTCTTCCGCCCAGCGAAACCGTCGATTCGCTTGCGCCGCCAAAGGAGACGGTGGACCATCGGCGGCTCGAATCCTCGTTGTCATCCTATGACTTGGCGTCACGGCAACTGCCGGATTATGAATTGCGAACCGAGACCTCCCTGGGGCGTCAGCGATTTGCCGAACCGCAACTTCCCACACCGGTCACCGAAGTCACTCCACCTCGACCACGCCTTGAAGTTGTCCGCACGCCACCACCACCGGCAGTTTCGGTTCCGATAGAGCCGTTTGCAGGACTAGAAGATGCAACACCAGCCGACTTATCGCGTAATCGTCCGCCCGCCTATCCCCGTCAAGCGGTTCGTCAGCAATTAGAGGGAGTCGTCCTGTTGCGATTAGAGATCAGCCGCACCGGCCAAGTCACGGAAGTGAAACTGCAACAATCGAGCGGACACCGCATCCTCGATCAAGCGGCCATCGACGCGGTGAAACTTTGGAGCGGTCAACCGGCGCAGCGGTGGGGCCGCAACATCGCTTCGACCGAAGTCCTCCCTGTCCGCTTCCGCCTTTAAGACGCGCCGCTCAGTCCGATTGTGGACGCCGGTCTTCGCCCTGTTGTGGAGACCGATCCAACGGCGTGCCAAATTCCTCGTACACCTGCTCGATACCTTGCGGGTCACCGGCGACCGTGATTCGATCGTGTTCGCCCAGCACGGTGTCGGGATCGGGAGGGAAGGTGTCGCCGTTGCGATGCATGGCGACCACGCGAACGTTGTTGGGAAGCGGTAGTGCGTCGATGCGTTGACCGATCCATTTCCCGGTAGAAGCTCCATCCATCAGACGCAGCAAAATGAAACGATCGGAGCGCAAAAAAACCTCGCGGAGATCTTGATCGGACTTCGCATTTTGCCACAGCGATAAAAAGCCCGGTTCATCGATGCGAGCACTGAGTGCCGCAGAGATTCTCTGATGTTGATTGATGTCGCTTTCGGGACTGATCCAAAACAGAGCCGCATGCACGACCGGCTTGGAGGATGTCGCGGTAGGCTGGACCGTCTCTCCAACGACCTGCTCGACCGCCTCTCGCTCGGCACCGCGGCGGACGCGCACCAACGCCAGCCGTGCCTGATCGACGAACGGTTTGCAAAGATCGATCAGCACCGCTTCGCCAGCGATAGGCGGCCCCCCCTGGGCACCGCTTTCGTGCCACTGCTCACGCAACAGCTCCGCGTCCATCGCGGTTCCCTCGGCAACGCGTTTGGAAACGCGTGTCAGCAGTTCCTCAAACCCGATGGAATCCGAAAAGTCGATCACAATCGCCCGAGCCACAACCTCGTCGTACAACTCTTCTTCGCTGGTCGTGTGTTCTTGCATGATGTTCCACAATTCTTCTTCGAGCGGCTCGTGCTTGCGTTTTGCCAGCCGGGCAAAGACGTTATAGATCGCACCCCTGCGTTCGACTCGTCGCGACGCATACCACCAGTACCACAACAGGGAAACGGCGATCACCGTCGCCAAGAACAGAACGTAGAACCAGCCCAGGACGAAAATCAACGCCAGACTGGCAACCATGCCGATGATCGGCATGGCGGGATATAAGGGAGTGCGAAACTCGGGCACGTACGACTCGATTTTGCTTTCCCGCATGACGATCACCGTCAGGTTCAGCAAAGCGAAGACGAACAGCAAGAACGACGAAGCAAGACGCGCTAAGCTCTCGACATCCAGCAGCAAAATCATGGCAACCATCACCGCTGCGGTCAGCAAAATCCCGCGCGTCGGCGTCCCGAATCGTCCGAGTTTGTCGAGGCTACTCCAGGCGAGCCCATCCCGCGCCATCGCCATCGGAATCCGTGAGGCCGCCAGCAAACCGGCGTTACCGGTGGAAGCAAACGCCGAAACAGCCGCAACGACAATCAACACCGTGACCAACCAACTCGGCAGCCAAGCGATGAACTCGCTGCCCGCGGTGGCAACCGGCGTTAAGTCCTCGTGCAGCACCTCCGAGGGCAACGTGGCGACCATCACGTAAATGCCCAACACATAAATGATCGATACGGAAACCAAGGCCGCTCCCATCCCGAGCGGTAAGTTACGCTCTGGTCGGTCGATCTCTTCGGCAACGCTGGCGACCTTGGTGAGCCCCGCGAAAGAGACAAACACCATCCCGATGGTAGCCGGCAGAGACGTCACACCAAACGGCAGCCACGGCGTCAACTGACGCTGCGCGTTAGCGGAAAATCCTTCGCGACCGATCGCCCACAATCCGTTCAGCACATACCCCAGCATCAACACGAGCAACGCCACCACTAAGATCTGTTGCAGCCGGGCACCCTGTTTGGCACCGAAAATATTGAGCACCGCAAACGCGAGGGCCGTAGCAATCGCGATGGGCTCGATCGGAAATTCCAACACCAATCCGAGATAGGCGCCCATGCCAACGAGCGCAAAAGCGCTCTTCAAGATCAACACCAACCAGACGCCCAACCCACCGACCGTTCCCATCGCGGGCCCGAAACTGCGGTCGATAAAATAGTAGGGTCCTCCGGCACGAGGCAGCGTCGTGCTCAGTTCCGCGATGGCAAGCGTCGTGGGAATCATCAGCAAACTAGCGATACCGTAGGCCCCAATGACCGCCGGCCCTGCTTGGGCGGCCGCGACACCGGGCAACAAAAAAAAGCCCGAAGCAAACATCGCACCGGTGCTGATCGCATAGACATCGAACAGGCCCAGCGGCTTGTCGAGCTCGCCATCCGCATTCGAAGAGCCTTCCGATCGCATCGCACATCCCCGTCTGGCAAAAAGAAACCGCAAATCCCAACGCCAATGAAAATGCCATGCCACAAAAAAGGGGACGGGGGTCTTTTTAGCATTCGGTGGCTCGCAGAGAGACGATTCAGCCACTGCGACCGGGCAAACGTTCGCCACGACCGGTCTCAAACACGCGTCGATAAGCCGAGGGTGTCATGCCGGTGAGGCGTTTAAAACTGCGGGCTAGTTGAGCTTGATCGTAGAATCCGCAGTCACTTGCGATCAGGGCGATCGTCCGCTTGGTTCCGGACAAGCGTTGCCGCGCCGCGTTGACTCGGACTCGAAGAATGTATTGTGTCGGCGACATGCGAAACAGCTTGCGGAAACGTCGATCGAATTGGCTGACCGACAGCCGCGACATCGCGGCTAGATCGGGAACCCGCAGGGCTTGGCCGTAGTGCTCCAGCACATGGTTGATCGCCGTGGCAAACGGTTGGTAGGGCGACATTCCTTCGCTGGCAAGCAGCGACCGCATGGCTCCGGCAATCCCCACAGTCTCTCCCCGTCGATTGAACAGCGGAACCTTGGAAGAAACGAACCATTGCTGCACGTTCAGATGGTCGTAGACCAACCAGACCTGATTCAGCAACGGTCGCTTCGAATCCATGACCTGCTGATCTTCGGCACGGTAGCCGGCAGCCATCTCCGGCGGGTGAAAGTCGAAATCGGTTTTGCCGATGATCTCCTGTTCCTCGACCAAACCGTTCCGCAACAGCGATGGGGTATTGGCAGACATAAACTGTCCGGCAGCATTTTTTGCGTAAAAATGGACCTCCGGAAGGGTGCGAAAGAGTTCAATGAAACCGTTCGCATTTGCCAAATCCGCAAAGAATTCCGC
>CAYZHQ010000016.1:41268-50784 GCA_964477385.1 uncultured Pirellulaceae bacterium
GGCCAACCGCAGCAGAGCGAGTTGATCAAGCGAGTGACAACGGCTGACACGGGGATGGTTATGCCGCCCCCCGATTCGCACAAGCAACCGCTGGACGAAGCCTCGATCGACGTGCTCTCCAGATGGATTCAGCAGGGAGCGGTGTGGGGCAAGCATTGGTCGTTCGAGCCACCCCGAGCGGTAGAGCTAGCGTTGTCGGAGGGCCATCCGATCGATCAATTGGTCAGCAAATCGCTAGCCGCTGGTGATCTCGAATTGGCTCCGCGAGCGGCCGTCCATACGCTCGCGCGTCGACTGTCGTTTGACCTCACCGGTTTACCGCCCGGTTTCGACGAAGTGACGGCGCTGGGTGACGATCCAACGGCTGCCGATTGGCAAGCGTGGATCGATCGGTTGCTTGACTCGCCTGCCTACGGCGAGCGGATGGCCATGTGGTGGCTGGACGGAGCGAGGTACGCCGACACCGATGGCTTTCAGCAAGACGCAACGCGGCAAAACTGGCCGTGGCGTGACTGGGTGATCGACGCCTTCAACGACAACATGCCGTTTGATCGCTTCACCCTGGAACAGTTTGCCGGGGATCTGTTGCCCGACGCGACCGACGAACAAAAACTAGCGACCTGCTTCCATCGCAATCACATGCACAACGGCGAAGGGGGGCGCGATCCTGCCGAATCACGGGTCGACTATGTGCTGGACCGAACGAACACGATGGGAACGCTGTGGCTGGGCCTGACGTTGGGCTGCACGCAATGCCACGACCACAAATTCGATCCCATTTCCCAGCAAGATTACTACGGGCTGACCGCCTTTTTCAACAGTATCGACGAAGATGGCAAAGCGGGTTCCGGTGCGGGACCGTTTCTAACCGTCCGGTCACCTTATGCAGCCCAAGTCGTGGCCGAAGCCGAGCAGTTAGTAGCCGACACGGAAGCTTCGCTCGCCGAGACAAAACGCGCCTCCGAAGCAGCATTCCACAAGGCCTTGGAGCAAAGCCTTGCTCAAGCCACCGCGGGGTTTCAAGCTTGGAAACGGGTGAAACCGGCAGCGATGCATGCGACCGAAGGGACCGAATTGCATTTGGAAGCGGAGTCGATCATCCGCTCAGCAGACAGCGGTTTGGCTCAAGACGACTTTCACATTTTGGTCTCCGGCGATCACCGCGCACGGATTACCGGGGTCCAACTGGAGGTCTTTGCCGATCCCCTGCACCGAGACGGCAAATACTCGTACGCGGAAAGTGGCGAGTTCATTTTGACGAACATCAAAGCTCAGATTCAAACCGGCACAGGAGAGGTCACGGAAGTCGGCGTCGTCCGCGCCACTGCGAGCGTCGAAGGCAAAGGCGCCGACAGCAAATACGGCAAAGCCTCGGGCACGCTGGACGACGATCCTCGGACCGGCTGGACGACTCGCACCAAACCGCTTGCACCGAAGCAACGCATTGTATTCGAGCTTGAGCGTCCGGTGATGTTGGCTGACGACCAGCAATTAGAGATCGTTCTCATGCAGCGAGGTTTAGCGCCACAGGAGTTGCTCGGACGGTTCCGCCTAAGCCTAACCGACCAGCGCGGCGCGGCTGTGCGAGCCCTTCAACCGATGCCGATGGAACGGCTTGCCGCAGCCATCGAACAACATGCTGCCGACTCCAGCAAAGCCTTTACGATCGCCGATCTCGAGGCCTCGCTGCGCGGCGAATTGCACGATCAATTCCTCGAAGACCACGCGCCCTGGCAGACCGCCAATCGCTTGCATCAACGAGCCAAGCAGCAACTGCGAAAGGCCCGACAAGCCGCGGGCGATTTGAAAGTCACCGTCTTGGCCGAGCGGACCAAGCCACGCACGACACACGTACTTCAACGAGGCGTTTGGGATCAGCATGGCGACGCGGTCCAGCCGAGCTTTTTGCCAGCGGTCTTACCACGCGAGACCGACCAGCCACCGACTCGGTTAGAGCTGGCGCAGTGGATCGTCTCGCGTGACAATCCACTCACCGCTCGGGTCATCACCAACCAGATCTGGCAACTATTTTTTGGAGCGGGTTTGGTGCGGACGCCGGGAGACTTTGGTCTTCAAGGCGAATCTCCCACGCATCCTGAATTGCTCGATTGGCTGGCCGTCGATTTCATGCAGCATGACTGGGATGTGAAGCACTTGGTGCGCCGGATCGTGACCAGTCGCACCTACCAACAAGACAGTTCGATTTCCAGCGATCTGCTGGAGCGTGACCCAGAAAACCGCCTACTCGCTCGTGGCGCACGGTTTCGGTTACCTAGCTGGATGATTCGAGACGCCAGTTTGAAACAGAGCGGGTTGTTGAATCCGATGCTCGGTGGCCCTCCGGTATTTCCGTACCAGCCACCCGGAATCTGGGAAGAACAATTTATGGGCCGATTTACCTACCAACCGACACTCGGCCCCGGCCAGTACCGCCGAACCGTGTACGCATTCTGGCGACGCAGCAGCGCTCCGACGTTTTTGTTTGACACGGCAATGCGCAGAACCTGCGAGGTCATTCCCCGACGGACCAACACGCCGCTGCAAGCTCTTACGCTGATGAACAATCGCACGGCTCAGGAGGCCGCTAGAACGCTGGCGGAGAAAGTCTTTGGCGAGCCGGGCGGCGCTGCGGCGCCAGACCTACCGGGCAAGCTCGCGGAGATGTTTCGCACCGTTTTGTCTCGCCAGCCCAATCGCCAAGAGCAGCAGATCCTGCAGCGTGAATACGAACATGCCCGACGTTACTTCGAAGCCCATCGAGCGGCGGCGAACACCTTTACGACCGTCGGTCAATTGCCGGCCCTGAACGACTCCAATTCCGATTCCAAGGCGACAGAAATTGCCGCCGGGTCGTTGGTGGCAAGCTTAATTTTCAACTTAGACGAGGCACTGACTCATGAATAATTCGATCCGTGCCAACGCCGGACCGCTTTCACAGGCGGAGCAACTTGAAGTCACGCGGCGTTATTTCTTGGGACGCGGCGCGGGAGTGGGCGTCGGGGCGATGGCGCTCGGCATGCTGAACCATCCTTCGACCGCCGGCGCTGCACAAACGACTCCGGCGATACCGCATTTTGCGTCTCGGGCGAAACGGGTGATTTTTCTGACGCAGTCGGGCGGGCCCTCCCAGATTGAACTGTTCGATCACAAGCCGGGCCTGCGCAAGCTTGCCGGCACGCCGCTGCCTGACAGTGTGCGAAACGGACAGCGTTTGACCGGCATGACGAAGAACCAACCGCAGTTGATCATGCCACCGCATTCCCGATTTCGTCAGCATGGCCAGTCGGGGGCAACGGTCAGCGATTGGTTACCGTATACCGCCGGCATCGCCGACGAATTGTGCTTTATCAAATCGATGGTCACCGACCAGATCAACCACGCGCCGGCGATGACGAAGTTCTTAACGGGACATCAACTGACCGGTCGGCCGAGCATGGGCAGTTGGTTCAGCTATGGCTTGGGCAGCGAGAACCGTGACTTACCAGACTACTTGGTATTGCTGTCGAAAATGAAACGCGGCAGTGACCAACCGCTGTACGACCACTATTGGGGCAGCGGCTTTTTGCCTTCGGTTTATCAGGGCGTCAAGTTGCGCAGCGCCAAAGACCCGGTGCTCTACCTGCGTGATCCGGAAGGTTTACCGAGAGAACTCCGGCGCAGCATGCTGGATGGGCTTGGAGAACTGAATGAAATGCGTCGTGAAGCGACCGGCGATCCAGAGATCGAGACGCGGATCAAGCAGTACGAGATGGCTTACCGAATGCAGGCCAGCGTCCCCGAGTTGACCGACGTCAGCGACGAACCCGAGTCGACGTTTGAGCTGTACGGTCCCGATTCGCGACGCCCCGGCAGCTATGCGGCGAACTGCATCCTTGCCCGACGGTTGGCCGAACGTGGCGTGCGATTCATTCAACTGTTCCACCCCGACTGGGATCATCACAGCCGGCTGCGCAGTTGGTGCACGGCCCGCTGTCGCGACACCGACCAAGCGAGTGCGGCCTTGGTAACCGACCTCAAGCAACGTGGCATGTTGGAGGACACATTGGTGATTTGGGGAGGCGAATTCGGCCGTGGCGTTGCAGGGCAGGGCAAATGGGACAGTCCCGAAGGAGGCCGCGATCACCATCCGCGTTGCTTTACGATTTGGATGGCCGGCGGTGGCGTGCGCAACGGCATGACTTACGGAGGAACCGATGATTACAGCTACAACGCGGTCGAAAATCCGGTGCATGTGCGTGACCTGCATGCCACGGTGATGCACCTCATGGGAATCGACCACCAGCGTTTCACGTATCGCTTTCAAGGCCTCGACTTCCGCCTCACCGGCGTGGAACCGGCGAGGGTTGTGAGCGACATCTTGGCCTAAACGGCAGCTTGGCTTAAGCGGTATGGATCGCTCGTTTGTCGACCGCCAGGGCGGCTTCGTGCACCGCTTCGGCCAAGGTGGGATGGGCGTGGCAGGTGCGAGCGATATCTTCGCTGCTGGCCCCGAATTCCATGGCCGCGGCCGCTTCGGCGATCAAGTCCCCGGCGCGAGCGCCGATGATGTGAACCCCCAGCACGCGGTCGGTTTTCTCATCGGCAAGGATTTTCACCCGGCCTTCGGCTTCGCCCAGCGTGCGAGCCCGACCGTTGGCTCCGAAGAAACCGATCCCTTTTCGATACGCCACGCCGCGTTCTTTCAATTGGTCTTCGGTTTGGCCGACCATGGCAATTTCGGGATGGGTATAGACCACCGCCGGGATGACGTCGTAGTTCATATGGCTGGGGATACCCGCCATGTTCTCCACGCAGACGACGCCTTCTTCCATCGCTTTGTGAGCCAGCATCGCGCCGCCGATGCAATCGCCGATGGCGTAGATACTCGGGACCGTGGTACGGAAATGTTTGTCGACCGTTAGGTACCCCTTCGGGTCGCGCGAGACACCGACTTCGTCCAGCCCCAGTCCATCGGTCGTGGGCACCCTGCCGGTCGACAACAGCACGCGATCGCACTCAATCGGTTCGCCATCTTTAATTTCGAGGATGCAACGATCGCCTTCGCGTCGTGCCGATTGCACCATCGTTTTGGTGCGGAAATCGATGCCTTGCTTCTTGAAAGTGCGGTGCGCCATCTGCGCCAGTTCGCTATCGATTCCCATCAAGATTCGGTCCGTCGCTTCCAGCACGATGACTTCACTGCCTAACCGATTCCAGACACTGCCCAGTTCCAGACCGATGTAGCCGCCACCGATCACGACCAACCGCTGGGGGACTTCGGGAAAGGCGAGGGCGGTCGTACTGTTGCCGATGCGGTCGCCATCTTCTTCGATATTGGGCAGCGTCGCGGGTCGACTGCCCAGTGCCAGGAGAATCTTGTCGGCTTGCAATCGTTGCGGCTCGTCGCCGGTGACCTCCACCGTTTCAATGTCACGCAGCCTGCCGCGCCCGCGCACCGCAGTCACTTTTTGGTTCTTGAACAGCATGTCGATGCCGCCTGTCAGGGTATCGACGATGCTATCTTTGCGTTGCATCATCTGCTGCAAATTCAGCTTCACCCCCGAGATTTCCAATCCGTGCTGGGAAAAGCCGTGCTGGGTCTCGTGATAGAGATGGCTCGATTCCAAGAGGGCTTTGCTGGGAATGCACCCCACACGCAAGCAGGTCCCCCCAAACCGCGGATTTTCGTCCACGCAGGCGACTTTCAGCCCCAACTGTGCCGCTCGAATCGCCGCGACATAGCCTGCCGGTCCGCCGCCTAAAACCACTAAATCAAATTGATCCGTTTTCATAATGTCGATGCCGGGGATGGGAATGGAAAGGACGTCTTCTCTCGGGAGGAGGATTGCCCTCCCAGTCTAGCGCCGCGACCTGCAATCGAACAGTTGCCCTTGGCATACGTTTTCAGGTTCCTTACCGCGGCTTGAACGATGACCTATAACGGTTGATCAACGATTGACGTCTTTAAACACCGTTTCGCGCGAGTAGCCTCCGTTGAACCCCGTCTGGAAAAAACGTCTCCGCACGTTCATCGGCCCCGTCCTGGCGATGGGACTGTTTATCGCTGCAATCAAGCTGCTGATCGGCGAAGCGAAAAAAATCAGTTGGGAAGAGTTCTGGGATGCGTTGACCGGGATTCCGCTGATTTACTTGGGGATCGCAGCACTGCTGATCGCGATGAACTACGTATTGCTGACGACCTACGATCTGCTGGCGCTACGTTATTTGCGACGCTCGCTGCCGCTCCGGCGAGTCGCTCTTGTCGGTTTCCTGGGCTACGCGATGGGCAATAACTTGGGGACGCTGATCGCCGCTGCGCCGCTGCGGTTTCATTTTTACTCCCGTTGGGGATTGGGACCGACTCAAATCGTCGCGTTACTCGCTTTTTTGGGGCTGACCTTCTGGAGCGGCCTGTGGTTTTTGGGCGGCATGGTGCTGGTGTTTCATCCCGTTCCCTTGCCACCCGACGTGCGACTACCGATCGGGACTCAAACGCTCGGTTTCGTGCTGCTCTCGCTGTGGGTCGCCTATGCCTTCAGTTGTGCCTTTTGGCATAAACCGGTTCCAATTGGCGGACTGAAATTGCGATCCCCCGATATCGGCTTGATGGGACTGCAGACCTCCGTTGCGGCGGTCGACTTGACGATCTCGGCGACGGCGCTTTACCTGGTGCTGCCTGCAGATACCGTTGTGCCGTTCGCGTTGGTCCTAGCGGCTTACTTGGTGGCGATTGCGGTCGCCTTGGTATCTCAAGTCCCCGGAGGCTTGGGAATTCTCGAGCTGATTCTGCTCAAGCTGTTGACCGGCACCGTTGGTCAAACCGTGCTGGCGTCGGTGCTGGTGTTCCGCGTGATGTACTACGTATTGCCAATGCTGTTTGCCATTGTGCTGATGGTCGGGCATGAACTGTGGGAAGGCACCCAACAGATGCGCGCCGCCAAGAAGCGAGTCACGCCGCCCAACGCGCCGTAGCACCTCCCGCTTGGGGAAGCCAAGCGACGGGAACCGGCATGCCGACGCCTGTCCGTGACGCAAACGCTGAGAGATTTCCCCATCGCCTTGGCGGGTACGGTTTAGTATCCACTCTTCAGTGCGTTTCCGTCGCTCGAATAACGGAGAGCATTGGCCCAATCCCTGCACGCGTGCCGCGGCAATTTGTTGCGGCGGTAATTGATGCGACAAGTATTGAATCCGGGCCAGCATGACGTAAGTTGAAACAGTGACTGCGGCAAAAAATGGTTGCGTGACGAAAAAATTGCAGCAGGAATGTTTGAGCCCCATGACTGCCCGCTGGACACCAGTACACAGAGGCCGTGAGAGTGATAGCCAAACCCACGACAGGTGACTTTTCCTTCGCTCAGGCTAGAAGCCTCATCTCGGACCTGCAGAAGCCTCGGCCGATGATTTACTGGGTCGACTTTTTATTGACCGCGATCATCGGCCATGCTTTGTTTTTCTCCATGGCCGCGGCGCTGCGACGACTCGATTTTTCTCCGTGGGTGGCGGCTTGGGTGGTGTTTGCCTACTGCGGCGTCGTGGTGCTGTACATGCGAGCGACGATGTTCATTCATGAACTGGTTCATCTTCGAGCAGGCACCATGACCGGCTTTCGCGTCGTTTGGAATTTGCTATGCGGGATCCCGTTTCTGTTGCCGTCGTTCCTCTACTATCCTCATGTCGAGCACCATCGTCGCAAACACTACGGGACCGAACACGATGGCGAATACCTCGCGCTCAGTCATTCGCCGCGATGGTTCTTGATTGGCTTTTTGCTGCAAGGCTTGTATGTACCGCCACTAGCTGTCCTGCGGTTCACGGTGATCAGCCCGATCTGCTGGGTCTTTCCTCAAGCGCGTCCGTTCATTCACCGCCACGCCTCTTCGATGATCATCGATCCGTTTTACCGGCGTCCCGAAGCGGGCCAACGCGTGCGACGCATGATTTTGATTCAGGAAGTCCTCTGCTTTTTGTGGTGCATTTGGTTTTTTGTTTCGAATTTCTACAACCCTGTCGTCGGCGGCTGGTCCGATCCGATCTGGCCCATCGCCTACGCCGTCGGAGTCGGCGCGGTGACGGTAAACGCCTTCCGCACACTCGGTGCACACCGCTGGGTCAATGAATCGGGAGAGATGACTTTCGAAGATCAATTGCTCGACACACTGAATTACCCCGACCGGCCTTGGATTACCGAGCTCTGGGGACCGATTGGCACCCGCTACCACGCGCTGCATCACCTGTTCCCCAGCCTCCCGTATCACAACTTGCCGACCGCCCACCGACGCTTGATGGCAGGTCTACCCGCCGATTCCCCATACCGCAAAACGGTTCGCTCCGGTCTGATGCAAGCCTTGAAGGAACTGTGGAACCGTTCAAGCGAAGCCACCGTGACCCGAAAACAAGGAACCGCAACAATCTCTGGATAGTCACCTGCAATCGGCTTAGACTAAAGGTCCGGTTACTGAGTCCCTACGCTATCCATCTTATGTGTGTTGCCATGCTATTGACCTACCATCGCTTGATCTTGTCACTGCTAGCCGGTTGGCTAACGGTAGGATTTTCCTTCGCCGCCGAACCGGCCGACGATGCTGCGACAGGCCCTTGGGTTACTTCGATTGCCACCGTGGGCGATGGCTCCCAAATCGCCATTGCTTCGGCGCAGGGCCTGCTGCTGCGAGAAGGAGAAGTGATGCTGGCATCCACGGAAACCCCCGCCTCCCCAACCGTCGCCTACCAACAGCCTGCGGCCGTTTGGGCGGTGTCGGGATCCTCGGATGGCAAATACCTTGCGAGCACCGACTATCGAGGCAATTTGGCAATCCACGACTTCCAGGCCTCCGAAACCCAACATCACGACAAGGCGATGGAACGCTGGACTCGAGCTCTCTGCTTTAGCCCCGACAGCAAGCACGTCGTCGGCGGGAACGAAGCGGGCAAACTATTTGTCTGGAACTTGGAAGAAAAGAAGGTCGAAAAGACGCACGAGCTCGACCCCCAAGCGGTCATGGACATCCAGTTCTCCCCTGCTGGTGATCTGCTGGCAGTCAGCGACGGTGGTGGTCACGTCCATTTGCTGAAATGGCCCTCACTCGAAGAAACCGCTGCGATCACGGTCTGTGACCAACCGGTCTGGAGCGTCGTGTTCGCCGGCAATGGCTTGGTCGCCGGAGCCGCCGACAACCGCATTTATTACCTCGAGCAAAGTGGCGGCGAAGCGAAAGAAATTGCCAAGCTGACCGACTGGGTATCCGATCTTGCAGTCGGACCAACGGGCTTGATCGCAGCGGCTGAAATCGGCGGTCGCGTGCAGATCATGACCAGCGAAGGCCAACCGGTTGGCGCGCCGGCTGACGCGCCCAGCGGGGTCTGGACACTGCACTGGACAAATGATGGTAAGCTATTGGTGGGCACGCGGAAGCACGGCCTGCAAATGATGCAACAGACCTGGAACTGGGTCGAACCACCGACTGCTGAAGAAAAGCCTGCTGAAGAAAAGCCCGCTGAAGAAAAGCCCGCTGAAGAAAAACCCGCTGAAGAAAA
>CAYZHQ010000016.1:50884-56351 GCA_964477385.1 uncultured Pirellulaceae bacterium
CTGAAGAAAAGCCCGCTGAAGAAAAGCCCGCTGAAGAAAAACCCGCTGAAGAAAAGCCCGCTGAAGAAAAGCCCGCTGAAGAAAAACCCGCTGAAGAAAAACCCGCTGAAGAAAAGCCCGCTGAAGAGAAACCCGCTGAAGAAAAGCCTGCTGAAGAAAAGCCTGCTGAAGAAAAGCAGGAAGCGCCTTAAGGCAGCATCGCTCGTGCCCCCCTTCGCTACCCATTTCCATCCAGCAGAACCCGCCATGTCCTACCAAAAAACATTGGACCATTCGCGTCATCTGCCGATAACCTGGATGGATGAGGGGATGCCTGCATGAGCACTGAGGATTCGATCGCCAACGAACCATCGCCCAACCGTACCAGCGGCAAGTACATTGTTCGCTGCGGGGCGATGCGTACGCTGTGCGTCCTGAAGTCAAAAGAAGACTTCACGTACGGCGTGAAAGTCATCGCCCGCACACCGCGCGGCGTGGAGTTCGGGGAAATCCTCTGCCCCGCAACCGCTCAGGCGATCACTCATCTAGTCGATCCGCCGGAAGGACAGGTGCTGCGGCGAGTGACATCCGAGGACGAACACGAACTGGCCCATCTGCACTCCCGCGGGGAAGATGAGTTCAAGGCCTGCAAGCGTGCCATCGGCGATCTGAAACTCGACATGCAACTGGTCGACGTCGAACATCTCTTCGGTGGCGAGCGGGTGGTGGTGTTTTACTTAGCCGAAAACCGCGTCGATTTCCGCGCCCTGGTCAAACGGTTGGCTAGTGAGTTCCAAACCCGTGTCGAAATGCGTCAAATTGGTGTCCGCGACGAAGCTCGGTTGCTGGCAGATTACGGTGACTGCGGTAAACCGGTTTGCTGCAACACGCACTTGTCAAAGATGCCCCCGGTGTCGATGAAAATGGCGAAGCTGCAAAAGGCGACACTCGATCCGTCAAAAATTTCGGGACGTTGCGGGCGGCTGAAATGTTGCCTGAGATATGAGTATGATACGTACGACGAGATGCGACGAGAGTTGCCACCGGTTGGCAGCGAGATCGTGACTTCCGACGGCCGTGCCAAAGTGCTCGGTCACGAAATCCTCGCTCAACAGATTCTAGCGCAAACCGAGGACCACCGCCGAATTTTAATCGCGCTCAGCGACGTGCTGAGCGTCACTCGCAAATCGCCTGGACAAGCCAAAAAGAAGCGTGGCAAGAATCGAGCAGCGGATGCTCCGGAATCTTCGTCCAAGCCAGGAACAGGAAAGCAGGAGCCCCCCCCATCATGACAGCGATTCACCCGTTCACCGAATTATTGGATCGAGACCGACGATACAAGCTGGAAGCTTATCAGTTCATTCGCGAAGCGCTCTCGTACGCTCATGACGTGATGCGCATGCACGAAGCTCCTGATCCTGAATCGGAGGAGACGCGTCACATCACCGGGCAACAGTTGTGCGAAGCCTGCCGCGTCTACGCGCTCGAACAATACGGCTTTATGGCGAAACTAGTTCTCAACCGCTGGGGACTGAATTGCACAGGCGACTTTGGCGAGATCGTTTACAACCTGATCGAAATCGAGCAGATGAAGAAAAGCGAATCGGATCGCCGTGAAGATTTCGACGACGCTTATGACTTCGACACCGCCTTCGAACCGCAATTCTCGGTCGCTTCGCCCGACGAGGTTTAAGCAAGCCGACTTACATGGCTTCGATTTTCTTCAGCAGCGTTTCGCGTAACTGACCTGGATTGACGTTTGGATTCTTCTGCTTGGCTTGTCCGATCAAGGCACCAATCGCCTGTGGCTTGCCGCCTTGCACGTGCTCGATGACCTGCGGGTTGGCGGCCAGCAACTCATCGCACAAAGCGTCCAGTTCGCTATCGTCGACCGCTTCGATACCCAGCGCCGCAGTCGCCTCGGCGACGGTTCCGCCATGATTGAGCAGGTGCTGATAAACGATCTTCGCACGCGAATTATCCAGTCGCCCGGCACGAATCTCTTTCAGTAAGTCACCTAGCGTTTCGGCCGGCAGCGGAAACTCGGACAACTCCCAGTGATTCTCCTTCAGCGTTCGCAAGATGTCCTGCTGAATCCAAGCACTCGTTCGCTTGGCGTCTCCCGATGTCTCGGCAACGGTCTCGAAGAACGCCACCATCTGCGGCCCTTGATTAACGATCACGTCGGCATCGTAGGGCTTCAGGTCGTACTGCGTCTGCAGGCGATCGCGCGTCTCGGCAGGCAATTCGCCAAGCTCCTGTCGCGCCGCCTCGATGCGTGAGGCAGGCAAGGCGACCGGCAATAAGTCGGGATCGGGAAAATAACGATAGTCGGCCGACTCTTCTTTTTCGCGTTGCACGAATGTTTCTTCGGTGGCGTCGTTCCAACCGAACGTCCGCTTGGAAACCGTCTCGATCGTCGCGCCGGTATCCTCCCATTCTTGATACTGGCGTTCCGCTTCGTACTCGATCGCCCGCTCGACCGCACGAAAGCTGTTCATGTTTTTGACTTCGACGATCGGCGTCGCGATTCGCTGCCCCTCTTTGGTGATGTGCAAGTTCACGTTCGCGTCCACGCGTAAACTGCCCTCTTGCATCTCACAATCCGAAACCCCCAAATGCGTCAGCAGCAACTTCAGTTCGGACAGATAGGCCCGCGCTTCGGCAGCCGAAAACATCTCGGGCTTGCTCACAATTTCCAGCAGTGGCGTGCCGCAACGATTCAAGTCGATGCGTGAGAAATCGCGGCCGGCAGCTTCATCATGCATGCTCTTGCCAGCGTCTTCTTCCAGGTGCGCTCGAAACAAACCAATCCGCCGCATGCTTCCTTCGTTTGCCGGATCGGGAATGTCGAGATAGCCATCGGCGCAGATCGGCAGATCGAATTGGCTGATCTGATACCCCTTCGGCAAGTCAGGATAGAAGTACTGCTTGCGGTCCCATTTTGTCAGCGGCGGGATCTCGCAGTTCAAAGCTAAGCCGGTCGTGATGGCTAGATCGATCGCCTGCTCATTGATCACCGGCAGCGCGCCGGGCAAGCCCAGACAGACAGGGCACACCTGTGTATTCGGCGCTGCCCCATACTGCGTGCTGCAACGACAGAACAGCTTCGACTGCGTCTTTAATTGAACGTGGACTTCCAGGCCGATTACCGTGCGATGCGGGTAGCGACCGTCGTTGTCGTCGTCGAGTTGGTCACTCACAGCGAAGGCCTCTGCTGGTGATGATCGGTTGCCTTTTGAAACGCCGCACCGGCGCGGAACAGAGCCGCCTCTCGCAGGGGAGGAGCTTGCAACTGAACACCCAGCGGCAGCCCCGCGGCTGTGGCTCCGGCTGGCAAAGAAATCGCTGGCAAGCCCGCCAGATTGGCTCCCACGGTAAACAGGTCGCAGAGATACATCTGCAACGGATCGTCGACCTTGTCGCCCAACGCAAAGGCGGCCGTCGGAGTGACAGGCCCGAGCAGCAAATCAACTTGCCCAAACGCTTCGTCATAGTCGCCGCGAATCAGCCGCCGCACGCGCAACGCTTTGGAGTAGTACTTCGCCGAATAACCCTCGCTCAGCGAGTACGTGCCCAACATAATGCGGCGTTTGACTTCGGCCCCAAAACCCTCTTCGCGACTCTTGCAGTAGGTCGCAACCAACGGTCCCATCTGCTTCGCTTCGTCGGCAGTGATCTCGCTGCGATGGCCGTAATGCGCGCCGTCGTAACGCGACAGGTTACTGCTCGCTTCGCAAGGAGCGATGATGTAATAAGTCGGTACCCAATATTTGGTGTGCTTGAACTGCACGTCGACGATCACCGCCCCCGCATCGCGAAAGACGCCTATCGCTCGCTGCACCGCGGCGCGAGTCTCCGCATCGAGGCCATCGCTTTCAAGCTGATCGCGGATCACCCCGATCCGCATTCCCCGGACATCGGCCGCCGCGACCGCTGACATGTAATCATCCACCGGAGCATCTAACGAAGTCGAGTCACGTGCATCCAGTCCAGCGATCTGTGACAGCAGCAACGCATTGTCTGCGACGTCCCACCCCAAAGGGCCGACTTGATCGAGGCTGCTGGCGAAAGCGATCAGTCCAAATCGACTGACGCGGCCATAGGTTGGCTTCAATCCCGTCACCCCACAAAAGGCAGCCGGCTGACGAATCGAGCCGCCGGTGTCGCTGCCCAAACTGAGCGGCACATTGGAAGCCGCGACCACCGCCGCTGCCCCGCCACTACTGCCGCCGGGAGTGCGCGACGTGTCCCACGGGTTCCGCGTCACACCAAAGGCACTATTCTCGGTGCTCGCCCCCATGGCGAACTCGTCCATGTTCGTTTTGCCAACCAACAATGCATCGGCGGCACGCAACCTGGAGATCACCGTCGCGTCGTACGGTGGTCGAAAACCTCGCAACATCTTCGACGAACAGGTCGTCGGCATATCGGCGGAACAGAGCACATCCTTGACCGCGACCGGAATACCCGCGAGTGCACCAAGCGATTTCCCGGCGGCGCGACGCTGATCGATACTCGAAGCCTGCTGCAATAGGGGCTCGCCAACAGAGTGCGTAAAGCCCGCAATCGTCGGCTCGGTAACCGCCATGCGATCGATCGCAGCCCGCGCCACCTCCACCGCCGACACGTCGCCGGCAGCCAACAGACGCTTCAAGTGGACTGCCGAATCGAGCGGTATGGTCATGACGTTGGCGGCAACACAGGCGGAACAAGAAAACACTCATCGTCGGCCAACGGCGCATTGGCCAGTGCGGCTTCGCGCGAGAGACTGGGCTGCACGCAATCGGCAGCCCAGCGATTGGTAACATCCAGAGCCGTTGTCATCGGCTCGACCCCTTCGGTATCAAGCTCCGCCAACTGCTCCACGAAACCGAGAATGCGTTCCAGCTGAGGCCCCAGCGTTTGCACCTCCTCCTCGGTCAGTTCTAACCGAGCCAAGCGTGCTAGCTTACGAATATCGTCGTCCGAGAATGCCATCCGAATCGTTGCCTACCGTTATTTCTTGGCTGGCTTGCTGTCGCCAAGCTCAAACGGCTTGACCTTAACCGTCTTACGAACCGCACCGCTGCGGATACAAGCCGTGCAGACACGCATCGTCTTGTTGGTTCCATTGGGCGTGGTGACATGGACTTTCTGCAGGTTCGGCACGAACTTGCGGCGTGTGATGCCGGTAATTTTCGTACCCACTCCGCCAAGATACTTCGCTTTACCGCGAGTCTCGACGCTGTTTCCCATCTGCACTTTTTTACCACAGGCTTCGCATTGACGAGCCATAACGATACTCCGACGTTTTCAAAATTGTGTTGAAAGTTTTATATAAGTCGCCACTAGCCACGGCGTTTCAGCCGGAACCGCGATGTTCATGCATTTTTGATAAGCTCAAGAGTATATCGCAGCCTCGGCGGGACACAACCGCGGATCTCAATCACCGATCCCCGCCAAAAAGATCCCCGCCAAAAAGATCCCCGCCAAAAGGGCCCCACAG
>CAYZHQ010000016.1:56451-74404 GCA_964477385.1 uncultured Pirellulaceae bacterium
GATCCCCGCCAAAAAGATCCCCGCCAAAAAGATCCCCGCCAAAAGGGCCCCACAGGAAACCCAAAGCAACTATAAACCCGGTCGAAGGCCGTTGGCTGACGCCAATCCGCTTACACGGCCGCCTTTCTGAGGCTTTCGGCCGCGGCTAGGCCGCTGTGGAGGGCGCCCTGGATCGAGCGAGTTTCGCAGTGATCGCCACAAATCACGACGCCGTTGTGCTGTGGCAAACGGACGACCGGCTCGAGTTCGCTGACGGCTTGGGAGGGGAGTGCATAGGGAATGTCGTAAATCCGCAGCAACTGCCAATCGTCCACCGACGCTCCGTACCAGTCCCGCAACTGGGCGCGGACTGTCGATTCAAGCTCCCAAGGTGCCGACGAGCGACCGATGACGCTGACGCTGATCAACGCTTTTCCTGGCGGGGCGTATTCGGGAGCCACGTTGCTTAACACGGCCAAGTTGTTAATCGGCCCGACTTGCTTGGCTCCCGCCAAGACGAGCAGGGGCTCGGAGATGGGAGCCACATCGGCGGTGAAGTAAAGATTCGTCACGCTGTTCCAGTCGGCTGGCAGGCCGGCAACTGCGGCGCCAGCGGATGAATCTTTGAGCAAGCGATGTGCGGCGTTGAATTCGGTGGCGATCACCAATTGCGAGCAGGCGATCGACGAGCCGTCGGTCAGCCGCAACACCTGCTCGTTTCGACTGGGGTCTTGATGGGTTTCCACCGATTCGACCGTGGCGTGCAACTGCACGGTGCTGGCCGGCAAGCGGTCCGCGAGCTGAAGGGGAATTTGCTGCATGCCCAGAGCCGGCACGGCGGCATAGCCGGTGGCAAACATTCGAAAGACAAATTCCAGCATGCGACTGCTGGTCGCTAACTCCCGCTCCAGAAAAACGCCGCCGAACCACGGTCGGAAAAAGTCGTCAATCATCGCTTCGGAGAATCCGATTTCCCGCAATCGCTCGAGCGTAGTCGTTTGCGGACGAGCATAAAGATCGTCCAAACTGCCAGCGCACGCGCGAAGGCGCAAGGAGAGGATTCGCAGCTTATCGGCCAACGTCCCGACCGGGGCAAATGCGGTTTGCAACAACCGCTCGGGATGCGTCCAGGGATCGCTCAGCGTGGCGAAACGGTCTTGCACACGCACGATCGCGCCGGGCTCAAAGCGTCGCAACTGCAAGGCATCGTAATTGAGCAACTGCTGACAGGCGGGGTACGCTGTCAGCAGGACTTGAAAGCCGTGATCGAGGTGGTAACCATCGACGACATCGGTCCGCAAGCGACCGCCCACACGGTCGGTCGCCTCCAACAGCCGAAAATCGACGTGGTGCTTCGCTAGTTCGGTCGCGCATGCTAGACCAGCCAAACCTCCGCCAACAATCACGACATCGAATTTCTGCATGGTGTTGGAGAGCACGCGACGCGTCGCACCTTTACGTGAGGTATTCCTGTTTCTTAACCAATCCCGGCATCGGGACAGCATATTTGCCATCCGCGTTGGCTTGAAGCGGGGAGTCTCCGTCGAGCGTCAGTTGCTCGATGCCTGGCGCGAACTCGTGTGGACAGTTTAGGAACTGGTCTAGGGTAATTTCCTGTCCCGTGTGGGCCGCCATCCGCCCCATCGAAGTGACCGCGCTAGCCATCACGCCACGTTCGACCTCGTTGTACGGCAGGTCATTGCGCACCGCATCGACCAAGTCGTCCCATTCCAATTGATACGGATTCGGTTCGGGCTGAGGAAAGGCCCACGCCATATTCTCTTCGGACATATGTTGCTTCGTGAAGATTCGCGGTTTCGCCGGGGTATGGGACGCGGTCGAAATCACCGCAGCCCCTTTACTGCCGTGGGCGTAGCTGGCGAACTCTTGCTTGCAGCCTGGAATCGTCCGTCCATCAACCATCAACTTGGCTCCATCGGCAAAGGTGTATTCCATCGCGTAGGAGTCGAAGTTTTGATCGATGCATTCGCCACGATAGTGCCGACCGCCCAGCCCCATCACCTTGACGGGCCAATCGTTTTTCATCCAGCACGATTCGTCGATGTTGTGGATCAAGAAGTCGCTGACCGCACCTCCACTGAGCCACAGGAAGCCGTGAAAATTCTTGATCTGGTACATCAATTCGCTGACGTTGTCCGGTTTTGGCAACACCGCGGCCGAAGCGGTCGGCCCGGCCATCCGGTAGGCGCGCAGCAGATTAATCTCGCCGATCTCTCCTGACTGAATACGGTCGAACAGCTCTTGTCGTCCGCGGCAATGCCGACACATCAACCCGACGGCCACTTTCAAGTTCTTCTCAACGGCGCGCTTATTTATCTCCAGCATGCGGAGCGACGTCGGACCATCGACCGTGACCGGTTTTTCCATGAACACGTTCAGCCCTTTTTCGATCGCGTAGGTGTAATGCACCCAGCGGAAAGCAGGCGGCGTGGCAAGGATCACAATGTCACCCGGACGCAAACAATCCATCGCTTGCTGATAGGCATCAAAACCGATGAAGCGACGGTCCTCCGGGACTTCGACTTTCGAGCCAACTTGTTTGTTCCCGTTCAAAGCCTCGAATTTGTTGCGAACGTTCTTTTCAAAGACGTCGGCCATGGCGACCAACTTGATCGGTCCGTTATCGACCGACAACGCATTCATCGCTGCGCCCGTGCCACGTCCTCCACAACCGACCAGCGCGATTTGAATCGTGTTGTCTTCGGCGGCGTGGACATGCTTGGCGGCACCGGCAACCATCGCACCCACGGCGGCAGCCTGACCAGATCGTTTTAGGAATTCGCGGCGAGAAGCGGACATCGTAGGGGCAACTCCAGGGAGGGAAATAACAGGGGAACCGAACCAGCCCCAGCAGCGTCACGGAGGCGGGCAGCTATTCTCTTAGCTTAACCTCTTTAGTTACTTCGTGCTGACGACCATGGCCCCCGAAGCCGCGAGATCCCCCGCAAAGCGACCCAGTACCCCGCCCCGGCGACCAACGACGCCAGCAGCAGACTGCCAACCATCAGAGGGCCCGAAACTTCAAAAATTGATTGCCAATAGAACGCGCAGAGCGACCGCCCGACGGGCGGATCGGCTAATCGCTGCCACCATGCGAAGTCGACCGGCGACTGCCCCAACAACCAAGCCCCCACGCGGTAACAGGGATAAAAGATCGGTACAAAGGTCGCCGGATTCGAAATCCACACGATGGGAAGCCCGATCGCTTTGTTGGCGCTGAACATCCAGGCCAAGGCGATCACCAATCCCGTCTGCAGGCCAACCAGTGGCAACAGGCCCACAAACAGACCGATGGCAATCCCCAACGCCAGCCGATGCGGCGATTCCTGTACGCTTCGAAGCCGACATCGAGCAGCCTTCCAACGAACCGCTCCGGCAATGCGGAGTCGCTGTGCAACAGATCGGATGGCATTTGACATTTGTGGCCACGCAAAATCTCAGACCGAACAGAAAACCGCACTTGCGGACGCGGCACCCTTCGACCGCTAACGGTATGGAGCCCTTTGCCGTCTAGATGCTGCGCGCCCCGCGAAGTTCTTCGCAGGCAAGACAACTTTGACGGTTGATTCAAATGATTGGGATGCAGCCCCTAAGGCGAAGACAAACCGCTCGCGTGGCCGATTGTCAGAACGAAGGCAGCGCATTGGACGCGCTCCACAACCGCCCACGGCGGAACAGGAAACCACCCGAGGATGCCGACATGCTAAAGCGATTGAACTCACCGACACTGCTGGCATGCCTTGCCGCTGCCCTCTTCTCCGGCAGTGGTGCTGCCCCAACGGCGGAGGCAGGGGATTGGTGGAAGCGTTTCAAACATGAAAACCACGTCGTTTACCAACGCAATAACGTCTGGCCGCAACCCTTCTCCGAGATGGCTGCCGCACAAACACGCAGCCCCTTCGAAGTGATGAAACATAAGGGCTGGATGCTGAACAACACGATCGGCCACGAGCTGTTTCGTGATGGGGATGGCGCGTTGACAGCCGCCGGGCGAGGGCGAGTCCATTGGATTGCAACGCAAGCCCCCGTCAGTCGCCGCGTGGTGAATGTCCTGCGAGGTAGCTCCGAAGCGGAAACCGAAGCTCGCGTCGATGCGGTCCGCTCCGCACTGGACCATATGTACCTCACTGGGCCCACCCCACCGGTCTACATCACCGAAGTGAATCCGGCAACGTCGCCTGGAATCATGGCTTCGCAGATCTCTCGTCAACGACTGGAATTGATGACGCCACCGACGTTACCCGAGGCAAGCGGCGGTGCAGGGGGTGCACAGTAATTTTTTGGGGACCGGCTTCCATCACCGATAAGCCCCGCCTCGGAGCGACACTGTCGCCGATTCCACCGCTAACGCCCGAACACGGCGGCTGAAGCCCTTTTCAGCCGCCGTACTCTTGCGCCACAAGCTAGCCAACAACCCCTCTGCAAGCAGTCAATTCGGGGGAGTTTCCGCCGCTATCCCATAAAAAACAATCAAGCGTCCCGACCGACATAACCGATTCTCCCCCATAGCCCAAAGATTTGCGGACATTTGTTATTCGCAGGGGATTTCAAGGGAGCCAAGGCCGTGATTCGAAAAACCAACATTCACCTTCGCAACGCCAAACGAGCCGCTCTGATTGCAGGCCTGTTAGCCTGCACCGGTTGCGCCGGCGGTGGAGGTCCATCTCTGGCATCGCTGAATCCTTTCGGCAAAGCCGATCCATCGGCATCGAACGTCAGCGACGGGACAGCTTCTCCGGGCATTACCAGCGCCGTGGCTTCCACCGCGAAAGGGGCTCGTGGACAGGTCAGCTCGATGTCAGCTGCTGTCAAAAGCGCCTACTCGAAAACCACCGATGGGATCACGGGCATCTTCACCGGCGGTAAAGAGGACCTGGTCGACGGGACAGGAAAACCGATTCCTCAAGACGACCCGCTGCGTTTAGACAACAAGCCCAAATCGATCGGGCCGGAAGTCTTCGTTGCCAACGGCCAACTATGGGAAACCAGCGGTAACCTCGACAAGGCGATGGAAAACTATTCCAAAGCACTCGAATCCGAACCGACCAATGCACCGGCGCTAGCTAGTGTGGCGCGACTGAAGTTCCGCCAAGGACTGTTTGATGAGTCAGCAAATTACTTCCAGCGAGCCGTGGCTACAGCACCAAACGACGCCTCCCTCTACAACGACTGGGGATTGACTCAGTCGAAGCAGGGCAAGCATGCCGATGCGGCCCAGACGATTCAGAAGGCACTGGCGATTTCGCCGGGTACATCACGATATGCCAACAACTTGGCAAGCGTGCAGTTCAGCGCGGGCCAATCCGATAAAGCGTTGGCGACTTTGCAGCAGCATAACCAACCGGCCGTGGCACACTTCAACATGGCCTACCTGGAGTTCAATCAGGGCAACTACGATCGGGCTCGTCTGCAACTTGCCGAAGCGATCAAATTCGAGCCGCAAGCCAACGAAGACACTGCGGTTCGCCGTGCCGTCGATCGCTCGCGTGAGTTGCTTGCCAAACTCGATGGTCCGGCAACTCAGATGGCCACTGTCGCCCAAGCCATTCCGCAAGCCTACGACGTCGCCAAACAATTGCAGCAGACGGCGAAGCAGGTCATGCCTGCGGGCAACACCACGCTCGGGCCCTCCGGCACCGCAGCCGGTCCAAGCAGCCCGTCACCCGGAACGACGATCGATGTGGCGAAAGCAACGGCAGGTCCGCCCCAGGCTAGCGTGGCCCCAGATGGCGTCGCCGCGCCGGATGGCACGGCCGCCCCCGCGACATCAAACGCTACGAATGTGGCGGCCCAGCCCGCTCCGGCACCATCCACGGCACCCAACGCAAGCGGATTCACCTTGCCGCCTGACTTCATGACCGAACCGGCGGCGCAAACCGCGGAACTGCCGGGAACCGGCGAAATGACGAGGTAGCCTATTTGCCAAGTTCGTCGAGCAACCCTTCAAAGGCTCTGTCACTCGGGTCAAGCCTTTGGACCAATTCTGCGCCGTTTTCGAAACAGAGCGTCCCCAAACGCCGGCAGCGGACCACGTTAACCCGCATCCAAAATGTGGGCAGGATGATCCGCACAACTTCGGTTGGGAAAAACTGCCGGTCGGCCATAAAGCCGAAACCGTGCCGTGAAAAGTCACTGGTGAAAATCCCCAACGCTTTGAACGGTCGCGGAATCGCTGGCACCGTTTTTTCGGGTACCGCCACGCCATGAGTGCGGACGCGGACCCTTCCGCCCCGTCGCGCGTCGCCGACAGTGGAAGCCGACAAGCCCGACTCTTTAAAGAAGCCGCTCCACTGCTCGGGCAGTTCGATCGACCATTCGGTGCGGGCAATCAGGCGTGCCAATAGCTTTGGGTAATCTCCACCCAGCATTCCAATATCTCCGGTTCAAAGGCTTGGCCGGCATCGCGTTGCATTAACTCGATGGCACGTTTTTTGGGCATCGGACTGCGGTAGGGACGATGACTGGTTAACGCTTCAAAAACGTCCACCACCGCACAAAGCTTGGCCCAGGGATGGATCTCCTGATCCACCAAACCCACGGGATAACCGGTCCCGTCGATCCTCTCATGATGCTGATAGACCATCATCAATTGGCCTTCGGTCAAGTCCTCGCGACCTGCGAGTTGCACAAACCCGCTGGTTGGATGGCGACGGACTGCACGAAACTCGACTTCATCCAGTCGTCCCGGTTTACGCAAGATTTTCTCGTCGATCTCTAGCTTACCAAAGTCATGCAACAACCCGCCGGTGGTGATTAGTTGAACATCGGCGTGCTGATAACCCAGTTGCTTCGCTAAGATGCCGGCATACAAGGCGACATTAGTGGAATGCGTGAACGTGGCATAGTCGTGATTGAGGACTCGCGACAGGTCGCTCGCGGCAAACGCATCTTCACAAACGATGTTGGCTGTTGCAAAACCGAGCTCGGAGGCCAGGGAGACGGTTTCGTCTCCGTCTCGCCGCTCGAACGCGCCGGCCAAGACATCGCGAACCACCGACCCAAGTGCTTGAGCACGTGCACTGATCGGCACCTTCGATTCACCGGACGCCTGGAATGCCAAATCTCGAAGATACTGCTGATACGTCTCGCGATCCTGCTGCTGAATGAACAACTGCGAGATCCCGCGTTCTCGTAAACGGATCAAGTCGGAATCGGTAAATGGATAGCTCGCTTCGCGGTAAAGCTGGTATTTCCCCTGCTGTTCGCTCGGTCGAAACAAGTTCATGCCCAATGTCACTGACGATGAAAGCGTCGAGACACTAACGGGGATGAAGCTGTCTGAAATCGTCGCGGGCACAGCACAGACTCAAGAGCGAGGATGATCACGTTAGCAATGCAAGGATCAATGGCCTGATCCGTTTGGTTCGGGCACGACCATTTAAAGCCGCCCCATGCGGGCCGAGTTTTTTTTCGCACGACCGTTACTAGAGAAATCTAGAACGTGATCGTTAAGCATTGCGTCAAAATAGGTTGTAACCGCGCTCCCGCACACTGATGTGCGGCGGTGCAACCGTCAGATTCGACAAGACCGCCAGGCCGTGGCCGCTTCCAGCACAGCCCGTTGACGCCCGTTAGGCACCCCCCAACCCCACAAGTGAGAAGCTTCAGGGAGACTCCGGCCGCCAAGGTCGCTCATTGGGGTCCTGCGGCTGCAGGAACTTGGCATCGACTTGCTGGTACCAAGCGTGCAGCTTCTTTCGCATCGCTTGGACACGCACTGGATATTCCGCTGCGACATCCTGTTTCTCGCCGATGTCTTGACGGAGATGATAAAGATGCACACGACCATCCTCGTAGCGTTCGATCAACTTCCAATCCCCCATCCGAATGGCACCTGAAGGGATGCCGCCCTGGTTCGAATAATGCGGGTAGTGCCAATACAAGGCATCACGAGACAGCGTCTCGCCACCTTGCAGCAGCGGCACCAAACTGAGCCCGTCGAGATGCTGCTGCGGGCGCGCGGGCTGGCCGGTCAGCTCCAGGATCGTCGGGTAAAAGTCCGTACTGATGACCGGTGTCTGGCAAACGCTGCCGGGCCGCGTGACACCCGGTGCACGCAGCAGAAAGGGCTCGCGGATGCCACCCTCATAAGTCCAGCCTTTCCCTCCACGCAAGGGCAAGTTACTGGTCGGCGATCCTTCGGATGTCGACAGTCCGCCGTTATCGCTGGTCATGCAGACGATCGTGTTCTCGGCCAAGCCGTCCGATTCGAGTGCATCGAGAATCTTGCCCACTGCGCGGTCCATCGATTCGACCATCGCCGCATAAACCGCATGGGCTTGCAGCGTCCGCACCTTGCGAGGCGAACCACCGGGCAAGACCTGCTCCTCATCCGCAAATGCCGGTTTGTCCTCCAAGCCTAAACGTTTCGCTTTGGCACGGTACTTCTCGACTAAATCAGCCGGTGCCATCAACGGTGTGTGCACGCTGTAAAATGCCAGATAAGCAAAGAACGGTTGCTCCGATTTTTCTCGCATAAAGGCAATCGTCTCTTTGGCCAAACGGTCCGGCAGATGCTCTCCAGCGGGACCGTTCTCCAAAAAAGGTTGGTCGTAAGGCGAAAAGTATTTCTTGCCGCGATACGGACCGCCCGCACTGTTACCCGCCACATTCACATCAAAACCTTGCTCCCGCGGCCAGTAGCTTTCGTCGGGTCCGAGATGCCACTTACCGGCAAAGTAAGTTCGATACCCACCCGCCTTCATCGCTTCGGCCAACGTCACTTCTTCGAGCGGCATGTTGTCGTGCAATGGAGCAGGATTGAATTTGCCGGCGCGACGCCCCGAAAAAAAGTTCGTGGCATCGACGCGACTCGGATAACGACCGGTCAGCAAGCTGTAACGTGTCGGTGAACAAACAGGATTGGCGGCGTAGCCGTCGGTAAACCGCATCCCGCTCGCGGCAAGACGATTCAAGTTCGGGGTCTCGTAAAACGTCTCCGGATTGTTCGCGCCAATATCCATGTATCCCAAGTCGTCCACCAGCAAAAACAACACATTGGGAGACCTCTGATCCGCTCCCAATACAGGCGGCGCGGCGAACAGTAGGACCGTGACCAGCAGGACCGTGACCAGCAGGACGGGAACCGAGAGCACACGGTACATCAGCAAACTCACACTCAGGGAATAACGCACGTTCCGCACCGTCGCGAAAACGCTCTAAGCAGGCAGCAGTCATCCGGTAAAGGAGCCGCCTTGGCGATCGCCGCGGTTCCTGCATTCAACCGGGGCTACCGCCCAAACGGCTAAGCAGAGTTCTGTGGAATGCTTCCTGCAAACCTGCTTAGGATCGCTCATTGCTTAAAGCCCATCGTAACAGCCGCTCGAGGACAATTCTTGAAAATTGGCTTGACAGCCACCCGAATCAGTGTACTATCACGCAAGTACACCAGGTGTCTTTGCGGAGGTTTGCAAGCCATGTTCTTTTCGATCGACCCATCCAACGGCGTACCGATCTACGAGCAGTTGGTGCGGCAGGTCAAATTCGCGGTTGCCGACGGCGTACTAGTGTCGGGACAGATGATCCCCAGCGTGCGCCAGCTAGCGCAGCAGTTGGCGATCAACCCCAACACGATCGCACGGGCTTACACGCAACTGCAAACCGAACTGGTAATCGAACCGCTGCGCGGACGCGGCATGGTGGTTCGCAAAGACGCCTTCACCCGTTGTTCCAAGGCGCGTCAGACACTGCTGGCCGCCAGCCTCCGCGGGGTGTTGGCGGAGTGTTTACAGAGTGGTTTGACGCGTGAAGAACTGGTCGAACTATTCGAGACCGAACTGATGGATCTCGAGAGCAAATGATCGTCCGCCGTCCGCACGGCGGCGCTGGATTCTCTTCTAACAAGGTTTACCGATGACTGCAGTGGTATCCGTAAACGGAGTGTTCAAAGGCTTTCGCGGGTGCCAAGCACTACGCGGCATTGACCTGCAGGTTCCCTCCGGAGTGGTGTTTGCATTGTTAGGCGAAAACGGTGCCGGCAAGACCACGCTGATTCGCATCCTGACCGGTTTCCTGCATGCCGATGCCGGCAGCGCGGAAATCTTGGGGCTGAACTGCGAGACGCAAAGCCTCACGATTCGACGCCAAATCGGTTACGTCTCCGATGCACCGGCATTGTACGACTGGATGACGGTCGAACGGATCGGTTGGTTTACGTCGGCCTTTTATCCGACTGGGTTCCAAGCCAACTATGAAGAATTGATTCGCCAGTTCGAAGTTCCGGTCGAGCGCAAGATCAAGCAATTGAGTAAGGGTCAACGTGCGAAAGTCGCCTTGGCGCTGGCGGTCGCTCATGAACCGGAACTGTTGCTCTTGGACGAACCGACCAGTGGGCTCGATCCGCTGGTGCGTCGACAGTTTCTAGAATCAATGGTCGATCGAGCGGCCACCGGTCGAACGGTGCTCCTATCGAGTCACCAAATCGATGAAGTCGAACGTGTGGCCGATTGGGTGGCAATCTTGCGAGACGGCCAAGTCGCCTTGGTGGAACCGCTAGCGAAATTGAAGCAATCCACGCAGCAGGTCATCCTCAGCCTCTCGGATCCGCTGGTCGAAATCCCATTGCCGCGCGGCCGGGTGTTGCATCACACGACCCGCGGTCGCCAACGCCAAATACTTGTGCAGGATATGGACGCCGACGGCTTGGCAGCCCTGCGAAACACGACCGGAGTGCAGCACGTGGAAACCAAAACGCCCTCGCTGGAAGAGATTTTCATCGCCTGCACGCGCGGCGAGACCGTACCGGCGGCCGACGACCTGCCTCAGGCGTTCAGTCCGACTGCATAACGACCGCCATCTTTGCTGGACAAACCTCGTCTGGAAGCCAAGCCATGTTGAAACCGAATTCTCCGCTGCTCAGCTTGATGTGGAAAGAAATGCGTCAAGTCGCCCCGTTGGCGATTCTACTGGCGGGAACGTCGGCGGTTGTCACCGGCCTGCTGTGGCTGATGTACGGAGAGACGAACGATTCGCTCAAGATCGCCACCTCGACGGCGATGTCGGTGTTGCTGCCGAATCTGTTTGCACTCGGCGCTCCGATTTTGATGATCGGTCACGAAGAAGAAACGGGCACGCTGGCCTGGACGCGTTCCCTACCGATCGGCTGGAAGACCATATTTTTCAGCAAATGGATCGTAGCCTTGCTGGGCCTGGGCATCGCCTGGGGGATCTCGATCGCCTGTTACCAGCTCGTTTCTTCCGGTGCTGGGCCGCTGAACCGCGACTTCACGCTAACGGAGCATCTCGATTCGTTCCTGACATTTTCTCTGACGCTGCTCGCAACCGGTTTTTCTCTCGCTTGGTGGATCCGCAAACCGGTTCTTTCCCTGCTGTTGCTGCTCCCGACCATCACGACGATCTCCATCGGTTGTTCCCTGGTGGTCGCTCAATGGTACCGCCATCGAGCGACCACCGACCACGATTCGACTCCGCTGATGCTGGCGACGGCGTTCGGCCTGTTTCTACTATCGGGCGTCTTGGCCCATCGCGTCTGGACCAAACCGTGGGGCGGCAAGCTACCACGAAGCGGCAAGCCCAACCTGCCCGACATGCGACCCTACCGCCCGACGTCTCGCGTGCCACTGCTCTCTCCGGGGCCTCGGACGGCGCTCCTTTGGCAGCATGCGCGGCAGTCGCTTCCGATCACCGGCCCCGCCTTTGCCGTCGGCCTGCTGGCCGCCTTATCACCGACCTTGATTCGCGTCTTGTTTCGGGCCGACGGGGAGGGCCTGCAGATCGCCGGTACTTACCTCGCGGTCATGACCCTGGGGGCGGCGACGTTTTTAACCGACAGCATCGGATCCCGGCATCGCTTCTTGTCGGACCGCGGGCTTTCCACTTGGCGCGTTTGGTGGACAAGGCAAGCGTTACCACTGGCGCTCAGCCTAATAATCGTCACGATCGCTTATGGAGTCGCGTTGCTCTCCTCCAGATCAACACAAAGCACAACCCTAGTCGCCATGCTTGCGACAGCCTTCGTCTCGGGCCAACTGACTGCGATGCTGGCGAGGCGACCAAGCGTTGGCTTGCTGGCCGCACCGTTGATGACAGCACTGTGCGGATTTAGTGTCGTACCGCTGGCAGCCCTCTATGGCGCTCAGCTACCGATGCCGACTTTGTTGGCAGGTGGCATGGTAGTGCTTTGGCTGACCACGTTGCGCGTGTGTCGATTTTGGATGGAAGACCGACGCTCGCGCGGTTTCTACTTGCGCACCGTCGGCTGGATTGCCGCTGCGGCGTTGCTGGCCATTGGCAGCCAGTTCGCACAGCGATGGTTCACAACCCCGGCAGCGATGCCGCAGTGGCAACAACGCGTCTTGGCCAAAGCGTCTGCGCTGCCTCCCGCCGAGAATGATTTTTCTTTGGTGATGTTGCCGTTCCCACATCTTCCACTGGCAACGGCGGTGCGCCCCCTTTCAGAACCAACACCTGCACCGGAGCCCAAAGCCGTTGCACCGATCCACTTGCGACGGCTCCTAACCACGCTGCGGCAAACCGAATTTGCAGGCGACGCACCGTCACCCTCGCGCGATCGCGACGCTCAAGAAATCAACTACCAAGACTCACTGACGCTGTTGATGCAGACGCGGGATCTCTATCGCGGCAGCCAACAATTGTCGCTGAGCGATCTGGCCGATGAAATCGATCTTTATCTCGCCAACGAGCTGACTGGTCGTGGTCGCCACCTGCTGAAGCCTGACCAGTGGAACGCGTTCGTAGCTCAACTACCCACACCCGAGCAACTGACCGCCGATCGACGAGCCGCGGTGCTGCGGTCCTATAGTGAATTCGATGCCGCTTACCGCTCGATGCCTCCGTATCCGACCAGCATCCCCACTCCGGTCAGCTTGGGAGAGTATCCGATGATGAGTCATCCGCGGCACGTGTTGGGCCTGGAGCGTTATCGCACGCGTCGCCTGATTGACCGCGCCATCCGCGCCAGCCTGGACGCGTTGGCTGGGAGCGACCAGGCTGCCAGCGACGAGGAACGTCTGCAGGCTTGGGCGCGCGTGTGGGAAGGCGACTACACCCCTGTGCTACCCACTTCGAACTGGGACCAAGGGCTGTCTCGCAAGATCACCACTCTACGAGCATCACAGCAGTAAGCTCGCTGAGACACACCCTGGCGAACACGCGTCCATCCCGATCTCGATCCCGCTTACAAAAGCCTGTTCACGGCGGTTCCCATCGTTTCGAGTACAGAACCAATACGATAGGATAACGAGATCTTGGTTTCTCAATCGGTCCCATCGTACAAGGTTTATGCAACATGGAAGGCCAACAATGGCTGGACTGGGTTTCGCGGTTCGTGCATGTTTCGACCGCAATTACCTTGGTGGGCGGCAGTGTTTTCTCAGCCTTTGTGCTTTTGCCGGCCGCCAATGAGCTGGGCGACGAGCCGCACGAGACGCTGGCCACGTCGGTCACCAAACGCTGGAAACGATTTGTTCACCTGGGCGTTTTGCTATTCCTGGTCAGCGGTTTCTACAACTATTTTCGGGCCATGGGTCTGCACAAAGGGGACGGCCCCTACCATGCGATCCTTGGCACCAAAATCCTGCTCGCCTTCGCCGTCTTCTTTATCGCTGCGGCGCTAGTCGGTCGTTCGCCGAAGCTGGCAGGTTTCCGACGCAAACGCGGCCTGTGGCTGCGTATCCTCGTCCTGTTGGCAACGATCATTGTGGGACTTTCGGGATTCGTCAAAGTTCGCGGTATTCCAGCAAACCCTCCCGCTCCAGCGGTCAGTGAGTAACGACAATGCGTGCTGAAATCGACTGCGCGGGTGCTACCGACGTGGGACGGGTGCGACAGGTGAACCAGGACCAATACCTGATTGCCGAACTGAACAAATCGATGTTGGTGCAAGCCTGCAGCCTGCCGATGGATCAACAGTCGCGGCTATTCGGCAGCGCCCAAGGGCATCTGCTGCTGGTTGCCGACGGGATGGGAGGCCATGCTGCGGGCGAGCGAGCGAGTTTGCTGGCCGTCGATTACATGATCGAGCGACTGCTCAACAGCGTCCATTGGTTTTTCCGCCTAAAGGAAGATATCGAAAACGACTTTCTCGACGACCTGCAGAACCTGCTGCAAGAAGCCCACCGCAGGATCGTTAACGACGGAGCCATTCACATCGAAAACCGCGGCATGGGGACGACCCTGACGATGGCCTACGCGATTTGGCCACGACTGTACGTCGTCCATGCTGGAGATTCACGTTGCTACCTGATCCGCAACCGCAAGACGGAATGCTTGACACGTGATCACACGCTGGCCAGGCAATTGGTCGAGACCGGAGGCATGCGTCCCGAAGACGAAGCGGACAGTCGTTGGAGCAACGTGCTGTGGAACGTGCTGGGCGGACATGGTGAGGGAGACATTACGGTCGAAGTCCGTCGCGCGGACTTGCAGCTCGACGACACCATCTTGCTGTGCAGCGACGGCCTGTACCGTTACTTCGGAGAGCAAGAACTGGCCGACATCGTCACCGATACTACCGATGCATCGGCAGCCTGCTGTGAACTGATTCGTTTGGCGAACGAACGCGGTGGGGAAGACAATGTCACGGTCGTCATCGGACGTTTTGTGAATGCCTCGCGTAAACCATTTACCCAAATCGAAACGACCGTACCGTTTAGCGACCTGCTGGACGCGGAGTCGCTCAATCCCGCCGATGAAGACACGCAACCCGACGGGATTGCTCAAGACCGCATTTAGACTTCGGCGTGTTGGTGCGAATCGATGCACACCGCCGGACGCCCGATGCTGTGGTACGAGAAACCTTTCTTCAGCATCTGTTGCGGCTCGTACAGATTCCGTCCGTCAAAGATCACGCGACCGTTCATCCGCGTCTTCATGTCGGCAAAGTCCGGATTGTGGTATGCCTTCCATTCGGTATTGATCGCCAGTGCATCGGCACCATTCAACGCATCCATCGCACTTTCGCAATAGATCAATTTGCTGCCGTAACGAGCACGGATGTTCTCGACCGCCTCGGGGTCATGCACCTGCGGAATCGCTCCCTGCTCCAGCAAGTAATCGATTAGCGTCAGGGCTGGGGCTTCGCGAATGTCATCGGTGCGAGGCTTAAAGGCGAGTCCCCAAATGGCGAAACGCTTGCCCGCAATCTCTCCGCCGAAGTGGCTGTCGACCTTTTGGACCAACACATTCTTCTGGTGCTGATTGACTTCGTCGACCGCATCCATGATCCGTGGGTTCAAGCCCAAGTCGCGTGCCATGCTGGCCAACGCGCGAACGTCCTTCGGGAAACAGCTACCGCCGTAACCGACGCCGGGGAACAAGAAGGCAAACCCGATTCGTTGGTCGTGGCCAATCCCGCGTCGCACGTCGTTGATATCGCCTCCCATATGCTCGCAAAGATTCGCCATCTCATTGATGAACGAGATCTTGGTGCTCAGCAGAGCGTTGGCGACGTATTTCGTCAGCTCGGCCGACTGGGGGCTCATCGCTAAAAAGGGGCGGTCGGTACGAAGGAAAGGCCGGTACAGCTCGTTCAGGATCTCGGCAACCTCTGGACGGCGGACTCCCACCACAACCCGATCGGGCTTCATGAAGTCGTCGATCGCGGCCCCTTCCTTGAGAAACTCTGGATTGCTCGCCACATCGACTTCGCGACCCAACAACTCTTTGAGGTGATCAAAGATGAACTGGTTGGTCCCGACCGGCACGGTGCTCTTGGTCACCACGACCGCATCGGCCGTTAAATGAGGTGCCATCTGAGTCACCACCGATTTGAGCGCCGTCAAATCGGCCGAACCATCGGCAGCCGGTGGCGTGCCGACAGCCAAATAAATGATTTGAGAACTGGAAACAGCGTCCGCCAGATCGGTGGTGAAAGTCAACCGTCCCGACTCGCTGTTGCGGATCACCAATTCGGTCAGACCCGGTTCGTAGATCGGAATTTGACCTTCGCGGAGGCCGGCAATCTTGGCCTCATCGATATCAACACACGCCACATCGTTGCCGCTGTCAGCAAAACAGGTGCCTGTGACCAAACCGACATAGCCCGTGCCAATCATCGCAATCTTCATCAGCGAAGACTCCCAAACTACAAAATAGATAGAAAAGGGCAGCCAACCGGTAGCAGGCCCTGGAATACGAGGATGATTGTAATACGAAACCAGACAATGACAGGCTGGCACATCAAAATGCAAACCGTGAAGCTCGCTAACGTGGACCGGTTATACCGATTAAGCGTCAGGACGCAGCTGCGGGGCTGCTTCGCCGGGCCGGCTTGGTGGTCACGCGCACTTTGGGCACCGTCAAGCCACCGCCATGAAACGTCCGCCGACCATCGATGTAGTGATCAAAGACGAAAGAGCCACCACCGGCGCTACCGCTGCTTCGCGAACAGCGCAAAATGGCTGGATGACCGCATTCGGGACAACGCACACGCAGGCCGTGCGACTCGAGTAATGCGTGGATCGACTTGACGAACCGCTGGCTTTCCTTGAAATCGGCAAAGGATTTTCCCGCCATACTGCGAAGCGATTTTTCGATCGTTTGCCGAATCAAACGCTGCAGGTGATGTAACTGAGTTGTCAACTGTTCTAACTGTCCGGCGGCGGCGTCCCAGGTAATCGCACCGGAGTTGAACCGGTGCTGAAGCGCCGGTTCAACCGCGATCACGATGCGTCGTGCTCCCACGAGGTACTGATCGGCCATCCCTTGCCAGGGATCCGGCCGAGCGAAAATCCACTGCAATGCACCGATCGCTTCTTTTCCGCTGTGGACAGGAGCGACGATCACTCCCGCAGCATGCGAGTCAAGCAACTCGAGCGAAGGGCCGGATTGAGACCACCGCGACTGGAGAATCGCTTCGGCCGCCATGTCCACGGACGCCCCGCTGACGTCCGGCTCGTCCTCGTAGCGAGCCTGCAACTCGAGAGGCTCGCCGTGCGGCGGACACAGCCAAAAAGCAGCCGTCGAAGCTCCCATCAATCGCTGCAGCGTAGCTAATAACTGGTAAGAAAATTGCTCTCGAGGCTGGTCCGAGTCGCAGATCCGCTGCAGCCGATGGAGCTGAGAGGCAACGCGAATGCGGTGCTGTCGCGGCAAGGGGCGCAAGACCTCTGCCAAACCGGAAGTGTTCATCCGTTCTTCGTATCCTTTGCAGCGGCCTGCGGGTGCAATCTGCGGTACCTAAAACGCCCCAATGTGCGTCTGTGACGCAGCTCAACCTTCGTCAGTTCCCCTGTCGGGAGAGGGCTTTCCTCCAGCATGTTTGGATAATCGCATTTTCGCGCTCGCCCGCACGCTGGTTTTATACTAAAAGTATAGGGGTGGTGTTAGTTGCATGAGAAAACTGACTTTTGACGATTTTTCCAGCGGAACCTATCGGCAGCCACGGGCGTCGTAGGTGGCGGCGTTGCAACCACCCCCACATGACTGGAACAATCGCTACGGTCTTCGCGACGGGCATCAAGTTTGACGATTAGTGGCTCAGTCGCTATGGCTGTTTTTGCCTGAACTTAATAGCCTTCAGTTGGTCCCTTGAGGCTTCAACGAGCTCAGCGTGCCAAAGCCGCACGGTCACCCCATCAAGCCAGCTGTCAACAAACCGCCCCAAGAACCGTTCAACCACGGCACTGTTAAACACGCCACTGGGAAGTCCACAAGCATGACGGTCAATCAACAAACGATCGAAGAGACCAAGCAACAGATTCGCCTGCTGGTGAACGAGATTGCAACGCTGACCAAGAGTGGGATGACGGCGGAAGAATTCTTTCCCGAGTTCCTGCAGCGGGTCATTACCGCGCTGGCTGCGGTGGGAGGGGCCGTCTGGTTGATGGATGAGGACCAGCGACCGCGGTTGAAGTACCAGATCAACGTTGGCCAATCGTTACTAGAGGACGACAGCAGCGATGCGGTGCAGCACAATCGTTTGATCCAACGCGTCGCACGCAGCGGGCAATCGCTGATCGTGCCACCCTACAGC
>CAYZHQ010000017.1:0-22728 GCA_964477385.1 uncultured Pirellulaceae bacterium
TGCGGTGTCGAGCCAATGTGCGGTGTCGAGCCAATGTGTGGTGTCGAGCCAATGTGTGGGTGCGAAGGGCCGGTCTGCGGTTGCGAACCGGTATGCGGCGCCGAAATTTACGGTGGTGCGTGTCATGGAACTTGTGGCGGAGGATGTGGCGTGGCCGTCGAAGCCAGTTGTGGCATCGACGGCTACGTCTGCGACCAACCCGGTTGCGACTCCTGCGGTGGTGCCTACATCGGCGCAACGTGCGGAGTCGAACCGGGATATGGTCCGGGGCATCCTCACGTGTCAAGCGTCCCGCTGCTGCTGCCCATCCTGCCGATCGATTGGAGTCGATTCGAATTCTTCGCCGGTGTCCAAGGGTTTACCGGACCAGCGAACTTCGCTGCCGGAGACCTGCTGGGCGACCGCAGCGGAACGGGCAGCTTTGGCTTCCATCAAGGTTTCAATTTCGGTCGTCCACTGCGTGACCTGCTGGGCATCGACTGGGCGGCTCAGTTCGGCTTGCGTGCGACGCAAAACAACATCGAAGCCTCGCCGTTCAGCAACGATTCGCGGAACCAGATCTTTATCACTACCGGACTGTCGCGACGCGTCGACTACGGCCTGCAAATGGGTGTGGTTTATGACTACCTCAACGACGACTGGTTCTACCATGCGGAACTGGGACAAGTCCGAGGCGAATTAAGCTGGAAGACGGGCGGTTGCCACGAATTCGGCTACCGATTTATGGGCGGCGTAAATGACTCCACTTCGGTCACTCGACTGATCGATGCGGCGGGCGTGACCCAAGTGGGCTCGCTGACGTTTCAAGCTACCGACCAACACCGCTTTTTCTACCGCCGCGATCTGGGCGGAGACGGCTGGATCGACGGCTTTGTCGGCACGACCGACACCGAAGACACACTGCTGGGAATGGACATCGCCACGCCGCTGCGAGGCCGCTGGGGTCTGAGAGGTGGATTCGCTTACCTCAACCCTGGCGACCCCAATGGTAGCATCGCCAACCACGAGGAGGGCTGGAACGTGTCGATGTCGATCATCTGGCGACCTTGTGGCCGCACCGGCAAATGCGACAGCTATTACAAACCGCTGTTCGAAGTCGCCGACAATGGCACGTTCATGGCCGACACGCTGTAAAGACTTGCAGCGAAACGACTTGCTTTGCATCGGCGGTCGCTATTCTGCGCCGCCGCCAATTGCGAATGCCCCGCCCCGAGAGTCCGCGGTGAGGCGAGATCTTCGCTCGAGATCTTTACGTAACTTAGCCCACCACCCCTTTGGTGGTGAGCTGTCATCGGCAAATTTCTATCGGGCCCAAGCAACTTGGCAGAATCGTTTGGCATCACCCGCTTGATGCCAAACCGCTACTTCGGCATGCCTGCTTGCTCTTATCCGCCTTGCGACCGCCCGCTGCTTCGCTGACCGGAAATCGGTAAAGGCTCGCGACCAGGATCATCGGCTTTCGTCAAGGACGTTCCTGAATGCCCCGCGTTCAGAAAACATCCCCCCCGGGCAGAGAGGTTTTTTGTGAAATTTGCAGGTTTGTGCAATTTTTAATCGGCTCGCAGGAAATTCTTGTGACACGATTTCCTGTGTGAGGGGGCAGCCTTTAGTACGACACGACGTCGGTCAGTGCGGCCGGAACGTTCGGTTGCAGTTCGTCCATTTGGCTGTTCTCGCAATTTTCTACTTGCAGCGTCCCAGAGAAAGAATGAGTCACCGATGCGATTTACCTCCTTCATGCCCCGTGCCGCTGAACCGAGCGTTGAAACGAAACAACCGACCGAAGTCAAGCTCACCCAAGAAGAGGCGAGAGACGACATCAGTCTGTTTATGAACGCGTTGGATAAGTCTCAGGCGATCATCGAATTCGAACCGGATGGAACCATCATCAAGGCCAATCAGAATTTCCTGACAACCGTTGGCTATTCGCTGAGAGAAATTGAAGGCAAGCATCACCGCATGTTCGTCAGCCCCGAATCTGCGGCTTCTCCGGAATACCAAGAATTCTGGCTGGCGTTGAGCCGTGGAGAATTCCAACGCGCGGAGTTTCAGCGATTTGGTAGAGGTGGGCGCGAGATCTGGATTCAGGCGACCTACAACCCGATTCGTGATGATTCGGGAACGGTCATCAAGATTGCGAAGTTAGCAACCGATATCACTCGGCAAAAACTTTCGGAGATTGAGATCCGCAACCGCTCGCAAGCGATCATCGAATTTCAACCCGATGGCACAATCATCACGGCGAACCAATTGTTCCTCACGGCAACCGGTTATTCCCTCGGTGAAATCAAGGGCAAGCATCATCGCATCTTTATGCCCCAAGAAGATGCCGCGACCGTGGAATACAACCAGTTCTGGCGGGACTTGGCGAAAGGTGAATTCAAGCAAGGTGAGTTCCGCCGAGTCACTCGCAACGGGGATACTCTGTGGCTCCAAGGCGCCTACAACCCGGTGTTTGACAAAGACGGTCGAGTCATCCGGATCCTCCAGGCGGTCAGCGACGTTACGAACGAAATCAACGCCAAAAGCCATTCCATGGAACTGGGCAATTCGATTGCTCGCAGCGTGAGCGAAATGTCGCAGGCGGTCGGCGAGATCTCCGAGCGGATCTCCAGAACCGCGGAACTGGCCAGCATGGCGGAAAATTCTTCGTCGCAAGCCACCTCATTGGTCGAGGCCCTCAATGGCAGCAGCCAAAGCATCGGCAAGGTGGTCAACTTGATTGACGATCTTGCTGACCAGACCAACCTCTTGGCTTTGAATGCGACCATCGAAGCGGCGCGAGCGGGCGATGCCGGGCGCGGCTTTGCCGTGGTCGCGGGGGAGGTCAAAGAACTGGCCTCGCAAACGGGGCGCGCGACCTCAGATATTCGCAACAACGTCGAATCACTTCAGCAGACAATCCTGCAAGTCGTAACGTCGATCCAATCGATTGCCGACGGCATCACCGAAGTCAGCGCCAACACCACCGGCGTCGCCGCTTCGGTGGAAGAGCAATCGGTCGTGATCGATCAATTGAGCTGCACCGCACAAGAATTGATTGCCGGTCAGACTTAATCGCTCGCTGATGACACTGTCGATTTAGCCGTGTCACGGTCAGTCGCTCGCGTACGACCTACTCTTCGAATGCGTCTGCGGCCGAGCGAGAAAAAGAACGGGCTGTCGATCCCATCAACAGCCCGTCACACGTTGATCGGGGATACCCCCCCTGTGTTAAGACAAGGGGCGTTGTCCGCTTAACGCTGAACCGAAAACGGCTCCGGCTTGATCGCCTCGAGAGGACTGTCGTCTCTGGCGAAGAACATCAGATGCTGCCACGGCAGTTCGTTGTATTCACGGACCAACTTGAATCCGTTGGCGGCGTACTCTTTCATGATCTGAGGCTTCGACATTTTGTGCCTCGGCTTGATCGGGACTCGTGGATCCTCCTCACGATACTCCAACAGCGCCACCACACCGGTCGGCTTGAGCGAACGACGGATCGACCATAGCATCGATTCGGGATGCGAAAATTCGTGATAGACGTCGACCATCATCACCAAATCGACTTCGCCAGCGGGTAACTTCGGATCGTCCACGGCGCCGAGAATCGGCTCAACATTTCCGATCTCTTCTTGCAACGCTCGATATTTCAGTTTCTGCAGCATCTCGGGCTGAATGTCGATCGCCAGCACGCGTCCCGACTCGCCCACGACGCGAGCCATCATCAAGCTCCAGAAACCGTTTCCGCATCCCATGTCACAGGTCGTCATGCCGGGCTTGAGCTGCAGTTGCTTCAACGACTCGTCGGGCCGCTCTTCCTGTTGCCTCGTCGGGCGGATCAACCAACCGGCGCCGAGATGCGACATCGGCTGGGCGACAACGCGGCCCAAGTACGCTCGTCGCGCCTGCTCTTGAGGCCGTGGTGGATCAACCGTGTCGGCGGCCTCTTTCGCGGCGGGCGGCACCGGCTCGGCCGCGGCTGGCACCGGGGCAGATTGTGCCGCCACTTCCTGAAGATTGCCCGCTGTCACGGCGAGCAACGCGAAGGCGAAGCCACGGAACAGCCACCAACGGCTAAAGCTCTGACAGTAATTCTTTTGCATATCAATATCTCCTGTTACCCAACATAACCGCCCGCACCGAGCCGGTCGACGCTGTCCCCCGTTGTGAACAAGTTGCCGCCGGACAATAGTAAGGGGAACCGTGCCCGCAGCGGTGATTCCACCAAACAATTTCCACCCCATCTCTAGTTGAGTTCGAACCGATGGCGAATCTGGTCACCCAAGAAGCTCCCGATTTTAAAGCCCAAGCCGTCATGCCAGACGGAGAGTTCCAAGAGGTCTCGCTGAGCGACTACCGCGGCAAATACGTTTTGCTGTTCTTCTATCCGCTCGACTTTACGTTCGTTTGCCCCACCGAAATTATCGCCTTCAGCGACCGCAATGCCGATTTTGCGAAACTGAATGTGCAGATTCTGGGCGTTTCGATCGACAGCCACTTCAGCCACTTCGCTTGGCGGAATATGGCTCGTAACGATGGCGGCATCGGTGCGATCGAGTACCCGCTGATCGCCGACATCAACAAGCAGATCGCGAGGGACTACAACGTCCTGCTCGATGGGGGTGTGGCCCTGCGCGGCCTGTTCTTGATCGACAAAGAAGGCGTCATCCGGCATCAAGTCGTTAACGACCTGCCTCTCGGCCGCAGCGTCGACGAAGCCCTGCGGATGGTTCAGGCCCTGCAATACTTCGAAGAACACGGCGAAGTCTGCCCCGCCAACTGGCAAGAAGGCTCACGCACAATCAAACCCACGATTGGTGATAGCAAAGAATTCTTCGGTGCCGAGTACCAAGGCTGAGCCGTTCGGCGAGCCAAACAAACGGTAATCGCGGGCCCTTCCACCCAGCGAACATTCGCTCCAGCGCGTCGGCAACGACGCGTTTTTTTCATGCGCTGCCAGCATGACCGCCCGTCCCCCGCGGATCCGTCCCAACCGGCAAATCTTGCCAGGTTTCCTCAACCGGTGCGACCGGAATGGTCGAAGAGAGGTGCAGCGGAATCGTTCTGCAACGACTCCTACGACGTTAGCCAACGTTCTGGTCAAGAGGCACCCCTACTGTGCGACGGAAAACCTTGCTCTCCACGACTCCTTCTTTCAGGCTCCCTCGCGCTGCGACGATCGTCGTGATGCTCGTGATAATTGCGATCAGCGCGCCGGCGCATGCCCAAGTCCGCCTGAAATCCCAAGACCGCGGTTCGTACCGCCCCCCGACTGTGCCCGCCGCGGAACGTTCGGACACGCCGTCGGGCCGCGAAGCCTTCACTTCCGGAGGCCCTGCGTTGGTCGAACAGGTGGGCTATGACGCTGCTTTGCAGCCACTCGGTTTACCAAGTCCTTATGAGCCCGCGATGGAGTCTCTCGCCCCATACCATCCTGCCGACATCGGCTGCGACATGCAGGGCTGCGATGGATGCGGCTCCTGTGCACCTCGGCACGACTGGTTTGCCTCCGCGGAACTCATGCTGTGGTGGCGGCGCCCGCAAAGCTTGCCGGCACTGGTCACCACCAGCGATCCCGGGACCGCTTTTGAAAGCGCCGGAGAACTGGGGCAGGCGAGCACCAGCGTGCTGTTTGGGAATGATCGTTATGGCGATTCCGTCTCCACGGGCGGACGTTTTACCCTCGGGAAATGGCTCGACGCCGGGCACTACCAATCGCTGACCGGGCGATTTTGGCTAACCGGTTCCGAAGATTTTGGCTTCCACACCAACTCGACTAGCAATCCAATCATTGCCCGTCCCTTTCTCGACTTCACAACCAACCCGGCGGGCGAAGCGAACGCGGTGGTGGTCGCCTTTCCCAACCGACGCGACGCCAGTTTGACCGTCGAGGGGACCAGCGAGGTGTATGGCGCGGATGTGTCGTTGCAGCAGTTAATCCGCCAAGGCTTAGGCGGGCGACTGGACTTTATGTACGGCTATCAGTTCTTGCGCATCAATGAAGACCTCCACATTCGCAGCGACACCCTGTTTACCGGCGCCGGCGATACCTCGCCCGTCGGAACCCTGCGGATCTTGCGCGACCAATTTGACGTCGAGAACGAATTCCACGGCGGCCATTTCGGATTTAGTGGCTATTACGAAGAAGGCTGCTGGACGCTCGATGGACTGATCAAGTTCGGGTTCGGCTCGTTGACGCGGCGAGGCACCGCGAGTGGCTCTACCGAAACGATTATCAACGGCACCTCCGGGTTTGACCCCGGTGGCGGCCTGTTGGTCCGCAACAGCAACGCGGGTGCCTTCTCCGACAGCACGTTCGCCTGGGTCCCCGAACTGAATGTGAACCTCGGCTATCACTGGCGTCCCGGCGTCGACCTGTCGATCGGCTACAGCGTGCTGGGACTGACCGACGCCCTCCAGCCTTGGCGAGCGATCGATCCCAACTTGGCGTCCGACTTGAGCGACACGCCAACGCGTCCGGCGCCCGAACTGTCGTACGGCGACTACTGGGTGCAAGCGATCCAGTTCGGCATCCGTTGGTACTACTAACGGCACTACTAATCCAGCAGCCAGCCTTTGAATCAGCCGTTTCGGTGATAGCCGCGGTTTGCCACGGCTCCACACGGAGGATTAGCTCACCAATTCTTCCACTTCGTGCGGCGAGAACTTTTGGTCCAAGCGAGCGCCCATCTGCGAGACGATTCGAGAGGAGGCATGCGATGCCAACCGGCCCGCCTGCTGCCAACTCATGCCATTGGTAATGGCGTACAAAAAAGCCCCCGCATACATGTCGCCCGCACCCGTCGTGTCGATTGCCTGACAGGGAACTCCAGGAACCGCAATCGTCTCGCCGGCGTGCATCACAATCGAACCGTTGGGGCCTAGCGTCATGGCGACGTTCTCGGCATGCCGATGCAGTTCGATCGCGCAATCGGTGGGGGTCTCTTTTCCCGTCAAACTCTTCGCTTCTTCTTCGTTGCAGAACAACAAGTCCACTGGACCTTCGATCAGGGCCAGCAGTTCGTCACGCAGCATATTCACCAGGAAGGGATCCGACGCGGTGAACGCCACCTTCACGCCATGCTTCTTGGCAATATCAATCGCCAGCATCGCGGCCGCTTTGGAGGATTCTCCCGTCAGCAAATACCCTTCGACATACAGGTACTTCGCTCGCTTGATTTCTTCTTCGTCGATATCTTCCGGACCCAACGTGGCCGACACGCCCAGGTTCGTCAGCATCGTTCGCTGGGCATCTTCGGTGATCAGCACCGCACACGTTCCCGTTGGACCTGCCGTGGAGCAATCGACATCGATTTTGACGCCGTTGTCTCGCAAGTCTTTCAAAAAGAACTCGCCCACTTCGTCGGAGCTGACTTTGCCGATATAGGCCGACTTACCACCGAACTCGGCAATCGCCACGATCGTGTTGGCGGCCGAACCTCCGGCACAACGGTAGAGCGTGTGACGCGGCAATTTGGCGAGGACCTGCATCTGTCGGTCATTGTCGACCAACGTCATGATGCCCTTGTCAAAGCCGAATTCCGAGACGATTTCATCGCGAACTTGCGTTTGGATATCAACCAGTGCGTTTCCCACACCCAACACATCATACATAAGCTTCTCTTTAGGTTTTGGCAGTGAACTTAGAAGCGGTGAGTATAGCCGTTGAGGGGAAATCCGACCATTGCGGTCATCATGGGGTGAAAGCCGTTCCCGTGGCGCTTACAATTTAAACACTCCACTGTTGTTGCGGTTCTTGCTTCGTTGATGCGTGCGCCGCACCGTATCCGTCGCACCCCACCCCACCCCACCCCACCGCTCGCCTACCGGCCCCGCCCATGCCTGCCGCTGAACAAACCCCCATCCATCGCTCGGCTTTCCGCGTTCGCTCCCCCCGCACCCTCCACAGCTCCGGTGTGGCGGCTCTCGTCTTGCTGGCGATGCTGCTCGTCCCACCTGCTTCTGCAGTCGATTTTGCTCATGAAGTGGTCCCGATCTTGCGTCAGCATTGCGGAGAGTGCCACACGGGGAACTCGGCTCAAGGCGCTCTGTCGATGAACACGCGTGAGCTGCTGCTGAAAGGTGGCGAACAGGGCGCCGTGATCGTTCCCAAAGACGCGGCGGCTAGTCGGCTGCTGGAACTGGTGACGACCACCGACGAGTCGATCCAAATGCCGCCTGAAGGCCCGCGGTTGACCGACCAGCAGGTGGCGACGCTGCGGAACTGGATCGATGCCGGGGGCCCCTGGGAAGCAGGTTTCCGTTTCGATCCGGAAACCTACGAAGTGCCGCTACGGCCTAGGAGTCCCGAACTGCCCGCGGCTCGTGAAGGTCAAAGCGAGCATCCGATCGACCGCATCGTCGATCGCTACCTCCTCGAACACGAAGTGCCTTGGCCCACTCCTCTCGACGACGCCACCTTCGTCCGCCGTGTGTCGTTGGACCTGGTCGGTTTGCTGCCGTCCGACGAACTTCTTGACTTGGCCACCGATCCCAAACTCTCGACGACTGATCGCCGCGCGCAAATCATTGACCGCTTGCTGGCCGACAAGGTCGCTTACGCCGATCACTGGTTGACGTTTTGGAACGACCTCCTACGGAACGACTACGTCGGCACCGGCTACATCGATGGCGGACGCAAACAGATCTCGGAATGGCTGTACAACGCGCTTGCGACCAACATGCCGTACGATCAGTTCACACGGCAACTGATCGCGCCCCCCACACCCGACTCGGCGGGATTTATTGCGGGCATCAAGTGGCGTGGTGGAGTGAATGCCAGCCAAGTCCGCGAGATTCAGTTTTCTCAAAACGTGTCGCAGGTGTTCCTCGGCATCAACATGAAGTGCGCTTCTTGTCACGACAGCTTTATTGACAACTGGACCCTCGAGCAAGCGTATGGTTTGGCGGCCGTTTACTCTCAGCGTCCGCTGGAAATCCATCGCTGCGATAAACCGACCGGCCAGCAAGCAGCGGCGGCCTGGATTTTTCCCGAACTGGGCAACGTCGATCCCGACGCCGCTCAACCGGAACGCTTGCGGCAACTGGCCGACTTGATCGTGCATCCCGAAAATGGCCGCACCACGCGGACGATCGTCAATCGACTGTGGGAACGTCTGATGGGGCGCGGTATCGTGCATCCCGTCGATTCGATGGGGACTCGCCCCTGGGAAGCCGACTTGTTGGATCATCTGGCCAGTGATTTGGCGGCCCACGGCTATGACTTGAAACATACGCTGCGGCAAATCGTGACATCCCGCATTTACCAGTCGCAATCGATCATCGAATCAGCCGACAATTCCTCGGCGTCTTCGTTCGTGTTCCGCGGTCCGATTGCGAAACGGATGACCGCCGAACAGTTTATCGACGCCGTTTGGCAACTAACCGGCACAGCACCCAATTCCATCGTGCCCGGCAACCGGCCCAAACCCAAAGACGGCCCGCGTCCGGAAAACCCCATCGCGGCGCTACGTGGTGATGCTACCGTCCGCGCCTCACTGGTGGTTAGTGATCTGCTCATGCGGTCTCTCGGACGGCCCAACCGGGAGCAGGTGGTGACGACGCGTCCGGCGGATCTCAGCACGCTGCAAGCGATCGACTTGACCAACGGCCCCGAACTATCGGCCTTGCTGCAGCAAGGAGCCGAACGCATCGTCGCCACCAAAAAACCTGCTGACAAACTGGTCGGCGAACTGTTCCTCGATAGCTTGTCTCGCACACCCACGTCGGCGGAACGAGCCGCGGCGCTGGCGATTGTGCAACGCGAGGACGAAAGCCAAAGCGAAACCAACAACGCCTCCGAGAACCTGTCCGTCAGCGGTGTGGAAGACCTGCTGTGGGCGGTTTGGATGCTTCCCGAATTTCAAATTGTGAGGTGACTCCGATGGTCTCAAGACAACCACACGCTGCCGCTCGTCAACACGCTGCCGCTCGTCAACACGCTGACGCTCGCCGCGATTTCCTGAAAGCGCTCAGCGCGTCGTCGCTGGCGGCTTTAATGGCAGGCGAACCTCGTCGCGTCTTCGCGGAATCCTCGACCAGCCCCGAGGCTGCCGAATCGCCCGCAGCAACAGCCGATTCGTGCATCTTGATCTGGCTGGCCGGCGGTATGGCAGCACCCGAGACGTTTGATCCCAAACGCTACACGCCGTTTGAAAAAGGGGTCGAAGTTGAAAAAATCCTCAGCACGTTTCCCGCCATCCCGACCGCCGTCGATGGACTGCAAATCAGCGCGGGGCTGGAAAACGTCGCGCAGGTAATGGACCGCGCCGCCCTGATCCGCTCGGCCGTGCAACCCGACTTGGGCACCATTTTGCATTCGCGGCACCAATACCATTGGCACACCGGTTACGTGCCGCCACAAACGGTCGCCGCGCCGCACATCGGTGCCTGGATGGCCAAGGTCCTTGGCCCTAACAATCCGGTCATCCCGCCGTTCATCAATATCGGCCAACGACTGGAAGGGGTGGGTGAAAAGGAAGAACTGAAAGCCTTCACCACGGCCGGCTTCTTTGGCACCGAATTCGGACCGATGAATCTGCCCTATCCCGACGCCGCGGCGCGCGCCGTGCGACCGCCCGAAGGAATGCAACCGGGACGCTTTGCCGACCGATACAAACACTACCGACGGTTGGTCGATGCATCGCCGACACGAGAGTGGTCAAGTGCTTACCAGCAGGAATCGATGGTCCGCGCAATGGACAATGCTTATCGCTTGCTGCAATCCAAAGACCGCGAAGCCTTCGATCTGGCGCTAGAGCCAGCCGAGAGTCGCGAGAAATACAACACCGGTCGTTTCGGTAACGGCTGCCTGCTTGCTCGACGTCTGGTCGATGCGGGGGCGCGGTTTGTGGAAGTCACCACCGAGTACGTGCCGTTCCTGCATTGGGACACCCACGAAAACGGGCACTCCACCGTCGAGCGTCTGAAACAAGAAATCGATCGCCCCATCGCTCAGTTGATTCGCGATTTAGAAGCCAGCGGGAAACTTGATCGAACCTTGGTGGTCATCGCCAGCGAATTCAGCCGCGACATGATGATCGAAGGGGTTCCCGGCAGTGAAGCCCGCGACCAATCTCGCGCGAAAACCGACAAATTGGCCGAACCCAAACATTACGGTTTGCATCGACACTTCACCGGTGGGACCTCGGTGGTCATGTTCGGTGGCGGCATCAAGCCGGGCACGGTATATGGCAAGACGGCCGACGAACGCCCTCTAATCGCGGTCAAAAATCCGGTCACGATCAGTGACCTCCACGCCACCATTTTCACCGCCATGGGGATCAGCCCCAAGACCGCTTTTGAAATCGAACGCAGGCCCTTCTATGCCACCGTCGACGGCCACGGCAAGGCAGTCCAAGAACTGTTCGCCTAGGGCACTGCCTGCAGACTTTTTCACAGTGTGCAGCCCAGTCCCCCCTAGACGCAAGAGACAAAATGATAGGCGCTCCACACAACATTCCATGATGCGCAAATTTCGTTCCGAACAGGATTGGGCCACAGGTCACTACTCGTGGATTTCACCTGCGTGCCGCAATGCAAAATAGGTGGCGATCGGGCCTCCTAGTTCAAACACGACGGTCGTGCCGACAATGATCGATAAGACTTGTGCGCCGATATCGGGATGGCGTTCGGAAACCATTAATGCCAATCCCAAAGCGACGCCTGCTTGCGGCAACAGGCACCAGCCGGCATGGGTGCGCACCACGCGTTCTGCATTGCTGAGGAACCCTCCCGCATAGCCACCGATGATTAAACCGAGAGTTCTGGCTATGACATAAACCACTCCAATCATACCAGCAGCCCACAATTTGTTGATCTCAAAGTCAAATCCGGCAAGTAGGAAGAAGATAATCAAAAACGGCTGCTCGATTTCTTCGATTGCGTGGAAGGGACGCTTGTGATGTTTGGCTAGATTTGAAACGGTGGCTCCCATCGCCATGCAAGCCAGGATGTAGGAAAGTTCGAAGTGGATTGCGATGCCACTGACGAAAAAGACAAAGCCCAGTGACTCCACGATCGTGAGATTGCCGCGACGGATGCGACCGGTCAAAAAGGCCATCGGCAGTCCGGCGACAATGCCTAGCAGGATCCCGCCGAAGACTTCGCGGAGTCCGTGTACGACCACGGCCAGGGAACTGCCTTCACCGGTGAAGAATGCGGCGATGGCGAGTAGGATGCTGAAGAGAATCACTCCCCAAGCGTCATCGACCGCGACAACGCCGAGTACCGTCTCGGAGACAGGACCTTTGGCTCCGCTTTGTTGAATCACGTCACGAGTCGCTGCCGGAGCGCTGGCGGGCGCGACCGCCGCGAGTAGTAGAGCGAGTGTAAAGTCGCATCCCAAGCCCCAGAGCACGAAGAAAACCAAGGCAGCGGTCAGCAACACTTCGGAGATGGAAATGCCGAATACAACCTTCCCGGTCTTGCGTATTTCCTTGCCGAGAAATCGCTCGCCAAGCTGAAAGCCGATGATGCTCAAAGCGACTTTTGCCGTCAGGGGAAAGTAGTTGGAAACCTCTTCGGAGACCAAGTTCAAGACTGCGGGGCTGGCCAGAAATCCCAGCAACAGCAAGAGTGTGACACGCGGCACGTGGGCGCGACGCCCACAAACATGGGCTACGAATCCGGCTAACAAAAAGACACCAACGACGATCAGTCCATAGGCTTCAGCTTGCATATTGCACTTGGATGTTCCGTGTTGCGAAAGGTCTGGTCGCGTACCGTTGCAGCAACGCAACCACGCACGAGGTAACTCGCTGACACGCTTGCCAACGTCGTAGCGCCGAAGGAACCACGCTGAGCAACATGTTCGATAAACTTTGCTTGGGGATCACAGGCAACAGGTTTGCAGACGATGCGGAGCTAGCGACTTTTATCAAGAACCATATCGGACAATGGTTGATGGGGCTCATACGTTTCCAGCAGTTCCTCAGTCTCTGCCAGCAGGTCGACCGAACTGCTGACAGCGGGGTCGTCAGGGCCACGGTCGTAGAGGTCGCGGAGGTGAAGACGCGCAATGTCGAGGGTTGCATTGGAATCGATTTCTAGCTCGCTGATGAAGAATTGGCGGAGTGCTGTCGAGAGGGGGCGTGACATGATGAAACTTCCTCGGGAGCAAAGCGGAACGAAGCAACGAAGTGGGGCTTCTGGGACTAATCGGGGCGAGCGTCTAGCGCCCGGAGCGAGTTAGGTACGATGGGCGCGTCGCGGCCGCTGGAGATCTTTCAACGTGAGTTGTTCTTCGATATCGGCGTAGTCGGCTGCGGTGAACATCTGCCGCACCTCTTGCCGAGCGGCTCGCAGGTCATCGCTAACGGCTTTGGGAGACCGCTGTTGGAGGTCGGCGATTTCGGATTCGCTGAACCCATCAACAGCGTGGAGCATTAAGACGTGACGTTGTTGACGTGGCAAACGTTGGAGGAGACGATCGAGTCTTACCTGGCGACCGGCAAAGTCCAGTTGGTCTCCGGCAGTCACATCAGGTCGCAAGTCTATCAGGTTCTGTAGGGCTTTCCATTCCGCGTCGACGTCGCGTTCCACCGCAGCAAACTTTTGCGAATCGGGCAATGGGCTGTGGGTGCTAGGTGCGGCGCGGGGGCTCGGGACATCCGACGCTCTTGTACTATCCGGCGGCTTTGCGACACTCGCAGGTGCGGCAGCCGTACGTGGCGATCTGAACGCTGGAACCGGTGTCGATGCGGCCTCTGGTTCCGTGAAGGCTGGTCCCGCATTGGTTTCGCTAAGCTCTTCAAGTGCTTGCTCGATGAAGCCGACCAGCCATGCATCGATAGCTTGTTCCCGCGGTCGATATTCAAATTCGTTCCATGCCCTCATCAGCACGTTGTGCATCACGTTGGATAGGCTTGCTTGCCGGGAACGGATTTCTCCCAGCGCTCCGCGAGTGTGCAGTTCGCGGAGGGTGTAGGCGTTTAGCGATTCCAGCACAGGAAGCAGCACCAATGCAAATGCGTCGTTCATGCCACGCGGGTAAAACGTCTCCAACATGGGGACGATGCCATCGAGAGACCGACGCTGAGACCGCGCGGCCTCGACTTGTTTAGCAAAGGCTGCTTGCGTTTGCGATTCGATCTGTTCGGACAGTTCGCCGATGAGGCGATCGAGTGCGTCAAGCATTTCATCGGAACGAGCTTCCGCTTGGACTCGACCGCGCGGCGCGAACAAGGCGGCTTGCATGCACCATTGTGGAGGCACTGGATCGCGTGCGACCCGCACGACCAGCGGCGTGCGACGATCACCTCCCATCAAACCAGCCTTGGCGTCAAGTTCGGCTTGGCGGTGACGCGACGCTGCGGCAAGTGCGGCTTGGTCGGCAGAATTACAGCCGTTGTAGGTCCAGTAGAACTGCATGATCGGCTCTCCATAGGGTGCGGAAAAGGAACGTCCAGCCAACATGGCATGTGGCGGACAAGCGATGTAGAGATCCATCGAAGGACCAACCAGTCGTGCCGGTTGAACTCATCCGCCAGCGTTGGTCCCACCACCGGCACCACTGCGTAACTCTTCGACCGCTTCGCGAATCGAGCGTTTTTCGGCTTCGTCTTCACCGATCCCTTGCTGTTGTAATCGCTGTTTAATCTGTGCGGCTCGGCGACGTTCTTTGTCGCTGATCTTGTGAGGGTCGATGGAGTCGCCCATGATTTACTCTCGTGTTCGTAGGAATTCGGACGGGTCTGCAAATTGTCTGCTGAAAGCCCGCTTTTCGTTTTGTTGCTTGGCCCGGTGGGACGCGTTTAATTGTTGCAGTCGCGAGCACCATCCGCCCAATAAGCCCATTGGAGGTTGCAATTGCGGTGCCATTGTTTGCCGAACCGACTTCCGACGCTGGAAAGATTTTGGTGCTTCGGCGGCTGAGGTGTCCGACCGCTCAACCTTTGCGTTGGTGGTCCGGCGGTACCGTATCCGGGAGGTACTCGACAGAGACTTGCACCTCATCGGCCGTCTCATGTCGGTCGGTGACGATATAGTGGTGCTGCTGGAAATGATGCGGTGTTTCCTCGCGTAGCTCTTCGCTGGCGAGGGTTTCGATCGCATACTCTGACGCCACCTTAAACCGTTGGCCGACCGTCCCGTGATTGGTAAACAAGAAGTATCGCTCGGCATCGCTTGGTTCACCTAGTTGGCCCTGTAGCACCGTGCCGTCTTTTGGCCCACCAAAAAACTGAAAAACAATTTGCTGCATGATCCGTGCGAAACCTTCATGGGGTGACCGCTAGCTGTTCTGCTGGCGTTAGCAACGCCAGGAGCGCAAAGGCCAGTTGGCGGGGAGAAAGTTGCTGCATAAAGTGGCCGAACGATGGCAGTGCAAAGCCGATGCCGAGTTGACCGGAAGTTGCCGCGTCGGCACCGACGCAGAACGCAGTGCCGACGCGGCAACAGTGACCTGACCATTCGCAGCATTCTGTCAGGCGAGCGCGGTTGAAATGGCACGGCGTCTCCGTACTGCTAGCTGAATCTCGCCTCTCTCGCGGATACTTCGCTTCCCTGTTTTTCGGTCAGCAGGTTATACAATTCAGGTCGGCGAGCCCGCATCCAGCGAACGCCCGTCGCCCGTTCTCGCAACGTAGCGTCCAGTTCCGCGACCACCATGTCATCCTCGATCTGTCGACTTTCGACAAGCGTGCGGCCGTAGCAATCGAGGATCATCGCGTTGCCGGTGCGGACTTCATCATCATCACGACCGACACCATTGCTGAACACCAGGAACAGACCATTATCGTGCGCTCGCGAGGGCAACCACCGCAGCAACCATTCGCGGCCTTTGGGGCCCAGGAATTCAGCGGCAAGTTTTTCGGGCGCTTCTTTGCGTTGTTCCCACAGTGCCACATCGATCTGGCCCATCGCTTCGGGGCTGCCTGATTTGCAGCCTCCCGTTTGGTGCGGCGACAGCAGGACTTCGGTGCCCAGCAACGCCATCGTTCGCACGTTTTCGATCAGATTGTTGTCGTAGCAGATCAGCACCCCGACGCGGCAATCCCACGGCGTGTCAAAGACGGTGTAGACGTCTCCGCTGGCAAGGTGTTCGGAAATAAAGCAGTGTAGCTTGCGATGGCAGTGCCACGATCCATCAGGCAGGGCGACCAAATAACTGTTGAACAGGCGTCCGTCGGGAGCGAGTTCCAGCAGTCCCGCTCCAATGGCCATTTGAGTTTGCCTTGCCCGCTGACAAAGCCACTCGGTCGTGGGGCCGGTGGGGATCGCTTCAGCCAATGTCAGCAGTGCGCTGCGATCAAGTTTCCGAAGGAACCAGTAACCTGTCACGCAACACTCGGGAAAGCAGAGCAGTTGCACGCTTTGTTTTGCAGCCGACGCGATAAAGCGATCCATTGTCGCCAAGTTCGCCGGCTTGTCGCCGTTGGTGTGTTGAAACTGCACTGCTGCGGCACGCACGTTCTGCACTGAAAATCCTTTGCATCAAGCCCACGTCACGATCGTCAAAGAGCAGGATCTATCATCGGTGCCGTTGCGGTTTCGTGCAACGTGGGCGATGACTCGCCATGGGGACGAGCCTAGCTGAGGATGGGGCGTAGGATCTTGCCATGCACGTCGGTCAACCGGAACTCGCGGCCTTGGTATCGATACGTTAAGCGTTCGTGGTCGAGGCCCAGCAAATGCAACAACGTGGCATTGAGGTCGTGGACATGCACGGGGTCTTGAGCAATGTCCATCCCGAAGTCGTCGGATTGGCCGTAGCTGGTGCCGCCACGAATGCCGCCTCCGGCCAGCCACATCGTGAATGCATCCTTGTGATGGTCACGGCCTGGAACATTGTTGCCTTTCGCTGCGCCACCTTGGCTGAGCGGCGTGCGACCAAATTCCGAGCCCCAAACGACGACGGTATCTTTCAATAAATCACGTTGCTTGAGGTCTTGTATCAGGGCAGCCATCGGTTGATCGATGTCTTTACATTTCGCCGGCAGTCGCTTTGTGAGTCCACCGTGATGGTCCCAGTCCGAATCGTACAGTTCGATCAGTCGCACGCCGCGCTCGACCAGTCGTCGCGCGAGCAGGCAGTTGTTGGCAAACGAGGCCTTGCCCGGTTCGGCGCCGTAGGCCTGCAAGGTGTCGGCGGTCTCGTCTTGAATGTCCATCAATTCGGGTACCGAGGCTTGCATTCGAAAAGCCATTTCGTACTGCGCGATGCGGGTGGCGATTTCGTCGTCCCCGGTGACCTCCAGGTGCTGTTGATTCAGTTTGCCTAGTGAATCGAGCACGCGACGTCGATCGTCCCTGGTATGACCATCGGGGCTGGAGAGAAACAGCACGGGGTCGCCTTGAGAGCGAAAGCGGATTCCTTGATAAACGCTCGGCAAGAAACCGGGTGACCAGAGGCTGGTGCCGGCACCTCCGGCTGGTCCGCTGAGCAGCACGACGTAGGCCGGTAGGTCTTCGTTCTCGCTGCCCAAGCCGTACGTCACCCACGATCCAAAACTGGGGCGACCGCCACGCCCAAAGCCACTATGCAAAAACATCTGTGCCGGAGCGTGATTGATTTCCTCGGTGTGCATCGAGCGAATCACAGCCAGTTCATCGGCAACCGTTCCCAGGTGTGGCAGCAGTTCGGAAATTCGCTGCCCACTCTCGCCGCATCGCTGAAACTTCCAGGGAGAGGCGGCAAGGGTGGAGGTCTTGCCGATGAAGGCAAAGTCTCGACCTTTGGTTACCTCTGGGGGACACGGTTCGCCGTTCCATTTGGACAGTTCCGGCTTTTCATCAAACAGATCCAGTTGCGACGGGGCTCCGATCATGTGCAAGTAGATCACATGCTTGGCGCGCGGCGGGTGATGCGTCGGCTTTTCTGACAGCGGATTGATCGCCGTGTTGGCCGTTGCCTGACGCATCAGGCTGGCTAGCGCGATCGACCCCAAGCCGACCGAACTGGCTTGGCCGAACAGACGCCGATTCAACAGACGGGATGCGTGAGGCAGCATGTTATTCCTTGGTGATGGTTTCGTGCAGGTTCAGCAGCACAGTTGTGACGCTGTACCAAGCTGCCAACTCGCTGGGCGTGCTCTCGCCGGGCAACTTCAGATCCTTCGTCAGACTGCGTGCGGCTTGGGGATGCTTTTCAGCGGCTTGCCATTGATCTTCGTAGAGAGTCCGCAGCGTTTGTTGCTCGGCTTCGGAGGGCTGTCGTGCCGTGCAACGCTGGAACTCCTCCGCGATCACGTCTCCCAGTGGACGATCTTGCATAGCGGCCGTGGCACGCACCGCCATGGCTTTGGTGGCTTCCACATACACCGGATCGTTTAGCAGTGTTAACGCTTGCAGCGGTGTATTGGAGCGCGAACGCTCGACGGTGCAAGTCAGCCGCGCGTTGGCATCAAAATTGACAAAACTGGGATAGGGTGCGCCGCGTTTGAGAACTACGTAGATGCCTCGTCGATATTTTTCATCGTGGGGACTGACTTTGTATTCGTAATTCATGCCGCCGACTTTGGTCCAGACATTGGCGGGCTGGTAAGGTCGGATCGAAGGGCCAAAGGGTTTCAGGCTGATCAAGCCCGCAATTGACAAGGCATTGTCGCGAATCATCTCGGCATCCATGCGGAACCGGGGACCGCGGGCCAGCCACCGATTCGATGGATCGAGGGACCGCTGAGGGGCGGTCACCACAGACGATTGTTGATAGGTCGAAGAGAGGACAATCGTCTTCAGGATGTGTTTCATCGACCAGCCATTTTCCATCAACTCCACCGCCAGCCAATCGAGCAATTTCGGGTGGGTTGGCGGATCGCCCTTCAAACCGAAATCTTCGGGCGTGCGCACGATGCCAGCGCCAAACAATTCCGCCCACCAGCGATTGACGGTGACTCGGGCGACCAGCGGATTGGCGGGATCGATCAGCCAACGCGCCAGTGTCAATCGATTGGCCGCCTGCTCGGAAGTATTCTCGGACGAACTGTCGGGCAAGAACGCAGGGGTGCCCGCGGTGACGCTTTCACCAGGCGTACGGTAATCCCCACGGGTAAAAACATACGACGGGCGCGGCTGGTCCTGTTCGACCATGATCAGGGTTGTGTCGGGAGCGAGCGTCTTACGTTCTCGTTCCGCTTTGCTGATTTGTTTTTGCAGCGTTTGGGTGCGGTGATCGCTCAGCGACCGGTGCTCGATCAACTGCCGACGGTCAGCCGGGGTCCAGAGCGTCGCATCGCCCTGGACGAGCTGGGCGATTTTGGCTGGGACCGTTTCGGCCGACAGATCACCCGTGACGGCCGATAATTGAAAACAGCCAAGTGTCCGCGCATCACCGAAATGCTGGTCGAGCGTGATCTTCAGACGGACGTTTTGGCTTGGTGTAAACGGTTCACGCAAACGAAAGGTCGCCCAGTGAGGTTTGCCAAACTGCGGCGCGATGGCCCAACCCGTCTTGGGATCTCCGTCGATCGCGCCGGTGACCTCCCAGCGGGTTTGTGAGAAATCCGCTTCGGCCGACACCACTTCCAGTGGTTGCCAGCGCTGATCCTCGTCGAGCATCAAAATGGTCAACTCATGCAGCACAAAGTTGGTCCGCTTGGGGTCACCGCGTCCCGGGCCGCTGCCGGGCAAAGAATCATCGGTTAGGACGTCCAGGCGGATCGCGCTGACGGGGGCTGTTTGTTCGTGAGGAAATGCGACCGTTCCGGTCACGGTGTAAAGGTCAATGCTCGGAGGGTCGTCGCCGACCAGTAAGACTGCTCCATCATCACGAATGCGAAAGGTATCGGTGGTCCCCTTGGACTCGAACGCATCGACCTGAAGCGGGTGGAGCTGAGGTGTTTGCTCCGCCAGCACCTGCTGATCGCTGGCCCAGGCTTCAAGATCCGCACCCAAGGCCTTCAGGCGTTCTTCGCGCTGGGCTTGCAGCTCCGCGATACGAGTTTGGAGTCGCTCGCGCTGAAGGTCTTGCTGGGCATTCGATAAAGGCATCGAGGGGCCGCGAAACGCAATCGAACTCGGTTTCTTCGGGTCGGTCCGGTCGGCTTCTAACGCCGTGTTGTTAAAAAAGGCGAGCAGTCGATAGTAGTCTTTGGTCGAGAACGGGTCGTACTTGTGGTCGTGACATTGCGCGCATTCAAGAGTCGACCCCAGCCACACGGCGCCCGTTGTGTTGACGCGATCCAGCACCTGTTCGATTCGCGTTTCTTCCGGCAGGGAACCGGCTTCGACATTGGTCGGTGCACACCGATGAAAGCCGGTGGCGATCCGTTGTGATTCGGTGGCCTCCGGCAGCAGATCACCGGCGAGTTGTTCAATCGTGAATTGGTCGAACGGCATGTCATCGTTAAGTGCTTGAATCACCCAGTCGCGATAGGCCCAGATCTCGATCAGGTCATCGCGTTGAAAACCATGCGAATCGGCATACCTTGCGAGGTCCAACCAAGGCCGTGCCCAGCGCTCCCCGAATTGCGGACGGGAAAGGAGATCGTCGACGACGTTGGCAAACGCCGCGGGGGAAGGGTCGGCTGTAAATGCGGCGACCTCGCTGGGGTGTGGAGGCAAGCCGATCAGGTCGAGGTAGACCCGTCGCAGCAGCGTGGTTGGAGGTGCCGGGGGTGCCGGTGCGAGGCCCAGGGTGCGGTGTTGGTCCAGCACAAAATGGTCGATGGGGGAAGCTGCCCAAGAGGTGTCGGACAGGACTGGCAATTCAGGGCGCTGCGGCGCGATATAGGACCAGTGGGGCGGTTCCACAAAAGTTTCCGGCCAGCGCGCTCCCGATTGAATCCAGCGACCGATGGCGTCGACTTCGCGATCATTGAGGGGGTCGCCGAGTGCCGGCATTACCTCTTCATGGCCGCGAGGCAATTCAATGCGCCGCATCAGTTCGCTGGTCGTGGGGTCTCCCGGTTCAATGATGGAGGATTCCAAGATTGCTTGTGGGTTATCCATCCGCAGGCCTCCCTCCTGCTTGTTTTGATCGTGACATTCAAAGCAGGCGCGTCGCAGCACGGTGAAAACTTCGGTCGTGAAATCGACCGAAGTTTCGGATGCGGGCGACGGGGTTTGCGGAGGAGTATCTGTCTCCCGCGGTTCGCTAGCCCAGAGGTCCAGGCCGCCAATCGATAGCCACGCCAGCGTCAGCACGACGAACCGCAGAACTGGTGGGGAGCACTTGGGAAACGAGCTGCAACGGGCCTGCATGGAGGATCTCAACCGGAAAGTGGCGAAAAGGTGGGGGCGCCATGGGGAGCGTTTAGAACCCCTCCGAAAGAAAACCGACGGCGCTAGCCGCGGGCATGTATTTGCTTTTCGGGAAGGTTCTTGGGTCTTGTGATTGTATTGGAAATCGGTTCGCGATTCACACCATTGGGCAAATTATGGCGTTAAACCGGCGTCCCTGCTTGGTGGGGCAATGGATCCTCTCGAACGAAAAAACGCCCGTCAGGTCGGCTGCTGACGATTGGTTGATCCGATCGACCGTCGACCTGTTCGGTTTGTGAAGAAGTCCAGCCGACAGCGTGGTGAGATCGGTCGACTCCAATTAACATGGTGGCCAAGATCCTGTAGACGGTGCCAAAAGCGACCTGCCCAGGACTCTGCCCTAAACCTTCCGTTGCCAGCCACTCGGTATCCTGACCGTTCCCCCTCCCCTTCAAGGATCTTCTCGTATGCACCTCGCGGCTCGCCTCATCCCCTGCACCTTGTTTGCTCTTTTTGCCTGCCATGGTCTGATTGCGTCAGCTGCAGACGGAAATCGTGGAACCGTCTTTACGGAGCCTCCTAAAAACGATCTGAATTATGCGTTGCAGGGGGAGTTCGTTGGCCCGATTACCGTCGGTGAAAACAAATACGAGCCGCTCGGCTTGCAACTTCGGAATGTCGGTGGCGACAACTTCGAAGCGGTCTCGTTCATGGGCGGTTTGCCGGGACAGGAAAGCCACAAGCCCAAGCCGATCAAAATGCTGGGTCGACGGTCTGGAGAATTCTTGGTCTTGTCGGGAGGCCCTTGGGGGATCTTCGTCGACAAAGAAGGGTGCCAAATTATTGATCGCAAAGGCGAACGGTTAGGACGCTTGGAACGCATTCATCGAACCAGCCCCACGCTAGGCGCCAAGCGGCCTCCCGAAGCGATTGTGTTGTTCGACGGTTCAGGAACCGATCAGTTTGCAAAAGCTCAAATGACCGACGATGGCTTGCTGATGCAAGGAGCGAACATCAAGCCCATGCTGCAAGACTTTAATTTGCATGTTGAGTTCCGCTTGCCCTATATGCCGCAAGCTGAAGGGCAAGGACGCGGCAACAGCGGCATTTATTTGATGAGCCGTTATGAGTGCCAAATCTTGGATTCGTTTGCACAAGACATTGTCTTTAATGGTTGCGGCGCCCTGTACCGGTTTAAGTCGCCCGACTTGAATATGTGTCTGCCACCACTAGTCTGGCAAACGTACGACATCCAGTTCACTGCGCCACGTTGGGCATCCGATGGATCGAAGATTCGCAATGCGCATGTGACTTCTTGGATCAATGGTGTTAAAGTCCAAGACAATGTCGAAGTTCCGGGCCCCACGGGCGCCGGCAAGCCAGAAGAGCCGACGTTGTTGCCGACGTTGCTGCAAGACCACTCCGATCCTGTTCGTTTCCGAAACGTGTGGGTGATCGATCGCGGTTTGATGATGAGCGGAAAGTTTCCGGTGGAAGCTACCGAGGAAGAACAAGCCGCGGTAGCCAAGCCAGAGGAGAAGAAACCGGAAGAGAAGAAACCGGAAGAGAAGAAACCGGAAGAGAAGAAACCGGAAGAGAAGAAAC
>CAYZHQ010000017.1:22828-72797 GCA_964477385.1 uncultured Pirellulaceae bacterium
GAGAAGAAACCGGAAGAGAAGAAACCGGAAGAGAAGAAACCGGAAGAGAAGAAACCAGAAGAGAAGAAACCAGAAGAGAAGAAGCCGGAAGAGAAGAAACCGGAAGAGAAGAAGCCGGAAGAGAAGAAGCCGGAAGAGAAGAAGCCGGAAGAGAAGAAGTCGGAAGAGAAGAAGTCCTGATTGGATCAGCTTGGCGATGATGATTTCTTCTCCTGACGCCGCTTTGCCCTTGGCGTTGCACTGTCAGGAAGTCAGACGATCTGCATTAGTAACCTCGCTGGAGGTTACTTGCTGGATAATGCCACTTTCTGTCAAACGGGTTGGCAGTCCTCAGAGAATGCAGAGTCCACTAGGCGGTGTGGCTTTCCTTGTGGCGCGGTCGGGACTAAACTGAATATTATGAGTTCACTCGCAATCCATTTCCTGCTGGTTTTTAGTCTGCTAGCGTGCCCGCTACGCTGCCTTGAATCGCACCAGAACGCTGTCGATGAGTCGGTGGCTGTGGGGTGTGGCTGTTGTGCGGGAGATTCATTGGAAACTTTGGCCGCGACTCCCTCTGGTGGATGTCCGTTAGAAGGCTGTGCTTGCGGTGACTGCATCTGCCAAGGTGCGATTTCGAAAGACGAAGTTCGCTTTCAGCCGGTCACCGATTTTGCCGCATATCTGACAATGCAAGTGGCAAATTCTTATGCTTGGCCAGCTCCTGCCGAAACCGTCACAGCCTGCAATCGATCGGACTTATTAAGGCCGCTGCCTAGTGGTCGCGATGTGCGCGTAGCCCATCAATCTTGGCTGATTTGATCAGTCTTCTTCGGGGTAAGTTCTTTTCCCCCATCGACAAGACGTCTGGATGCGTTCCTTAGCGAACTGGGTAAAGCTCGTTCGTTAGGCACCACGAAACCGTTTCGTTCCATCAATTGCGACGCCTCTGCTGCGCCGTCGACGGGATTCTTGATGCTACTTCCTTGGGAATATGGCGTTCGTAACTTGGCGCGTCGGCCGATACGAACCGCTTTGACGCTGCTTGCCCTGGCCACGGTCGTGTTGCTGGTGCTGGTCGTCGTCGGCTTTGTTCGTGGCTTAGATGAGTCACTGGTGATTAGTGGCGACCAAGGTGTGGTCTTGGTCTACTCGATCAACTCCGAGGAAAATATCGAAAACTCAGCCATTCCCGCTCAGACGCCTTCCTTGTTGGCGGCCAGTTTAAGCGGCACGCAACAGCGTTTTGGCGTCGGGCATGTTTCACCGGAACTCTATTTAGGAACGCGTGTCACCACATCGCAGCGCGTCGCGGGATTGGGATTGGTCCGAGGCGTGACGCTTCAAGCTCCCTTGGTGCGGCGTTCGGTTCAATTGGTAGAAGGCCGTTGGCCTCAAGAGAATGAAGTCATGGTTGGACGCTTAGCGGCGATCAAATTGGGCGCCTCCCAGGAGGACTTGGCTGTCGGGCAGCAACTTGAATTTGAAGGGAGGAAGTGGTTGGTGAGTGGTCGATTTGCGGCTGGTGGAGCGGCCTATGAATCGGAAATCTGGTGCCAGTTGAACGAATTGCAGACGGCTACCAAACGGCAAGACTTGAGTTTGGTGGCACTGTTGCTCGCGCCGGGAAATTCGCCGGCGGAGGCGGATCTGTTTTGCAAGGAACGCCTCGACCTGGAGCTGCGGGCGATTCATGAACCCGAGTATTACGCCACGTTGCAGCAGTACTACCAGCCGGTGCGGTTGTTGGCTTGGCTGATCGTTGCCTTGGTATCGGGGGCGGGCATCTTTGCTGGGTTAAACATGATGTATGGCGCCGTCGCTGGACGGATTCGCGAGATCGCGACTTTGCAGGCGATCGGTTTCCGACGTCGAGCCATTCTGATCAGCTTGATTCAAGAGGGCGTTTTATTGGCGGCTGCCGGATCATTGCTTGCCGCGATCGTAGGACTGACGGTCCTCAATGGGGCGGCGGTTCGTTTCACCATGGGAGCCTTCTTTTTGCGAATCGATGGAATGGCGATCTTGATCAGTTGCAGCGTAGGGCTTGCTGTGGGCGTTTTCGGGGCATTGCCACCGGCATTCAAGGTGCTGCGAATTCAGATCGCAACGGGCCTCAAGTCCGTTGGTTGAGTGTGTTGAACTTTGAGTTTTGAGTTTCTTAAACAGGAAATGAGTGATGAAGATGAAAATGATGTTTGGTTTGGCAGCTTTGGCAGTGATCACGTTGACCGCAATCGGTTGCCAAGACCCAGGGCAACCTACCGAGGGGCCGGAAAACGTTTCACAGCAAACGCCTGCGACGAAATCGACGTACGCCGCCACAACGGAACCGTCAGGGGCACTGCCGGTTGGAGAGGCACGTGAAAAAACGGTCGACGGCGAAGAAGTCACTTTGGTCGGTTTAGTCGGTGGGTCGAGTAAGCCGTTTATCGAAGGCTTGGCGGCCTTTACGATCGTCGATGCAAAGGTTCCCTACTGTGCCGCTGAAGAAGGATGTCCCACTCCCTGGGATTATTGTTGTCAAACGGCTGCGGTCAAAGAAAACATCGCCACCATTAAGGTCGTCGATGACAAGGGCAAGCCGGTCATGCAGGACGCTCGAGAGTTGTTGGACGTAGAAGAATTGTCAACCGTCGTCGTCAACGGCAAAGCCACCCGAGATGCACAGGGCAATCTGAGTGTCGCGGCGAAGCAAGTCTTTGTTCAAAAGGGGAACTAACGAATGAACAACGCTCCGCTTGATCTTCGTCGATTAGCGCTCGATCGCTCGCCGTCTGGCGCGGCCCCAGGAACTGCGCCGCGCGGTAAGCGGTGGATTTCGCGTGTTGCCGTACCGCTAGGAATCTTGCTTGGATTTTTGCTACTGGTCGGAGCCGCGGCGGGGCGGAGTTGGCTGCCAAAGTCTCCCGTGACGGTGGTGCCTGTATTGGTCAAGAGAGCCGCGGTTCAGCCTGCCGGAGCGACCTTGTTTCAAGCCCCGGGATGGATTGAGCCGCGGCCGACAGCAATCAATGTTGCCGCGCTGGCGCCTGGTGTGCTGGAGGAACTGCTGGTTGTCGAGGGCCAACAGGTAAAGAAGGGGCAACCGATCGCGAAACTGATCGCTATCGATGCGGAGCTGGTGGCCGAACAGGCAAGGAACTCGGTTGCCATTCGCACTGGGGAATGGAATCGAGCAAAGGCTGAAAGGGATGCTGCGCAGGTGCGGGTTTCCCATCCGGTGCACTTACAGGTGGAGCTCGCGGACGCCGAGAGCATGCTAGCCAAGACGCAAACGGAGATGGCCAAGGTGCCATTTCTCATTCAAGCTGCCGAAGCAAATGCTCAGTTTGCCAGGTCCAATATGGAAGGCAAGCAGGCGGCCGCGGAGGCAATACCTCGACGAACGGTTCAGCGTTCCGAAAGTGAGTTTGCGGCAGCCGATGCGAGTCTTCGAGAACTACGCCAACGCCAGCCGAATGTGCAGCGCGAAGTGGATACGCTGGAAAGCAAAGTCGCTGCCTTGCGACGGCAACTGCAATTGTTAATTGAAGAGAGACGTCAATTGCAAGAAGCGGAGGCCAAAGTGCAGACTTCTTTGGCTTTGGTCGAAGCAGCAAAGCTGCAATTGCGAAAAGCGGAGTTAGCGGTGGATCGGAACGTGGTTCGGGCGCCCCAGGATGGGCGAGTTTTGCGTTTGGTCGCGTCTCCGGGGATGCGGGTGATGGGCATGGAAGCGATAGCGGGACATCGGTCGAGCACGGTCATTGAGATGTACGACCCACAGGCTTTGCAGGTTCGAGTCGACGTACGGTTGGAGGATGTCCCGATGGTCTCGCCGGGCCAACCGGTCCAGATCAAAACGGCCTCTGCGGCGGAAGAGATCCATGGTCATGTTCTGCAAGTGACCAGCGCGGCAAACATTCAAAAGAACACGCTCGAAGTCAAAGTGCAGATCGATCAACCCCCTACAAGCGTCAGCCCCGAGATGCTGGTAACGGCCTCCTTCCTCGCACCGGCAACCGCCACCACCTCGCAGACTTTGCAGGACCTCTGTCTTGTCCCTGAGCAACTCGTGCAGTCGCAGGGTGCCGATTCCTTTGTGTGGATTGTGGATGCCAACGATCAAGCCCAACGCCGCGCCGTGAAACTTGGCAACGTGAGTGACCAAGGGCTGGTCGAGATTCAATCAGGGCTGCAGGTGACCGACAAGTTGATCGCCAGCGGCGTTGGTGGCTTGCGAGACGGTTCCGCCGTTGAAGTGACTCAAGAAGACCAAACGATGGGGATGTAAAGCATGGCGTTGGTAGAATTGCGTGGTGTCACTAAGCGTTTTTCGAAGGGAGATGAAGTCATCACTCCGCTCGATCAAGTCGATTTGGATATCGAGGCGGGTGAGTTTCTCTCGCTGATGGGCCCCAGCGGGACCGGCAAGAGCACGCTGCTGAATTTGGTTAGTGGAATCGATCGGCCTGAAGCGGGAACGATCGTGGTCGACGGAACCGAGGTGACCGGTTTGTCGCGCAGCAAACTAGCCGATTGGCGCGCCGTAAATCTCGGTTACATCTTTCAAACCCACAATCTGTTGCCCGTTTTAACGGCTTATGAGAATGTGGAGTTACCGACGTTGCTGCTGAAACTTTCCTCGACGCAGCGTCGGCAGCGGGTGGAATTGGCATTGGAGGCGGTCGGATTGAGCGATCGAGCGCATTACTATCCTCGACAGTTATCGGGCGGGCAGGAACAGCGCGTCGGGATCGCGCGGGCGATCGTCGCTCATCCAAAAGTCGTCGTCGCGGACGAACCGACAGGAAGTCTGGATGTCGAGACGAGCGCGCAGATACAGATCTTGTTGCAACGCCTGAACACCGAACTAAACATCACCATGCTGATGGTGACTCATGATCGCGACGTGGCAAGTGCGGCCTCGCGTCGGCTGACGCTCGACCGTGGCAAGTTTTTGACAGCTGCGGAAACGGTGACGGCGGGATAGCGGGATTAGACAAGCTGCCGATGGTGCACTTGGTCTTATATTTCAAAGAATTGATTGACAACATGACCACGTACGTCCTGAAAACGCTCTGGCGCCACCGCACGCGGACTCTGCTGACTGTCACAGGTGCAGCGGTGGCAATGTTCGTGTTTTGCTTTGTTAGTTCGGTTCAAGCGGGACTGCAGCGTTTGACCGCGGGCGCCGATGCGAATCAGACATTGATTGTTTTTCAAGAGAATCGATTTTGTCCCACGACCAGTCGGCTGCCGGAGGACTATGCACGGCAGATCCAAAAGGTGCCGGGTGTTCGTGACGTGATGCCGATCCAAGTTTGGACAAACAATTGTCGGGCGAGCCTCGACATCGTCGTTTTCAACGGGGCAGCGCCTGAGATGATTCAGAATACCCGTCCGCTGAAACTGATTGACGGCGACTGGCAAGCCTTCACCGCCCAACGCGATGCGGCGATCATTGGGCGCAATGTTGCTCAGCGGCGAGGCCTTGCCGCTGGGGATACGTTTTCCATCGGAGAGCTCTCGGTACAGATCGCCGGTGTGTTCAGCTCTTCGATACCTTCGGAAGAGAACCTCATCTACACGAGCTTGGAGTATTTGCAATACGCGCCGGGTTTAGACGCCGCGGGGGTGGTGACGCAACATGAAGTGCGGCTGGAAAGTGACGTTGATCCCGATCGCGTGGCAAAGGAAATTGATCAAGTCCTGCGAGCCGGTGCGGTGGCAACAAAGACCCGCCGGAAAGGTGCCTTTCAGGCAAACACCCTGTCTGACTTGATTGATCTGATTCGCTTTGCCCACTGGTTGGGGTATGCCTGCGTGGGGCTGGTCTTGTCGCTGGTGGCGACCACCACGGTCATGTCGGTTCAAGATCGCATCAAGGAATATGCGGTGCTGCAAACGATCGGGCTGCGACCGCTGAGAACGATGCGATTAGTCCTGGCGGAAAGTCTGCTGCTGTGTGTGACCGGCGGCGTTGTTGGAACCGGTTTAGCACTTCTCGCGCTGGCATGGGGCGGGTTTGCGATTGGTGCCGAAGGCGCAACGATTGCGTTTCGTCCTTCGTTGGAACTCGCTTTCTCCGGTACGCTGGTCTCGTTGGTCGTTGGCATCGTCGCTGGAATGGCTCCGGCAATTCAGGCCGCCACCGTGCCCCTTGTCGACGCACTCAGGGACGCATGAGCAAGCTACTGCCGCCAACGTTCGCTGCCGTAAACCGAGTGGCCAACGATCATTTCGACAGCGACTGGTCGAGCAGACGCTGCGATTCCTCGAGCAGAAACTGTGCGTCCATGAACGGTTCAAAGCCGATGTCTTGCCAGCGGATTCGGCCGTCGCGATCGATCAGAAAAGTACCGTGAAGGGGCTGGTTTTCGAAATCATCAAAAGCGCGATAGTCTTTAAAGACGTCGAGGTCCGCATTGGAAGTTAAGGGAAAAGGAAGTGGCTTGCCGTCGTACAGATCGACCGAATTGCGCAAGTCCTGCTTGTTTTCGGTGCTGATCGCCACAATGTGGATGTCTTGCTCAGCGAATTTCTCCGCCATCGGAGAGAAAGCTTGCAACTGTTGTGCACAGTGCAAACAGCCGGCACCGAGATAGAAGATCACGATCACCGGTTTGCCCTCGTAATCCGCCAGCGTCCGCAGTTTGTCTTGGGCGTCGGTCAGCTTCCAACTCGGAGCTGCACTGGGGCTCCAGCGAAACGGACCGAGCGCATCCAGCTCAGGGCGAACTCCAATATCCTCCTTGGGATCGCCGTAGTTTCTCCAGTCGCCTTCCGAGCCCATTCGCTCAGCGATCACACCGATCCGCTCAAGCAGAGGAGCTTGCAGGTCAATCGAACTGGAAATGGCACGCAGTTGGTCAAGCCGCTCCTGGGCGGCTTCCCAATCTCCCGTTTCGAACAAGAGTTCGACAAGAGCTGCCAATGGGCGGACTTCGTTTTTGTTGCGGTCGACCTCTTTGGTGGCCGTTTCAATCGCTGGTTTGAAATCGCCACAGCGCAATTGCACCATCGCCAACTGCAAAGGACTGACGTTACGGCTGGCTTTTTTCATCAGCGGCAATGCGGCATCGTAGTTGCCGCGAGCGATTTCACGAAATGCCTCAACTTGAGCGACCGCTTTGACCAAATCATTGATTGGCGTGGCCAGCGGTTTCCTGGCATCGTTGCGCGCCTTGTCAATGGCCTTGCGGTGTTGTTTCAGTTGCTCTTCACGCGACGCTTGCTCCGCCGAGGCTACGAGGGCCTCGACGTCCAGTTCTTCAGCGGGCTCCGTTTCAGCGGGCTGCGTGGAATCCGCTGTCTCGGTTGCATCAACTCTGTCTTCGTCCTCGGAAGATGCAGTGGCTTCTTCGGTGGGAGATTCCGCTGCGGGAGTCTCTTTTTCCCCAATTGCCTGCACGCGATCCATTGCCTCGCGACGTGCTTTTTCGCCGGCCGCCTGAATCAATTTTTTGTCGACCAGCTTTTCGGTTTCTTTGTTGGCAGCCTCGTGGCCTGCCGTCTGCTGAGCCTTTCGTTTTTGTTCAAGCTCGTCCTGTAGTTGCTTGAGAGCCGCTTCTCCTGCGGCGTCACGACCGGTCATGAAACTTGCAGTGCCGAGAAGAGCCAACCGAGCGTGCTGTTCTTTTTCTTTTGATGTGGGCTCGATGTAAGGGGTGTGGCACAGTTCGAACGCTTCTTCCCACAGTTCGTAGCGGTTGAGCGTTTCCATCAATCGCAAGCGTCCGTAGTAGGCACTGCCTCGCTTGTCCAGCGTGTTGTATTTGGGATGCCGCGGCAGTTCGATCATGTTCTTTGCTAAATCGATCGCATCTCGCACGCGGCCGACGTGATTAAGATTGCGAATCAACCACTCGTTGTTATGTGCGAAATTATGGATTTCGTCTGGCAACACACGGTCGCGAATCATGTGAGCATGGTCCACGCGTGCGGAGGCTTCTTGCTGCCAGGCAGCGTCATCGTAGCGTTTCAGGCGTGAGAAAATGTGCCCCGGCATGTGCCACATGTGCGCGATACCGGGTGCCGATTGCCCGCACAGGGCAGCAGAGGCCAACGCCATTTCCGGCTTTTTGTAATCCCACAAGTGGATTCGAAAGTGGTGAGCCGAGTGCATTGGTTCGGCCGCAAAGACTTTGTCCAACAAGCCATCCACGGCGAGGTAGCTGGGGTTCGGCAATTCTCCTCGGTTGTCGTACAGTTGCAGAGCCAGGAAGGCCTTCGCTTCGATGTCTTCGGGGAAATCCAAAGCGATTGCTTCGAGAGCTTTGGTGTAAGCTTCGGCTCGCTTTTTTTTCTGTTCTTGGTCGAGCGGCTTTTCCTTTTCCTCCGAATCGTCGGCTTCGCCCTCCTTCGTTTTCTCTTTCTTGACACCGAAGTTCAGGTAAGCATCGAACGCTTCGATGTACATCTTTTCCCGCTTACTGACCGTTGCCTTACGTTCGACCGCTTCCGCAATGAAGCCTCTCGCCCGCTTCTGAGATTTCTTGGTTGCCAGCGCCGCCCCCCAGAAAGCCATTGCACAGTCGGGGTCTAGCGTCGCGGCTTGGCGAAACGACCGTTCGGCTTCGAGGTACCAAAAACCATACAGTTGGCCGATGCCCTGTTCGATGAACGCTTGAGCCTGCGGGTCGTCGGTGGTGACGGGAAACTTGACCGCACCGGTGCCGGTCATCAGGTAGGCAGCCTGCCGAGGCCCTTCGTTCAGGAATTCGCCATGGTAAGAATGCCCCGCCAAGATGTCTTCTTCATTTAATGCCTCCACCGCCCCGGCGGGTTCGGCCGCGTGAGGGATGCTTACCAAACCGAAATTGGCCAGCAACAGTGCCGTCATAGGCAGCACGCGAAAAGAGAGCGACATAAAATTCCTCTGGTGAGACGGTTCCTAAGGCGGGATGGATTCCAGGTTAAATTTCCCCTCCCGTTTATGCAAGCGAATAGGCTGCTCGGCGGGCAATTGGCAAAGAATGACGGACAGCGAAAAGCCTGGGGTACCGTTTAGAGAGACCTTGCCGCCCGACCGCACAGTGGTGCCAGCGGTGCACATTGGTACGCTAAGGCGTTGCAGGCACCCCAACGATGCTTTGATTGCGCGCTGTTGCTCCGCCCGACAAGTTGGCGACTTCGAATCCATGTTGTTTAAGAATCCGAGCGGCGATGTGCCCTCGCACGCCCACCGCACACGACACGACAGTGGGACGTGAGGCATCGAGTTCGCCGATTCGATCACGCAGTTCATCGACGGGGATCGAAATGGCTCCGGTGGCAGCGGCTAACGGAGCACGCTCGATTTCCCCAGAGGTCCGGACATCGACGATTTGCTTGTCTATCAAATCGGCATCCGACGGGACGAACGCTTCGATTCCATCGAGTTCGTTGCAGGCCGCGAAGGCTGCCATGTGAATGGGATCTTTGGCAGATCCAAAGGGAGGCGCGTAACACAGATCGAGTCCCGCGAGTTGCCTCACCGTGCCTTCGAAGTGCATTGCGGTGGCGATCACGTCGATTCGTTTGTCGACTCCTTCGCCGCCGACCGCCTGAGCCCCCAAAATCTTACCGGTCTCTGGAGCATAGAGCAGTTTCAGCGACATCATCGCTGCGCCAGGAAAATAGCCGGCATGGTGTTTGGCAAAGATGGTGGTAGAGCGCGCCGCGAGTCCCAATCGTTTTGCCTGCGTTGCCGTGATGCCCGTCATGGCCGCATTGACGCCGAAGACGCGTACCACCGACGAGCCTTGAACGGGTGACATCGGATCGCTGCTACCGGTCGCCGCATGTTGGCCCGCCAGTCGCCCAGCACGGTTGGCGGGACCTGCTAACGCGATGCGTTGTCGCTTGCCGGTGGGACCGTAGAGGTATTCGGCTGCATCGCCGACCGCATAAATGTCGGGGTCGCTTGTTTGCATGTAAGCGTTGGTTGCAATCCCGCCGGTCTGTCCCAGTGGCAGTTCCGCATCGCTTGCCAAAGTCACGTTGGGACGGACCCCAACTCCTAGCACGATCAAATCGGTTTCGATCTGAGTTCCATCGCTAAGCACCACCGCGTTTGCCGAACCATCTTCGTCCACAAGGAATTGTTCAACACTTTGTCCCAAAAATACCGTCACCCCTTGTTGCTCGATTTCGCTGGCGATCGGCTGAGCCATCTCGGGATCGAGCAAAGGCAGGACTTGCGGTTGCAATTCGACAAGTGTGGTTTGCAGTCCACGACGGACGAACTGCTCGACCATTTCCAAACCGATATAGCCTGCTCCGACGACGACCGCGCGGCGCGAACCTTGCTGGTCGACCAATGCTTTGATGCGGTCGGTGTCGGATAGGTTGCGCAGGGTGAGCACGTTGCTGGCAGTCGCACCTGGAAGAGGCGGGTGGATGGGCGCGGCCCCGGGGGCGAGGATCAATTTGTCGTAGTCGATCCAGCAGGTTGCCTCCTCTTTTCCACTGAGCACATCGGTCCGACGAACCTGCACTCGCTTTTGTTCGCGGTCGATCGCAATCGCTTCGTGACAGGTGCGGACGTCGAGTCGAAAGCGGCGTCGTAAAAATTCAGCCGTCGCGACCAACAGGTCGGCACGCTGAGGAATCTCCTCGCCGATGTGATAAGGCAGACCGCAGTTTGCAAACGAAACATCCGCGTCCTTCTCCAGTAAAATGATCTCGGCCTGTTCGTTCATCCGGCGAGCACGGGTCGCCGCGGACGCTCCGCCGGCAACGCCACCGACGATCACGATTTTTAAATTAGGCTGTTGATTCATCTCGATCCTCTGGCTGATTTGAGTGCGGTCCGCCCGCCGAACATACTGATATCCCGCGAGGCTAGGTTTGTGAAGTGGCGGGAAACAAAACAGCTTGGCCTGACAACGAACAATCTCATCGTTTGGCCCGCGCGTCTTCGTTCGGTATGCCAGTTGCTCTCATTAGCGTTTAGAAGGCGACTGATTCGGTCGCTTTAAATCTTTCAAGCAACGGGAAGGGACTCATGGCATCATCCTCTCCATTTAGTGACAAAGGCAATCCGTTTCGGGCCGATCTCGATGTGCAGGGCTTCGGGCCCACCGATGGGGAAGTGGCCGCGATTGAGACGGAGATCGCTCGGCTGAAACCGATCATTGCCGATTTTCCCACGAAGATCTTGCATGTGAATATCGAGTACAACCGCACCAGTAACGACTATGAGGTCAAACTGGCGTTGGTCTTGCCGGGGCAAACTTTTGCGACCGGAAGGGTAACCGAGGCGTGGGAGGTTGGGCTGGAGAGTTCGGTGCAGAATCTGATCCGTCGCGTGGCTCATTATAAATCCACGATGTCCGGCGAAATGGAACACGCCCATGCGGCTGCCGGCACGGCAATGGAAATCACGCCCGACTGGCAAATTGATGGCGAGGCTGTTCGCAAGGCGATCGAGGCGGACGATTATCCTGCGTTCCGTTCGCAGATGATGGCGATTGAACCGCGGTTGCGTGAACGAATTGGTCGCTGGGTCCAGCGTTATCCGGTTGTGCAGATGATGATTGGCGATCGCATCACCATCGCTGACTTGGTCGAAGAGGTCTTTCTTCACGCCTTTGATCAGTACGACCAGTGGCATTCGGAAATGTTCTTTGGGCAGTGGCTGGAGACGTTGATCGATCCGGTGGTTAGGGCCGTTGCACGCGATCCGAAAGGGGAGCTGGAAGCGATCAGTTTCCAGCGGGTGTGGAGCGAGCCGCAGTAAGGCCGGCGTGATGCATCCTCAGTACTCCGACACGCTTACCACGCCTGATGACCGCGGGCTGCACTGTCGCTGGTGGGGAGACGACGATCCAGCATTGGCGTTTGTCGTCGTGCATGGCTTGGGCGAACACAGCGGATGGTACCAAGACTTTGGACAGCGAATGCAGTCGCTCGGACGAGGCGTGTTGGCATACGACCAGCATGGGCATGGCAAGAGTCCTGGCCGACGTGGGGATGCCCCTTCATTCGATTTGCTGGTTGACGATATCGCCGTTGCCCTGCACGCGGCTCAGCAAAAGTGGCCTCGGGCGGAACTGATGTTGTTGGGGCACAGCCTGGGTGGGGCTCTGGTGCTGCATCACTTGCTTGATCGGGATGGTCGACGCGTCGAGCGGGCGGTCATGACCAATCCGATGATCCTGCCGCCCGATCCACCGACTAAACCCCAAGCCTTCGCCGCTTGGTTGACTTCGAAATGGATCCCTCATTGGCGCATGTCGGCTGGCATCGAACCTGAAGAGTTAACTCAAGATACGGAAGTCCTCCGGCGGCTTGCCAACGACCCACTGGTTCACGAAAAACTATCGATCGGTATTGGCGGCCACTTAGTTTCCCAAGGTCATTGGTTGGTCGAGAACGCCGCAAAGCTGTCTTGCAAGTTGCTGTTGTTGGTCGGTGAGGAAGATACCCTCTGCGACACCCAGACCAGTAAAGCCTTCGCCGACAGGGCGGGCGACCTTTGTCAGCGGATCGACTTTCCAGGTCTGCGGCACAACCTGTTGCTGGAAAAAGATAGGCAAGTCGTTTATCAGGGGATCGAAGACTGGTTAGCAGGTTAGGCGGCGGGGCTTGAGCCCACGGCAGCGTTTCATGAACGTGACCGTTCTGTTTTCCCTCTTTTACTTGCCCCGATCCGTTCGACCCCAATCGGTTTGGCTCTGCCAAGTGCTTACCGAATGAAGCCTTTGGAGCGAAGCAATTCGATGATCGCATCCGCACACGCGTCGATGGAATCGGTCGCCGGATCAATAGCCAAATCGGGCGCATCGGGATCTTCGTAAGGAGCGGTCACGCCCGGGAAATTCGGCAGGCGACCTGCGTCCGCTTCGGCGTATTGCCCCTTCGTGTCGCGCTGTCTGCAGATATCGATCGGCGTGGCGACATGCACGGTCAAGAATCGCTCTGCGCCGACCAAAGCGCCCGCGCGCTGTCTGGCCGCTTCATTCGGGGCGACAAACGCGGCGATGCATATGACCCCCGCATCATTGAGTGCATGGGCAAGGTGAGCCGACCGGCGGAGGTTTTCGTTACGATCCTCAGCAGTAAAACTGAGGTCGCGGCTAAGGCCTTTCCGGACCCGTTCGCCATCGATCATCGCGACCGCGCGTCCGGCATCGAACAACTTGCGTTCACAGGCCGCCGCAACGGCCGTTTTTCCACTGCCGGTTAAACCGGTCAGCAAGATGGTTGCTGGTTTCTGACCGAACCTTGCCGCCCGCTCTTCCTCGCTGACCGCCGCGATTTCTCCCGTTGAAGAGGTCTCCGCTTCGCTGGTGTCGTCATCCCAAATCGCGCGTCGTGCTGCTTCGGTCTGGCCATCCAATATCATCCCCGCACCAACAGTGGCATTGGTCAAACGGTCAATGATAATGAATGCGCCCGTGGTTCGATTACGGCGATAGGCGTCGAAGTAAATCGGGCTGTTCAAAGTCACGCTGGCGCGACCGATTTCGTTTAGGTCCAACTGCGGCGTGGGGCTCCGGTGCAACGTGTTGACATCGATTTTGTAGTTCAGCGTTGCCACGCTACCGGTCAGCGTTTGGGTGGTGTGTTTGAACAGGTAGGTCTTGCCGGGCAACATGGGATCTTGATTCATCCACACGATCATTGCGTTGACGGTGTCGCTGCTGCGCGGCACGTTCCCGCTGCGCACGATCATGTTACCGCGACTCGCATCGATTTCATCTTCTAACGTGAGGGTCACTGAAAGTGGCGCAAAGGCTTCTTCGAGCGGTCCCTCAAATGTCTCAATCGATTTGACCTTCGACTTTTGGCGACTAGGCAACACCATGATCTCTTCGCCGGGACGAATCGTTCCCGAGGCGATTGTTCCGCAGAAACCGCGGAAATCGAGGTTGGGTCGATTGACATATTGCACGGGGAACCGAAAGTCCCGCAGATTCCGATCTGAGCCAATGTAAACCGACTCCAGGAAATTCATCAGCGTGGTGCCTTTGTACCAAGGCATCTTGGGGCTGGCATCGACAACATTGTCACCATCCAGCGCGCTGATCGGAATGAAGTGCAAGTCTGGCAAGTCGAGACGTGTTGCGAAGGAGCGGTAGTCTTGACAGATTTCCTCGAAACGTTCTTCGGCAAAATCGACCAAATCCATTTTGTTAATCGCGACAATCACGTGCCGAATACCCAGCAGAGACACGATGAAGCTGTGCCGTCTTGTTTGCGTAAGCACTCCGTGTCGAGCATCGATCAGGATCACCGCCAAATCAGCGGAGCTGGCACCGGTCGCCATGTTCCGCGTGTACTGCTCGTGCCCAGGCGTGTCGGCGATGATGAATTTGCGTTTGGCGGTACTGAAGTAGCGATACGCCACATCGATCGTGATGCCTTGCTCCCGTTCTTCTTTTAAGCCATCAGTGGCCAAGGCGGGGTCGAACTTGCCACCGGTCGAACCTTGCGTGATCGAATCGTTTTCGATTTTCGAAAGTTCGTCCTCGTACAGCATCTTCGAGTCAAACAGTAAACGCCCGATCAGCGTACTCTTGCCGTCGTCCACGCTACCGCAGGTAATGAAACGCAGCAGTTGCTTCTGCTCGTGCTGTTTCAGGTAGGCGTCAATGTCAGTGGCGATGAGGTCAGATTGATGCGACATGATTCTGATGAATGAGGTGAAGAAGTCAGAGGCCTTGCGGGCGAAACCAAACCGGGCGGGTTCAAGCGGCGAGTTTAGAAGTAGCCGCGTTCCTTTTTCTTTTGCATACCCGCACCCCCTTCGTCTTGGTCGATGACGCGGCCTTGGCGTTCGCTCGTTCGCGTTAATAGCATCTCTTGGATGATTTCCGGCAGCGTGGTGGCGGTTGATTCGACCGCACCGGTCAATGGATAGCAGCCGAGCGTACGGAATCGAACGTGCCGCATTTCGGGGACTTCGCCGGGCAGTAGCTTGAGCCGATCATCGTCAACCATAATCAGCGTGCCGTTACGCTTGACGACGGGCCGTTCGGCGGCGAAGTAGAGTGGCACAATGGGAATGTTTTCCAAGTGGATGTACTGCCAGACATCCAGTTCCGTCCAATTGCTCATCGGGAAGACGCGGATCGACTCACCCTTGTTCACCCGCGCATTGAAAAGATTCCACAATTCGGGGCGTTGGTTCTTGGGATCCCAGCGATGGTTTTTATCTCGGAAACTGAACACACGTTCTTTCGCGCGGCTCTTTTCCTCGTCGCGTCTTGCTCCACCGAAGGCGGCATCGAAGCCATGTTTATCGAGCGCGGCCTTCAGCGAATCGGTCTTCATGATCTCGGTGTGCCGCTCGCTGTCCTCGAACGGGCTGATCCCCAGCTTCAGGCCTTCTTCGTTGATATTGACGATCAACTCCAGCCCCAGTTCTTGCTTGGCGTAGGTGTCCCGAAATTGGATCATCTCGCGAAATTTCCACGTCGTATCGACGTGCATCAGCGGGAAAGGCGGTTTCGCGGGTGCAAACGCTTTCAGGGCTAGCTGGACCAACACGGCGGAGTCTTTTCCGACCGAATAGAGCATGACCGGTTTTTGAAACTCCGCGACAACTTCACGGATGATGTGAATGCTTTCGGCTTCCAATTGCCTGAGGTGAGTGAGATTGTAATCTGGCATGTCGCTCATATCGCGGCTCGATGGGCAGTTCTGGGATGCGAGGCAGGCGGATGTGCCTGCTGGAATGGCGTCCACTCCATTGGTGAAGCGGTCCAGTCGTCGAAAAAGTATACGTGTTTCGTCACAATTCGGGCAGACGACGGGGCCGGTCGGCAGCCCGAGAAGGGCCGCACATAAGACTTATTCGGCGAATTTTGGGTTGTCTCGATGGGAAATCTGCAAGATCACCCCTTCGTTTTCGCCATCTCCCAAAGGGTAGCTAGCGATTTTGCGAAGGTTCAAGCGTTCCATTGTTCCGTGGTGCCTCGCTTCGCCCCGTTCCTCGATCCACTTTGGGCCTTTGATGACCAACAAGCGACCGACTGAAGCCCAGTGGGGTTCCATCCAGCTACACAGCTTGCGAAGTGAACCGACGGCTCGGATGACAATGCTTTCAAAGCGAAAATCTTCCATCAAATCCTCGCCTCGAGCCGCATAAACCGGGATGGGCAGATCGAGTTCTTCCACGAAGGTGTTCAATACCGTAGCTCGTTTTCCGACCGATTCGGCTAGGGAAACCTGTACGTCGGGCCGGAGGATCGCCAGCGGAATCCCGGGGACACCCCCGCCGGACCCAAGGTCGAGTACCTCTTCGTTGGGCTCGATCAACGGCGCCAATTGCAGCACGTCGCGAAGATCGCGGGTGACGAAGGTTTCCCAGTCGGTGTGGCGCGTCAAGTTGAGCTTTTCATTCCATTCCCATAGTAGGCGAACGTACTGCTCTATCTTTTCGGCCGCCGGCTCCGGTAGCTCGTAACCGGCTTTGTTCAGAGCGTCAGCAAATTCAGCATCGATCGGCAAGTGGCTGCTCCAGGACAGGATATAGGAAAAGATCTCCCGACAATGGTCGGTCGACCCCTTGGTCGGTTGGGCGACAATCCGCAAACTGTCGCGATGGCTATCTTGACAATTGAATCGACTTGTGACGAGACGGCTGCGGCGGTGATTGCTGAGGACGGCCGCGTGCTCGGTGCTTCGCTGGCAACCCAAACCGAACTGCATGAGCAATACCGGGGTGTCGTGCCCGAGGTAGCCGCTCGAGCGCACGTGGACCGTATTCTGCCGGTGATCGACGCTGCCCTCAAGCAGTCTGAAGTTCGTCCGGGGCACCTGCAAGCCATCGCGGTGGCTCATACGCCGGGGCTCGCGGGTTCCTTGCTGGTCGGTTTGACGGCGGCGAAAACGTTGGCCGTGGCTTGGCAAAAACCGCTGATCGCGATCAATCATCTGCACGCCCACATTTATGCTTGTCAATTTGCCAGCCCCTCGCCGGTCTATCCCTGTGTGGGACTCATTGTCAGTGGCGGCCATACCAGTTTGTACGATTGCCGCAGTCCGCTGCAGTTGGATTATCTCGGTGGCACGATCGATGACGCGGCCGGCGAAGCCTTTGACAAGGTCGCTGCGATGCTGGGGCTGGGCTTTCCAGGCGGACCTGCGGTATCGCGCGCCGCGGCGACCGGCGACCCTCGAGCCTTTACTTTTCCTCGCTCCTTCATTCATAAAGATGATTTTCAATTCAGTTTCAGCGGGCTGAAAACGGCCGTCCGCTACGAATTGGTGGGCCCCGGAGAGAAAGACTTTTCACAGTTGGATTTGCCGCCGCAGCGGGTGGCCGATCTCTGTGCTTCTTTCCAGCAAGCGGTTGTGGATGTGCTGGTCGCCAAGGCTCGCCGGGCCGTCCGGAATTGCACACGTGAGCGACTGTGCGTCGGCGGCGGCGTGGCATCGAATCAAGTTCTACGTGAGGCGTTGCAGGTCGCGGCCGACGAGGATGCGTTTGAGCTGCGTATTGCACCACCGGAACTTTGCACCGACAATGCGGTCATGGGAGCCATCGCGTTGGAGAAATTCGCTGCCCGCGACTTCGCGCCGCTCTCGATCGACATCCAGCCGGGACTGCAACGCGGCCACTGAAAATTAAAAAGGCCCGGCGGCAGAAGGTAAGGAGCCCCATCAAAGCATCTCCACGCGGCCCCGACAGCGGAGTCTACGGAAGGCGGACCGCTCGGAATCACATTCGCGTAGGTTACCCCAATCAGCCTCACGCACCGCAGTAGAATGCTCGTCGACCACAAGGGTTGGCTGTCGTATTATCAAACAAGCGGTCCGTTGTAGGGAATTGCCTTTGCAGCTGCTCGGCTGATTGCAGCCGCCGCGGCAAATGGATGGTTCCCCGCCACTTCCGCCAGTTCGTCGCCGACGAGCAGCACGCCGAACAGCGGCGCGTAATCTCGCCCACCCCGAAAACACCCCTGTTCGTGAACATTCTCTGTGTTGAAAATCGCGTAAAGGCAGTCTTTTCAGTAGGCCAGCGATTCCGAATCCTGTTCGGTCACCCCCGAACGGTCGCAACCGTTTGCGGAAAATGGCACGGGATGTTCGTGTTCTTCGATTCTCTAGCCGACAGCCCGGTTCTCGGAGTCACAGGCTGGTGAACAGTGAACAAGCGTGCTTGGGCTCCATAATGCTCGCAGCACGATCGGTGACTCACCCTCGCTCGCGGAGCTTTTGCTGAAGTTCGCCCTCCAATGCGCCCAGCTCCTCGATGCTCAGAAGCGCAAGGTCATCAGCGGATTGGCAGGTCAGCCCGTTTAACTCCTGGAGGATCTGAACACGACCGACCAGCGCACCCTCCTGCCGTCCCTCCTGCCGTCCCTCTTGTCGTCCCTCTTGCCGAGCCTGCAGGTTCCTAGCCCGCTCATCGCGTTCCATCTTCAGCCGCTCGTTGTACAGCCGGCGTTCATCGGGATTCTTAGCAATCATCTCCAGCACTCCTGTGGCTTCGGCAAAGACGGGATCGGGTAGCCGGGTGGCCAGTTCTTCCGCAGTCGACTCGTCGGCCCGGCAAAAGAAGTACAACCACTGTTCGACCGGGTCGTCGATCACTCGATTATCGCTCGGCGGAACGTACTTGGGCAACTCGAAAAGGTGAATTCGCAGGCAATCGGTCAGCAACAGCCCGCCCTCGGTCCGTAACTGGAATCGGTGATGCAGAGCCTCTTCTTTCCGAAACTCAATCGCGTCCAGCAGGCAGATGCCGATCGAAGGCCGAAGATCGTGATAGTCACCGCCGCTTTCGAGCTGACCCACCAGCAAGCTCGAAGCATAGTACGCCAACCGCTGCCGTAGCCCCAGCGGACGAGTCGTCTGGATTTCGATGTCGTACAGCCGCCCCTGTTCGTCCTTGGCCAGCACATCCAGCAGCGACCACTTGTCGCCCTCGAATTCTTTCTCGATCGTCGGGTTCAAGATCTGAACCTCGCGGATCCGCGCTGGAAACTGAAGCACCGCATTTAGGAAATGCAGTGTGATCGCCGGATGCTCCGGGCTGCCAAGCACCCGCTTGCAGGCGAAGTCGACGGTTGGGTCGATGCCAATGCTCATAAGAACCGTTGCGAAAAGCGAAAGCGGGTACGCATGCCTTGGTAACATCGCTTGCCGTTTGACTCGCAAGAGGCACAGTGGTACTTGCGGCAGTTGGACATGCGGCGATTGTTTGGTTGCCGAGCGCGGTGAAGTGCCGTTTTGAATCCGCGCGTGCCGGTTTCGCTTCCCGCGACAGGGCGTGCGGGACGAGCATTGACAAGACCACGGCAGGATGATGATCAGCAGAGCATCCCGCCATTGTAGACCTTGCCTCGCGCCGCGGCGCCTCGCTGTACAGCGGCACTTTGAAATCGAGGTCAGACGCCGCGCTCGCGAACTTGACGTTGGAGCTCACTTGCCAGCCCCGTGAGTTGCTCGAGCGACAGACCGTCTAGCGGGGTCGGTTCGATACCGAGGATTTCCCGAAGTGCTTTGATGACCCCAATCGCTTCGCCTTCAGCCTTGCCTTCTACTTTGCCCTCTGCCTTACCTTCAGCCTTGCCTTCTACTTTGCCCTCTGCCTTGCCCTCTGCCTTGCCTTCTGCCTTGCCTTCTGCTTTGCCTTCTACTTTGCCCTCAGCCTTACCTTCGGCTATCCCCTCCAGCCTTGCTTGCTCGATTCTTGCACGATCGTCTCGCTGTGCTTTTAGACGCAGCTCATACTGGTCGCGTTGCTGTGGGGTGCGTTGGATCATGTCGAGTACCTGGGCCGCTTCGGTGAAGGCGGGAAAGTCGAGGCGTTGCTGGATTTCTTCCGTGGTCATCTCGTCGGCGAGGCGGAAGAAGTACAGCCAAGCTTCGACGGGATCGGTGATTTTCCTATTATCGCTCGGGAGGCTGTACTTAGGCAACTCAAGTAAATGGATTTGAAGGCCGTCGGTCAGGTCGAGCCCTCCGTGGCGGCTCCGTAGCCGGAAATCGGTGTGGATTTGCGAGGATCCGTGGAACATCACGGCGTCCAGAACGCAGATGCTGATGGCGGGCCGCAGCAGCGTGTAGCTGTCGCCCTCACCGAGCTGGCTGACGTACATCGACGCAGTGTAATAGGCCAAACGCTGCGCCAGCCCCGCCGGGAGGCTGGTCTGCATTTCGATGTCGTACATCCTGCCGGTTGCATCGCGAGCCGAGACGTCGAGGATCGACAGTTTGTCGAGGTCGTCTTCCTTGCCGAGAATCGGATTGATGATCTCGACATCCGTGATCTCAATTTCGTCGCCGAGCATCGCGTTGAGAAAGTGCAACGTGATCGCTGGATGCTCGGGACTGCCGAGCAGTAGCTTGAAGGCGTAGTCAACGGTCGGGTCGATGCCGATGGCCATAGGAAGTCGCTCGAATCTTGGTTGGGAACGCAGCAGTCGATTAGCCTATCCCAAGGGTGCCAGCGCTGTCGACGCAGGCTCCCCATAAGCAGAGCGAACCTGCTGTCTCTGCCGTTTGGACCCGAGGCTTCGTCGCGACGCGATCGCAGGCCAGCCTAGCGTTCCGCCTTCCGTGATGGCGATGGTTGTTTTCGGTTTCGTAGCCCTGTCGCCAGGCAGAGAAAAAGAACAGCAGATGGCAGCCCGGCGATTCGCTTCTTGGCCAATCGAATCATCTTCCTTCTATCCTCAGATACTTGCCGTTGGCGTCAGGCAACGGACTGTTAATGAAAGCAGGGTGCCTCGAAAGTTCGAGGCACCCTGTTGGCAATTCATTGTTGACGCAGTGACTAAATCAGCGTCGAGAGATCAGCCCGCGCGGGCCAGGTTTTGTTGCTTTAGCCCTTCGGCGTAGTCGTGCGAAATGTTCAGTACTTCGTCGTTGTAGAAGTACTTCCGGTAGACTTCGTCATCGGGAGTTTGTTGATCAAGCGCCTCGTCTTCTTCGGCTTTGTCGGCGTTCAGTTCCTTGCGGCGCTCAAAGAATTCGGACTCGGTGAGCGAGAGGAACTTTTCCTCTTTCTGTTCACGGTACGAATCGATGCGACGTTGCAAGTCGGTGAACTCGTTGTCCTCGGAAACTCGCTCGGTCGAACGTGCTCGGACTTGTCCCAGCACGTCGGCGGGAACCATGTTGTAGACACGGTGATTCGATTTCGGTACGCGATCATGCTCGAGGGCGTATTCGAGATCATCTTCACCGACATCCATATAAGTGGTTAGTGAGGGCAAGATCACGTCTGCGGGAACGCCTTCCTTCTGAGTACTTTCACCGTCAGGCAGGTAGAACTGTTGCAGAGTGACCTTCAATGCACCGTAGTTTTCACGGTTGTTGCCGAGGATTTCGCGAGCCAGATCCATCAGCGTTTGGACCGTGCCCTTGCCGTGCGTTTTGGGGTCGCCAACGATCAGACCGCGGCGATAATCTTGGATCGCACCGGCCAGAATTTCGCTGGCGCTGGCACTGAATTGACTGGTCATCACGACCAGCGGACCGTCCCAGGCGACGCCGGGATCTTCGTCTGCATACTGGTCTACCGAACCGTCCGAATTTTTGACTTGGACGACCGTCCCCTGGTCAATGAACAGGCCGGTCAGGCTGATCGCTTCAGTCAAGCTTCCGCCACCGTTTTTGCTGAGGTCCAGCATCACACACTCGACACCTTCGGTGCGGAAGCGATCGAGGATTTTCCGCACGTCACGGGTGCTACTGCGGTAATCGGGACGGTTTTGACGAGCCGCTTGCATGTCCATGTAAAAGCTGGGCAAGTTGATATAGCCGATCTTCATCACCGGTCCGTTCTCACCGACCTTGTGCTCGATCACTTCCCCCCGCGCGGCACTGTCTTCTAGCTGGACCTTCGCACGGGTAATTTTGTAGACCTGCACGTCACCGACACCCCCTGGTTTCACGCCAAGGCGAACCACGGTGCCCGCTTTGCCGCGGATCTTGCTGACAACTTGCTTCAGAGGCATTTCCACGACATCTTCGAGGTCGCCTTCTTCATCTTGGCCAACGCTGACGATGTAGTCATCTTCCTTCAGCTTGCCGTGTTTCGCGGCCGCGCCGCCCGGGATGATGTTGGTGACCACCGTATTGCCATCTTTTTCACGCAGGGCCGCACCGATGCCATCGAGGCTGAGTCGCATTAGCATTTCAAAATCTTCCAGCGAACTGGGCGACATGTACGTCGTGTGAGGATCAAACGAGCTGGTGATCGAGGTGAGGAAGATTTCCAGCACATCGTCGGTGTCCGTTTGGTGCCAGCGGCGGGCGTAGCGGTTATAGCGACGACGAAGCTGTTCAATAGCTTCTTCCCCCTCTTTGCCTTCGTCTTTCAAGTCCAGCATGTTGTATTTGATCTGACGACGCCAGCGATCGCGGGCTTCGTCCGCATCGAGAGGATAGCGAGTCGCCTCCGGGTCGATGACGATCGATTCTTCGCGGTCAAAGTCGATCTCTTCGCCGAGCAGTTCGTTGACTGTCGCAACACGTTGATCAACACGCTCAAGAAAGCGATTGAAAATTTTGTAGGTGACCGAAAGATCGCCTTTGCGAACGTAATCATCGAGCGTCGTTTGATACTGCGCGAACTCGTCGTAGTCCGATTGATAGAAATAAAGTTTCATCGGATCGAGGGCTTTCAGGTACAGCCCCAGCCCGCGTTGGCTGGCTTGATCGTCGACCTCACGTTGCGAGATATGGCGACGCGGCAGCAGAATCGAAACGATTTTGGCAACGCGGCTATCCTTCTCGGTGGCGCCTGGCAAGCCTTCCGCGCGGGTTGCGTGCAAGCAAAATCCAGCCGTGGCGAGGGCCAAACAACAAACCAGGGATCGAAAGCCGAAACGACCAGGGCGAAGATGCATACGATTCATCCGAATTGGGTAAAAGTGCTCGAAAAGGGCTCGAAGCGATGAGGGCGGGTGACGCTCCCCTGGGATAGTAGGAAAGCAGCTAGGCAGCGGCAAGTTCGAAATTACCCGGCCTCCATGTAATACGTAAGATAACCGATTTTGGTGCATTGGGGGGAATTTTGAAGATTTGCCGCCATGCTAGCGCAGCACGACTTGTCGGCACACATCGGGCAGCGATTGTTCATCTCGTAAGTGCATGACCGGAATGCCGCCAGCAATTAACGAGCCGGCTGCGGTAGAAAATTCGGATTGGTCGAACACGTTTAGGATCACGCTGACCGCCCAGCCACGTCGCCGCAACCCGAGCAACGCCACCGCGGTCGATTCATCGCACTGCTGGAGCAGCGCCAGCAAAGTGGTGTCGCGTGCCAAGCGGGCTTCGGTTTCCAGCAGCAGGGCTGGCAGGCTGAGCCCATCGGTGCGTTCCAGTCTTGCGAGTTGTCGCTGGAGTTCACGAAACGGGAGCGGCCCGCGAGCGGCCGGCAGCACGACGGGTCGGAGCCGATCATCGGCGGACTTCATCGCCGCCTGTTGTCTCGCGATCTCGCGGGTGCGAAAGTCCCCTGCCCAGCCTTCGGTGCGAATGCGATCAGCCGCGTCTCGGCCGTTGCTGACCAAGCCGACCGGTTGGTTCATTTCATACAGCGCCGCGGCGATCGAAGCGGCCGCGGTGATGGCGAGATCGGTCCGCATCGGTTCGTGCTTGGCGGGATTCGAGGCGGCATGCAAATCGACCACCAACGTCGCTCCGGCCACCGAAGTTTGTTCGTAAATCTTGCTGTGCAGCGTGCCGGTACGAGCCGTCGCGGCCCAGTGCACTTGGCGCATTGCATCGCCGGGCTGCCAACGGCGAATGCCTTGTAGCCGCGAGGGATCTTCCATCACGCGTTCGCGAATTTGGACTTCGCCAATCGGACGTTTCGAAGCGACATCGAAACCGCTGAGCGAGTGAATTTTGGGCATCACCAATAGGTATTGCGGCACCGCACCGATGCGATAGCGACGATGCAGGCCCATTAAATCGCCGGTCTCCAGGACGGTGGGTCCAAGTTGGTAATACCCTCGCCGATTGCACTTCAAGCGATAACGCAGATAACGGGCTTGGCCGCTTCCCAGCAGCATCACCTCCAGTCGTTCGCCGTCGACTTCCAAGGCGGGCGGACGAAACATCAGGGCCTGCCGCGGCAGCAAGTCCTCCGCGAGCAGCCAGGCAATCGGCAGACGTCCGGTATTGCGGATCTCCACTTCGATCGGGACGACCGCGCCGACTTCCACCTCCAGTGTGCCGGCCGTGCGCGACGCGCTGGCTCCTTGGCTCCAAGCGTAGGCCAAATAGCGATTGACCAGCAGCATCCCTGCGGCGGCGTAGGCGGCGTACAGCCACAGCGAGGCGCCGAACAGCATGCCCAACAGCGTCAACAGGGCGAGCAACGTCAACCAACCGAGTCGACCAAAGCGGCCTCCCTGATCCTCGGATTGGGTCTGCAATGGCGCCGCCGATGGCCCCTGGGCAACCGGCAAATCATCGTCTTCCAAAATACCGATTGGAAAGCTGCTCGGTTGGACGGTCATGCAGGGGCCGTCATGGTGGGGACCGCGATCTCGGACAGAATTTGCTCGATCACCTGTTCCGCGGTGACTTTCCGCAGACGGCTTTCAGGTTTCACGATCACCCGATGGTTCATCACCGGAGCGACAATCCGCTTCACATCGTCGGGCTCGACAAATTCACGGCCGCGAATCGCCGCCATCGCTTGCGCACAACGAAACAGCGCGATCGTTGCACGGGGACTGCCACCGAGTGCCAGATCGGGATGTAGGCGGGTGTCGTGGACCACCTGCAACGCGTACTGGCGGATTTTCGCATCGACATGCACCTGACGGATGGCGTTTTGCGCGGCGATCATTTCGTCGGCGTTGGCGACCGGCTTCAGGCCATCGACCGGGTGTTGGTGTTGCAGCAATTCCAGCATTCGAAGCTCTTCTTCGGCCGATGGATAGCCAAGGCTGAACCGCATCATAAAGCGATCAAGTTGGGCTTCCGGTAGGGGGAAAGTCCCTTCGTGATCGATCGGGTTTTGCGTTGCGACGACCAAGAATGGTTTTCGCAGCACGTGCGTCGTACCGTCGACGGTCACCCGTCCTTCGGCCATCGCTTCCAGCAGGGCGGCTTGGGTGCGGGGGGTGGCGCGATTGATTTCGTCGGCAAGCAGAATCTGCGCAAAAATAGGCCCTGGACGAAATTCGAAGTCGCTTGTTTTCTGGTTGAAAATCGAAGTGCCGGTGACGTCCGAAGGGAGCAAGTCGGGGGTGCATTGCACGCGTTTAAAGCGGCAGCCGACACTCTTGGCGAGAGCCCGAGCGAGCATCGTCTTGGCCACCCCAGGGACATCCTCCAGCAGCACATGCCCTCCGGCCAACCAAGCCACCATCGACAGAACCAGTTGCTTGCGTTTACCGACGATCGCCTGTTCAACGTTGGCAATGACCCGGCGCGAGAGTTCGGCGACCGACGTGGAGGTTGGGACGGAGCTGGCGGGCATATAGGGAACCAAATCTTTCGGCGCCGAAGCTTTAGGAGGACGATTGCGAACAGGAGTATTCTTGCCGGTCGGGCTGCAGAACGATCGCGTCGGGGCAATTTAGAGCGGGCATGGGTCAGTAAAAATGGCGAAATCGGGCGAAGTTCATGGAGCGGCAGGCCCCACGGAGAACCCCGAAACCAACGGCGAGCCAACGCAAACGGCACCGACAGACATGGTAAAAAAAGCATGCGTGAGAGCCCATATTAGCCAAATCGCTGGTGACTTGCCTGTGGATGATTTGTTACACCCCCCGCTACGCCGGCAAAGTTAGGGCAGCGTTATTTCCTTGGCGGTTGCATTCAGTTTATCCATCGTTCGCTAATTCTATTCAAAGACTTCGTATGATCCCCACCAGATTACCGGGCCATCGTCGACGCTTGCTCCGTTTGCTGCTCTGCGGGCTTGCTGTGTTGCTTCTGAGCAGTTCCCTGAGCCACACCGCTTCGGCACAGATGAGCTGGATGTTTGACACGCCTCCTGACCCGGCCGCACCACCGGTTTCGCAGATTAACTTCAACGAACCTGGGCTGCTGGATGCCAGTGGAAACATACCCGCACCGCCGCCTGCTGCGGCCGCTTCACTGCCCAGTCCCGCCGCGTTGGGGGCTCCCGCACCTGCCGCGTTGGAGGCACCTGCCGCCATTGGCAGCGGGATCGGCCAGCCGATGGCAACTCCCATCGCCGAACCGATGCCATTGGCCGAAACGACGCAGCGTTGGTATAGCTATCCGTGGATGTGGTTAACCAATGGCTGGACCAATCATGCCGAACTGGGGTTGAACGCCAGCGAAGGCAACACCAGCACGCTCAGTCTGCAGACCGGGGCGGAGCTTAAGCGGGAAACCGATGTCTACACGTTTGCCATCGATTTCGATTATTTCCGAACCAAGACCGAAGGTTTGGTGACGCAAGATAACGGACGCGTCAACTTCGACTACGACCGCATTTTGGCCGACAGTCGATGGTCGGGGTTTGGGAAATTCGGAATGGAATGGAATGAGTTTCGACCGTTTGATCTGCGAGTCAACTTGAACGGTGGTTTGGGGTATTACTGGCTTCGCAACGATAACTCGACGTTTGTCACTCGGTTCGGTGCCGGTGCATCTCGGGAGATCGGTGCTCCGGTCGATGAGTGGATACCTGAAGCGCTGTTTGGCGTTGAAGCCGAACATCAAATTACACGTCAACAGAAATTGAAAGCCAAGATCGACTATTTCCCCGACTGGGGCGATTTTTCGAACTACCGTTTGGTCAGCGATGTAGGCTGGGAGATCCTCTTGGACGACAGCGATAATCTCAGTCTCAAACTGGCCGCTACGAATCGATATGACAGCACGCCACAGGGCGCGCTGCCGCGCGATCTGTTTTACTCCATGCTGCTCTTGTACAAGTTCTAATGATGAAGATTGCGGTTATTCTGCCTAGTTGGGTTGGCGATACGGTGATGGCCACGCCAGCCCTGCGCGCCCTTCGGAATCGATTCCCGACTGCCCAACTGATTGGCTTGGGACGCTATGCACCGCTGCAAATTCTGGAGCCACTCGGTTGGTTCGACCAGTTGATTAATTATGGCCGATCATCGCGAACTCGCTGGTCCACAGCCTGGCAGTTGCGCCGCGAGCGAATCGATTTGGCGGTCAGTTTTCCGGCATCCGAGTCGGCGGCGCTCATGGCGTTTGCGACCGGTGCCAAGCAACGGTTGGGATTCGATCGCGGTCTTGGGAAATTTCTGCTTCACGAACGTGAAGCTCATCCGCGAAACCTGCCTTTTGATCAACGGCCGTCAGAGGTCGATCGGTTTCTAAAACTCGTTGGTCGCGTTGGTTGCGAAACCAGCGATCGGCGAGTCGAACTGAAAACCTGTGAAGAAGGGGAGCGTCTGGCGGACCATTATTTGCAGACCACCGGATTGGCCGCCTGCGGCAAGCTGATCGTGGTCAACAGTGGCGCCGCTATGGCAGAGAGTAGACTGTGGCATGCTCCCCACTTAATCCAGTTCTGCCGTGATTTGGCCAGCGATCCCGACACCGGCATCTTGTTGCATTGTGGCCCGAACGAACGAGCCGCATCGGCGGCGCTGGCTGCGCAAATCGATGCGCCACGGGTCCACAGCATGGCCGAATGGGGAGACTTGCCACTGCATCTCTCGATCAGCCTGCTTGGCCGAGCGTCGGTGGTCGTGTCGACCGACAGCGGACCGCGGCATATTGCCGTGGCGATGAACCGTCCGGTGGTCAGCTTGTTCGGATCGACCAATGTTGAACCGACACGGACTTTTAATGTGCCGGAGCTCGTAGTGCAGGAACCGCTGGCATGTCGGCCTTGTTGGCAGAAACAGTGTCCGCTCGGGCACCATCAATGCATGCGAGCGATCACGCCGCGGCGTGTCCAGGCGGCGGTCGAACAAGCCTTGGACTCGCAGCGGTCTCAAGCCGCCTAGTTGCTGCCGGCTGTTTTCGGCTACTTCGCTAGAATCGGCTGGCCCCGCAGCGCGGCTTTGGTCAAGTGTTTGCAGGAAAAGTGTCCTTTCCGAGGCTAGTGGAACCGGTTGCCCGCCCTTCTTCGCCTTCGCTCCGCCTCCTAAGCTATTGATCTCGCCTGTGGACTGACCTTGGCGAATACCTGCGCAGGATTAGGACGCAACGGAACTTTGATGATGGACAAAATTTTTCTGCTTCGTTTCACTGGCGAAGATCGGATCGGCTTGACGGCCGCGTTGGCTCGCCAACTGGCCGAGGTCGGAGCGGAGGTCTTGGATATCAACCAGGCGGTAATCCATCAATCGTTGCTGCTGGGCTTGATGGTCCGCGTCGATCAGCAGACGGATGTCGAATTGTCGGTCTCCGCGGTTGCGGCGTCTCTCGAGTTGCGGGTGAAGATTCGCGAAGTCGACGACAATGAGTACGACAATTGGGTGAACCGCCAAGGCAAGCCGCGTTACATTTTGACGCTGCTGGCCCGTGCGATTACCGCCGCACATTTGGCGGCAGTCACCGAAGTGATTGCTGCCGAAGGGCTGAACATCGATGTTATCCATCGCTTGTCAGGCCGCCCGTTCCGGATCGAAGATCCCGATTTGCCGCGTCGGGCGTGTGTTGAATTTTGGCTGCGAGGGGAACCGCATGACAAATCTCGCATGCAATCGCGTTACATGGACTTAAGTCATGACTTTGCCATCGACATTGCTTGGCAAAAGGATGACGCCTATCGCCGGTCGCGTCGGTTGGTGGTGTTCGATATGGACTCGACACTGATTCAAGCCGAAGTGATCGACGAACTGGCTAAAGAAGCCGGCTGCGGAGAATCGGTCGCGGCGATCACGGAAATGGCGATGCGAGGTGAAATCGATTTCGACACTTCGTTACGACGACGGGTCGCCACGCTGGAAGGCTTGCCGGAATCATCGCTGCAGCGCGTTGCCGCGCGGTTGCGATTGACCGAAGGTGCGGAGGCCCTGTTGTTGAACTTGCGGGAGCTCGGCTATCGCACGGCCATCCTGTCGGGCGGCTTCAGCTACTTTGGCAATCAGCTTCGCGACCGCTTGGGGTTCGATTACGTGCACGCCAACGAACTAGAAATCATCGACGGCAAGTTGACCGGCCAGGTGCTCGCTCCGATCGTCAATGGGCAACGCAAAGCCGAATTGCTGGAGCAAATCGCGGCGTCCGAGGGGATCAACCGCAGGCAGATCATTGCCGTTGGGGATGGAGCGAACGATCTGCCGATGCTCAGTCGTGCCGGTTTAGGAATCGCTTTTCACGCCAAGCCGATTGTGCGGCAGAAGGCGGGGCACGCGGTATCCAATCTGGGGCTCGACGCGATCCTCTATCTGCTGGGCGTCCGGGATCGCGAACGCTTGACGGTCTGATCTCAGCGCGCCGGCGTGCAACTGGTCCAGTAATCGAAAGCCCGCATCGTTTGCTCGGCGGCGACGAGAGGCGTTGGATAGGGAAACGCCTCGGCCGACAGGTAGCCTTCGTAGCCAATCTTGCGGAGGGCCGCCATGATGGTGCGGAAGTCGATGTGTCCTTCGCCGACCGGACGCCGGTTACTGTCCACAAAGTGAATGTGACCGACATGTTTGCCGCCACGGATCAACGCTTCGGCGACGTCTCGCTCTTCGATCTGCATATGAAACAAATCGCATAACAGTTTGACGTTGCTGGTTGATAATCCGTCGAGCAATTCCACTCCCTGCTGAACCGTGTTGACTTGATTCGTTTCGTAGCGGTTGAGTGGCTCGTAAACCAACGGCACGTTGTACTGCGCCGCGTACTGGCCAAGTTCATCGAGAGCTTCAGCCAAGTAGCCATAGGCGGTCGGTTTGTCGACCGTTGCATCGTGGCGACCTTGCATCGAACCGATGATGGCGAAGGCGTGGAAAGCTCCGCCAAAATCGATCATCGAGCGCACGAAATTTTTGGCCTCTTGTCGCTTCTGCGGATCGGCATCGGCGAGCTGTAGTTGGTGCTTCACCCAGCCCGCACCGGTGCCGACGGCTGCCAGGTCCAAGCTGTGATCGGCCAGCAGCGTCTTCAGCTCTTCATGATCAACGGCATCGGGACCTGGTGCGAAAATTTCGATCGCGTCGTAACCCATTCGCGCCGACAGTTCGCACGCGGCGCGCAACCCGTCCCATAACACGAAGGGTCCGCCGCGGGCTTCTTCAACAAGGCTGACAGTGATGCAAGATTTCATGGGCGTTTACTGCGGATGGAGTGAGATGTTGCTAGATGGTGGTCGCGGAGAAGCCGCCATCGACGACGATGTTTTGGCCGGTCACGAACGACGAGGCCCGTTGCGAGGCGAGCCAGATCACCGCGCCTGCGAGTTCGTCCGGTTTGCCGAACCTTGCCATCGGTGTGTGACCGATGATCTGTCCGCCACGTTCGGTGTAGCTGCCGTCGTCTTTGAAGAGTAGTTTTCGGTTTTGGTCGGCAGGGAAAAAACCAGGACTGATCGCGTTGACGCGGACGCCGGTTGTCGCCCACTCACGGGCCAAAAACTGCGTCAGGTTGATCACGGCCGCTTTGGCTGCGGAATAGGCGACGACTCTGGAAAGCGGAATCATGCCCGCCATCGATGCGATATTGATCACGCTCCCCTGCCCTGCTGACAACATCGCTTCGCCAAAGACTTGCGATGGCAACAAGACGCCGCCAGCGAGGTTCAATTCAAATACGCGATTCCAAGCATCGAGCGGCAGTTTGCAGAATTCAGCACCCGGCGGCAACGTGGCGTCGGGGTGATTGCCACCCGCCGCGTTCACCAAGATCGTTGGTGTGCCATGAGCGGCGATGATCGCTTCCCTGGCAGCGGTCAACGAGTCGGCGTCGAGCGCATCGGCAGCTTGGAAAGAGGCTTTGCCACCCGCCGCGGTGATCCGTTCGACGCATTGCAACCCCCGTTCTTCGCTGCGACCCGATACGACCACACGCGCCCCCGCGGAAGCGAGTGCCTGCGCCATCGCGCCCCCGAGCGCTCCGGTGCCACCAAGCACCACGGCCACCTGGTCGGTCAACTGAAATAAATCGATGCTCACGAATAAACCTAGGAAAGAGGGGGTGTAAAAAGTCCCGGCAGTGTCTTGGGCAAGCCGCTCCTACCGATCGAGAAACAAAGGTTGGAGGTGACGCGAGTACAGGTTTTCGGTCACGTTCTTGCTGATCACCGGTTCGTACTTCTCCAGCATCGCCAAATAACGGTCGCCCATCTGAGCGGCAATCTTGTAGCCGACGTGGATCAACTGGCGAAGGTGATTGTTGAACTGCGGGTTGCTTTGATCGTGACGCAGCGCGCTGACGTATTGTTCCGATGTCCAGTTTTGGACTTCCTCGGCCGACGGCAATTGAGCTTCGTCGATGTCGATCACGGTGGCGTACGGTGCACACAGGGCGTCTTTGTGAGCCAGTGCCGAGGTATAGATTTCCTTTGCCAGTTCTAAGCCATCGCCGCCCGCTTCGGCTAAACCAATGACCTCTTCCAGCCAGTTTGTGCCAGCCGTTTTGATGTGCAAGCCGGCGTTGAACTTTTCAATGCAGCGACGGATCGGACCGTAGATCGAAAATTTATCGCTGCCCGAGTGAACGCTTAACTTCAGTGTGGTGGGCAAGCCAAACTTAAGAACGGCATAATCGATCACCGCTAAATCATCGGAAAACTCTTGCTCGAATTGGGCGACATCGCCGACGTAATCGACCCCTTTGTTGAAGCGGCCGGTAAATTTGGGAGCGATGGTTTGCAGCGGGATGCCCTGATCGGCGATCGCCGCCAAGATGACCAACAGTTCCGGCGGTGTCTGGGGACTGTCCGTTTCATCCATGGAGACTTCCGTGATGAATTGGTCGGCCCCTTTAGCTTGAGCAATATGACGGTAGATCTTGCCCGCCTCTTGAACGGCCAGCAGATACTTGCCCGCGATCGCTTCGATTGCCTTTCGAGAAATCTCGAACGGTTGGTCGATACCAGGAATCGCAATGGTGCCGATCAGTTGCGGATAACGGTCGAGGAAACCGGCGATATCTTCCGACGCTGCCGGTTTTCCAATCGCATCGGCAACGTCGAGCGTGTAAAAATCGGAAGAGGCGAGGAAGCCATCGACGGTCGAGAGATTGATATGGTCGGCGTCGACGTGATAGGGACGCTCCCAACCGAGTGCCTTCACGGCGGCGTCGGCAGCGACGCGAACACTGTCGGGTTGAGAGCCCACGGTTTGGTGTTCACGGTTCGACTTATTCCACACCGGAACGACTTCGGCACCTTCCGCAGTCGCCAGCAGGCAAGCTTGTAATTGGGCTTTTGCTTGATGCGCGAAACGGTCGCCGACGCCGAACGTGTATTTAGAAATTTGCAACATAGTAAATGGCAGGTCGAAGAGGGAATGCGGGAGGTTGGCAATGCAAGGGGCAGAAACGGACTGCCCGTTACTCGCCCGAGACGTCAACCACCGCTTTGATAACGCCCGTTTCGGGGTGGGTATAGCTGGAGAAGGCGGCGATCATGCCGTCAAAATCGACGCGGTGTGTGATCCAGGGATTGGTGTTGATCGTGCCGTCTTCAATTAATCCAATGATCCGGCGAAAGTCGCTGGGCAATGCGTTGCGACTGGCCTTGATGGTCATTTCCGGCTTGTGCATCGTTGCGTGCTCAAAGGTCAGCTTTTGATTGGTAATCCCGACATACACCAGGGTTCCCGTTTGCGCAACGTAATGCATCGCTCCGGTCATCGATTGCGGGTTGCCCGTGGCATCAATGACGACGGCATACTTGTCGCGATCGGTGATATGCATCGCTTCAGCTTGAGCCTGCTGGGGCGATTCGAACGAGATGAGGTTGTCGATGCCATAGGTCGCTTGGCAAAACTGCAATCGCGAATCGACTCGGTCCATGACCGTGACTTTGGCACCGGTCAGTCGCACAAATTCGATCACCGCCAATCCAATCGGGCCGGCCCCGATGACCAGCACATGTTCGCCACTGCGGCATTCTCCGCGGTCCGACGCGTGGCAGCCAATCGCCAGGGTTTCGACCAGTGCTAGTTGCTCGTAGGAGAGCGACGCCGACGCATGAAGTTTGTCAGCGCGGATTAAAAAGCGTTCGCACAGTCCGCCGTCGCACATCACACCGAGCGTTTGGTTGGTCTCGCAGCAGTTCGTAAAACCACGGCGGCAGGCGAAGCAGGTTCCGCAATTCAAGTACGGCTCAATGCTACAGCGATCACCGCTCGCGACATTGGTGACGCCTTCGCCGACGGCCAAGACTTCGACGCCCAATTCGTGGCCGATGATGCGAGGGTAACCAAAGAAGGGGAACTTTCCCAGATAGCCGCCCAGGTCGGTGCCACAGATGCCCATCCGATGCGTTTTCACCAGGACTTGGCCGGGACCGGGGCTTGGTGGCGGATCGATTTCAACGGGAGCAAAGCGTTGCGGTTCGAGTAACGAAATGGCGCGCATGGGAGGGACAGGTTTTCGAGAGAGGGAGGGAGTTTCGATGGCGAGCGTGTCGAGCATTACGCCTGCTACACCGGGCTCACATCGTTGTTTTCCGGTCGGCCTTCGACGTACACCCAGTTGTGGATCGGCTTGAGAATGTCTTGGACTTCGGCGACGAGCTGCAAGTCGAGCGGTTCGTTCAGCCATTCGATCCACTGCGAAACACGGCCGGGGTTGGCCGAGCCGGTGACGCAGGAAGCGAATTCGTCGTTGGCTACCGAGTACTGCAGCGCCAACTTAGCAATATCGCTTCCTTTCGCTCGGCAATGCGCTGCCGCCCGCGCCGCCACTTCACGCACTTCCGGTGTCGCTTTGTGCCATTCGGGAAGCGGCGCGTCGGTTAACAGGCGGGCACTGAACGGAGCCGCATTGATCAGCCCCACGCCTTGCTGTTTGCAAAGTGGCACCAACTCCAGCGCCATGTCGTTTTGCAACGTGTAGTGGTTGTACGTCAGCACGACGTCGATTTCGGTGGCTGCCAAGATGCGTTTGAAGACGTTCATCGGATAGCCGCTGACGCCGATGAAGCGGACCTTTCCCTGTTCGACTTGCTGGCGAAGCGCAGGCAGGGTTTCGTCGATGATCTGCTGGACGTCGACAAACTCGATGTCATGACAGAAGACCATATCGACATAATCGATGCGCATCCGTTCTAGAGAAATGTCGATGCTCTCGGCGACCCGCTTGGCACTGAAGTCGAAATGCTGCGGGGCGAAGCGTCCCAGCTTGGTGCTGAGAAAATACGACTCACGGGGGATCTCCGGCAGCATTCGCCCGAGCATGATTTCGCTCATCCCTCGACCGTAGTAAGCCGCCGTATCGATGTAGTTCATTCCGCCGTCGAGGGCCACCCGAACCGCCCGCAAGGCTTCGTTCATGTCGACTTGGCGAAACTCCTGACCGATCGATGACGCGCCGAATCCGAGGACGGAAAGTTCAATGCCGGTGCGGCCCAGTGGACGGGTTTGCATGAGCGGGTGTTTCCTCAAGGTGAAGCGTTCAAAACACCTTGGGATGATAGCGTGCCAAAAGAGGCAAAGTAACCCGTCGGCAAGGGAGTCAAGCTAGGCCTTGGCCGCGGCGTTGACCGCAATTGGCAGGATTTCTTGAGCGATCGGCCGTGTGCGAAGCTCTGCGAAAACAGGGTGGGCGGCCAGCAAGAAAACAAGCATTGTGGGTTGGGCTTGGATCAGAGAAGACAGGTAAATGTCATCGATGCGATCTTGTCGAGCCGCCGCGATGGCTTCGTTCGCCTTAGGGCCGAAGGGACCGTACGGGAACTCCGTCAGGCGTGTCATGCGAGCGACAAAGTAGGCGTCCAGTCCGTCGGCCGGTTGCCAAGCCAAGCCTTGCAGCGCGGCCGCCGCGGCGTAGTCCTGGAATTGCTCCGCCAGGTCGATCACCAGTCCTCTCGCTTTAATGCTGTTGGGAAAGTCTTGCAGCACCGCGCCCGCTTCGATCCTTGCCAACTCATGCGAACCGGTGAACCAACGCAAGCGAGTGGCGTCAATGCGCAGCGTCAACGAGAGGGCGTTCAGCGTGACGGCACGGTTGGCCGCAGCGAGTGCCGTCGGGGCATCTTGTCGAGCCGCAGCAAAGAGTGCGAACTCATGTTGGACCTGCCAACTGTTGGGCATCGCTTCCAGAGCCGTTTGGAAGTGCTGTTCGGCTTCTTGGTATTGACGATCGTTTCGCCATTTCAGCATTGCCGCGGCTAAGTTCGCCAGAGACGACCGAGGTTGCAGCTCCATGGCTCGCAAAACACCTTCGCGAGCTTCTCTGACCAATTTCTTGCTCGCGTCGGTTGATTCCAAAGCGGCCAGCGATAGCGCGGCAATCGAAAAGCCTGCATGGGCTTCGGCAAATTGTTCGTCCACGCGTCGCGCGTTGCCGAAACAGTTCATCGCCTCTCGCAAACCCGCTTCGCTATCGGGATCCAAACGAGCTTGACCGTTGATCAGGCAACTGAAGGCTTGCGGTATTTCGGTTTCGCCTGTCTCGCGCAGCGCATGGACCTGGATGCCGATCTTATCGGCCAGCACGGCGGCGTGGCTGCGTTGCTCCAGCAAGCTGGCCTGAGAGCCGTATGCAAACGTGTCGCCCCACACAAGTTGCCCCGAAGCGGCCGAGCCTGACACGTCGACGAGTTGCAAGTGAATCTGGCGTTGCTCGTCTTCCCCCGTTACATCGACAAGGACCAAGCCATTGACCCCCAATTCTCTGCCGATTTCTTTGTAATCGGCTGGGGAACTGGCGAGCGGTCGATAGGGCACGACCTTCAAGTCCCGTTGCTGGGCTAGTTGGTTGACCAACATCGCGGCAATCTGTTCGTCGTCCGACATCTCTCGCGAGCCGACCGGCAAACGGTGCGACTCGTCGGCCGCGTTCAACGGCAGCACGGCGATCGAATCCATTCTGGAGGTGCCGCTCATGGTGGCGCTCCACAATCCCGCGCCACCGACCAGTCCCGTGGTCGTCACCGCGACCCACTTCAGTACGCTGCGTCGATCAAGCGAGGGTATCTCGGTAGTGGTCACTTGCCGGGACGTCGTTGCTTGCCGGGCGGTGGTCGATTCCGTCGGCGATGCGATTGGATGCCACGTTTGGTCCGCGGCGGGCAACGCCGCATCGGATAGCGCCGTATCGCCGCTTGCCCCCACAGCGCTGCGCAGGCCGCGAGCGACATCGCTGGCTGTAGCAGGCCGCTGCGGCGGCGCTTTCCGCAGGCAGAGATCGATCAATGCTGCCAAGTCCGGGTCGGTTGCTAAGGTTTCCGGATCGACCACTGGATCGGTGTGCAAGACCGCGCCAAGCGATTCCGCCAACGTCTTGCCAGGGAACGGAGATCGGCCGTAGAAGCACTCATGCAGAACGCAACCGAGGCTGAAGATGTCGGCCGCAAACGTTGCCTTTTCCCCACGGGCCTGTTCCGGAGCCATGTAGCCAGCGGTTCCCATCACGATACCGCTGGCCGTCGGTTCGCTACTGCCGGCCACGTCGCCGTCGGGCGATCGCGATAACCCGAAGTCCAGCAGCTTGACGGTGGTCGTTTGAGCTAGTGAAGAATCGGACGCATCGTTGGCGGTCAGAAAGAGGTTCTCGGGTTTCAGGTCACGGTGCACGATGCCACGAGCGTGGGCGGCCGCCAAAGCGTCGGCGGCTTGAGCGCCCACCAGCCGCGTTTCTCGGTGGCTCATCGGGCCCCGATTCATCCGCTCTCGCAACGTTTCGCCTTCGAGCAGTTCCATCACCGCATAGGGACGACCGGCGTGGTTGCCAATGTCGAATAACGACACGATGTTGGAGTGACGCATCGCCGCGACGGCACGTGATTCCCGTTCAAAGCGTTCGACGCGATCTTGTCGCTGCGCCCAATCATCGGCCAAGACTTTGATTGCCACCGGGCGAGCGAGCCGGGTATCGAATCCACGGTAAACGCGCCCCATGCCTCCGCGACCGATCAGCGAATCGATCTTGTAAGGCCCTAGGTGAACACCGGGCCGAAAGATAGATTCTCCTGGTTCTTTGCTGTTCCGCGATTCGTCGTTGCCAGCCGGTGCGTGCGGCGCCGAGGTTTCGCCCGCGGCGAGTTCCGCCTGGATCGCTTCCAATTCTTCTCGCAAGACGACCGCATCAACATCCGGATTGGCCGCAAGCATCGCTTCAATGCGGGCACCCTGTCCCGACCTTAGCTCGGCTTCAAACCGCAGGCAAACGGCGTCAATGCGAGCCAGTTCCGCCGCGGATAGGTTCAGTAGCGACATGTCCGGTTCCTACGACTCGAGTTCTGACGACGGTTCCGATTCAAGGGCTTCGGTCCACGTTTTGCGAATCAATTGCAAACGCCGCTCAACGGCGCGTTTGGATAATTCTAGCCGAGTGGCGATTTCGTCGACCAGAAAACCCTCCATTCGCATAATAGCTATTTGTCGCAATTGTTCGTCAGGCAATTGAGCTAATAAGGCATCGCACTCTTCGGCCAATTCGGCTTGCAGGTCGGCCGCTCCTTGATCGCCGGCAATCCCGCCGATCCCCGCCCCGCGAATTTCATCTGCGTCGGCAAACACCGATTCGCCTCGCACTTGGCCACCGCCGCGTTTTTGTCGCGTTTCGTGCCGCAGGTGGGCGTGGGCCTTGCGACCGGTCAGCGTGATCAGTAATCCCCATAGGTTTTCGGGACCTGAAAGATCGGGAAAGCGGTCGCCTTGGATCCCCACAATGAAACTCTGGAAAGCACTCAGCGCCACGTCTTCCTCATCGCCAGAGCGTCGCAGCGAGGCTGGCAAACGCTTTGCCGCCACGCGGACGAGACGCTGGAAGTAGCTTTCCCATAGTTCGGTCGTCGCTTGCTCGTCCCCGACGCGCACGCGATCCATCAAGCGACCAAATTCTTCGGGAGTCAGCGACAAGGCACCTATTCCTGGTGGGTGTAAATAGTCAGACCTAACCCACAGTATAGCGTTCTCACTGGAAACGCCACGTCGGGTGTCTGTCAGCCGGCTTGACGCAATGTGCGGGCACGAGGTCGAATTCGCGGCGGTTCCGCCGTCGCTGTCGATGCTCCCATGCCAATCACATGAACATCCATTTGAGGGAAGGGGATGCCGATGCCGGCGCCGTCGAGTCGTCGTTTGATCTCGCCGGTGAGCTGTTCTTTAACCGCCCAGAAATTGGCACTCGCTACCCAGAAGCGGACTTTCCAGTCGACGCTGCTCGCCCCCAGGTTATCCAGAATGACCGCATAGCCTCGGTCGTGACCATCGATCAATTGAGGCCGCAACGCTTCGGCGGCTTCGGTCAAAACCCGCCGCGTGTGGTCGATGTCGGCAGCATATTCCACCCCGACCAAGACCTCAATGCGACGATGTTTATGGAACGATATGTTCTCGATTGTGCCTCCGGAAATCGAGCTGTTCGGCACGATGATGCGGCGATTGTCAGGCGTGTCGAGCGTCACGGTGAACAGGTCGATCTCGTTGATTTGGCCGGTGACGCCTCCTGCGTTGACAAAATCCCCAACCTTGAAGGGGCGGAACACCAACAGCAGCACGCCCGAAGCAAAGTTGCTGAGGGTGCCTTGAAAGGCCAAGCCAATCGCAAAGCCGGCCGCCGCGACCAACGCCGCCAAGCCACCCACGGGAGCTCCGATCTTGGAAAGCGTGGCCAATGAAATCGCGGCCATGATCGAATAAAAAGTAAACTTGCCAACGAACCTGCCGAGCGTTTCGTCGACCCGTTTGACCACCGGACCGCTGATCACGCGAGAGAGAAACTTGGCCAAAAAATATCCGACCAGAATCGTTGCCAGGGCGGCAAAAGCGGGCAGGGCGTATTGGGTGATTCCGAACATGATCTGCTCGGAATCCAGATTTCGCAGCTTGTCGAACTCCGCCACCAGATCGAATGCTTCGCCGTTCGGGGGCACTTCGGCGGTTCCCTCAGATGCCGGCATTCCTCCCGTTGTGGCGGGCGGGATGTCGGAGGGATGAGCGGCGGTGGTGCCTTCCATGGCAAAACTCCTGCAACAAATAAAAGAAAAAAGCACCCGCCGGACGGTATCTCGCCGGACAGTGATGATTCGGTCGGAATCGTGCTGCCAATAAGTTGGGCTTGGCGGTGATGCTGCCATCGCCAAGGTTCTCAGGAGCAGCCGGCATGGGGGACCCTGCCGGCTGCGATTCTTTTTGCAACTTCGCAGCCGAAGCTTTACCAGTTGACGGTTTCTGGTGGGAAGGCAGGTTTTCAAAAAAACGGGTGCATCGCGAGAGGCGCGTCGATGACGTCATCCGTTGGTTTGACGGCACTTCCCAATCGCGTGTGCGGCGAAGCAACGGTACTTGGCTAGGCACCTTGCACGCTGGCGAACCGTCGGCCACCGCGTCGCCGTTCGGCCTCTTTGAGCAGCATTTTTCGCAGGCGAATTTTGGTCGGCGTGACTTCGACCAGTTCGTCGTCCTCGATGTATTCCAGGGCCGCTTCGAGCGACAGGTCGCGTGGTGGTTTGAGGATGACATTTTCATCGCTACCGCTGGCCCGCATGTTGGTCAGCTTCTTTTCACGGCAAGGATTGACCGTCATGTCGTTATCGCGTGCGTTTTCGCCAACGATCATCCCTTCGTAAATCTCTTCGCCGGGGCCGACAAAGAAGTCGCTGCGATCTTGTAGGGCAAACAGTGCGAATGGCATCGCCTTGCCCGAGACCATCGAAACCAGCACGCCATTGCTGCGACGAGGTACTTCGCCTTCGACCGGTTGATAGTCGAAGAAGCGATGATGAATGATCGCCGTGCCGCGAGTCATGTTCAGCAACCGCGTTCGCAGGCCGATCAAGCCTCGAGCGGGGACGAGGAATCGCAGCAGGCTGTAGTCGCCGCGCTGCTGCATCTCCTGCAGTTGGCCACGACGTAAACCAACCAGTTCCATCACCGGGCCCATGTTTTCGGTCGGAACTTCCACGTTCAGGATTTCGAACGGTTCGTGTTTCTTGCCATCAATGTCTTTGAAGATCACGCGCGGTTTGCCGACGCTCAACTCAAAGCCCTCGCGACGCATCGTTTCGATCAAAATGGCCAGGTGCAACACACCACGGCCGCGAACGGCATAGGCTTCGGTTCCCTCGACCATCTCGACTCGCAACGCCACGTTTCGCTCGAGCTCTTTCATCAGTCGACCTTTCAACTGACGCGTCGTGACATACTTTCCTTCGCGCCCCACGAGCGGCGAGGAGTTAACGCTGAAGACCATTTCCAGCGTCGGCTCGTCGACCGTCAAACGAGGCAACGCGTTGGCCGCTCCGACGGCGGAAATCGTGTCGCCGATTTCCACGTCCGATAAGCCTTCAATCGCCACGATGTCGCCCGCCGAAGCGGTCTCGGCGGCAGCCCGTCCAAGGTTGTCGAAGGTGTAGAGCCCTGAGATCTTGTTGGTCTGGACACCGTTGGCCCGATGCAACTCAATCGTTTGATTGGCCGATACTTTACCGGCGCGAATGCGGCCGACAGCGATCCGACCTACGTACTCCGACCAATCGAGGGTGGTAACCAACATCTGCAGAGGCGCATCGGGATCGACTTCGGGTCCCGGCAAAGAATCGACGACCAAGTCAAGCAGTTGCCGCATATCTTCGGTGCGGACGTTGGGATCGATGGTCGCAAAGCCTTCTTTGGCGGAGGTGAACACGTATCGCACGTCGTCCAGTTGTTCCTCGCCGCCCAGGTCCGCGAGCAACTCCAGTGCTTCGTCGAGTGCCTCCGCGGGGCGCCCATCGGGGCGGTCGACTTTGTTGACCACCACGATCGGCTTGACACCCGCTTCGAGTGCCTTTTCAAGCACAAAGCGGGTTTGAGGCATGGGGCCTTCGGCAGCATCGACCAAGACGAGTGCCCCGTCGGCCATCTGCACCACACGTTCGACTTCGCCGCCAAAGTCAGCGTGACCAGGCGTATCGATGATGTTGATCTTCACGCCGCGGTAAGGCAACGCAATGTTTTTAGAAAGGATAGTGATCCCGCGCTCTTTCTCCAGGTCGTTCGAATCGAGGATCCGTTCTCCCTTTAATTGAGCGTCACGGAACTGCCCGCTCTGACGCAGCAGGCAGTCGACCAAGGTGGTTTTGCCGTGGTCGACGTGGGCAATAATAACGATATTTCGAATGTCTTCGCGACGCATGCGCTGAACTGCTTACAGAATAAAAGGGTTGGACACATGGTTGCCCCGACATCCGGGTTGGCTCATTAGTGCTGGTGGTGGACGATTTTCGCCGCGGCCGGTTCGCCTTCGGTTTCCGCCACAATTTCGACGCTGACGCCCGCGTCGCGGTCCGCCGTCATCTTTAATATGATTGAATAGCGGAGGGCTGGCCAAACGCCAAGCCCCTTGCCCTAAGTCTGCGGCCGGTTCGAAAGAATAGAGCTCCAGTTCCTCTTCGCCTCGCCTAGCGTGTATCGCCACGCCTTTGACCGATTCGGTAGACTCGGGCAGGAAGATCTGCAGTTCCCTGCCTTCGTCGAAAATCACCCACTCGGCTGCGATCTTGCCCGGCGTCAAGGCTGCCAAGTGCCCGCCGCGCGGCCCAAGATGATGGTCGTGCTCGTGGCCTTCATGGTCATGGGTGGTCTGTTCGGTGCTGGTGCGGTTGGTAGTGGCGTTGCCTTCGCAGCCACTGAAGCCCCTCACGCAGGCCGCGACAATCGCTGCGAGATAGCCTGAGTGTGGAGTCGGCTGGTCGATTTCTGTCATGATTGGAAAGGGCTTTCCGGAAGTAAAGGGAGGATCGACGGAGATCGCCAATTAGGGGCCCGCTTTCGCTCGCCGGAAATACCAGCGCGCGCCCGCCACGAGGATGCGCTTGCTCGCCCGCTCTTCCGCGTCCTGGCGACAGCGTCTTGTCGTGCTGGAGGATCGTCCGCCTCTCAACGTTCATCTTACGCACTGAGCGTCAATCGGTGCGGTCGATGCCGCCGTTTCTGGCGGTTTCCGCCTCGGTGGCGCTAGGGTGCGACACTTAAGAAATTAAGTGTAAGTTGGCAGCCCTCGGCGACTTGCCGGCAAGGAGGCTAGTGGATGCTTGAGGGCCTTTGTTGGCTGTTTAGCGGGATCTGGTAAGCCGCAGTTCGTGGCGGGGCGATTCCCGGCGAAACGGACCGCACAACTGTGCCCGCAAAGACCAAAAAACCTCCCTGCGTCACACCTTTGTCGACACCCTATAATCTGATACAAGAAACATCCCCGCGGTGATTACGTGCGTCGCGGTTTCTTTTTTTGCTCTGCTTGTGAAAAAAATCACAAACTAATTAGCGGTTCCCGGAAATTTATTCATGACCGTCATTAAAAAAGGCCTGAATCTGCCGATCGCCGGTTCACCGGAGCAGCGCGTCGAGCTTGCCCCGCATGTGTCCAAGGTGGCGCTGTTGGGCGACGACTACATTGGCATGCGGCCGACCATGCTGGTTCAGCCCGGCGATCGCGTGAAGCTTGGGCAGCCTGTGTTTCACGACAAGAAGACCGAAGGGGTGACCTATACGTCGCCTGCTGCCGGTACGGTCGTCGATGTGAATCGCGGTCTGAAGCGTAAGTTTCAGTCGCTGGTGATTGAGGTCGACGGAGACGAGGCGGAAGAGTTCGGTGCCGGAAACGCGAAGGCAATGAGCCGTGAGCAGGTGATCGAAAAGCTCACTGCAAGCGGTTTGTGGCCCGCCTTTCGGGCTCGGCCCTATGGTCGCGTGCCTTCGCCGGCTAGTCAGCCGCATTCGATCTTCGTGCAGGCGATGGATACCAATCCGCTGTCGCCCGATCCGGTGGTGGTGCTGGCTGGTCGTAGCGAGCAGTTTACGCTCGGATTATTGGCGATTCAGAAGTTGACCGACGGGACGACCTACGTCTGCAAGGCACCCAAGGCAGAGATCCCCGGCGACGGCGTGCCTGGTGTGCGGGTGGAAACCTTCGATGGGCCTCATCCCGCCGGCCTGCCAGGGACTCACATTCACTTGCTTGATCCGGTCGGGCCGACCAAGACTGTCTGGTACATCAATTATCAAGATGTCGTCGCCATCGGTTCGCTGTTGCAGACCGGCAAGCTCGACGTTCGGCGGGTGGTCTCTTTGGCCGGTCCCTTGGTCAGGCAGCCTCGTTTGTTGGAGACCCGCCTCGGAGCCGATTTGGATCAGTTGATCGCTGGACAGTTGGATGAAACTCGCAAGCCTCGGGTGATTTCCGGTTCGGTCCTCAGCGGCCGGGCAAGTGAGTCGCCGATGAATTATCTCGGCCGTTACAGCAACCAAATCTCCATTATCGAAGAAGGCGATCACCGCGAGTTCCTCGGCTGGCAGATGCCCGGTTTTGATAAGTTCTCGACAACGCGAGTGTATGCATCGGCCGCGTTGAAGGACAAGAAGTTTGCCTTCACCAGCAGCACCGGCGGCAGTGAACGTGCCATGGTGCCGCTGGGTACCTACGAGAAAGTGATGCCGCTGGACATTTTGGCAACGCAGTTACTGCGGTCGCTGATCGTCCGTGATACCGAACAAGCTCAGTTATTAGGTGCGCTTGAGTTGGAAGAAGAGGATTTGGCCCTCTGTACCTTTGTCTGTCCCGGCAAGTACGAGTACGGCACGATCCTGCGTGACAACTTGACCACCATCGAACACGAAGGTTAAGCCGATGAAAGCACTGCGCGATTTACTGGACAAAGTCCATCCGCACTTTGCCGAGGGAGGTCTGTTAGATAAGGCCTACCCGGTATATGAGGCCCTCGATACGTTTTTGTACACGCCGGGGGAAACAACCAAAGGCTCGACGCACGTACGCGATGCGATCGACCTGAAACGCATGATGATCACGGTCGTCATGGCGCTCGTTCCGGTCACCCTGTTTGGGATGTGGAATGTTGGCTATCAAGCCAATACGGCACTGCAGGCGATGGAGACCGTCGAGGTCTCGCCGGACCAGGATTGGCATCATCAGTTCCACCAACTGTTGGGCTTCGAGAATGATCCGACGAACCACTTAGACAATTTTGTGCTTGGCGCGATATTCTTTATCCCTATCTATGCGGTTTGCATGTTTGTGGGGGGGCATGTCGAAATGGTCTTTAGTGTCATTCGAGGCCATGAGATCAATGAAGGGTTTCTCGTTACAGGGTTGCTGTTTCCGCTGATTTTGCCGGCTTCGATTCCGCTGTGGCAGGTCGCTGTGGGCATTACTTTTGGCGTGGTGGTGGCAAAGGAAGTCTTTGGCGGAACAGGACGGAATTTCCTCAACGTGGCGTTAACCGCGCGAGCTTATTTGTACTTTGCTCACGCCGGTGATATTAGCGGTGACAAAGTCTGGACCGCAGTGGATGGTTTCAGCGGGGCGACCGCGCTGGGGGCTTTGGCGACCGCGCCGGCCGCTTCGTCGGTGGAAGAGACGCTCTCTTCCGTGCAGTACGGTTTTGTTTCGGCAACCGAAGCTGGCAGTGCGGAAGCGCCGATTAGCTGGATGTCGGCGTTTTTGGGGACGGTGCAAGGCTGCGTCGGCGAAACCAGCGCACTGCTTTGTTTGGTTGGAGCCCTGATGTTGATTGCGGCAGGGGTTGGCTCCTGGCGGATTATGGCCAGTGTCATTCTGGGTGTGTTTGCGACTTCACTGTTGATGAATCAAGTCTCCAGTACCACGAATCCAATGTTCGCTGTGCCGTTTCATTGGCACATGGTGATTGGTGGTTTGGCTTTCGGCTTGGTTTATATGGCTACCGACCCGGTTAGCGCCTCAATGACGAATACGGGAAAGTGGTTCTATGGCTTTTTAATTGGTTTGATGACCGTTCTGATTCGAGTCGTCAATCCAGCCTTCCCTGAAGGCATCATGTTGGCGATTTTGTTCGGCAATGTGTTTGCTCCGTTAATCGATTATTTTGTCATGCAAGCCAACATTCGTCGGAGGGTTGCTCGTTATGCCACAACGTGAATCATTGCCTTACACGATCGGGGTCGCCTTCGCGTTGTGTGTCGTTTGCTCACTGAGTGTGAGTGCGGCGTACGTGATGCTGAAGGACCGCCAAGACGCCAATAAAATCCTTGATCGTCAGCGAAATATTGTTGATGCTGCCGGTCTGGCTGCGGACGAATTGGGAATTCCCGCGTCCGATTTAACCAAAAAACAGGTCGCCGAGCTCTACCGAGTGGTGGAAGAACGCTTTGTCGATCTGAAGACCGGTAACTACACCACGGCGGTCGACCCCGAGACCTACGATCCCCGCGAAGCGGTGAACAACCAAGAACAGGGCATGGTCGAGGAGATTCCTTCGGATGTCGAAAATCCCATTGGGATCGACCTAAGGGAACGCATCGTGCGTGTCTATCTGGTCAAAGATTTCAAAGATGACAGCGTCGTTCGACAAGTGGTGCTGCCGGTTTACGGAAAAGGCCTCTGGTCGACGCTGTACGGATACTTGGCATTGAAGAAAGACATCGAAACGGTGCAAGGTTTGACCTTCTATGAGCATGGTGAAACGCCAGGCTTAGGAGGCGAGGTCGACAACGCAAACTGGAAAGCTCAGTGGGTCGGGCGGCAGGTCTATGACGAAACAGGGACACCTGCTCTGGGAGTCAGCAAGGGACCCGCTCCCGAGGAAGATCCTTTTTTGGTCGATGGCCTGTCAGGTGCAACCATTACCAGCATTGGTGTCTCGAATTTGGTTCAATACTGGGTTAGCGACGAAGCGTACGGTTCGTATCTGAACAAGCTGAAGTCCGAACTTGCTGGAGGAGATCCAGTGCCGACGGTCGAAGGGGACATCGGTCCTGTCGAAACGGCGGCCGTGCCTCAGGCGAAAGAGATTCCGGTCGTTGAACGCAAGAACCCCGCACCTGCCGCTACCGCGGAAGGAGAGGCGAAGTAATCATGGCTAAACAAAAAGCATTTGACGTTCTATTCGGACCAATTTTCAACAACAATCCGATCGCGCTGCAGATTTTGGGTATCTGTTCCGCTCTGGCTGTGACAACCAAGATGAGCACCGCTTTGGTGATGTCGATCGCGGTGATTGCAGTGACCTCTTTTAGTAACGCTGCGGTGAGTGCGATTCGACACTACATCCCCAGCAGTATTCGAATCATCGTGCAGATGACGGTGATCGCTTCACTGGTGATTATCGTTGATCAAATCCTGAAGGCTTACCTGTTCGAAACCAGCAAGCAATTGTCGGTGTTTGTCGGTTTGATTATCACGAACTGCATTGTGATGGGACGAGCCGAAGGCTTTGCGATGAAGAACGGCGTTCCAGTCAGTTTTCTCGACGGATTCGGCAACGGGCTGGGGTACGGTTTTGTTCTGATGTTTGTGGCATTCTTCCGTGAACTGTTCGGCAGTGGAACGGTGTTTGGCGTGGAGGTTCTGCGAACGATTCGACAGCCAGGTGGTTGGTACGATCCGGACAATTTGATGCTGCTGCCCCCGAGTGCTTTCTTCCTGATCGGTTTTCTGATCTGGGTGATTCGTGTCTTCCGCCCTGAACAGATTGAAGAGGCTTAAGTACTATGAACGAATACGCAAACATTTTTATCAAAGCCGTTTTCGTCGAGAACCTTGCACTGGCATTCTTCCTGGGAATGTGCACGTTCTTGGCCATTTCGAAGAATGTAAAAACCGCCCTCGGATTGGGAGTGGCGGTGGTCGTCATTCTGACGATTACCGTGCCAGCGAATAACTTGATCTACAACTATCTGCTCAGGCCCGGTGCTTTGGGTTGGGTTGCCAGTCTGTCGGGTGGGGCGCTCCTGTCGACCGAGAGCGCCCGAGCCTTGGACCTGACTTTCCTCAGTTTCATCAGTTACATCGGGGTGATCGCGGCGATGGTGCAGATCTTGGAAATGTTCCTCGATCGATTCTTTCCACCGCTGTACAACGCCCTCGGCATTTTCTTGCCGCTCATCACCGTCAACTGTGCCATCCTCGGGGCTTCTTTGTTCATGGAACAACGTCGCTATGACTTCACCGAATCGTGCGTTTACGGTTTTGGCTGCGGTATCGGATGGGCTTTGGCAATCGCTGCATTGGCGGGGATTCGTGAGAAAATGAAGTACTCCGACGTTCCGCCAGGACTTCGTGGGTTAGGCATCACCTTCATCACCGTGGGACTGATGGCTTTGGCATTCATGTCGTTCGGTGGCATTCAACTGTAATCGTTGGCAGCTACCACGATCGTTGGGCTGGCTTGCAACCCGATTGGTTGACGAGGCCCCACAGTGATTTGTCTGGTCATCAGATCGCGAAATTTGGGCATTGGATGTTCCGTTGCCCGCTCGGATTGCATTTCCGACTGGTCACGAAACGACTGACCAGAAGAAACTACTGACACTGTTCGCTAACTAGCAACTGCGGATTCAATTCCATGGGTTCCCTAATCGTCATTTTCGGCGTGCTGATGTTCACTCTGGTGATCTTGGCACTCGTGTTGTTGATTCTTGCCGCCAAGAAGCAATTGGTCGCTTCTGGACCGGTCAAGATCGTTATCAATCATCAGAAGGAGATCGAGGTCCCGGCTGGCGGGAAGCTCCTGGGAGCCTTAGCCGACGCTGGCGTCTTCGTGTCGAGTGCCTGCGGTGGCGGTGGCACGTGCGCTCAGTGCGAAGTCCACATCACCAGTGGGGGTGGGGACATTCTGGCGACGGAAAAGAATCATATTTCGCCGAAGGAAGCCCGTGAGGGAAAACGGCTGAGCTGCCAAGTGGCGGTCAAGCAGGATATGGATGTCGAAGTTCCCCCAGAGGCATTCGATACCAAGAAGTGGTTGTGCAAAGTTCGCAGTAATGACAACGTGGCGACCTTTATCAAAGAATTGGTGCTGGAGCTTCCCGAAGGCGAGGAAGTGGCGTTTAAGGCCGGTGGATACATTCAAATCGAATGCCCACCGCATACCGTCCACTATAAAGATTTTGACATCAATCCTCGGTTCCATGAGGACTGGGACAAGTTCAACATTTGGCGTTTTGTCTCGACGGTCAACGAACCGGTCGTGCGAGCCTACTCGATGGCTAACTATCCCGGTGAGCATGGCATCATCATGCTGAACGTGCGTGTGGCTAGTCCGCCGCCGCGAGCTCCTGAAGGGACTCCGCCCGGTCAGATGTCCAGCTACATCTTCAATCTCAAGCCAGGTGACGAGGTAACGATCAGCGGACCTTATGGGGAGTTCTTCATCAAGGAATCGGAGTCGGAGATGGTCTACATCGGCGGTGGTGCCGGGATGGCTCCGCTGCGAAGTCATATCTTTGAACTGTTCAAACGAGAAAAGACTAAGCGTAAGGTCTCTTATTGGTACGGTGGGCGTAGCAGTCGCGAACTGTTCTATGTCGATCACTTCCGGGAGATCGAAAAAGATTTTCCCAACTTCCAGTTCAATATCGCCCTCAGCGAGCCCTTGCCGGAAGATAACTGGACCGGTTACGTCGGCTTCATTCACCAAGTGTTGCTGGAAAACTATCTCAAGGATCATCCGGCACCTGAAGATATCGAGTACTACATCTGTGGACCTCCGATGATGAATGCGGCGGTCTTCAAGATGCTCGATGACCTTGGGGTCGAGCCCGAGAACATCGCCTATGACGACTTCGGCGGTTAGCCATGGGATTTCGCGGTGCCACAATCCTGCTGGTTCTAGCGAGTTGCGTGAGCGTTGGATGCCAGCCTCCCGAGACCACCGGCCCCGCGTCGGTCATCTTGGAGGCCTACGGGCAAACGATGGGCACGACTTACATGGTCAAGCTCGCCAATCCGCCGGATGGTCTACCGGACGACTGGAAAATTGAAGTTGATGCCGAACTACGCCGCGTCAACGATCAAATGTCGACTTATCTGAAGTCATCGGAGCTCAGCCAATTTAATTGCTCCACCTCAACCGATTGGTTCCCCGTTTCGGCCGAAACGGCGACGGTAGTGGCCTACGCTTTGGAAGTTTCCAAGCAATCCGAAGGGGCGTTCGATGTAACCGTATCACCCCTGGTCGATGCGTGGAGCTTCGGTGCCGGTGAGCGGACGATGCAGGTGCCAGAAGACGATCGGATCGAGGAACTGCTGCAGCGAGTCGGTTATCAGCATTTGGAGGTCAGGGTGGAGCCGCCTGCATTGCGGAAGGCGATCCCAGCATTGACCGTCGACCTGTCGGCCATTGCCAAGGGGCACGGAGTCGATCGGGTGTTGCAACGTTTGCAGGCTTTAGGTTGCGACAATGCGTTTGTGGAGATTGGCGGTGAGGTGCGTGTGCTGGGGGATCGCGGTGATCGCCAATGGGGGGTGGGGGTCCAGCAGCCCGATGCAGACGCGAATGAGGTGTTGCTCGCTTTTCCGTTAACCGACATGGCTGTGGCAACTTCTGGAGATTACCGTAATTTTTTCGAAGTCGACGGCCAGCGTTTTTCGCACACGATCGATCCTCGCACAGGACAACCGGTGGAGCATGCCCTAGCTTCGGTGTCTGTGGGGGCTGGAAATTGCATGATGGCCGATGCGTGGGCCACTGCCATTAACGTGCTGGGAAAAGAGAAAGGGTTAGCGGTCGCTCAGCGATTGGGACTCGATGTGTTGCTGATCCATCGTGAGGGCGAGCGTTATGAAACGGTGGCGACCGGCATTTTTGAGCCCCGGAATGAAGACGAGTAGGTTCTAGCGAGACTCCTCGCCGATGGTTTCGGCTTCACTGTTTATCGTTTTGCACAGAATACGTTTTGCTCGGAGTAGGCACTCGGAGTGGGGGAATAAGCATGAATATTGCCGCAATTTTAACTTTAGCAGCGATCGTTTGCAGCGTCTTTCTCGTTGTGCTGCTGGCAATGGCGGTAGGTGTCATGTTCGGCCGACGATCGATTAGCGGATCATGCGGTGGTTTGGGCAATAAGAAAGATGCCGACGGAAAAACCAGTTGTAGCCTGTGCGAGAATCCCAGTGACGCTTGCCGCGAGCTGAAGTCGCGGATGCAAGAACCAGCTGAACAAGACGCCGATCAATCGCAGGACGATGTTCATCAAGCGGCTCGTTAATGACACCGTGGGCTGGCAGGTCGCTTCCGCCTGATCCTTGACAGGCGAAGGGATCGGTTTTGTCATGC
>CAYZHQ010000018.1:0-71005 GCA_964477385.1 uncultured Pirellulaceae bacterium
GAATCGAGCGGAATCGAGCGGAATCGAGCCCAGCCCAGCCACGAGGCTGGTGCCCGGCGAGAATGGATCCTTTCGCGGCACATCGGTTTTCGAGTATGCTGATTCGCCCCGTAAAAAATGAATATTCGTGAACTTCTTACTTTCTCACTTTTAGGAATCTGATTATGGCCGGAACTGAACGTCGTCGTGAACTGCGTCGCCGTCGCCAACGCGTCGCGAAAACCCGCAATTTGCTCGATCGCGCCAAGAAGGGCACCATCGACAAGGCGGTTGTGGTACGTAAGCTGCGCCGCATGAGCAGCGGTGCGGATGTCATCATCGCACGCGAAAAGCTGGCTTCTTAAAGCCGGCCGTTCCCCTCGCCAGCGGCTAACGGTGGGCTTCGGATTGGTCGAACACGGTCTGCAACAGTCGCCGCGGAACTCCAATGGAAACGACCGTCACGTCGCCGGTCCAAGCTCGCGACGCGGGATCATCAAACCCGCGTTTAGCAGCGACGAAGGTGATCGTTCGATGTGCCTCAAAGCAGACGCCGGGGGGTTTACCGGTGTCACAATCGATGCCGCTGGGAACGTCGATCGCGATCCGGAGAGCGGCCGACACGTTGGCCGCTTGAGCGACCGCTGCGAAAGGCGCTCTTAAGGCTCCCCTGGCTCCGGTCCCCAACATTGCATCGATTAGCACCTCCGCCGTCGCCAACTCCGCCAGCATGGCGCTCAGCGTTTGGTCGTCAACAATTCGGCAGGGAAGTTGCCCACGCTGTGCGACTTGCCAGTTGGCCGCCGCATCGCCGCTCAACTCGGCCGGATCGACCAATTGGATAATTTCGGCGTCGATTCCCAGCAGTTGCAAGTGCCGGGCGATCACAAAACCATCGCCCGCGTTGTTGCCACGACCGCACAGCAACCACGCTTTGCGTCCCTTGATCCACTGGGCAATCTCCTCGGCAGCCCCGCGACCGGCGTTCTCCATCAGCACCAGACCCGACATGCCATATTGCTCAATCGCCAGTTGGTCGACGCGGCGGACTTCGTCTCGAAGCAGACTGGAAGTAAACTGAGGTTGATGAATGTGCACTTTCGACGGGTCCTTGATAAAGCGGTTCGGTCACGGCGATCGCATCGATCATGCGTGTCGCGATCGATCATGATCATGCGGGTCGCGGTAGATGCTTGTCGCGGCATCCCTTGTTCGAGTGCATTTTTTACACCACCTATGTCCCGAAGTAACAAACCGTTCCAACTTAAAAAGGAGATCGTGATGCCGCTGTACGAATACGACTGTGACCAGTGCGAGCAAAGCGTGGAAGTCCTGCTTAGCCGCAGCGACGAGACGCCTGAATGCCCGACCTGCGGTGGCCACGCGTTGACTCGCCTGCTGAGCGTCACCGCAAACCCCGCGGTGCGTCAAGGGATGTCACTACCGACGGCCGCGGAGAATTGTGGGGCTCCACGTTGCTGCGGCGGTGGTGGTTGCCAAATGTGATGTCCCTTATGGAGCTTGCCCGCCGGCTGGCTGGACAAGCCACTTGCCCCTCGCTGCCGCGGTTATAATCGCGGCGTCCGTGCCAATTTCGGTGCGGCCTCTTTTGTTCGCTTGCTTATCGGAACGTCACCCACCATGGCTTTGGATTCCACACTCCGCAGTTCGTTCGTCGCACTGCTGCTCAGCGGGCTCGCTTGGCTCAGCGGGCCCACACCTCTGTTCTGCCAAGACGCTCAAGCCCCCGCTGCACAACAAGCCGAACACCCGCCGCGGTGGTGGAAAGGCAATCTACACACGCACTCGCTGTGGAGTGACGGTGACGAATTTCCAGAAATGATCGCCGATTGGTACCGCCAACGTGGCTACCACTTTCTCGCCATCACCGACCACAACGTACTCAGCCGTGGCGAACGGTGGATGCCGGTCAAGGAGGTTGTCAAACGAAGTGACTCGGAGATCATCGACCGTTACCGGACGCGGTTCGGCGACGCGTGGGTGGAAACGCAGGGAGAACCGGGCAGCGAGAAGTATCGCGTTCGACTGAAACCACTCGATGAGTTTCGTTATCTGCTGGAAAGCCGCGGAGAATTTATTTTGATTCCAGCGGAAGAAATCAGCGATCGAGCGGAAGGGAAACCGGTCCACATCAACGCGACTAATATCGCCGAAGTCATTCCTCCAGCGGGCGGGGCAACCGTTCGCGAAGCGATGGAGAACAACCTCCGAGCAATCTTGGCACACGAAAAAGAACATGGTCGCGAGGTTTTTCCGCACCTCAACCATCCCAACTTTCACTATGCGGTTTCGGCGGACGATTTAGCAGCGGTCGTCTCCGAACGATTCTTCGAAGTCTACAACGGACATCCCGGTGTGAATCATGAAGGTGACGCATCGCACCCAAGCGTGGAACGAATCTGGGACTTGGCAAACGCGATTCGGCGGACGCATCTCGATGTCCCGCCGTTGATGGGCATTGCGACCGACGATACGCACGAGTACCACGGCAAACCGGGCGCGCGCCCCGGGCGCGGCTGGGTGATGGTACGCAGTCGCTACCTGACGCCCGAGCATCTAATCCGCGCTCTCAAGGCGGGCGACTTTTACGCCTCCAGCGGCGTCACGCTGCAAGATGTTGGCTTTGACGAAACGACACGCACTTTGTCGCTGAAAATCGAAGCCGCTCCCGAGGTGACTTACAAAACGGAATTCATCGCCACCCTCGCGGTGCAGTCACCGACATCGGGAAAATCGCCCGCTGATTCACCAGACCGGATCGGCAAAGTGGTGGCCACCATCGAAGGCACGGCAGCCTCGTACCAGTTGACCGGCAACGAACTCTACGTCCGAGCCGTTGTCACCAGCAGCCAACCCGCAGCCGACCCCTCCTTCAAAGACCAGCACCAACAAGCCTGGACTCAGCCAATAGGCTGGTAACAACAAAGGGGACGGGGGTCTTTTTTCGTCCATCACCCTGTCCGAGTGCTTTGCCAGGCAAAAAGACCCCCGTCCCCTTTAAGCTTCGCAGAGCGGGATGATGGTGTCGGCGGAGGCGAGGATCTGGGCGATGGTGACCCGTTTCAAGGCCTGCTCGGTGAGTGCGTAGGCATTGTCGAGCTCACGGTGGAGCGGGCAAAGCGACGTGTGCGACTTCAACCCTAACGGACAACTGTTGATCCGCCGAATCGGATCGACGGCATTGACGATGTCCAAGATCGTCAGCGTGTCGGCGGCTTGCAACAATTCATAGCCGCCGCCTGGCCCGGGCCGAGAACGGACCAGATCCGCAGCCGTCAAGCTCTGCAGGACTTTGTGCAGGTAACGGCGCGGCACTTTGGTGCCCTCCGCTAATCGGTCGGCAGATGCCGGTTGATTCTCGCACGTTGCCATAAACGCTACCGCTCGGAGCGCGTATTCGGCGGTTTTTGAAAGCATGACAGTTCCTAGAGCTGACGCAAACGATCGGAAGAAATATTATACACTTCCGGAATGACTGGACTATCTACACACAAACATGTACAATTAGGGATCTGCCAGATGTACTGAGTGATCCGGCAATTCATTTCTTCCGGCCCTCCTGACGTAGATCGATTCACCGATGCCCAGTCTCCCACCCACCATCGCTTGTGCCGCGTTGCTGACGTGCCTGACACTGCCGGCCGGCTTTTCTCAAACGGCTTCGTTTGAGCGGCCACCGATCGACTATCTAAACGCTGAAGTCCATGACGACGTCGCGGCGCTGGCGGAAAAAATTGCCGCCGGAGAAGTGGAACTGGAGTACGATCCCGAGCATGGTTATCTGCCGGCCGTGTTAGCAGCTTTGAACGTTCCGGTCAGTTCCCAAACTTTGGTTTTTTCCAAAACCAGCCTTCAGCTGCATCGCATTTCTCCGGCTCGACCCCGCGCGTTGTACTTCAACGATAACGTCTACATCGGCTTTTGCCAGCGTGGCGATGTACTCGAGTTAGCTGTGACCGATCCGCAGCAAGGGGCCATTTTTTATACGCTCAAGCAAGCACCGACGGAGCAACCGAAATTTGTGCGCGACCGCGGCCAGTGTTTGACTTGCCACGCGTCCAGTCGCACCCAGAACATTCCGGGATACTTGATTCGCAGCGTCGTTTCCGATCCCGGTGGCCAACCGATGCTCGGCAGCGGGACGTTCACGACCGACCATACGAGCCCTCTAGAGGAGCGTTGGGGCGGTTGGTATGTGACGGGCACCCACGGTTCGATGCGGCACATGGGCAATGCGACGTGTCGCGAGGACGCGGAGCTGGACGTCGAGAGCGGCGCGAACTTGCAGTCGTTGGACAAGTTGGTCTCAACCGCCCCTTACCTGTCCCCCCACAGCGACCTGGTGGCATTGATGGTGTTGGGACATCAAACGCAAGTTCACAATGCCATCGCTGCGGCAAACTTTGAAACCCGCGAGGCGCTGCATCAGTCGTACACCATGAACGCCTTGCTCGACCGAGCCCCCAACCATGTGAGCGAGAGTGCACAGCGGCGAATTCAAAAAGTTGCCGAACGCGTGGTGAATTATCTGTTGATGTGTGACGAGTATCCGCTGGAGTCGCCAGTCGCCGGCACAAGTCGCTTTGCTGAGGAGTTTGTCGCACGCGGCAGTCGCGATTCTCAGCACCGCTCCCTACGGGAACTCGATTTAGAGACACGGCTGTTCAAGTATCCCTGTAGTTTTTTGATTTACTCGGATGCGTTCCAGACCCTGCCGGCTCAGGTTCACGGCAAGATTCTGGAACGGCTTCACGAAGTGCTCGAGGGCCGTGATGAATCACCCGAATTTGCTCACCTTTCGACGTCGTTGCGGCGAGAGATTCTGGACATCTTGCAAGCGACGCACCCCGCCTTTAAGACCGCAACACCAACACCGGACAGTGCGCTAAACGAATAACGCGTTCCGCAACCGACCCCAGCAAAACACGCTTGAAGAAGCCGTAGCCGTGAGAGGGAATCACGATCAGGTCGGCTTCGTACTGCTTGGCAAAGTCGGCAATTTCGTTTCCCGCATCCCCCAGCAGAACGTGTACCGGTACATGCCCAAGCTTGCGCTCTTCCAATTTTTCGCGCAGCAGGCCCTCTACCGTTTTCATCCGCGTTTGATCGGTCGCCGCCCCGTACAACGTCGCCGGATCGTTGGCTGCCATCTCCGGCAACACGTGCACCACCTCGACCGTTCCCGCGGGATCGGAAATTTCCAACGCGCGGTCTAGCGCAGCGAACGAGAGGTCGCTGAAATCGATGGGAACGATGGTTCGGTTGGGAAGTAAACCAGGCATGCAAGGTCTTTCTAAAACAGGGAAAAGCAAAGGCGGCCGCGATTTGTCGAACCAAGGAACGGGCGTTGCAAGCAAAGGCCGTGCCAGCATTATCAAGCGTTCGCAACCGCCTGACAACGATACCAAATTGTCACAGTCCACGGGCGCGCGACCGTGCGGAAGAAGACCAGGCGCGCCGTAACGCACGATCGGCACCATCCTCTGGTTGGCGTCAGCCCCTTTTTGGAAGTGGCACTCCGTTTGCGGTTCTGATCTCTCCCTACTCGACACTCCGGAGACGTTGCCATGCAAAAAGTGCTTCTTGCGACCGATGGTTCCAGCTACGCGGAAAATGCGACTTGGCTGCTTTCACACTTGCCGCACGCGGAAAACCTAGAGGTGATCGTGCTGACCGTGCTGCAGGCACCCGATGTTCACTTTGCGTACCCCACGACCAATTGGATCAGCGAGTGCATGGAGCGCGAGCGCGGTGAAGCGGTCGCCGCGTTTGCGACCGTCAAGGAGATGTTTCAAGGTGCGAACGTAACGCTACAGCATTTCATTCGCGAGGGCCATCGTGCGGCGACGATCGTCGACGTTGCCGAGGAGCAAGAGGTTGACGTCATTGTGATGGGAGCTCGGGGGCATTCGGCAGTCGACCGGATCTTGCTGGGCAGCACCAGTGACTACGTGGCGACTCAAGCACCGTGTAGCGTCTTGGTGGTCCGCCCCACCGAAGCTCGCCAAGGAAAACGCCCTTTGAAGGTGGCGATCGCGTATGAAGAAAGCGGACCGGCTCGTGCCGCCTTGGAAGAGTTTTCGGAAATTGGCTGGGGGCCGCAGACGCATGTCGACGTCGTCTCGGTGATTTCTCCCGTACCGAGTTACCTCGGTGAAACGATCACCGACATCGAGCCGACCTCCAAACGTGCCCACGAAGCGGCCGAGGAAGCCGTTGGGTTGCTGCAGGATGCCGCGCCGCGCGCCAAAGCGACCGTGTTGCAAAGCCCACACGTGGGCGAAGGGATCGTCCACTTCCTGGAAACCGAACGTTGCGACTTGGTTGTGATTGGCGAAACGCCCCGCAATCTACTCGGCCGCGTCTTGCTAGGCAGCGTGTCGCTGTTCGTGCTCCGGCACGCCCCGTGCAGCGTATGGGTCACTCGCAATCGCTCGATTCACGCGGTGAAGAAACAGCGAACCGAAGTGGAACGTCGCGAATCGGCCCTCCCAACGGACAGCTAGAGGAACTTCCGGTGCCTACCTCCCCAACCAGCCAGCAGCATAGCAGCGCGTTGCGAGACGCCTTGTCCGATCCAGCGGCCTACCCGCACTTGGCCGACGCAGGCCACGAAGCTTCGGTTGCCGTTCACGAGACGCATATTTCATGGGTTTTTCTCGCCGGCCGGTTTGCCTACAAAGTCAAAAAGCCGATCGAGACACCTTTTTTGGACTACTCGACGTTGGAGAAACGCCAGCGTTGCTGCCACGACGAGGTTCGCTTAAACCGTCGTTACGCGAAGTCGCTGTACGTGGACGTTGTGCCGATCGTGCGGCAATCGGGACATTGGCGGGTCGAAGGGGAGGGCGAAGCAGTCGAGTTCGCCGTCAAGATGCATCGCTTTCCGGATGATGCTTTGCTGAGCGACCGTCTGACCGCAGGACACTTCCCCGACCGCGACGTCTCGCGGCTGGCTCACGTGGTGGCCGATTTTCACCGGGACGCGCCAGCTTGTAATGCGTCTTCCACGCCACCCACGAAGCCCCCGTTCGGTCGGCCGAGCGACATCCTGCGGGATGCCGAAGATAACTTGCAAGCGTTACAGAACCTGCCCAGCAGCCCACAACGAACGCAGCGGAATGAACTGCAACGCTGGACGAAAGAGTTTTTCGCAGCCCATCGCGACGAACTGGAGCACCGCATGACCAGCGGCTTCATCCGCGAGTGCCACGGTGATTTGCACCTGGGCAACGTGATCGACTGGGAGGGAAAACTATTGCCGTTTGACGGCATCGAATTCAATGAATCCTTTCGCCATATCGATGTGCTGAGCGACGCGGCCTTTTTGGCAATGGACTTCGCAGCCCGCGAGCGGCTTGATCTGTGCCGCAGTTTTTGCAGCGCCTACCTGGAGCGGACGGGCGACTATCGCTCCTTGCCGTTGTTGCGTTGGTACTTGGTCTATCGAGCCTTAGTCCGCGCCAAGGTAGCCGCCATGCGAGCCGAACAACTTGCCGCCGCCGACTCGGATGCAGCGGAAACGCCCTCCGGTGAGAGCGCGGCTGCTTGGCAAGATTGTTTGTCGCACATCGATTTGGCACACCGCTTTACGCTCCACCAAACGCCCAGATTGTGGATCACTCATGGTGTCAGCGGCAGTGGGAAAACGACTCGCAGTGAAGCCATTGTGCGGCAACATGGCGCGCTGCGCGTGCGTTCGGATGTCGAGCGAAAGCGTCACTTTGGCTTGTCGCCCGACGAAGAGGTGCCGGGCTATCGCAAACCGGTGCTGTACAGCTCAGTCGCGACGAAAGTGACCTACGGCCGCTTATGGGAACTGGCCAGAGCGATCTTGCGAGGCGGTTTCTCGGTCATCGTCGATGCGACTTTTTTAAAGCTCGGTGATCGCGAACGCTTTCAACAACTAGCCGAAACCGAAGGAGCCACGTTTGGCATTGTGCACTGTGAAGCCGATGCCACAACGCTGCGACAACGGATTCAATATCGAACAACCGAACAGCAGGATGCATCGGATGCGGACCTGTCCGTTCTCGAACACCAACTAGCGAGCCAAGAGCCGCTCACGTCCGCGGAGCTAGCCCACGTGGGTTAGCTGTTGGAATCGAGGCGAGGTAATTTTGGAGGCTGCAATGAGTGTCGACCTAACCACGCGGTACGGAGGCTTAGTGTTTCCGTCGCCGATCGTCGTCAGCGCTTGCCCACTGGTGGCTCATGAACAGACACGCCTGGCGATGGAGCGAGCCGGTGCGGGAGCCGTCGTGCTGCCCTCGCTTTACGAAGAGCAGGTGCTGATTTGGTACGATCGCGACGGCGTCAAGCTGTCCGCCGAAGAACGGCGTATTTTAGAAATTGCCAAAAACCTGCAAGTGGAACCGTGCTGCGCCGACGCGGATGCCTATTTGGCAATGGTGCAACGCGCCAGCGAGCAAATGACGATTCCCGTGATCGCTAGCTTGAATGGTTATACCGCGTCGAATTGGGTTGACTTTGCCGGAGAACTGCAACGCGCCGGGGCCGACGGCATCGAGCTGAATATTCATCATCCTCCACCGATGGTGTACTCCAATCCGCGTGAAATCGAAGACTCGGTGGTCGAAGCGGTTGCCAAGATCGATGCGGCAATTTCGATTCCATTGTTCGTTAAGCTGCAGTGCGAATACACCAGCATCAGTCACTTGGCGCGACGCCTGCAATCGGGCACGCAAGGGTTGGTGCTGTTTGGTCAAGCGCCCAGCATCGACATTTGCCTCGACCGTTTGAGCCTCAAGCCAAGCTGGGACCTGACGCAACCGGGCTCGATTGTCCACGCGTTGGGAACGCTGCTAGAGGTCCACAGTTATTGCCCTGCGATTCCCCTGGCGGCCAGTGGCGGGATCGGCACCCCGATCGATGTGATTCGGGCGTTGTTGTCGGGTGCCGACGTAGCGATGGTCGCCAGTGCGTTGTATCGCGAAGGCCCTGACGTGATTCGAACGCTGATCGATGGCTTGGTTCTGTACATGGAACGGCATCGCTGGACGTCGCTGGCCGATTTACGAGACCACCGCCCCCTTCAATTCCGCTCCGAAGAACATCGCGAGATTTACCTACGCGCTTTGGCGACCCGGTTTGGGTTGGCACACACGCAACCAGGTGAGCGGACCCTGCACGGTGACGGCTGGGGCCACCTTCAGTAGCCCCCCCGTAGTTAGACTGGGGGCTACTAACAGCCACGCCAGAGTGTGCGGCGCGCGACACAGTGCGCCGCATCGCACACAACGATTCGGGCAGGAGGGCCAGTTCGCACGCCTGGCCCAGCGGCAAGTGCGACAGGATGCCCAAACTGCACACCTCATGACGGCAAAATGTGTGGCGTTACGACGCACTTGTATCCGTTTGGGCAGTTTCCCCATGGATTGGCACCAGAGTTGTTATTCCAATCTGCCGATCGGCAATCCATCACCGTTGGGATTGCACCACCACCCTATCGACAGCACAGCATTCTTCCATGGCAACAGTGACTGCGACTGACTCGCATGATGCGGAGTCCCACCATCCCACTCTCGCGGAGACCGATGGCGAATTAGAGCATTTTAGTTATGACGACCACATTGTTCGCCTGTTTGCAACCGCCACGATCGTATGGGCTTTGGTCGCCACGCTGGTGGGCTTAATCGTCGCGGTGATCTTGGTCGTGCCGCAATTGACCGCCAGCCTCCCTTGGATTTCGTTTGGGCGTTTGCGCCCGCTGCACACCAACGCGGCCATTTTTGCCTTCGCCGGCAATGCCATTTTCGCCGCGGTCTATTACAGCACTCAGCGGCTGTGCAAAGCCCGCATGTGGAGCGACAAGCTAAGTCTGCTGCACTTTTGGGGCTGGCAACTGATCATCGTTCTGGCCGCGATCACCCTGCCGCTGGGGATCACGCAGAGCAAGGAATATGCCGAACTGGAATGGCCGATCGACGTGCTGATCGCCGTCGTCTGGCTGTTCATTTTTGGCGGCAATTTTCTGATGACGTTGATCCACCGGCGCGAGCGTCACATGTACGTCGCCTTGTGGTTCTACATCGCCACGATCGTCACCGTGGCGGTCTTGCACGTCTTCAACAACTTGGTGATCCCTGCCGGTTTGTTCAAGGGATACAGCGTCTACGCGGGAGTGCAGGACGCGTTTATGCAGTGGTGGTACGGTCACAACGCGGTGGCGTTCTTTTTAACGACGCCGTTCCTGGGGCTGATGTATTACTTCTTGCCCAAAGCGGCCGAACGCCCCGTTTTCAGTTATCGCTTGAGCATCATTCACTTCTGGTCGTTGGTGTTCATTTATATTTGGGCCGGACCGCACCACCTGCATTACACCGCTTTGCCAGAGTGGGCGTGCACCCTTGGAATGTTGTTCAGTTTGATGCTTTGGATGCCCAGTTGGGGCGGCATGATCAACGGCTTGCTGACACTCCGCGGCGCGTGGCACAAGGTGGCCGTCGACCCGGTGCTGAAATTCTTTGTCGTCGGCATCACCTTCTACGGGATGAGTACTTTTGAAGGTCCGATGTTGTCGATCAAATCGGTCAACGCGCTCAGTCACTACACCGACTGGACCATTGCTCACGTGCACTCCGGTGCGTTGGGCTGGAACGGCTTCATGGCTTTCGGCATGCTGTATTGGTTGCTGCCACGATTATTCCAGACCAAGCTCTGGAGCCCGAAGTTGATGAGTTTGCACTTCTGGACCGGAACGATCGGCATTCTGCTGTACATCATTCCGATCTACGCAGCTGGCCTGATGCAGGGCCTGATGTGGCGTGCAATGGACGATACGGGCAACCTGACCTACCCCGAATTCATTGAAACGATTCAGTCGATCAAGCCGCTGTGGTGGCTCCGCGTCGTGGGCGGTTTACTGTATGTCGGCGGGGTGGTCATGTTGTGTGCAAACGCACTGATGACCTGGATGCAACGCCCCGCGGAATATGCCGTGCCGGTTTATTCCGCGCCACGTTTGAGTAAAGAATACGTCGATCCCGAGCCAACGGAGGCAACCAAGAGCGACCTTGATTCGGCTCCTGTCCTGGAAGTAGGTAAGAAGCTGAGCGTCTGGAGCCGCATGGGTTGGCACCGACGTTGGGAGCGATTACCGATTCGGTTCACCGTTCTGACGACGCTGGCGGTGGTCATTGCCACGCTGTTTGAATTGGTGCCGACCTTTTTGATTCGGACCAACGTGCCCACCATCGCGACGGTCCAACCCTACACTCCGCTGGAACTAGCCGGCAGGCACATTTATGTCTCCGAAGGCTGTTACAACTGCCATTCGCAGATGATCCGTCCGATCGTGGCAGAGACCAAACGTTACGGAGAATACAGCAAGCCGGGCGAGTTCATTTACGATCGGCCTTTCCAGTGGGGCAGCCGCCGGATCGGCCCCGACCTGGCGCGTGAAGGAGGCAAGCAAAGCAGCTTCTGGCACTGGACGCATTTCGAGAATCCCGAAAAATCGTCTCCCGGTTCCGTGATGCCCAGTTACAAGCATCTGCTAACCGAAGACTTGAAGTTCGACGCCATCGCACCGCACGTGCAGGCAGCAAAGTATTTGGGCGCACCTTATTCCATTGAAGCGTTGACCAATACGGAAGCTTTGGCGCGTCGCCAAGCCGAAGAAGTGGCCGCCGAGATTGTCGAGCAGGGTGGACCCGCGGCCATGCATGAGAAGCAGGCGATTGCCTTGATCGCTTACCTGCAACGTGTCGGCACGGACCTGTTTCGCACCGAAGAACCCGCGGCCCCCGAGACGCCGGCCGACGCCTCTGCGCCGGAAGTCGAAGAAGTCGAGGCAGAGGTAACCGATACGGTCGCCGCGGCGAGCGAGGATCGGTCCCCCGTGGCCGCTGAATAAACCCGACCGTTCACGCAACGTTTTTTATTCCTTTCATACCTGACGAAGTCATTCCCCATGATCAGAGACCTTGTTTCGGCGATCGACTATTCGGTCTGTGCCGAAATCGCCCTGACGCTTTTCGTGGCGTCGTTTGCGATCATTTTTTACGGTGCCTTTCGGTTGAGCAGTAAAGCCTCCGAACGATTTGCCGCTATCCCGCTGAGCGATGACGTGGAGGACCCGCGCAATGGTTGAAGCCCCCAAGACCGATCATGCCTATGACGGCATCGAAGAGTTCGACAATCCGCTGCCGGGTTGGTGGAAGTGGCTGTTTGTGGCCACGATTGCCTTCAGTCCGTTCTATTGGATTTTCTATCACGGCGGCGCTGAAGGACGCTCGGTGGAAGACCAGTACGGGATCGCGTTGGCAGCGAATTCACGATTGCAGTTTGCCGAGATCGGCGACCTGACGGCCGATGAGGAAACGATTGTTCTCTATATGGGAAAAGACAGTTGGGTAAATTTCGGAAAATCGATTTTCAAGGCCAACTGCATTTCCTGCCACGCACGTGGTGGCGAAGGCGGCGTCGGACCCAACTTGACGGACCAGCACTACAAGCATGTCAATCAGATTACCGACATCGCGAAAGTCATCAATGAAGGCGCGGGTAACGGTGCGATGCCCAAGTGGGCCAACCGCCTGCATCCCAACGAGATCGTTTTGGTTTCGGCCTACGTCGCCTCTTTGCGAGGCACCAATGTTGCTGGCGGTCGTCCACCGGACGGGAAACTCATCGCCCCCTGGCCCGAGCCACCTCCGGAAGAACCGACCGAACCCGATACGCCGTAGCGTTCGGCAGCTCCGTGCCGCTCCATAAATGCGTCCTGTTTTCAAAGCAACGTTAAACGATCATGAACGATTCCTTACTTCCCGTCACGTCCGCCAAAACTAGCTGCCAAGGCTGTGGCTCCGGTGGTTGCTGTCAGTCCAAGGAATCGAGGGCATCCGACACTTCCCAACAGGGCGCGCGCGATGCGCCGCAACAGGGTGAAGCCAACGAAGCGCTGTTGGCGCCCCATGAGCATGTGCTAAGCACACTGGAACAAGATGGCAGTCGTCGTTGGTTGTATCCCAAGCTGTCGATGGGAGAGTGGTGGAAAAAACGCCGCGTGGTCGCTTACATCCTGATGGTGGTGTTCGTCGCCATTCCTCACTTGCGAATCGGGGGCAAACCCCTGATTCTGCTGGACATTACCGCACGAGAATTCACGATCTTGGGCCGGACCTTTCTGCCGACCGACACGTTGGTACTGGCGCTGCTGATTCTGAGTGTCTTTGTTTCGATCGTGTTGATCACCGCGATCGCCGGGCGTGCCTGGTGCGGGTGGGCTTGTCCGCAAACGGTCTACATGGAATTCCTGTTTCGTCCCATCGACCGTTTCTTTGAAGGCACCAAAGGCAAAGGGGGTCGCCCAAGACAATCGCCGGCCGTGGTTTGGCAAGTCGCTCGCTTGGCGGTCTACTTGGGGCTGTCGATGTTCTTAGCCCATACCTTCTTGGCCTATTTTGTTGGCACGGAAAAGCTCTCTACCTGGATCTTCAGCTCGCCCCTGCAGCACCCGATTGCGTTCGTCGTCATGGCCGGTACCACCGGCCTGATGTTGTTCGATTTCCTGTTCTTCCGCGAGCAAATGTGTTTGATCGCTTGCCCTTACGGACGCTTCCAATCGGTCATGTTGGACGAACAATCGACCATCGTGGCCTACGATCCGGTGCGTGGCGAACCTCGCAAAAAGGGCAAACACAGACAGGGGGATAACGCGGGAGATTGCGTCGACTGCAATCAGTGCGTGGTCGTGTGTCCAACGGGAATCGACATCCGCAATGGACTGCAGATGGAATGCATCAACTGCACCCAATGCATCGACGCCTGTGACAGCGTGATGGACCGTGTCGGTCGCCCACGCGGTTTGATCCGCTACAGTTCGCAAGACTCCATCGCTGGCAAACCCAAGCGGTTAATCCGTGGGCGTACGATCGTCTATCCGATCATCCTGACGATCGTGCTGAGTGGCTTTGCCTATGCGGTGTCGACGAAGACTGGATTTGACGCCAGGATTTTCCGCGGCAGAGGCGCCCCCTTCACGATGGTCCAAGCGGGCGAAGTCTCGAATGCGTTTCAGTTGCGTCTGGTCAATCGCACCGGCGAAACCCAGCACTACACAGTCAAGACCAGTGGCGAAAACGAGATGGCGGTGGAGATCATGGACCCTGACAAGCTCACGCTGACGCCGGGTGCCACGACCGTACTGCCGCTGCGAGTGACTTTCTCCAGTCGCCTCACGGCGGGCGATGGCAATGTCTCGGCAAAATTATCCATCCAAGACAACAGCGAGAATCAGCGCGAAGTCGATTTTCATCTGTTGGGACCACGCTGATTTTTAAGAAGACGCACGATTCCGCTCCCGCACCATTTTTTGCATCGACGTAAATTAATGAACGCAACTGAACTTCAAGCCGAGCGCCGAGCCAAGCGCTTTTGGGTCACCCTGGTCGTTGTCCTGCTGGGACTGCAACTGGTCATCGGCGGAATCTCCATCCACTTGGCAACCAGCGATCCAACCGTCGCCGTGATTCCCGATTACCACCAGGCGTCGCTGAACTGGGACGCCGCCAAAGCGCAGCGAAGCGCCGCCGAACGGTTGGGCTGGAAGTTGCGATTGTCAGCGGCGGAGATCGCCGACGAAAACGGATTCCGAGCCGTCGAGCTGCAAGTGGAAAATGCGACAGGGGAGCCGGTCGACGAACTTCAAGTGGCCGGGCAACTGTACCGTCACGCACGGGCCGGAGAGCTGACACCGATCTCCTTGAAGTCCGTCGGAAATGGCAGGTATCTAACGATGGCACCGATGCAAGCCTCCGGCTTGTGGCAAATCGAAGTCACCGTCGATGGTGCCAGTGAACCGATGAGAAAATCGATCACAATCACCGCCGCTGGCGAATAACCGAAAGTAACGGAACAAACACCGATGTGGATTTTGGTCACCGCCGTCATCACCGCCAGTTTGCTGGGCAGTATGCACTGCGTCGGCATGTGCGGCCCGTTGGCAATCTGGGCCAGCGGAGCGAGCGAACAGCGTCCGCGGGCGACGATCGTGACATCCAGCATGCTTTATCACCTTGGCCGTTGGGTGACCTATGCCGTCGCCGGGTTCATTGCCGGCGCAATCGGCAGCGCGATCGACCTGGGAGGTTCCGCGTTGGGATTTCAAGTCGCCGCGGCAAGAATCGTGGGCGGGGTCATGGTGGTACTGGGGCTGGTAAAACTCTCCCAATTGCTGAGGCCTCGCGCCGCGGTGGCAGGCGACCTGCAGCCGTCGAAGGTCGGCGGTCTGCTGGTCCGACTACGCCCCTACGTGTTTCGCTTGCCGATTGCCGGTCGGGCGCTGGCGACCGGTTTGCTGACAACCTTGCTTCCGTGCGGATGGCTGTATTTGTTCGCGCTGGTCGCGGCCGGCACAGGCAGCCCGTTGATGGGACCGATCGTGATGACCGCCTTTTGGATCGGTACCGTTCCGGCACTGGTGGGTTTGGTGGCAGGCACGCAGATGCTGTCGCGAAAGTTCACGCGACTAGTGCCGGTGGGCGCCGCGTTGCTGTTGATCCTCACCGGGTGCTACACCGCCAGCGGGCGCGGTTTTGCGGAACTGAATTCTTTGGCTTCGTTGCAACCGCCCCATGCGACGGCGACACCGAACCGTGACGGCAGCCCCGAACAGGCGTTGCTGCAACAGGTCCAGCAGGCGGGGGACCAGAAGTTGCCATGCTGTGTCTTGCATGAAAAGGCGACTGAAAAGGCCACTGAACCGGAAACCTAGGGCTGCTCCGCACAAGGAGCGTCCGATTCGTTCTCAATGGTTTTACCTTTTTCCGTTTTCGCGAAATCATCCGTTGTCCGTCACCTCGCAAAATTCGTCGATATTCTCCACCGAGTCCTCGGTTGCCTCCGCGCCGGACGCTGCTGATCAAGATGACCCTTCGGCGCGGCACCAGCGGCCTTGCACGCACTGCGGATTACCGACGCCGACCAACGATCCTGATTCGGACCAGCCCTTGTTTTGCTGCGCGGGCTGCCACGGTGCCTACGAGTTGATTCATGGCTGGGGTTTGGATGATTATTACGCGCTGCGTGATCGCACGCGGGCAGGCGACGCGACACCGACGCGGGGGGAAAAATCGCGATACGAGGCGTTTGACAGCGAGGCCTTCCTGGGACTGTCCAAACCGGTGCGACAAGCCGACGGATTAGTCAGCGCGGAACTGGCACTGCATGGCTTGCACTGCGGTGCATGTGCGTGGTTGATTGAGAACGCCGCGGCGCGAACCGTTGGCTGGCGATCGGCGCGCGTCAAGCTGAGCGACCACACGCTGCGCCTGCTGTTCGACCCCACTCGAATTCGGCTCAGCCAAATCGCGAGGCTGCTCGATCGCCTCGGTTACGAACTGGCACCGTTAACCAAAAATCCCGACGATCATTTCCGCCGGGAAAATCGTCAGTTGTTGATCCAGGTGGCCATCGCCGGTTTTTGCGCAGCCAACGCGATGTGGATTGCGGTCGCCCTTTATGCAGGTGCGGCGTCCGGCGTGGCGGCCGATCACCGTTTTTTTTTAAGGATGATCGGGACCGGTTTAGGCGTCGCGGCAGTCGTATTCCCTGGCCGCACCTTTTTCGTCGGCGCTTGGGCATCGCTTCGCACACGCACGCCTCACATGGACCTGCCGGTAGCGTTGGGGTTGTCAGTCGGCACGCTGGTGGGAGGGATCAACGCGATCTCAGGCCGCGGCGAAATCTATTTTGATTCGCTTGCCGTGCTCGTTTTTTTGCTCTTGATTGGCCGCTGGATTCAATTCCACCAGCAGCATCGAGCGGCCAAAGCGGTCGACTTACTGTTGCGGATCACGCCCAGCCATGCGCGGCGATTAATCTCGGCCGGCCAAACCGAATGGGTCCTTGCCGATGCCTTGCAGATTGGCGAGACGATCCGCGTCGCCGCTGGCGAGAGCCTGCCTGCCGACGGGACAATCATCGCGGGCCAATCGATCCTCGACCGCTCGCTGCTGACCGGGGAGAGTCGCCCGGTGGAAGTGAATCCAGGCGACGCGGTCTCGGCTGGCACGGTCAACGTGCTACGATCGATCGACCTGCGGGTCGCCGCCGTAGGGCGTGACAGCCGGATTGGCAAAGTCATGCAATCGGTCGAACGAGCGGCCGCCGACAAGACGCCTGTCGTCCAATTGGCCGACAGGATCGGCGGCGTGTTCGTCGTCGTCGTCACGATCCTTGCGTTGGTGGTGCTGGCCGTCTGGTCCCAGGCGGGCTTGGCGATCGCGGCCTCGCACGCCACGTCGCTGCTGATTGTCGCCTGCCCCTGCGCGTTAGCGCTGGCCACACCGCTGGCGATCGCCGTTTCGCTAGGTCGGGCTGCGAAAAGGAAAATCCTGATTCGCGATGGCAGTTCGCTGCAGTCGCTGGCCGAGCCAGGCATCCTGTGGTTCGACAAAACCGGCACGTTGACCGAAGGCCGGGCGATAGCGGAATTAGTCTTTGGCGAACCGACGGCGCTGGCCGACGCGGCTGCCATCGAACGCGACTGTCGTCATCCAATCGCCGATGCCGTCCTCCGCGAGGCGACCAATCGGCAGTTGGAATTGCCCGCGAACGCACGTTTAACGCATGTGCACCTGGGAGGAATCGCCGGCACCAGCGAAGGCCGTGAGGTGCGGGTAGGAAACCTCCACTTTATTCGTCAGCAGGGTTGTGCGGTCGAGAATTCGGTGTTGGCAGTCGTGGACCGGTGTATCACGCAATTGTCCAGCCCGATCCTGGTCTCCATCGATGCCCGAGTGGTCGCGGTGCTGGCGATCACCGACCCCTTGAAAGCGGGCGCCGGCGAAGTGGTACGCCAACTGCAAAAGCAGGGCTGGACTGTCGGGATCTTGTCCGGAGATCACCCTGAGATCGTTCGCCACGTTGGAGAGCAATTGGGAATTCCTACCGAACGCGTGTGGGGCGGATTATCGCCGGAAGACAAACTCGCGCATGTCCGCCGCGGCGAAGCGCGAACGGTGGTGATGATCGGCGACGGGGCCAACGATGCAGCCGCGCTGGCGGCCGCCGACGTCGGGGTCGCGGTACGCGGCGGGGCCGAGGTCAGCCTGCAGGCGGCGCCGGTGTTTATCGCTTCGGGAAATCTATCCAGCCTGCTGGAGTTGACCGGCGGGGCGGCACGCACATCCACTTTGATTCGTGCCGCATTTGCCGTTTCCTTGGCTTACAACCTACTAGCGGTCGGCTTCGCCATGGCCGGCCTGATCAGTCCTTTGTTGGCGGCGGTTTTGATGCCGATCAGTTCGATCAGTGTCTTGTCCCTAACCCTTGCTTGGCCAACGTTTCGCGAGTCCGTTCGATGAGTGTACTTTTTATCGCCCTTCCGATTGCGTTACTGCTGGGTGGTGGTGGCATGTGGGCCTGTGTGCGTTGCATTCGCGCGGGCCAATATGATGACCTCGATACACCGGCGATGCGAATGTTGATTGACGATCGAGAAACGCAGGATGTTGACAAAGAAACGGTTTGAAAGCGAACCCAACATGGTGACGCTGATGAGTACTCTGCCGGGAGCGGCCTATCGCTGCCACGCCAATTCACGATGGTCGCTGGCTTTTATCAGCGACGGTTGCGAGGCGTTATGTGGTTATACGGCCGAGCAATTACTGGCCAACCAACCGGCCTGGTTCGACGTCATTCACCCAGCAGACCGCGCCGCCGTCGATGCCCACGTCACGAAAAAACTAGCCGCAAAGCAAGCTTATCAGTCGGTCTATCGGATTCGCCGGAGCTGCGGGGAGGAGCGTTGGGTGTGGGAGCAAGGGCAAGGACTGTACGCCGCCGACGGAACATTGATTGGCCTGGAAGGTTTTATTTCCGACACCACCGAACTACAGCAGTCGCGAGAAAAGCTACTGCAAGCGGAACGGTTGGCAGCCATGGGACAGATGCTAACCGGAATCGCCCACGAAAGCCGCAACGCGCTGCAGCGGATCCAAGCGAGCGTCGACATGTTGGGCATCGAATTAGAAGCCAGCTCCGAAGCGGCCGGCGATGTGGCGAGAATCGCTCGTGCCCGCGAAGACCTGCAGCGTCTATTTGAAGAGCTCCGCAGTTATACCGCTCCAATTCATCTGCAGGTCTCGACCTGCGACCTGGCGGAGACTTGGCATCAGGCGTGGGAAGAACTTGATCTCGCCCGCAAGGGACGTGACGCTTTCCTGCAGGTGACGGCCGAAGAGGTGGACCTGCACTGCAAAGTCGACAGCTTTCGTCTGCAACAGGTGTTTCGCAACCTGCTGGAAAACGCTTTGGCCGCCTGCGACGATCCACTGCGCATCACGATCGAATGCCAGAACAGCACATTGCAAGGGGCTCCGGCCCTCTGTATCTCCGTGCGTGACAACGGGCCTGGCTTGTCCAGCGAACAAAAACAACGCGTCTTCGATGCCTTCTACACAACCAAAACCAAGGGTACCGGTTTGGGGCTCGCGATCGCACGACGCATCATCGACGCCCACGGCGGATCGATCCGCGTGGGCTCCGCCGTCTGGGGCGCCGCCTTTGAAATCATACTGCCGCGAGACCAATCGGCCTAACCGGCAAAGCTTCCGTAAAGTTGGTTCGGCGCGATGCCACCTGAACTCTACTGTCGCTTCAAGCTATACTCATTGCGAAACCGCTGAATGTCCTCGCGATGCCCCGTGACCATCAGGATCTCCCCTGCTTCAAATTGGTGGTCACCAGCTGGATTAAACAACAGCTCGCCATCGGCTTGCTTGATCGCGACGAACAATAACTTGTGACGAAGGTGCGCACCCGTTTGCTGGACGCTCATCCCGACCAAGCGGTCTTCGCTGCAGACTTCGAATTCGTCCAGTTCCAAGTCAACAACGTTGCTCGCTGAAACCATATCCATTAAGTCAGCCGTTGTCGGACGGGTAATCATCCGCACCATTTGGCGTGCCCCCACGACCGTCGGTAGTACCACGCGGTTTGCTCCCGCCTGCCGCAGCTTCATCTCGGTGTTTTGCTGCTCCGCGCGAGCGATGATTCGCAAGGCAGGCGCAATGTTGCGTGCCGTTAACGTGATAAACACACTTTCGGCATCGTTTGGCAAAGTAGCGACCAAGACCTGAGCACGCTCGATGCCCGCTGTGCGGAGGCTGGCTTCCTCTGTTGCGTCACCAAAGACACAGACCACTCCGCTCGCTTGCGCTTCCTTAGCAATGTCGGCGTCCCTCTCCAAAACGACAAACGGAATTTCCTCCCCGACCAAATCAGCGACGAGTCGCTGTCCCATGCGACCGTATCCACAGACGATCACGTGATTTTGAAGACGGTTCAGCTCATGTGTCATTCGTCGGACTCCCAATAAACGGTCGATCTCGCCTTCGAGGATAAACTGCACAAGCCCACCGAAGGTGTAGGCAGCGGCCGAGATGCCAAACAGAATCACCAGCACCTCCAAGATCTGCAAGGTGGACGAGACCGAGCTTTGCTCCGCGTATCCCACAGTCGAGATCGTGACCACCACCATCCAGATCGCGCTGATCCAATCGTACTCGCCCAGATACCGAAAACCGCAAGCCGACACCACAAAGACAATGGCCAAAACGATGCCGCCAATTCGCAGCCGCTGGAAAGGAGTTCGGACGAGTGCGGTTCGAAACAAAAAGCTGACCGTCGCAAAGTGGGGGGTGGAATGGAATTTGCGTTTGTACCAACTGTCGCCCTAGTGACACAGGATCGTTCTCAAAAACGGACTGTGCACAGTTCGACAGAGACTCAATCCGTGCGATATAGTCACACATGTGCGTTACAGCACGCGTGAAAACGAAGCAGATCGCTGTCAACGCTAGAATATCTTGAGGAATTGGGATGCAGGATACGCCAATTAAAATGTTGATTGTTGAAGATGAAGATGATTTCCGCGACACGTGTACACGCTGGATGCAACGCAAGGGGCACAGCGTGACTGCGGTCTCCAACGGAGCCGAAGCTTTGGGGCTGTGCGAGCGACAGCATTTTGAAGTGGCCGTCTTCGATATGAACATGCCCGGCATGTCGGGCATCGAATTACTCCAGCGCGTGCAGCAAGCCAAAATCGAGATGGAAGTGATCATCCTGACCGGCCAAGGGACGATCGAGTCGGCGGTGTCGGCCATGAAGATGGGTGCCTGCGACTACCTGACCAAGCCTTGTTCGCTGGGCGACCTGGAGCACCATTGCCTGCTGGCGCGTAACCGCGGTCAACTGCGGAAAGAAAATCGCCAACTGAAGGAACTGATCTCGCGGACGCGTCCCCCCACTTCGCTAGTCGGTGAATCGACGGCGATGCGGGACGTCGTGCGGATGATCGAGAAGGTCGCACCGACTGACAAGCCGGTCTTGATTCAAGGCGAAAGCGGAACTGGCAAAGAAGTGGTGGCGCGGGCGATTCAACAACACAGCCCGCTCAGTGACAACCCTTTTGTGACTATCAACTGTGCGGCGCTTCCGGAACAACTGGTCGAGAGCGAACTGTTTGGCCACCAGAAGGGATCGTTTACCGGTGCAACCGCCGAAAAGCCAGGGCTGTTTGAAATCGCCGATGGGGGCACGCTATTTATCGACGAAGTCGGAGAACTGCCGCTGTCGTTGCAACCAAAACTGTTGCGTGTCCTGGAGGATGGCTCGATGCGGCGCATCGGTTCTCATAAAGAACGCTTTGTCCATGTTCGCATCATCGCGGCGACGAACCGAGACTTGCAAAAAGAAGTCGAGCAAGGAAATTTTCGCGAGGATCTGTACTATCGCATTAACGTGCTTTCAATCAATCTGCCTCCCCTGCGTCAGCGAATCGGAGACGTAGAGCGTTTGCTCGACCATTTTCTGCCGGCCAACTGGCAGGTGGCGCCGGTTGTTCGCGATTCCCTGACTCGTTATCCCTGGCCAGGCAACGTGCGCCAACTGATCAACGTGATCCAGCGGGCGACGATCCTGGCCGACAGTCAGGAGATTACGTTGGAGGACTTGCCGGCAGAGATCTCCGAATTCGACATGGCGCAGCCTCATCCGGTCAGCAAAGCAATGCATTCGGTCGCGGCGGTCACACCCCGGTTGGATGGCAACGGTTGCGGTCCACTGAAGTTGGACGAGATCGAGAAAGCGCACGTGCTGGACGTCCTGGCGAAGGAAAATGGAAACAAGGCGCGTGCCGCGCGAGCCCTCGGAATCCACCGCCGCAAACTATACCGATTGCTCGAACGCTTTGAGGTCAACGGCCCCAAGAACGAACCGAGCGTCGCAAACTGAGGCCGATGGGACCGGTGCTCCGGCAACAACGGCTGGTCACCGACAGATGCCTAAGTCGCGTCGACGTGGAGGTTGACGGGGCTGATGTTGCGGCCGATGGAACTGCCGGTTTGAATCGCCGCGGTAATAAAACGTTTGGCACCTTCGACGGCGCTGAAGAGCGATTCGCCGCGCGCCAAACGAGCTGTAATGGCGGCCGATAACACGCAGCCGGTGCCGTGCGTATTACGTGTTGAGATCGACGGGGCGGTCAGATGGTGTATCTGGCCTTCGCTCCACAACACATCGAGCGCCATGCCGTCGACGTTGCCCCCTTTCAACAGCACGTTCCGAGCCCCTTGATCGGCGAGCGCTTTGGCGGCCGCTTCCAAACTGGCCAAGTCGCTTAAGGCCATGCCCGCCAGACGGCTCGCCTCGAACCGATTGGGCGTGATCAGATAAGCCTGCGGCAGCAGCTTGTCACGCAACACTTCCACCGCCTGTTCATCGATCAGCGATGCGCCATGTTTGCTGATCATGACCGGATCGACGACCAGCGGAAAGGCGAAGCGGGCCGCAGCCTCGGCAACCGCGAGCACGTTGTCCGCGTTCCCCAACGCTCCCGTCTTGGCTGCCATGGGAGGAATATCGTCCAGGACTGCGGACAGTTGGTCGAGGATCCAAGCAGCGTCCAGCGATTGCACGGCGCGGACCTCTTCGGTGTTCTGCGCCGTCAGCAGCGTCACGACGCTCATCCCATATACGGCGTGCTGATGAAAGGTTTTCAGATCGGCTTGCAAACCAGCTCCTCCCGACGGGTCAGAACCGGCAATGGTCAACGCAACTTGCATGGCTAAAAGCTCCCTCTCGTCCCTTCCTTCGCTCGACAGCGCCACTTGCAACGAGCCGTTTCGGTGATCGCGACGCGCTTTACAAGCTACTCGTCGGTTCGCTTTCCCGCGACCAGTTCCAGCAAGTCTCCGATCTTTCGATGAGCCTCGATCGGATGCCGGAGCGAGCGATCAAGTTTGACTTGGTAGCGGTTCTGCCGGCCCACACGTTCTCGCACGATAAAGCCCTCTTCTTCCAGATCTTGCACGATTCGCTGGACGGCTCTTTCGGTGATCCCGACTCGAATCGCGACCTGTCGCAGCACCAATTCGGGCTCCGCATGCAGAACCGCCAGCACGTGCGTGTGATTAGTCAAAAACGTCCAGCGACTGCTGGGCGTGGGTGGCTTTGTCGCTGCGTCCTCGGTCTTGCCTGGAGGCTGCGTGGCCTGATTTGCCGCTCTTCGGTTGGTTGCTATTTTCCCCATCGATTCCGCCTATTCGTTCGACTCAGGCCGGCACAGTGGCCCGCCAACGGGTCCTGAGCGTTCCCGCTAATTAACCAGCATAACCTTTTTTCGCGAACCAGTTTTCACGAATCCTTTTTCGGCTGCCTGGCACCGCTGGTCACTTTTTGTCCACCGCCTCCCAGTTCGCCGGTCGCCCTTCTTCAGTCGCCTAGATGGAATGCATAAGGAGAGCCATTCGCGAATTTTCCCGGCCTCTATTTGACCGCGAAACGGTCTTTTTAGGCTTTTCTTCGGCCTTTCCGCCAACTTCCTTCAAAAAAGCGACCGCGTTTGCACGAAACCTAATTGACGACATATTTTTCGTGCTTTAGGATTCGCGTCAAGCAATTCATTCTCTAGGAGACTTCGCCATGCCGGATCTGCCGCCCTTGTTTCTCGCCCTGCCGATTGCCTGCCTGCTCGCGCTCGGACTGATCCCTTCGCAGTGGTGCAATCGTCATCGACCGCTCGTCCGTCGGCTGGTGACGCAGATCGTCGGGTTGCAAGCGGGGCTGGCCGGTATCGCATTGGCGATGCTGCTGCTCAGCGGCGAAGCGGCGGTCTACACCGGCCTGTGGCAACTGTGGAGTGAGTGGCCCGTCGGTCTTTCGATTTACTACGACGGTGTCTCGGGCCTAATGCTGACCTTGGTCAGTTTTATCGGTTGGGTGATCTGCCGGTTTTCGATTCGATACCTCGATGGCGAATTTACCCAAGGCCGTTATTTCCGCTGGGCCGCCTTTACGATTGGCGCTGTCTCGCTGATGGTGATCTCGGGCAATCTGCTGATGTTTGTGGTCGCCTGGGTGCTGACCAGTCTGGGGCTTCATCAACTGCTGCTGCACTACAGTCATCGCCCGGCGGCCCAGCGCGCCGCTTGGTCAAAGTTCACGATCAGTCGTCTGGGAGACGTCGCATTACTGGTCGCCTTGGTGCTGACGTTCTTGCAATTCTCCACGTTTGAATTTGAGGCGATTTTCGCCCTCTTGGAAGCCGATCGCTTGGCAGGCCTGGCCCCCACGGCCCAAAGAATCTGGATCGGGTCTCTGATCGTTTTCGGAGCGCTGACAAAATCGGCTCAGTTTCCCTTCCACACTTGGTTGCCGCAGACCATGGAGACTCCCACGCCGGTGTCGGCCTTGATGCACGCCGGGATTGTGAACGCGGGAGGCTATTTGATCATTCGCACCAGCCCCATCGTCGCGGAGGCCACGTATGCACTGGCAGCCTTGGCGATCATCGGTGCCTTCACCGCTTGCTTTGCTGCGATCGTGATGTTGACCCAGACCAGCATCAAGCAGTCGCTGGCCTATTCGACCATTGCTCAGATGGGTTTCATGATGCTGCAGTGTGGTTTGGGAGCTTACTCGGCGGCGATGGTGCACATCCTGGCTCACTCGCTTTACAAAGCCCATGCCTTCCTCAGCAGCGGCAGCGTCCTTACGCATCGCGCTTCGGTTGCCGGCACGCATCCCATCCCGCAAGGCGATCATTCGGCAGCGGGCCTCGCCAGCATCCTGCGTTTGCTCGCCGCAGCGACCAGCACCGTGACGATCTTTCTGGCAGTGATGTTTGCCTTGGGGCTGAGCCTCACCAACAAGCCAGGCGGGATCCTGCTAGGCGGCTTGCTCTGCCTGGCGCTCAGCCACTGGCTGTGGTCGGTGTGGTCGACCGGCAACCGGCGTGTGCTGCTGACCGGCATCGGCACCGTAGCCCTCCTGTCGCTCGCCTACGGGACCAGTTTTCAGATTATCGATGCGATCGTCACTCGGACCGTTGTGCCGACCGCCGGAGGAGTGCCACTCGGGATTGTGCTGGCCATCGTCTTGGTCGGTTTTGGCAGCTTGCTACTGCTGCACATCGGATTGGCCGGAAGCCTGCGACCGCGTTGGCTGTCCACGCTGTACGTCCATGCTGCCAACGGCTTTTACGTCGAACCGGCTCTGCGTCGTCTGATCGGTACGTTGGCTTCCAACTGACTCCGCTGCCGTCCGCCTCAGCCTGCTGAAACCGCCCATCATTCAACGGAGACACCCCCCATGCCTTTACGAAACCACTCTTTAGAGAACCAGCCTCAGTCCAACGTGGCTCTGGCGATGCTGACCACCGAACAAGATCTCCAATTGATCACCGATGCGGTGGAACGTGTGGAGGAAACTCTGGCGCCGGTCTGGCCGCTGGCGGACTACGTGGCGGTCAATCCTTACGCGGGAATTTCGGGCAGCCGGTTTGTCACGGCACGTCGCTTCATGCGATTGTTTTCCGATATCGAAACGCTAATGCCGCTGGACTATTACGCTGGTCTGTATCAAGACGGCGGTTTCCAGCTTGCCGATGTGGAAACGTCGCTTGAGGAACTTCGCGCTGACGGGCAAGTTCCCCTGAGCGACCTGCAGGCCAGCGCGATTGTTGCCCGGCTTGCCAATTGGCAGATCACCGAGAGCGACCCCACCGTCAGCAGGTCGCAAGAGAATCCCGATCGCCGCCTGCGAACGGTTGCGGAATGGCTCGACCGTGGCTCGGATTCGGACTGGTCAGGGACGGTCGCTCAGGAGATTTCCAAGTTTTGCGCGGCGCATTACGACGACGGGCAAGCCGTTTGGCCAAGCCCCTGGAAGGACTTGTCGCTGTTCAATGCTTGGCGTGCCGCGGCCGCGCATGACCGCACCATGGAACGCCTCGACATCAGTGGCTTTCGCTGGTTTGTCTCCCAAGTCCCCGAAACCCCTGAAGCGGCAATCGCCTTCTGCCTGCACTGGATGGGAGTCCCGCAGCGACTGTGGGAGGCCTTCCTGCTATGCCATGGTTTCGCTACTCCGGGCTGGAGTGCATGGATTAAATATCAAGCCACCATGGCGGCGAGAAATGACCAGCAAACCGACGACGTTGCGGGCCTGTTGGCCATCCGTTTGATCCACGATGCGGCCCTCGGTGAGCATTTCTCTTTTCATGTCGACTGGGATGCAATCCATACCGAAGTCCTGCTCTCCGACGATTCCGTGTTGCCCGACGACGAGTGGCGATTGCGATACGTCCTGTTGCGAGCCAGCGAGATCGCTTATCGCAATCCGCTGCTTGGCAAACTCCAGCAGACACTGCAATCCGCTTCGCTAGCCGCCGAGGAAGCATCCGCGGCGTCGGCCCCGTCGCCCGCGCCGACGCGCCCGCATGCTCAAATGGTGTTCTGCATCGACGTCCGTTCGGAACGGTTTCGGCGCAACCTGGAAACGGTTACCGACACGGTCGACACGTTTGGCTTTGCGGGCTTCTTTGCCTTGCCGGTCGAGTACGTCTCGCTGGGGCAAACCAGCGGCAGCCACCAAGTACCTGTTTTGCTCTCACCGCAATTTCAGTTGCACGAAGGCTTGCGTGCCGACGACGAGGACCAGTCCAACGAAACGCTCGCACGTCGGACCACGCGACGACTTGTCAGAAAATCCTGGAAGGCGATGCAGAATTCCGCGATCAGTTGCTTCGCATTTGTGGAAACGGCCGGCTGGCTGTACGGCGTGAAACTGCTCAGTCGAGGCTTGGGGATCGTTCGGAAGCAAACAGATGTTCGCTACGATGGCGTGCAAGCCCGCGAGCGTGACGACTTTGGACCCACGCTACGAGGCTTGGAAGCCCAAGGGATTACGGCCGCGCGACAAGCCGATCTGGCGGAAGCGATTTTGCGAAACCTAAGCCTCACGACGGGCTTCGCTCGCTTGGTCGTCTTCTGTGGTCACGGCAGTCAAACGGAAAACAACCCTTTGCAAGCTGGCCTGGACTGTGGTGCCTGTGGCGGGCACTCCGGAGAAGTCAACGCGAGGTTTGCCGCCTTGTTACTCAACGACCCGCAGGTTCGGCAAACGCTGGCGGAGCGCGGTGTCCCCATCCCCGCCGATACCCATTTTCTAGGCGCTCTGCACAACACGACCACTGACAACATCGAGTTCTTTGATCGTTCGTTGGTCCCCACGACACACCACGCCGATCTGGAAGCGTTGATCAAGTCGACGCGGATGGCGGCCGAACAGACACGCCTAGAGAGGCTGCCGATCGTCGACAGTAAGAACATCGCCGAACTCTTTCGTCGCTGCAGCGAATGGTCCGAAGTCCGTCCCGAATGGGGGCTCGCCGGCAACGCCGCATTTGTGGCCGGTCCACGTTGCTTGACCAATTCGCTGGATCTCGAAGGCCGAGTTTTCCTGCACAGCTACGACCATAAACAAGACCCGGGCGGTCAAGTCCTAGAACAGATTGTGACGGCCCCCATGGTCGTGGCACACTGGATCAACATGCAGTACTACGCTTCGACGGTCGATAATCCGCATTACGGTAGCGGCACCAAGACGGTGCACAACGTGGTTGGCCGGTTCGGTTTATATTCGGGAAATGGTGGTGACTTGATGACCGGGCTGCCCTGGCAATCGCTGCACACCGGGGATCAATACCAGCATCAACCGATGCGGTTGCTGGCGGTGCTGGCGGCTCCGCGAACCGCCATTGAAAAAGTCATCGCCAAGCACGACATGCTGGACAATTTAATGAGCCACGATTGGCTGAACTTGGTGGCCATCGACGAGGGCCAAATCTATCGGTACACCACCGACCACCAGTGGCAGGTTTGTCATGCCGCCAACGCATTGCCGGCCGAACAACCGACGTCCCAAAATCACTTTGCACCTGCATTCAGCGCGAAGGAAAATCAATGATTTCCAGTACCACAGAGACGGCGCCGCTGCGCGAAGAAATCGCGGAACTGGGAGATTTGTTAGGCAACACAATTCAAGAGATCGCCGGTGCGGACAACTTGCAGACTATCGAATCGATTCGGCGTTTGTCGCGAGACCGACGCAACGGCGCTGCTCACGCGGATGATCAACTCGAAGCCTTAATTGCGGACCTCAGCGATGACCAGCTACGCGTCGTGATCCGGGCGTTCAGCATGTTTCTCGATTTGGCCAACTTGGCAGAAGACAGAGAACGCATGCGAGTCCTCCGCCAGCGCACCCGGGTGGCTTATCCGCTGACTCGTCGCGAGTCGATTGAAGATGCGTTGATGCAATTGAAAACGAGCGGCATCACTGCGGCTCAGATGCAGGAACTGCTTGATCAATTGCGCATCGAATTGGTCTTCACCGCCCATCCAACGGAAGCCAAACGACGGTCGGTGCGGAGCAAGTTAAGGCGGATCCGCGAACTGCTGGCCGTCTCGGATAACGACCTGTTGCCGCACGAACGAGTGCAGCACAACCAACGAGTCCGCGCTGAACTGACCAAGTTATGGCTGACCGATTTCATTCGGCCTTACCGACCCACGGTGCTACAAGAGGTGCAGCGCGGCCTGTCGGTTAAACCGGTGCTGTGGGCGGTGATCCCACAAATCCTAGGCGAACTTCGTGCGGCCCTGGCGAAAGTCTATACCGGCCATAAGTTCTGTATTCGCCACTGCGTTTCCTTTGGATCTTGGATCGGCGGAGACCGCGACGGCCATCCCTATGTGACGGCGGAAGTGACGCAGCAAACATTGCTGTGGTTACGTCAAGCCGCTCTCGATTTCCACCGTGGAGTGTGCGTTGAACTGCTCCACTCACTCAGTATGTCCAAGCGGCAGATGCTGCCTTCGGAAACCATCGGGCGAATGATCGCTGACGCGCTTCAGCGGTGGCCGAAATTGCAAGAGAGGATCGCCAACTTTCCTCCCGACGAAGAACTGCGGCGATTGTTAAGCATTGTCGATTGGCGACTCGAGCAAACTCAGAACCACGCCTTCGACGTGCGCGACGTGCGAGGTGCCTACGCCTCCCGTCAAGAATTTGAAAACGACATCCAAAGCCTCCGCGATACGCTGGTTCGCGATTCTCGAACCGGCCCGATGGCCAGCGAGGTCACGCAGTGGTTGGATCAGATCCAAACCTTTGGATTTCATCTCGTTCGGCTGGACGTGCGACAAGATTCACGGCAGTATGCGATCGTGATCAATGAACTGCTCGAGAAGGCAGGCTTCTGCACCAACGCGACGGAGTTAAGCGAAACCGAACGCCAGCAGGTACTGACAAGCACGTTGGTCCGGCCGCTCCATCTCGAAAACACGGAACTGTCTGAACTGGCCGCCGAAACGCTGGCCTTATTTCGGTTGCTTTCTCGGACCGCGGAGTCCTTTGGGATGCAAGCCTTGGGTGGCCACGTGGTCAGCATGACCAACGCCCCCAGCGATATCTTGTCGGTCCTCTGGCTATGGCAGCACACGGGTGTCGAACAGGAACTGGACGCTTGCAAGCCGCCGCCGAACTTGCCGCTCGTGCCACTCTTTGAGACGATTGAGGATCTTGAAGCGGCCCCGCAAATCCTTGGTGACTTGCTTAACAACGCTGTCTACCGCGACTATGTCGGTCAGCAAGACCACCACCAAATGGTGATGCTCGGCTATTCTGACAGCACGAAGGACGGCGGGTATTTGACAGCCAGTTGGGCCCTCTATCAGGCGCAGCGAAGTCTCGACCAATTGGCCAAATCACACGGTGTGGAGTTGACCTTTTTCCACGGCCGCGGCGGTTCCCTGGGACGCGGCGGTGGGCCCATGGCACGCAGTATCCTGTCGTTGCCGCCGGGTACCTTTCGTGGTTCCTTGCGACTAACCGAACAGGGCGAAGTCCTAGCCGATCGCTACGATGACGCTCGCATTGCGCACCGTCATCTCGAACAATTGGTGTGGTCGTCACTGCTGGCCGTTGGGGCTCCGCCGAATTCGGTGATCGACGAATGGACCGAAAAGATGGCCCAGTTGTCGCAGCACTCTTTTCAGGCGTATCGGCAACTGGTCGAACAAGAAGGGTTCGTCGAGTACTTTCGATTGGCAACTCCGATCGCCGAAGTCGAGCAGTTGCCCATCGGTTCGCGTCCCGCTCGACGGCGCGGCGGGCACCAACTGAGCGACCTCCGTGCCATCCCATGGGTATTTTCCTGGACGCAAACGCGGTGCTTAATCCCCGCTTGGTATGGCCTGGGAACGGCGCTCGGTTCGTTGATGCGGCAACCCGCGGCCATCAGTCAATTACGCGACATGTATCGCGAGTGGCCTTATTTTCGTGCCACGATCGACAATGCGGAATTAGCCCTCGCCAAATCGGACCTCGGCGTCACCGACCGGTATGCGCACTTGGCCGGCGAAAATCCGCTTTTGAAGCGGGTCGGCAAGACGATTGGCGAAGAGTATAAAAACGCCATCGTCGGAGTCCTGGCAATCACCGAAAATCAGGAACTTCTCGACGGCACACCTTGGCTGAAGGAATCGATCCGAGTCCGCAATCGATACATCGACCCGCTGAATTTAATTCAGATCGAACTGCTGCGGCGGTCTCGAAATTGCGACCTCCCCGAAGATGCGAAAGAACGCGACGAACTGCGTCACCTGACGCGGTTAACGATTAACGGAATTGCAGCAGGTATGCGTACCAGCGGCTGACCGGCAGCTTGAGCGGCAGGCTTCGGGGACGCTCGCCGCCCTACAATGCACCGCCGGTGGAAACGTGGTTTATGCAACATTCCTTGATCTATGACTTGCTGGTCATCTTGGCCGCGGGTTTGGTCGCAAGCCTCGTTTGTCGATGGCTGCGAGTTTCCGTGCTGCTCGGTTATCTGCTGGTCGGTGTATTGCTGGGCGACGGCAACCTGGGCTGGATCCATGATGAAAACCATCAACTGGAGGACTTCGCCGAGGCGGGAGTGTTCCTCTTGCTGTTCACAATCGGCCTCGAGTTTTCACTCGATGATTTGCGTAGTCTAGGCCGCAAGCTGGTCATCGGCGGGAGCGTGCAAATGTTGCTCGTTGCCATCCCCGTGATGCTGGTGCTGCTAGCTACCGGCATGCCGTTCGAAACCGCTTTCCTGATCGGCGTTGCGACGTCGTTCAGTTCCACGGTGCTGGTCTTTAAGGCGTTGTCGGAGTGGGGGCAAACCAGCCTCCCGCATGGTCGCCGCGCGGTAGGCATATTGCTCTTTCAAGACGCCGCTCTGGTGCCCTTGCTGTTGCTAGTGCCGTTGCTGACCGGGGCAGGGGAGACCACCGATGGTGCGAGGTATGTCTGGCTGGCTCTCACGTCGGTGCTGTTTGTCGTCACGATCATTGCGCTGCGGACTTTGCTGGCTAAATGGATGATCCCGCTGCTGGCCCGCTTTCGCAGTCCGGAAATGGTCATCTTGTTCACATTGGTGGCCCTCGGCGGCGTCACCCTAGGGGCCTTTAACATCGGATTACCTCCGGCGGTCGGCGCATTTTCGGCGGGACTGATCTTTAATGGTAACCGCTGGACGAAACAGATCGACGCGCTGATTCTGCCCTTTCGCGAAACGTTCGCAGCCATTTTCTTTGTCGGCCTGGGGCTGATTTTCGATCCTCGCCTAGTGTGGAATGAACCCCTTTGGATGTTCGGCTGCTTGCTCGCCATGATCAGCGTGAAAGCGCTCGCCGCGACCATCGCGTTGCGTCTGACAGGCTTGGCTTGGCGAGCCGCTTGGGGCATGGGAATCGGTTTGGCGCATGTCGGCGAATTCGCCTTTGTGCTGACGCTGCTCGGTTTGGATGCCAACGTATTGTCGGAACAAAACTACCAGCGGATCGTCGCCATCGCTGTCGGTTCCCTCATCCTCACACCGCTGTTGCTGAAGTTAGGGCTGAGCGGCATTCGTGACCAAACCGTTCAAGAGGGCGTCGACCTATCGACTGCGGTGCGGGAGACGAGTGAAAACCGGGCCACCGTGATTGGCGCTGGTCCGATTGGTCGACAGGTGGCCTCGCAACTCGAGACGGTCGGCAAAGATGCCTGCTTGATCGACTTCAGTTCCATCAATTTGCATCCCTTCGCCCAAGAGGGTTTTCGCACCATCGCGGGCGATGCCACCGATCGGTCGGTGTTAAGACTGGCCTATGCCGATCAGGCGGCGATCACTGCCGTTTGCGTTCCCGATGACGAGACCGCGCTCCGCGTGGTCCGCGTGGTGAAAGAACTGAATCCCGACGGCTTCATCCTGGTGCGCTGCCGCTTCCAGTCCAATGTCAGCAAACTGCGGTCCGCCGGCGCGGACGCGGTGGTCAGTGAAGAAGCCGAAGCTACCAGCGCGATCCTCAAAACCTTGGCGAGAATCGCATCGTCTGGTCAATAAGCCAGCCGTCGGCTCATCGCGCAAGACCCTCGATCGATTTCGACGCGTCATGCATCGCCGCCAACAGTTCCTTCGCAAACGCTTTCACATCGTCGAGAACCTGCTGACGTGTTTCCGGCGTCACCTTTGCGATCCGGCGCACGAAGGCGGAACCTACAATCAACCCGTCGGCAACGGGAGCCAACGTTTTGGCCACGTCGGGACCGCTGATTCCAAATCCAATGCAGATCGGCAAGTCCGTCTGCTGCTTCAGCCACTGCACATTCTCCAGCAACTGCGGAGGCAACTCCTGACGTTCGCCCGTAATACCCGTCACCGACACAAAGTACAAGAAACCAGTCGATAATTCCGCAATCTTGACTTGTCGCTCCCGCGGCGTGGTTGGCGTCACCAACTGGATCAAACTGAAATCGTGCTCGCGGCAGACCTTGGAAACCTCAGCAGCCTCTTCCAGCAACAGGTCAGGCACGATAGCCCCACTATACCCCGCCGCCAAAGCTTGCTTGATGTACGCCTCCAATCCAACGCGATGGATGATCGAATAACTGACCATGGTGACCAGCGGCATCGTCAAGGAATCTCGCAGCGACTGCGCCATGTCCATCATTTGATGCAAGCGAAAACCGCGATCGAGGGCGCGCTGGTAAGCGGCTTGAATCACCGGGCCATCGGCGATCGGATCGCTGTAGGGCACTCCGACTTCGCACATGCTCGCACCCGCTTCTGCCAACGTCGTGATCAACTCCGCAGTGAACTCGATATCGGGATCGCCCGCGGTCACGAACGGCAACAATGCTTTACGGCCTTCGGCACGGAGCTTTCGAAAAAGATCATCGATCGCAGACATTAGGCACGCCCCAGGTTCTTGTTCATGTTCTTCTTGTATTGCTCGACGCCGGGCTGGCCATAGGGATTCACTCCCAGCAAGCGGCCTTCGATGACAGTGGCAATCATCAGCATTTGGAACAATTGTCCCAGCACATGAGTATCGATTGTTGGCAAGATGATGTCGGTCGTGGGGCGACCATCGGCATGCAGCGCTTCGTTGGTGCCACGAATCGCGGCATCCATAATGTCGGGCAGCGTCTTGTTGGCGATGTCGTTCAAACCGTCTTGATTGCGATCGCTCGACCCGACACCCAACGGGTCGGTGCGATAGTTCTTGACGATCACATTATTGAATACCTTGTCGCTGTGGCCCTCTTGGTGCTGTTGATGGCGACTGTGCAAGTCGCGAGTGTTGACGGTCGTTAACGGCGTCACTCCCTTGCCATCTTTGCCATTGGATTCGGCCAGCAGTTGGTCGTACCACATCCCGACCGCTTCCAAGGCTTTGCTCCACACGCTCATCACGCGGATGTTGCAACCGCGATGCTTCGCCAGCAAGTGGTTGGTGGCCACGTATTTCAACACCACATTTTCAGCCGGATCGGCGGTGCGGAAATGTTCGTTCATCGCGACCGCACCGGCAAGCAACTGCATACAGTCCAGACCTAACATCGCCGCGGGCAGCAAACCGACCGATGACAACACGCTGAAGCGACCTCCCACGCCATCGGGCACGGTAAAGATTTCTTGACAGCCGATTTCGGTTGCCAGGGAATGCAATTTGCCACTTTCGCCGGTGACCGGAAAGACAAAATCGGCCAAGTGATCTGCCGCGTCGGCACCAAGCGACTTTTCCAACTCTGCCAGAAATTGTCGAAAAGCGACGGCCGTTTCCATCGTCCCGCCACTCTTGCTGATCACACAGATCCCCCACCGATCGGCGACCTTGTTGTCTTCGCAGGAGCCGGCGGCAAGCCGATCAAGCAACGCCGACGTGGCGTCGTTGTCCACATTGTTGCCCTCGAAATACATCCGCGGCTTGCTGCCGCGTCCACCCCGCGACAACTCGTTGTGATAAGGATGACAGCAGGCGTCCATCATCGCGCGAGCCCCCATGTAGGAGCCTCCAATGCCGAGCACGACCACGGCATCCAAACGTTCGTGCATCCCATTGGCAACGGAAAAAATCCGCCCCAGTTCACTAGCATCGCGTTGGGCTTCGTAGGCGGCGAGCTGTTCCTCAGGAAGCCAAAAGAAACGTGCGTCGAGCGGCTGTTTGTCTGCCGGGATGTCACCACTGGCGTACTGCTTGGGATCGATTTCCAGCATTTCTTGACGCAACGGCACGAGCTGCTCAAGGCACTCGGACAACTGGGCTTCCGTGATGCCATATTCGGGATGGATCGAACCCGACGGATCAAACTGCAGCAAGCTCATGGCATTTCCTTCGTATTAAGACCGCGAGGAACGACCTGTACAGATGCTCTTGCTCTATTAAATTCGAGTCACACAGGTCGCGGGGGTGCCATATTACAACCTCCTCGCTCAGCACTGTAGCCCTGCTAGTTGGAACGCGGGAACGGCAAACGTTCCCGCGACGTTTCAAAAATGCTTGACCGGCACTCGGTCGCCCGAAGGCTACTCCTGACGAAGAATCTGCATGAGTCCTCTCAGCACCAGATCGTGGTAGCTGACAATCCCATTGACTTCGCCGTTGTCGATAACTGGAGCCCGCGTAACCTGAAAGCGTTCCATTAAGCGAGCACAGTATCGGATATTCATGCTCGACGGGACGCTCAACACAGGCTTGGCCATCAGCTCATATAGGTTAACTCGATCGGGCGAACGATCGGCAGCGAGCACCTTCTTGGCGATATCGGAAAGCAGCACCAAACCGAATTCATCGTTCTCGTCCCGCTTGGCTACGATTAACGCTCGGGTTTCGGGATGCTTCATGGCCAGCAGCGCCTCCTTCACGGTCAACTTTCCATCGACCAAATCAAAGTCGCGTTTCATGACGTCACCGACGCGTACAATAATCTTGTCGGTCATAATTTATCCTCGACCAAGTCTGTTAATTTTTCAATTTGATGGCCAACGCCGATAGCGTCTTCTACATCGATTTGAATGGCGATTCCCGTTCCGGGCTTCTGTTCAAACTGCGCCACACGGCCAATTGTTTCTAGGATATCACGCGACAAATGCCCTTCGACAAGGAAAAGCAGTACTTCCCGCTGCGCACCGAGCGACAGTCCAAAAAACGACTTCGTTGGATTCAAGCCTTCGCCACGAGCGTTCCCAATGACGGTTGCGCCGGTCGCTCCCGCATCTCGTGCCGCTTTCATCACTTCCGATGTTTTATCGTCGTTGACAAATGCAATAATTAATTTGAAGTGCACGTCAATTTCCCTGAGTTTCAGGTCCTTTACCAAAAAGTTTCGTTGGGTACGGGTTTGGCGACGCCGGCGATGCCCACTCTAGAATCACCAGCCACATCATTGCGCCGCTTTAGGGACGAGTCGCCGCGATTGCCAAGCTGCCAGTTGGGCATATCCCATGACCGTGATCATCGGAAATAGGGATGCGAAAGCAATCAAACCAAAGCCATCGACGATAGGATCTCGGCCCGGCACGCGTGTTGCCAGTCCCAGTCCTAGCGCGGCGACCAATGGAACCGTCACGGTGGAAGTAGTCACTCCCCCCGAATCGTAGGCCAGCGGGACAATCTGCTTTGGGGCAAAGGCGGTCTGGATGACCACCACGATGTAACCAGCCAGAATAAAATAAGGCAGCGGCCAACCGAGCACGATCCTGAGCGTACCTAGAGATACGCCCAAACCAACTCCCAACGCGACAGCTAGCCTTAGACCCAACGCGCGAATCGTTCCACCGGAGACCTCTTCGGCCTTCAGGGCAACGGCGATCAATGCTGGCTCAGCAATCGTGGTACTGATGCCGATGGCAAACGCGAACAGATAAGTCCAGTAAAAATCCCAGACCTTTGGAGTCGATGGCTGCCGCTCCTCCGAATGGGCATCGCCTGCTTGCTCGACCGCCCCCGAGTCCACAGCAATCTTGGTCTCCTGTAAGTCCGATAATTGGGCCGCCATTTCTTCACCGAGTGGAAAAAGTGCCAACTCGAGCCCCACTAAGAACATCGACAATCCGAACAGCACCAAGGCAACTCCCCAGGCCAATCGCGGCACATTCACCAACGGGCGACGCAGTACAACCAGTTGAAAAAAAGCAATCACGATCAACAGCGGAAGAATATCGCGTAACGTTGAAGCAAGGGATTGCCAAAGAATTTGGGTCAACATCATGGTAACCGTGCATGGCCCGGTGAAGCGGCAAAGGTAGAGATGTTCGTGGTGGATCCACAGCCCGAACATCAAGTGATCGCAAACGGTTACCAATCATGGCCACAAGATCCCGAAAGCGAGAACAAACAAAATGGGAGTTAAGGATGCAAGGGCAATCAGACCAAAACCATCGATCAAAGGATTACGGCCTTGAATGCTGGACGCCAACCCGACGCCGAGAGCTGCGGTGAGCGGGACGGTGATGGTGGAAGTCGTGACACCTCCTGCGTCGTAGGCGATGCCGACGATATTGCTTGGGGCAAACGGCGTGACGAGCATCACGCTTAGGTATCCGCTGATGATGAAGTACTGGATCGGCCACCCCTTAATAATCCGCACGACACCGGCAGCCAAGGCGACGCCCACCGCCAAGGCAACTGTGCAACGCAACGCAACTGCAAAACGGGAGCGTTCATTGGCCGCTATATCGCCTGCGTCGCCGAACCTTAACAAGGCGGCTTTGTCTGCCACCGCGATCAGCGCCGGCTCCGCAAACGTGGTCCCAAATCCGAGTGCAAACGCGAACAGCAGCAACCACACCACGCTGCCCTTGCTCGCGAAATCATGCGCCATCCCTTCGCCCAGTGGAAAAAGGCCCATCTGCAAGCCACTGACGAACATGGAAAGCCCAACGACAACCAGCATCAAACCGAACAATAATTGGTCAGCATTCTGCAAAGGCTGCCGGAATACAAATATCTGAAAACTGCCCACGACCACGATGATCGGCAGCAGGTCTCGAAAGCTGCTCCATAACGAAAAGCAAAGCTTGAGGCAGAGTGTTCTCAAGGCAGCCGCATTCATCAATGGGTCTCCGTTCCTCACTCGACAAGTGAAATCGCTTTATTACAAAGCCTAACCGGCAAGCCGCACATTGTGGCGTGACTGCGAATCTTTCGCCCAATCGGAAGTACTGCGAGTTTTCGTGTCGCTCCCGCCGTTTCGTTGAACTCCCGCCCGTCCCCACGCCAGCCCACCACACAAACCCCCGGTGCCTGACTTCAGTCCCTTCCGCTATGTCTTCCATTCAAGAGAGCCCCATCATAACGTCTTGTGGAGACGACGCCACTACAATGGCACGGTCACTGAACTTGCATGATCCTGTAGTCGTCGACCGCTGGCGAATGGTTATTCCTGCTCACTGACGATCGCCTAGGGATTGCTATTATGCACCTGCCGTTCCACCCCTAATCGAATGCCAGATCACGGCCGACCCAAGGCAGCCACCAACATTGAGAGCGATTAAAAATGAGCCGTTTTCAGAGCAACTGCATTAAGAATGTTTGCTTCCTTCGTACAGGGCATCCCGGCGATGCCGGGGCACTCGAGCGAGCGTTGCGATTGTGTCAAAGCAGTGGTGCAAACTTGAGTATCGTGAGTGTCGTGGATAATCCGCCCGAGGGAATCCTGGGATTCCTCGCATCCTGGGGCACAACTGCCGATGCGATCGCTTGCGAATCGGATGAGGCGGACGCAGGAGAAAGGTTGGCCAAGCTCGCGCGGGAGCAGGGCGTTAACGCTACCAGCGAGTTGCTTCGCGGGCAGAGGTTCTTGGAGGTGAGTCGCAAAGTTCTGCGAGACAAACACGACCTGCTGATCAAGGCCACTGAATCAACGCACGTGGTCCACAAAGTGCTTTTCGGGCATATTGACCGACAGCTGATTCGCAAATGCCCGTGTCCTGTTTGGATTGTAAAAACCTCCAACGGCAAGACTTATGAACGGATTCTTGCTGCCGTTGACCCGGCACCATTCCATGAAGATCCAGACAACTCCCCTGCACGAGAGGCACTGAATACATCCATCCTCCAATACGCCCAACTGCTCGCGGAGATCGAAGAGGCGGAGCTACATGTTGTTCATGTGTGGTCGTTTGACCTGGAAATGACGTTGCGGTCGCGCGCCGGGTTCGACAACGAATCGGTGGCCGAAGTGGGAGAGTCGTTACGCCAAAAACATGAAGTGGCACTGGCAGAGTTGGTGGGGCCGTACCTACGACACATCTCGCGCGTCCACCTCGTCAAGGGACACGCTGGAGAGGAAATTGCGAAGCTTGCGGTCAGTGAGTCGTTCGACGCGGTCGTTATGGGAACGCTGTGCCGTAGTGGGCTGGGTGGACTGCTAATCGGCAACACCGCTGAAACCGCACTCGACCACGTGAATTGCTCAATCGTGGCTCTGAAACCACCTGGATTTTCATCCCCGGTGCAATGACAAACTATTCACTGTCAAAAATTTGGCGGAGCGGTGGCCCTCAATTGGTGCTCTCGCGACGCATCGTTGTTTCGCTACTCAGCCCCGAGACCGGTAGATTGACAACGCTGGTCACCCAACCGACCGAAGACAGGTCGACCGAAACGCGGACGGTCACCATGTCACCCGGCTGCGCTGATAACAGTTCACTGGGCAATACGGTAACGGCCACATCGCTCGAGGTGTAGGACTGCATTGCCTCGTTGACACGCTGTACCACCGTCGCATTGGTTGCCGTCGGAGTCACCCCAAATCGTGCTCCCTCACGACTAGCGTGTGTCGCGGCGTTCTTGAGCATCATGATGCGACCGATCTCCACCATTCCAAACATGAACAAAATCATCAGCGGCGCGATGATCGCGAATTCGACCGCAGCGGCTCCCTGACGCGAACCGGTAGACGCATGCCGCCGAAATAGTTTCTGTGGACGTGCGGAGCGAAGCAGAGATGAGGACATCGTTAATCAACCAGCAAAAGAGAGATGTTTTTTCTAGTCAGCCGCAAAGACTTATTCCACCAACATGACAGGCGTGTAGACGTGACTGCTCATACGAGTACCGGTTTTGCGAATCTTGCTGTGACGCGCGATAACCGGTGCGGGCTCGATAATCACGCGTTTCTGATTCATCCGACCGGTCAATTTGACTTCCAGAATTCGAACTCCGGCGAACTTGACAATCGTGTAAGTGGCGTTGTTTCCATTGCCATTCACTTCGCGAAAGATGGGGATCACCCGTTTTTCTCCGACGATCGACTGCAGTTCGTCTTTGACACCGGCACTGATCCCTGTGTCGCCATTGAGATAGAGTTCATCCTGTTCATTAAACTCCAATGGCCCCCCCAGCGTCAGCAAATCGTTTCGTGAAATGCCGTGCACAATTTGCCGGGAAATGTCTCGGGTGCTATTGTTGGCCGAGCCGATGTCGACCGTACCTCGGTTTCCAGGCGACCCGGTTCCTTGCGGGTAGAGATTACACTCATGCCGCCCATTGCTATGCCGGACAACCTGGCCATTGACCCAACTAAGGGAATCGCCGGCCTGACCATTTTCGACCGCGGTCCAGGTATCGATATCCAGTGCAAATGGCAGCATTTCAATGGATGACCCTTCCTCGTCAGGAAGGTAAAAACCTTCGATGGAGTTCACTAATGCGGCAGTGGAAGTGGACGCCATTGACTGGCTTTGGCGGCCTGAGAACATCCCAAAAAAGAGAGGCACCTCACCGTTCGTATTTTCTTCTCTGCGGACCGAAACGCGGACTGCATTCAATTCCAATGGCGATTCCGCGATGAAGGTGTTTGTGGAAACGTCATAAAACCCCAATTTCACATCGTTACCGGTTAACGACAAACGGGGTGCCGCGTTCCCGACTTTGTTTTGCTGACTGAACTGGTCGGCGGACTGTGTGACCTCTCGAACCAAATCGGCTTCGGATCGCTCGGCGACGCGACCATCAAACAACGCCCAGGCCCCGGCGAGTGCAGCGGAGTCACTGGTGCGAGTTAATTCTGCCTGCGAGTTGTGGATGTAGCCAAGGTCGATGGTCAGGCCCAACAAGACCGCCATCACACCGATCATCACGATACCAAACGCGGTTGCGGATCCGCGTCGAGATCGTCTCCTGGGCAGTAATGCGTACCTAGCGGAAACCGATTCGGAACAGGTTCGTGGCAGAATGGTTTGAAAAGAAAGCATGAAAGAGTCCCATGAAGAGAAGAGGACAAGAAAGATTTACAAAGACAAGTCAGACAAACAGCGATCCAATGAAATTCGTTGGCCAAGCTACAAAGCGTTCAAATCCGTTTCCAGCGTGACCACCGAACCATCCGTTCGGTAGGCTCGCACGCGTAATAGCTTTAAAGCCTGCACTCGATTTTTTCCGAATCCAACGTCCACATCCGCAGCGGAGCGTCGCGGAGTGTAGCGACGAAGGTCGCTAATCTCCTCGGCAGGTATTCGCAGTAAATATTCGGGGCCGCCAAACTCGCCCCATGAGACCGACGTTCCGTTCTTGATTGCAAATAATATCTCGCCGTTCATCGATGCCATGACGTTCGTCCACCGAATCGTCTCTTCAGGATGATTTAAAATGACTCGTGATTCGCTGCGAGCTTCATCGATCACCTCATCGTTCCGTGCCGCGGAAACTCGAAAGCCACCCCCCGAGAAATTGGCATCCGCGGCATGGTTTAGCTGCAACTGAAAGTAGTGCGACGGTTGCTCAGCATCCGGTGTCAGGTAAATCGACAATTGCGGTGAATTGGTGGCTGGATCGGGCTGCTGCAACTGAAGTTCCCAATCTTCCTCGATCCGTCCCCAAGGCTCACTGGCATTGGCGAGCGTGCCCAAAGCCGATGCAAACCCGATGACGACGGCCCACCCAAGCCCAACTTTGAAACGACGTTTGTGCATCTTTAATGCCTTCCGAATGGAGAAGAGATCCCCCGCAAACGACTGTTTTACAAGGGACGAATAACTGCCGAGCGGCAATCGAAAAGATAGGTCATCAACCACGATGACTCGGCAAAAGAAATTGGCAAACAGCCAAATCGTGCTGTGCTGCAGCGATGCCGGTGCGTTAGTAGCGACTGAGACAATTCTTCATCTGCAATTCGAAACATCGCAATTCGAGAGACGAATTCAAGGAGACGAAAGTCCGAGACCGAGCGATGACTTACCCCCTCGGTCGCATCGAGTACCGTCATCGCGGTTACTCCAACACGCTATCACCTGCCGGGCCATTCGCCATGGTACCCCACCGATCGATTAGCCATCGGACGGGAACCGAACCTGTGATTCTTGCGGCGACCACGCTTGTCCCCCGTGCTACCACGGTGGTTCAGGGAACTCCCCGTCGGGTGCTTCGGAGCGAACCTCAACGGTCTCTCCGAAGCACGTTAGAACGGGCGAAGCGATCACCAGCACGAAAGGAACCGGCGATGCAATCAAGAAGCCTCAGTCCTTGGAGGCCTTCTTCGGTTTGGTCGACGCATCGGCTTTCTTGCCTTCGGATTTTTTAGTCTCCGACTTACTCTCGGCAGGCTTGTCGCTCTTTGCGGCCTGCTTGTAGGATTCACTGCGGTAATCCGTTTGATAAAAACCGCTTCCTTTGAACATGATCGCCCCACCGGTGCCGAACAACCTTCGCAGTTTGTTCTTCTTGCATTCGGGGCACTTCTTTTCCAGCGGTTCATTGATCCCTTGGAAAAGCTCAAACGAATGCCCGCAGGCATCACATTCGTAATCGTACGTCGGCATAGAGGGTTCCTTGAAAGTTAATTTTCCGGGACGGGCCCGGTGCTGACAATCACTTGACTGGGACGGACCACACGATCATGCATTTGGTAACCGGAGGTGACTTCCATCGACACGATTCCCGCAGCGAACTCGTTGCTCGGCGCCTGCTGGATCGCTTCATGATAGTTCGGATCAAAGACTTCTCCGACCGCGGGAATGAGAGTGCAATGATGCTTCGCCAAGGTGTCGTTCAATTGCTTGGCGACCATCGCCACTCCCTCACGGAGACCGGCACTTTCGCCCGACTCACCGGCAGCGTTGAGCGCTCGCATCAAGTTGTCACGGACCTGCAGCATGTCTTGCAGCAGCGGTAGTGCTGCGAACTTGAGTTGGCTTTCGTAATCCGTTTTGATTCGTTTTCGGAAGTTTTCCTTTTCCGCTTCGGCTCTCAACACCCGCTTATCAGCTTCGGCCAGTTGCTGCTGCAACGACTCCACGGTCGACTCCGTTGCCTCGGCCGGTTCGGACTCGCGGGGCGTGTTGGAATGATCCATCGATTCACTCCAGTCGACCGCATCGGTTGGCTCGACATCTTCGTGATTGTGTTCTTCTGCCATCGTAGTTTCGATCAAGTTTCTTGTGTTGAGGAGGATTCAGGGTCAAAAAAATCACGCAACTTGGACAGAAACGACTTCCGTTGCGGCAGGACCGACTCATGCTCCAAATCGGCCAGTTCCCTCAGCAATTGCTCTTGCTTTTCACTTAATTTCTTTGGCACTTCGATGATCGTTTGGACCCGCAGGTTACCGCGACGTCCACCACGGGGATCGGGCATGCCTTGATTCCGCACCGTGAAGACTTCGCCACTGTGCGTTCCCGGCGGAATCCGCAGTTGATGGGGACCATCGAGCGTTGGGACTTCGATCTCCGCACCTAGGGCCGCTTGGCTGTACGAAATCGGCAGCTGCAAAATCAGGTCGCGTCCATCTCGGTGAAACAAGCTGTGCGGCTGGACGGTGATGAACAGGTAACAATCGCCGGGCGGGCCACCATCGGGACTCGCTTCGCCTTCTCCGGGTACGCGAACGCGCATTCCATCATCAACACCTGCCGGGATATCGACGCTGCGCTGGACCCGTTCGGATTGCAAGCCTTGTCCGCCACAGTCACCGCAGGGAGTCCCGATCGTTTGCCCCGCACCGTGACAACGTGGACAGGCTGTCTGGACCCGCAAAATGCCGGCCGACTGGATCACTTGTCCTTGTCCGCCACAGGTGGAGCACGTTTCGGGCTGACTCCCCGGAGCAGCGCCGCTTCCCTCACAGGTTTCACACTTCACGCGGCGTCGAAAAGAAACCTCCTTCGACACCCCGCGCGCGGCCTCTTCCAGAGTCAACGAGACATCGCAACGCACGTCGGCACCGGGACGAGCGCGACGTCGACGCCCACCGCCTCGACTTCGACCGCCGAACAGGTCGCCAAAGGCGCCACCACCAAACAGGTCGCCAAAGGCATCGAAGATATCTTCGACGTCGTTGAATTGCGGACCGCCACCGCCACTAACGCCAGCGTGCCCAAAGCGGTCATAGCGAGCCCGCTTCTCGGGGTCGCTTAGCACTTCGTAGGCTTCGCTCGCCTCTTTAAATTTCGCGACGGCGTCCTCATCTTCGCGATTGCTGTCCGGATGATAGCGTATCGCCAGCTTACGATACGCCTTATCGAGCGTCGATTTCTCAACCGTCCGGTCGACCTGCAAGACCTCGTAATAACAGCGTTGTTCAGGCATCTTGTGAGCATTGCCGTGGAGAAATGGGTGCTAACGAAATCGGGCCATCTTCGACGGCGCGAAGCATGGCCCGATCTGAGTAAAACGAAGCAAGGCGAGACTAGGCGACCACGCCTTCGACAGGCCGCTTATCTTTATCTTCTTCTTCGTAGTTCGTGACCAGGGCTTCGGTGGTCAACAACAAACCTGCGATCGAAGCGGCATTCGCCAGTGCGGTTCGCACGACTTTGACCGGATCGATCACGCCAGCCTTGAACATGTCGACGTACTCACCGGTGTTGGCGTTGAAACCAATATTGTCGGCTTTCTGACGGACTTCGTCCACGACGACGCTGCCATCGATGCCACCATTATCGGCAATCTGTCGCATCGGCGAGTCGAGGGCCCGGAGGACAATATCGATGCCCACGCGTTCGTCGGCTTTGGCACCCTTGCGAGCTGCCATGACGGCATCGTGACATCGCACCAGAGCGACACCACCACCGGGCAAAACGCCTTCTTCAACGGCCGCACGTGTGGCGTGCAAAGCATCTTCCAGGCGAGCCTTGGTCTGCTTCATTTCGGCTTCGGTTTCCGCACCGACGCTGATCACAGCCACACCGCCGGCCAATTTGGCTAGCCGCTCCTGGAACTTTTCCTTGTCATACTCGCTGTCGGTTTGATCGATTTGAGCTCGAATCTGCGAGACGCGTTTGTCGATGTCGGCTCGCTTGCCGCCACCTTCGACGATCGTCGTGCTGCTCTTATCGACAACCACTTTCTTAGCCCGACCAAGTTGCTCCAAGGTCACATTTTCCAACTGGATGCCAAGATCTTCGCTGATCAGCGTGCCACCGGTCAGGGTCGCGATATCGCCGAGCATGGCCTTGCGGCGATCCCCAAAACCAGGTGCCTTGACGGCACAGACATTCAATGTCCCACGAAGCTTATTAACCACCAACAACGTGAGCGCTTCGGCATCCACATCTTCGGCCACGATGACCAATGGTTGGCCCGACTGAGCGGTCTTTTCCAACAACGGCACAAGGTCGCGGATGTTGCTGATCTTCTTTTCGTAAAGCAGGATCAATGCGTCTTCCATCACCGCTTCCATCGAAGTGGAATCGGTAATGAAGTACGGCGACACAAAGCCTTTGTCAAACTGCATCCCGTCGACGTAGCTGACTTCGGTATCGCGGGTCTTGCCTTCCTCAACCGTCGTGACGCCGTCTTGGCCAACACGTTCCAGTGCATCGGCCAACAGTTCCCCAATGGCCAAATCGCTATTTGCCGAGATCGCACCGACGTGAGCGACTTCTTGCTTGCTCGTGACAGGCCGAGCCATCTCCATCAAGTGTGTCGTCGCGGCCTGAACGGCCTTGTCGATCCCACGACGGATTGCCGCGGGGTTGCTGCCAGCGACGATATTACGCAAACCTTCTTTGAAGATCGCTCGTGCCAGCACGGTCGCCGTAGTCGTACCGTCACCCGCCAAATCGCTCGTCTTCTGAGCAACTTCGGCGACCAACTTGGCGCCCATGTTCTCGAAGCGGTCTTCCAGTTCGATTTCCTTCGCCACCGTCACGCCGTCCTTGGTGACGGTCGGTCCACCAAACGACTTATTGATGATAACGTTGCGGCCGGTTGGCCCCATCGTGGTCGCGACAGCCTTGGCAAGCTTTTCCACCCCGGCCAGCATGCGAGCCCGCGCGTGGTCTTCAAATAGCAGTTGTTTTGCCACTTGTCAGGTCCCTTGTAGTTAATAAATGGTTGTATGAATGATGTGAAACGAATCGGACGAACCGATCGTTAGACGATTTTTGCCAAGACGTCGCTTTCGCGAAGGATCTTCATTTCCTTGCCGTCGACCTCGACTTCGCTGCCGCCGTACTTGCCGTAGATCACCGTGTCGCCCACAGACACGCTCAATTCACCACGATTGCCACTATCTAGCAACCGACCGGGGCCGACAGCGACGACCGTTCCACGTTGTGGCTTTTCCTGCGCCGAGTCCGGCAGCACGATTCCGCCGGCGGTGGTCGATTCGGCTTCGTAAGGTTGAACGACAATGCGATCATCAAGGGGACGAAGGTTAATTTTGGCCATCGTATGTGTTTCCTGAAATTGAAATAGGTTGTTTGATTGTTAAATAGAAAGGTAAGGGAGTACGTACAGGAACAGACCGGCGGCTTACATCATGCCGCCCATGCCGCCCATGCCGCCCATGTCCATGCCGCCCATGCCACCCATACCGCCGCCCATTCCGCCCATGCCACCCATACCGTGGTCATGATGGTGATCGCCACCACCTTCTTCGGCAGGCTCAGGAATGTCACAGATCAGCGATTCCGTTGTCAGCAACAAAGCAGCCACACTGGCAGCGTTGGTCAGCGAAGTTCGCACCACTTTTGCAGGATCGACGATTCCCGCGGCCAGCATGTCACCATACTGATCGGTGTTGGCGTCGTAGCCATCGTTCTTGCCCTTCATCTGCAGCACGCGGTTGACCACCACGGCACCTTCCAACCCAGCGTTGGTTGCGATCGCCCGCAGCGGCTGGTCCAGCACGTTGCGAATGATGCGAACGCCCATCATCTGATCGCCTTCCAAAGTCTTTTCCAGCTTCAGAACGGCCGCTTTGCAGCGAATCAGCGCCACGCCACCACCCGGAACGATCCCTTCCTCAAGGGCCGCTTGCGTGGCCGCACGGGCATCGTCGATCAGCGCCTTGCGTTCTTTCATTTCGGTCTCGGTTGCCGCACCGACGATGATCTGCGCCACGCCACCGGCCAACTTGGCAAGCCGTTCTTGCAGTTTCTCACGATCATAATCGCTGTCGGTGTTGTCGATTTCGCGACGAATCTGCTCGACACGACCCTCGATTGCTTCCTTCTTACCAGCACCGCCAACAATCGTCGTCGCTTCGCCGGTAATGCGAACTTTCTTGGCACGCCCCAAGTCGCTCAACTGGACGCCTTCCAGATCGATGCCTAGATCCTTGAAAATCGCCTGACCACCGGTCAATGCCGCGATGTCGCCCATGATGGCTTTACGACGATCACCGTAACCTGGAGCCTTCACGGCGGCTACCGACAGGATGCCACGCATCTTGTTGACAACCAACGTCGCCAAAGCTTCGCCTTCGACGTCTTCAGCGATAATCAACAGAGGCTTTTTCGACTTGCTGGCAGCTTCCAACAATGGGATCAGCTTCTTGTTGTTGCTAACCTTCTCTTCGAACAACAAGATGTAACAGTCGTCCAGTTCGACCGAGACTTCATCTTGATTGGTGACGAAGTGCGGCGACAAGAAGCCGCGATCAAACTGCATGCCTTCGACGACTTCGACGGTCGTTTCGTTGCCACGACCTTCTTCGACCGTGATCACCCCGTTCTTGCCGACTTTTGTGAAAGCGTCTGCCAGCACGGTGCCAATCGCAGGATCGTTGTTACCAGCGATCGTCGCGACCTGCTTGATTTCGGACTTCGACTTTTCGTTGATCGGCGTGGCGAGCTTGCCGATCTGGTCACACACGACGTCGACTGCTCTGGAAATCCCACGGCCCAGTGCCATCGGATCGGCACCACTGGCAACCGCCTTCAAACCATCGCGGAAAATCGCCTCGGCCAACACCGTTGCGGTCGTCGTTCCGTCCCCGGCGACGTCATTCGTCTTGCTGGCGGCTTCTTTGACGAGCTGTGCGCCGAGGTTTTCAAACGGGTCGTCCAACTCGATGTCCTCAGCAACGGTCACGCCGTCCTTGGTCACCTTGGGTGAACCCCACCCCTTGTCCAGCACCGCGTTGCGGCCGCGAGGCCCCAGAGTACTGCGTACGGCTCGGGCCAATTTACTCACGCCAGCCAATAGCGGGCCACGTGCGTCATCATCGAACACGATCTGTTTTGCCACGTCGTGTTTCTCCTGTGTTTTGTACAGTGGAGGGGTTAATAAAATGGTTTCAATCGCAGGCCACCGAAGCGACCATCGAATGCTTGAGTGCCAACTTGAGCGGACCGTCCGCACAATAATTGGCAGCCGCTCATTCCGACATCGGCTAATAGCAATGCCCGTGCCGGAAACCAAAAGTCGTGCCGCAAGTCCAACAAAAACAAGCACTTAGACCAGAATGGCTCTGACAGGACCGGCGTCTGCCAACCCCCTTCGTGTCACTCTGACAGTCGCAAGGCGCTGTGCGAGAATGTGGCGACCCGCAGCTGGCCAAGACGCTCATCACGCCACGCATGATCGCTGCCCTGGTCCGCCGACAGAACCACGACCGATGATCAACTATCATCGGTCGTTCGCCATCCAGCTTGCCTCCCTGTTGCCGCCTGCCGCCCACCCGCTGTGGCTGACGCCGACCACACTTGTCCGAGGAACCTCATGCCCGCGTTGTTTCGATCCTGCCTACCGCTGACCTGCCTACCGCTGACCTGCCTACCGCTGACCTGCCTACCGCTGACCTGCCTGATGGCGGCTGCTCTTTTTTTCAGTGCCGCTTCCGCTGCTTCCACCGCTTCCGCTGCCTCGCCACACCTAAACGTTGTGACGGTGTTCATTGATGACATGGGCTGGAGCGATCTGTCTTGCTTCGGTGGCGATGCGGTCCGCACCGAGAATATTGATCGACTGGCAGCCGAGGGCCTGCGTTTCACCAACTTTTACGTCAATTCGCCGATCTGCTCGCCATCACGGGTGGCACTGACAACCGGTTGCTATCCGCAACGCTTTCGCATCAGTTCCTACCTGTCGAATCGCCAAGCCAACCGGAATCGCGGGATGGCGCAGTGGCTCGATGTCGATGCCCCGGTCTTGGCCCGCGAGCTCCAGCACGCCGGCTATGCGACGGGACACTTCGGCAAATGGCACATGGGCGGCCAACGCGACGTCGGCGAAGCACCGCTGATTGCTCAGTACGGTTTCGATCAAAGCTTGACCAACTTTGAAGGTCTCGGGCCGCGAGTGCTGCCGCTGCTGGACGCTTACGACGGCAAGCCACCGCGAAGACACGACCTGGGTTCGGCTAGTCTTGGGCAGGGACCGATTCGCTGGGAGGACCGCAGTGTCGTGACGGCCGCGTTCGTGAAGGATGCAATCGCCTTTATCGACGACGCTCAAGCCAACGCGAAACCGTTCTTCGTGAATATCTGGCCCGACGATGTCCACACGCCGATGTTTCCGCCCAAAGTACTGCGTGACGAAACCGATGGCAGTAAACGGGCACTGTACTACGCGGTGCTCGAGGCGATGGACAGACAGCTTGGGCAACTGTTTGACCGCATCGCCCAAGACGCCGAACTGCGAGGCAGGACGCTGATTCTCGTCGCTTCGGACAACGGCCCCGAACCGGGTGCCGGGCAATGCGATCCGCTGCGAGGCGCCAAAACGATGCTGTACGAAGGCGGCATTCGCTCGCCTCTGATCGTCTGGGGACCGGGCATTGTCAACCCAAAAGCGGTCGGTACGACCAACGAAACCTCGGTGCTGGCGGCCTTCGATCTCAATCGGTCGGTCTACACCTTGACCGGTACAGCGTTGCCCGCCAATGCCGACCTGGATGGCGAGAACTTGGCTTCGACGTTGCTAGGTCACGCAACCGCATCGCGGTCCCGACCGATTTGCTGGCGACGCCCACCCGATCGTCCGGGCACGAAAGAAAAACCGAATCCCGACTTGGCAATTCGCGATGGACGCTGGAAACTGACGGTGCGTTACGACGGCAGCGCGCCGCAATTGTTCGATCTCCACACGGACGCCGGTGAAAAACACGACGTTGCACTGGAGCACAAAAAAACCACGGAGCGTCTGAAGGACGAAGTGCTGCGTTGGAACGCGACTCTGCCCGCCGATGCGGGGGATCCCAATTTTGTGAGCACCGCCAATCTGGAAAGCTTGCCGGCCAAGCAATTCGTCAATCCGATCGGCGAAGGGGCCGACCCCTGGGTCGTTCGCGACCCCAACGGCGATCGCTATCTATGGTGTTTCTCCGCCGCAAATCGCGGCATCGCCATCCACACTTCGGACCGATTGACCTCTTTGGGCACGCCCCATGTCGTCTGGCAGGCCCCTGAAACGGGCCCCTATGCCAAAGAAATCTGGGCTCCCGAATTGCACTTTCTCGACGGCCATTGGCATATCTATTTCGCGGCTTCCGACGGAGACAACAAGCATCACCTAGCCTACGTCCTGCGTTCCCAAACGAACGATCCGCTGGGTGAGTACGATTTGCATGGACCGTTGGCAACGGGAGCGGGGCCCGACAGCATGTCACCGAATATCTGGGCCATCGACATGACGGTGCTGGAGCAAGACGGGAAACGCTACGCGATCTGGTCAGGCTGGGATGCGCCGGGAACCGACCGGCAGTATCTCTACATCGCACCGATGAAGTCGCCTACCGAGTTGGCTGGACCGCGTGTCCTGCTAACCAACCATGACGACTATCTGTGGGAACGGGTCGAACCGGTTCTTTCGGAGCGAGGGCTGAACGAGGGACCGCAGGTGTTTCAAGCGAAGGGCCGCACCAGCGTGGTTTACTCCTGCGGAGCTTCCTGGTTGCCAACTTACAAACTGGGTTTGCTGGAACTGAAGGCCAACGCCGATCCGCTCGACCCGGCCTCGTGGTCCAAGCGTCCGCAACCGATCTTCCAAAGTACCGCGAGCACTTATGGGGTCGGACACAGTTGCTTTGTTCCGTCACCGGATGGTTCGCAGTGGTGGCACGTTTTTCATGCCAAACAAGACCGCGATCCAGGTTGGCGTCGAGCGATTTATGTCCAGCCAATGCGAGTCGGCCGGCGAGGCTTTCCGATTTTTGGTCAACCGATCAAGGCCGACGAACCGCTTGCCTTGCCAAGCGGTCAAGAGGTTTCGCAAGCCGAACTGCCGATCAATGCTGCGTTATCTTCCTACGCTTCTCTCACCCACTGGAATTACTACGGCCACCAACAATTCTCTTGCATAGCCCATGGTGGCCTGCAACTCGGCTGCGTGCCAGATGATCCCATCAACGGGTACCGGAGTGGCGAGAAGTGGTTGCTCGATACCGCTCTACCAACCGACTATTCGGCCACCGTCACCATCGACTTTCTCGGTGCTGCACAAGCGCGAGATGCCGGGTTGCTGTTTCGCTGTTCAGGACCCTCGGTGGGCTACGATGCTCAGCGAGGTTATTTTGCCGGGCTGATTCCCAGAACCAAGCTGCTGGTCGTTGGCAAGACCGACGGAAGCCGCTGGGAAGAACTCGCCAGAGCTCCCGTCTCTTTTGACGCCAGCCAACCCCAGACGCTGAGAGTCGACGTACTGGGAAACGACTTCCAGGTTTTCGTGAACGACAACAAAACGCTGGAAGCCAGCGATGCAACTTATCAAACGGGCTCGGTGGGCCTACGAGTCGTGAACACCCACGCCCAGTTCACCAACTTTCACTTGCGGGCGATCAACGTTCGCTAGACGCCGAAACCATGCGTGGGACGGGCCGTGAAAGCAAGCCGTCGCGGCACTTAGGGTTTCCACGGTTTGAGCGAAAGCGGGACAATTTCAGAACCGCGTTGAATGGTTAGCTGGATGGTGTCGCGGCGATCGATGCGACGGAGCGTTTCTTTCAGGGAACGTTGACCATCGATACGATCTTCGCCGATCAGCAAGATCAAATCGTCGGCTTGCACGCCCGCTGCGGCGGCGGGCGTGGCCTTGGTGACGGCATCGACGAAGGCGGGGGTCTTTTCCAAAATATCGGGGACCATCACCAAGCCAAGCGATGCCAAAGAGTGAGCTTCGCCGCGCGGCAATAGCGGTCGCTCGGACTGTCTGGCCGTTCGCTTGCGGCCCGAAATAATGTCGCCGATCGCCGAACGCAACTCGGAAGCTGGCAAAGCATAGTTCAGCCACACGCCGGTTGAAGCGTCGCGTAATTCTTTGCCCAGCATGCCGATCAACTGCCCCTGGGCGTCGACTAAAGCGCCGCCGGCAGCCCCGGGATTGTTGGCTACCAGATCGAGCAGAAAGACGCTTCCATCGTAAGGCGTTTTGAAGGTTCCGCGTCGCGCCGACAGTTTGGTAACTGCAGCAATGGCCCCACGCATTACACTGGCCGGCTCGTTACCCGCGGCGATATTGAAGAGGTTACTGATCGCCAAGACCGGCATTCCGGTGCGCACGTCGGCACTCCCTTCGACGCTGAAAAACGGCAGCCCACTCGCTTCGATTTTTAGCACAGCCAATTCCAGAGTCGGCTCAAAGCCCACGATCTTCGATTCGAATCGACGGCCGTCATCCAAAACAACAATCGGCTCGACATCCAAGACGTAACTCCAAGCGGTCGCGATATGTCCGTCAGGCGAAACCAGGAAACCCGATTGATAGCCTTCCAAACTCGCGACGCCGCCGGCTCCGTACAGTTTCACGACGCGCTGTTGGCTTTCGCGCACGGCACGCTGCAGCGTTGGCTGCGCATCGGCGACCGTCGGGAACCCACAGACGACCAGCATCGCCACCACAACAAACCGACGCGTCAGGGAAGTTTGGTAAAGCAAATCAAGCCTCGATGGTCTCGGTGACAAGTGACTCATTAACGATCTCCATTAACTAGCGGCTTGTTCAGCATCCGCCACCGGACGCGAAATCCATGACTCGAGTTGCAGCGTCATTTCCGGGGTCGTCCCAAAACGCAATTCCAGCGACTGGGGCAAAGTCGCCGCCGCGTCATCGGCTGGCCATTGGATCAGCAATTCGGCCGGATCACGATCACGAGCCGCGAAGGCTTCGACCGATTCCAGGCGGTCCTCCAGCAGCAAAAAACGGCTCTCCACATCGCCAGAGGTGGCGACCAGCACATCCCGCAGCGGCCATTTACCGAGCAACGGCATGGTGCCCAAATAATAGGTGTCGCCATACTTGCCCGGTCCTAACTGCAGCATCCGTTTCAACGAGTGCAGCGTCGTTAAGAGGGCCGTGGGCGATCCGTTTTCGACCGCCTCGTACAACTGCGTGGGCTTACTGAGTTCCAAGATCTGCGTTTCGCGCTGGTCGTCTTTGCCCAAAGTGATGCGTTGCGTGCGATCCCCAACGATGATCTCCACCTTGCGGCCCTGATCGGTCTTGGCGGTCAGCACCCATTGTTCGTCAGGCGTGACTGCCGGCAAACTGGCCTGCAGGGCGGACCAGATTTCCGTTTGATACTGTTGATTGGGGTGATAATTCGCGTACGCCCGCCGCGCGGTGTGCTGTGCGTCGACCTCTGGCGGCAAGCGATTAGATTCCTCACCGCCCTGACCGCCCGGCTGTGGTTTTTCGTCTCCTGGCAAGGCTTCCCGGGGCTTCGACTGATCGCCGTCGGCCGGTTTTCCTTCCGGTTCTTTAGGGGGCGCGAGCGGCTGTGGGCGTGGCGGTGGCGGCGGCAGGGCTCCCGCCATCTTTTCCAGTAATTCATCCTCCAAATGGACGCCGGGCAGGCGAACGATCGTTTCGATCGTTTCGCCCAGATGCCGAAAGACCAACGGTACGCGCCAGTTCTTGGGCAACGTTCCCAGTACATTTTTAAAATCGTTCGCTGTCAGGATCGGCTGGCCGGCAAGCTCGAGGATCTCATCGCCATAGCGAAGCCCTCTCCGAAAAGCATCGGAAGACTCCAGGATATTGCTGACGATCGCGCCGCCATCGGGACCTGTCACCACCGTCGCACCGAGCGTCGCATGATCGACAATCCGGCCGCTGCGTAGATAGCCGATGAAGTTCTTTGCTTGGTTGATCGAAATCGCATAGCCGACGCCGACATTCACGCGACCTCGCTTTTCAAACGACGCCCGACCGACAATACCGATCAGTTTGCCGTCGCGGTCGTAGATTGGACCGCCCGAGTTCCCCGGATTGATCGACGCATCGGTCTGGATGCAGTTGGCATATTCAAGCAGCGTCCCGGAGGGATATTGGTACCTCCGCACACCGCTGATGATTCCCCACGTGACCGTTGGTTGTAGATTGGACGCCAACAAGAATGGGTTGCCAACCACAAAACACCAATCGCCCGGTTGCAGTTTGTCGCTGTCGCCCAACGTTGCGGCGGGGAAATCGTCGCGTCCGAGCAACCGGATTAACGCCAGATCGCCGACCGGATCGATGCCGACAATCACGGCGTCGTAGACATTGCCATCCGCCAAGCCACATCGCATGTGCACGCCAGCGGGGCTGCTGACATGAAAATTCGTCAACGCATAGCCATCGGGAGAAATCAGCACGCCGCTGCCCCCTCCGGCACCACCGGGCACAAACACGGAGACCGCTGTCGGCTTGGCGAGTTCGATCGCCGCGATCCGCTGCCGCTCGGCTTGCAGCACCGCTTCGGGAACCGCCAGCGGCTCCTCCGCCGGCGCGGTCGTCAGCAGCATCATGCCGAACAGGATTGCCAAGCAACAGGCAACGCAACGAGGGCTTTGCAAGGCAAGCCGATTTGAAAAGCGATGCTTCATTTGACCAATCTTGGTTCACGAATGTGGACGATATCTCCGATGTCACCGTCGCCACCGTAGTCGACTTCGAGAGTCAAGCGACTGGCATCGCCGATCGGCAATTCGATCGTTTGACTTGGTTCACCGATCTGCAACGTTTTTTCCCACGATGCTTCTCCGTTGAGCAGCACGCGGACATCGCAGCGGCCTCCCAGCGTCACCGAAGGATCGATTTGGACGCTGGCTAAAAACCGCTCGAATCCCGGTTCGATACGGTAGGTGAGCGTCGACTGACTGGGCACAATCAGGCTGCGGTTTTCGTCGGTTCGAGCTCCCAGCCAAGTTCGCGTTTGCTCCGAAGAAACCGCTTCCGGAACCGCAATGAAGGGTTTGAAGGTCTGCTCCAGAGGCTCAACCGAAGTCAAGAAAACAATGCTGTTGCTCAACTCAATCGACTGCAGCAGATCGATCCGCAGTTCGTGCTGCAGGCCCGCCGTGGTGGTGAGAGTCAACACACCTTCGGTTGGTCCCTCTGACAGTTCGGACGCATTCCAGACCGCCCCGTAGATGTCTTTGACTCGCAACTTTCCGCTTGCAGAACCGCCTGCCTCGCCACCTCCAAAGACGACTCCCTCTAGACGTCCCAGTGGCGCTTCGATCGGCGAACCGCCTAACTCGAACAGCACGTGCTCGGCGGTGATGCCTTTGATCACTCCACCCGCGGCATCCAAAGTATCGGTACCACGACGAATCACCAGTTGATCATCCGCCTTGAACGCCGAAACCATCTTGGTCCACTGTGCGTCGACTTGAGCCGCTGGTGCCCGAAAGCGAATCACGCTCAACTGACGAATCGGCACCGTCAAGGTCCCTTGTCGCCTTAGTTTCAACGTCGCTTGATCGTCGGCCAGCAAGACCTCGTCGACCGGTAACTGCGAACCATCGCGGAGGGTCACGCGGATGGCGGGACTGACTTTGTCGCTCGCCTCGCTGCGTTCGACACTTTGCAAATCGGACAACGCTACTTGTCGGTTCGCACCATCCACCAACAGGTTCAATTGGCCCTCATTTGCCCCCATCAGTTGGGCTTGATAGGGTGAGCCGTCCAGCGGAGTTACATTCACCGATAACCCGCCGGCCAGCAACCAGGTGGTGAGGAAAAGCATCAACTGCATGACGATGTGGAATCCGATGTATGGCGTTAAACTGGCGACACGCGTGTCCCTATTGTACCCACGTCGGCACGGCAACCATCGACGCGGTATCACGACGCCTTTCATTGTAGCCGATCAGGCGGGGTTGGACATGTAACGGAACGTCTGGCATGCTCCTGCGCAACCCTCGCATGTGACCGCTACGACGGACACCCTTTCGCTTGATCGATTTCCCTTTACTTCCCTTTACCGGTTTTTGGCTCCGGCCCATTTCAATGGTTCTTCAACAATGGCAAAACGCACCTTCGCGGTAATCGGCAGTGGCGCTTTAGGAGGCTTGTACGGGGGCTTGCTGGCTCGAGCGGGCTTCGAGGTCCACTTTTTGTTCCATTCCGACGCCGAACATGTCCGGCAACATGGCTTGCAGGTGGAGTCCAAACTGGGGGATTTCCATCTGCAGAACGTCCATGTTTACGACCATGCGGATGCCATGCCGGCCTGCGACGTCACGATTTTAGGACTGAAAACGACCAACAATCATCTGCTGCCCAAACTGCTGCCAGGACCGACCGGCACAGGCGGCAGTGTATTGGTGCTGCAGAACGGCCTGAATGTGGAAGCCGACACGGCGGCCGTCGTCGGACCGGGACGGGTACTGGGCGGATGTTGCTTCCTCTGCAGCAACAAAGTCGGGCCGGGGCACATCCGCCATTTGGATTATGGTCGGATTCTATTCGGCCGCTTTAGTCCTTCAGGCAGTCCTCCAGCGGGCATCGACCCGTTGGTGCAGGGGATTGAAGAAGACATGCGTTCGGCTGGAATCGATGCCAACGCCACGGGCGACCTGTGGCTGGCTCGCTGGCGAAAGCTGATGTGGAATATTCCTTTCAACGGCTTGTCGGTCGTCTTGAATGCATCCACGAAAGCGTTGATCGAAGACCCGCGGGCGACGGAATTAGCTGCCGCGTTGATGGCCGAGGTCGCTGCCGGCTCCGCAGCCTGCGGACGTCGACAACCGGACAACGCGATCGAGCAGACGCTGGAGCACACCCGACACATGGTGCCCTATGACAGCAGCATGCGGCTGGACTATTTAGCCGGTCGGCCGATGGAAATCGAAGCGATCCTCGGCAATCCGCTCCGAGCGGCGGAAAGCGCCGGAGAGCCGATGCCGAAGGTCCGCATGCTTTATCAGCAACTGGCTTTTCTTCAAGGACAAGCTCAGGCATCCTAAGGGGGCCTCGCTGGCATTCCGTCGCCTTGCGGTTTACGTTGTCACCACCAAATCCGACAACCCGTCGCTCCAGCCCACTGACATTTCACAAACTGATTCGCACCCATACAGGATCGCACACCCGTGGCCGCATCTTCTTCTCACCTTGCTATTGACCTGGGAGCCTCAGGCGGTCGCGTCATCGCCGGTAGTGTCGACAACGGGCGGTTGCAACTGAAAACCTTGCATCGCTTTGTCAATGATCCTGTCCACGTACAGGACAGCATGCAGTGGGACACGCTTGGCCTATGGCGAGAAATCCAAATCGGCTTGACCGCGGCTGCCAACGCGGCCCGCGAGTCGGGGACGACGATTCGCTCGGTTGGTGTCGATACGTGGGGCGTCGATTACGTGCTGCTGGGACGTGACCAACAACCGGTCGCCCCTGCGTTTCATTACCGCGACGCACGCAATCGTGGGATGCTGGAACAGGCCTTCTCGATCGTTCCTCGAGCCGACATCTTCGCCTCCACCGGTTTGCAATTTATGGAGATCAACACGCTGTATCAGTTGCTCTCGGCGAAGCAATCTGCGGCTCCTGGATTGGAAATGGCCGAAGGTTTCCTGATGATGGCGGACTTTTTCCATTGGCTACTAACGGGGCAAGCGTCGATTGAATACACCAACGCGTCGACGACGCAGATGCTAAATCCTCAAACGGGCGACTGGGCGTTTGATCTGATTGAAGCTTTTGAGTTGCCGAAGCATTTGTTCGGGCCCATCACCCAGCCTGGTCAGTTACTCGGACCGATTCAGCCTTCGGTGGCGGCGCGGACCGGCTTGTTTGACGTCCCGGTGATCCTGCCCGCCACCCACGACACCGCTTCGGCAGTCTTGGCCGTGCCCGCACATAGCTTTGCACCGGAGCAACCCGAATGGTGCTATATCAGTAGCGGCACATGGTCCCTGATGGGGTGCGAGTTACCCGCACCGTTGGTCAACGAGCGTTGTGCGGAACTGAACTTTACCAATGAAGGCGGCGTGCGAGGCAGCACGCGGCTGCTGAAGAACATCGGCGGGCTGTGGGTGTTTCAGCAAATCCGAGCGGCTCTCCAGCGACGTGGGACCGCGGTCTCATGGTCCGACATGGTCGCCGAAGCCGAGCGAGCCGAACCGTTTGCGTTGCTGATCGATCCCGATCACGAGGCGTTTTTGGCACCCGACGATATGGTCGACGCGATCTGTGGCTTTGCCGGCAGCTCAGGCCAAGCGGTTCCGGTCAGCAACGGCGTTTTGTACCGTGCCGCTCTGGAAGGACTGGCACTGCGATACCGCTCCTGCCTGGAGATGATGGAGTCGCTGGTCGGCAGTCGCTTTCGTACAATCCACGTTGTCGGCGGTGGATCGATGAATCAACTGCTGTGTCAAATGACGGCCGACGCATGTCGACGTCCCGTCATCGCTGGACCGGGCGAAGCCACGGCTACCGGTAACGTGCTGATGCAAATGATTGGCAGCGGAGTGCTGCAATCGGTCGACGAAGCTCGCGCGTTGGTCCGCGAAAGTATCCATCCGGTGACGTTCGAGCCGCGGCATCCCGACCCTTGGGACGACGCGGCGGCTCGCTTCGCTCAACTTTCATAACCCTTTCTCTTGATTCAACCACGGTTTAGTAATGAGCGATCAACACACGATGCGTGCAGCGATTGTCGGCGTCGGCTTCATGGGCTGGATTCACTACCTCGCTTACCAAGCTTCGACACGTGCGGAACTGGTGGCGTTTTGCAGTCGCGACGCGGATAAACGCCAGGGAGACTGGCGAGGCATTCAAGGTAACTTTGGACCGCCCGCCGAAAAGATCGACGTGTCGGGAATCGCGACCTACGAAACGCTCGATGCAATGCTGACAGATGACTCGATCGATCTGTTCGATATCTGCCTGCCTCCACACCTGCATGTCGAAGCGGTGCAGAAATGCTTGGCCGCTGGAAAGCGGGTGCTGTGCGAAAAACCGCTGGCCCTGAATGGCAGCGACGCCCAATCGCTAGCCGACCAAGCCGCCGCCGGCCAGTTGTTGGTCGCCCACATTCTGCCGTTCATGCCCGAGTTTCGCTTTATCAGCGACGCCGCCGACGACGGACGGTTTGGTAAGCTGCTAGGTGGCAACTTCAAACGGATCATCGGACCGCCCGATTGGATTCCCGATTTTTATGATCCCCTTCGCGTTGGCGGTCCGTTGATGGATCTGCACGTTCACGACGCCCATTTCATTCGGATGCTGTTCGGAATGCCCAACAGTGTTTTCAGCCGTGGACGGATGCGCGGCGAAACCCCGCAGTACTTTGAATCGACCTTTTCGACAGCCGACCCCGACGTCGTCCTCTCGGCCTGCAGTGGCGTGATTGACCAGTCCGGGCGGCCTTTCACTCACGGTTTTGAAGTCCACTTCGAGCAAGCGACGGCGAGATTCGAGTTCGCCGGCTATGCGGACGGCACCTCCTCGCTGATTCCGCTGACGATCGCCACCGCGGATGGGACCGTCCAACGGCCCGAACTTGGCGATGGCGATCCGGTCAAGTCCTTCGTGCTGGAGATCGACGCGGCGGCAGAATCGATCGCTGGCGGTAAAATCCATCCGGCGCTCGATGGGCAAGTGGCGGCCGACGCTTTGCGACTGTGTGACGTTCAATTACAGAGCCTCCGCAGCGGCCAGCCGGTTACAATAGACGCCGCACACCAATAGACGCCCCCACCAATAGACGCCCCCACCACGGGGCGGTGCCGGCCTGGAGACCAAGTCGCCAATTCCCGGACCGCCTGCCGCATGCCCTCGTTTTGCCGAAGCCAACCGTTTCCCTTGACGCCGTTGACCGACCGCTGACGATCCATAATGTTGAAGGCTTTACCAGCCCTGTTTCCGATCCCACCACGTCCCAAAGTTGACATCGTGATCCAACCTGTTCCCTCGTCGCCGCTGACGGTTGTGGTATCCAAAGGCCAGTCGCGAGCACCCGACAAACGACTACTCGAAACGACGATCTCCGAAGCCGCGGCAACGCGAGATGGCTTGCGCGTGCTGGTAGTGCCGCATCTTTACGATCTGCCCCCCAAAGGGGAAACGATCGAAACGCTCCGCAGCATTGCAGGCGACATGGTGCTGCTGTCTTGGATTTTCCCTCGCGCAGCCCATTGGGTGCTCGATCGAGCGGGAATCCGTGGGCAATTTGGCGAAGTCGAGTTGCGAGAAGTCTTGGATGAGGAAGACGACGAAGAACCAGCCGCTGACGACATGGACGACAACCCGCTGACCGAACGGGTGATCGATGACCAGCCACGGCCTGACCGGGTGATCTATTCGCTTGACCTGCGGCTGGCCGAATCGGCGGAAACCTTCCTGGCGGAAATCGACCGCATCCACGAAGTTTCGGCGGAGCAGTACCGTCCGAACCAGACACCGCCCCCGTCCGATGCTTCCCATGGGCGGACCACGAACGAATCGTTCGGCCCGGCCGGCGGATTATTTCAACTGGAGGAATCGACGTCGCGACGCTGGTATCCGGTGATCGATTTCAGCCGCTGCACCAACTGCATGGAGTGCATCGATTTTTGCCTCTTCGGTGTCTATGGCGTCGACGACGTGGAAACGATCTTGGTGGAGCAACCCGACAGCTGTCGCAAAGGCTGCCCGGCGTGTAGCCGCGTCTGTCCAGCGAACGCGATTATCTTTCCACAGCACAAAGCGCCGGGGATCGCTGGTAGTGCAGCCGTCGATGGTGGCGGCCTGAAGATTGACCTGTCGCTGCTGTTTGGGGCACCGGAAACGGATGAAGATCCGATCGCCGTCGCGGCGCGAGAACGCGACGAACAACTGCTGCTTGCCGGCCGCAATGCGGTGGGCATCGATGACCAGTTGGCAAAACGTCAGAGCGAACGGAGCAAGGGTCCCAAGGATGATTTAGACAACCTGCTGGATGAGCTGGATTCGCTGGACCTGTAGCAGGTCATCCTCGCTTGGCGAGGCCCATTCCTCACGCACCCGCGCAGACACTCCATCGCACCGGAGCTACCTCCGCAAACCTCCGCAAACCTGCCAGCGGCTTGAATCACGATTCCAGCGACATGCCGCCGATGCTGTCGACGAAAATCACGCGAGGCAAATCGCCCGCTAAGACTTGCATGCGGTCGTAGAACTCCAACTCGGAACCCTCGTCGGGCACGTCAAAGCCCAGGATCACCACGGCTGCGTGACGCGATGTGTCGCGAATCGCTTGGCCTGGGTCGGTCGCCACAATCGCTTCCACCTGAGCGTTAATGCGAGCCTGCTCGACCAGCGTCGAGAGATGACCGACCACGTCCTCGCGTCCCGCTTCGTTTTCGATCACACGCAGCAAACGAATCGGTCGGGACCGCCACGCATTGTTTCGCGTCAGCAGATGCGCCAGCAGCAGCATCAACTCTCCATTCTTGCGACCGCGCCACCAAACATCGATCGTCCCCTCAGGAGCTCGCCAGGGATCGGCGATAGGCATCGTCGTTCGCATCATGACAATGCTACGGCGCAGGGCGTCGATCGTCCGCAGAGTGCTGCCAAAGATTTCCGCGCGATCGCGACTACGAGGCCAACCGAGTATCACGGTGTTGGGACGCAGGGCTCCCAAGCCTTGGCACTGCACCAAGGTTTCAATTCCCTGGCGCAAACTGCTCGCCACGCACACTGCGGGAAACGCCTCTAACTGTTCTTTGCGAATCGTTTCATATAGCAACTGTTCCTGAGCCGCCAGTCGCTTGTAGCGGTCTTTGACGTCGCCTTGAATGACCTGTCCAAGCGACAGAATCCCTTGCCCGGACGTCAGCCAATGTCCATAGGTGGCTAAATAAGGCCGGTCCCAGGCCGCACCGACCATCGACAAAACAATGGGCCGCCAATTCTTCGGATGATGCATTTCCGCTTCCAGTCGCAACAGATTTCGTCGCGTCCGCTCAAAGACCAAACCGCTTTGCATGTCTCCCCAATGCGCCCCCGTGTCTTGGCGACTGATATAGCGGTGCAGGATTCCAATGGCGGCGATCGAGAAAGTCGCCCACCGCCAGTCAATCAGAAACATGACAATCAAGCACCCGATGGCACCGACCAACGAAGTCGACCAATGACAATAACGAAAGCGAGGTCGGTAGCTGGGGTTCTTTGTAATCGCTTCGTAAAACGTGGCCAGATTCAGCAGGCCGTACGTCACCATGAAAAACATGGTGATCAACGGAGCGATGGTGTTCAGATCAGCAACCAAAATGCAAAACTGTGCAATCAAAAAAGTCAAGATGATCGCGCGACGCGGTTCGGGGTTCGAACCGCTCGTGCGCGAGAAAGGGCGCAGGGCGGCAAAGACATTGTCTTTCGCAAAAGCCTGCAGGATCCGCGGCGCGCCCATCATGCTACCCAGGGCCGATGAAAGTGTGGCCGCAAACACGCCGGCTGTAATCAACAACGGCCAGCGTGCAATATCGGCAACGATCAACGTATTGTCGCTTAGCTCAAAATGCGTGCGACAGCCTGCCAGCAAACCAGCGGTCACTAGATAAATCACCGCGGTGACTCCCACCGCCCACAATGTTCCCGCAGGAATGGACTTGGCCGGGTCACGTAGGTCCCCTGACATATTGGCACCCGCCATGATGCCGGTGACGGCGGGAAAAAAGAGTGCGAACATTGAAAACAGGTTTTCGCCACCTGTGAAATGAGGCGTCAAGTTCGCTTGCATGATCGTCGCGTCGAACTCGCCAGCGGCACCGATCCCAAAGGAGAGCAACGATAAAGCCAGCGTCGCGAGAATGAAAAACTGCAGCTTGATCGTCCAGCCCGCACCGATCATGACGGACGCAAAGACAACCACATTCGTAATCGTGCCCACCATCGCCACCGACAGACCGCTGGGGACCGCACTGCCGAAGGCTTCGGAAAAGCCGATCACGTACATGGCAACCGAGATCGCTTGAGCGAGAAAGAACACCAGACCGATCGCGCCGCCAAACTCAACTCCCAGGCTACGGCTGATCAGAAAGTAAGCCCCTCCGCCTTGCACGCGGGTATTGGTCGCAATCGCCGACAAGGACAGGCTGGTCAGCCCCGTTAACAGCTTCGAGACCCCGATGATCAAAAAGACGTACAGCAAACCCGACTGGCCGACCACCAATCCCAGCCGCAAGAACAGAATCACCCCTAAGATTGTCAACACGCACGGAGTGAAAACACCTCCGAACGTGCCGAATCGCCCCGCCGAATCGTCGCGTGGCGGTACGCTGCTCATGGTGTCGATCCGTCGCTGGGGCTGTCAGCGGACGACAGTTGCCATTCTTTTGGAATCGAACGAATGTGCAGGTCTTGCTGTGGGAACGCGATTTCAATTCCTTCCTCTCGAAATCGCCGATCGATTTCCATATGTAATTCATGGATCGTCTGCAGGCGTCGCTCGATGCTTGGCAAGTAACATCGGACTGTAAAATTCAGTGTCGAATCCCCAAACTGTTCGAACGTGACGAGTTGCTGTAAACCGGGCATCGCGATGGGATGCTTGTCGACAATTTCCTGCAGCACACGACAAACCTTTTGGGTGTCGCTGCCGTAAGCCACTCCCACGGTTAAGGTAACCCGAGTCGTCGAATCGGTCAGAGACCAGTTGATCAACGTGCCGGTGATGAGATTCTTATTTGGTACGACCATCTCTTGCCGGTCCCAATTCGTAATCGTGGTCGCTCGCATCCGGATCTTGGTCACGCTTCCCGTCTGGCCGTCAAGCGTCACCAAGTCACCCACACGGATCGGCTGTTCGAACAACAAAATAATGCCGCTGATAAAGTTTGCGAAAATCTCCTGTAAACCGAAGCCTAACCCAACTCCTAAACCCGCAATCACCCACTGCACACTGTCCCAGTGGATCCCTAACACCTGAGCCGTCGCAATAATGCCCAGAGTAGCAAACAAGTAGCTACTCAGTGTCGTAATCGCGTAACGGACCGCATTTTCCAATGGCAACCGCTGCAAAATCACCGTTTCCAGTAGGCCCGGTACATTACGGACCGCGATCACCGTCAGCCCCACGATGGGAACCGCCAGTACCAAGTTGGATAGCGTGACCGTTTCGATCACCACCCCATTACTATCCTTAATCGGCCACAATGGCACGGAATCCAAAAACGCCAGCGCCGGCAAGATCGGACTCCACACCCTATATAACCCCAGCAGCACAAACACGAACAGGACGGCGTTGATCAAGCGTTGAGTCTGTGCGCTAATGCTCGAAACGTCGACCACGTCGGCGTCGATCGCTTCGGCAACCGGCCCTGACAGCGTTCCCTGTTCAGCCGCCGTGGCGCGTTCAGCGGCGCGTTGTCGCATTTGTTGGATTGCAATTCCCCGGCGGGAAATCAACAACCAACGCATCGACAGACCGCTGAGAATCGTTGCGACCGTGGCGATCCAAATAGTGCGGTATAAACGAAATGCCAATTGGGTCGCCGAATAGCTGTAACCCATTAGGCTGAGCAGCGCTAAAACGATGGGAACGGCGACTAAGAGCGGTCGCCACAGCCACCATAATTGCGAAATCCAACCTTCGGTGTGGTAGGCTAAATATCCTGCTGCCGCACCGCGGCGCGGATGGGTGATATACCACAACAATGCAGAGACCACCAGCATCGCGACGGTGAACAACGGCCGCGAGAGACTGAGCAAGTCAATCTTGACGTCTTCGGCACCTTCCAACACACGCCATAAAAAGATTACTGGAATCACCGCATGGATGATCCACCACAGCACGATTTGAATCGGGCGAACTGCCGATTTCGCCCATTGAAAATGATCGGTTGCCAACCCGCCCTGACGGACAACCTGGCGCAGGACTTCGATGGGCATGACCACGACAGCGGTGACTAGCAATGCAAAACCAACCGATTGGAGATAAGAAACCGATGCGCGATGCGTATACAGCAACCAACCCGGCCCAACCAACGCCAGCGACAGCGGAACCGCCAGCAACAGCGTCCAAATAATGGCTTGAAAAGTGGGACGCATGGCGCTGGCCAACCGATGCGATGCCGAAACCCCCAACGCATGCAGTCGTGTTTTGATATGGCTGCGAAAGTAAAGCAAGGCGCCCAAAGCGAGTGCCCACAAGATCGCCACCGAGGGATGTTCTTGAGGCAACTCCAACAACGCCCAGCCGAGAAGTTGTAGATTTTGCCGACCCCCTAGCCACTTGGCTGCATCATCGATCGATTGAAGATCCGATAAGCCATAAGGCGCCGCGCTGCGCACCCACAGCAGGTGCTTATTAATCAACTGTCGGTAATCATCTACCGTGGCACCATACGCGTCATGCATGACGCTCATCGTGACCAAATCGGTCACGTACTCATCAACGTCTTTGCCCATCTGCCGCAACAGTTCGACCTCGGCCTCGACCGCCGCCACGTCGGCAGGCTCCACGGGCACGTAGTCGCCGAGGTCTTCGCGCCGTGCTTCGATGCGTGTCAACATCGACTGGGCCATGTCGACCGTATCGGTCAGTCTACTGCGGGTTCGATTCAGCGTCGGCGAAGGGGGCAGCTTGGCCTGTTTCCGCTGCAACAAGTATCCCACCGAACGGCTCAGTCCGCGACCGGTAGCCAAGTCGGTCTCTACCAAGCCGTCGATTTTTTCCAAATCCTCCTTGAGCGCCGTCCAGGTGCTTCGCAACTGTAGTGATTCCGATTCTGTCTGGGCGGCTTGGTCAACGATGCTCCGCCAAGCGCGGCCCAACCGGTAGGCGGCGCCGGGCTCCTCCGCTTCCAGAACGCGATCGGTTTGCCTTTCGATCCGTTGTCCGATGTTTTCGGCAAACTTGTTAGCGTCTTCCTGATAAGCTTCCGAGGCGGCCTGTTTCAGTTGGTTGTAAGCAGCCACAGCCGAACGGATCTGCACGACGCGTTTGTCTGCCAAGGCATCGTTCAGCTTGGCCAACTCGACTTCGGTCGCTTCGATTTGACGTTTCAGCAATTCGCGCTGCGCGGGCAGCAAATCGGCTTCCGCTTCATTACGTGCCAGCCGCTGCCTGGCCGCGGCGAGCTGCTCGCGAGCTTCGGCCAAAGCGGCATCGCGCTCCAACCGTGCGGCAACCTGAATCGCTGGAGGCACGTCCTCCGCGACCGGTGGCTGACCGGTTAACGTCTTCAAACGCTCCTGTAGTTCAATAATCCGTTCGGGTAACCGCTGAGTGTCCTCTTTCCGAGTCCGCAACTCGGTCGTGATGACTTCCAACTCCTGCTGGAGGTCTCGGAGTCCCGCATCCAGCCGAGCCTGCTCGGTGCGGATCTCCTCAAGGGACGAAGTTTGCGAAGCGTCGACGGGAACGTCGACCGGTTGCTCTAACTGTGCACGGATCGACGCGAGACGTTTGCTAGCCGATTTTGTGGTTGACTGCAAAACGTACAGTTGCTGCTTGGCTTCGGTCGCTTTGGCAAGGGACTGCAAGACCCGCGTGTAGCGGTCGACCAACTGCGTCTGCAACTCCGGCTTCAACGCGGCGTCTTCCTTGATGCTGTCGATCGTCTGCTGGATTTTTTCTGCAGGCGGCAGAGCAGGCGGCTGGATGGGCTGGACAGGAGCGGGTAGCGATGGATCGAGCGGCCCCTCGAGCGGCACAGAATCTTGAGCCAACAAGCCATCCGGAGTGACCCAAACGCAAGGTGCGATCGCAACCAGAAACAAGGTTCTGAAAAATGTCCGACGAAAGCGCTCATGCATGGCTGATCATCCGGTGGTGCCAAGGAGTGCAAAATGCGAGGCCGATCCGTTGCGGTTTGATTAGCTAACTCTCTTCGCTGAGTTTTTGCAAGATCGCCGGACAAGCGGCTTCGATCATGTCGAGCACATAGTCAAATCCATCCGACTCACCATAGTAAGGATCTGGCACGTCGCGAGGCCACTGTGGATCACTCTTCAGAAAATCGCTTAACATCAAAATATGTTTGCCCGCCCCTCCGGCGAGCTGCTGCAGGTGCGAGAAATTTTCGCGATCCATGGCGATTACCAAATCGTGCTGATGCATGTCGCGTTGCGTGACCTGACGTGCGCGGCTATCCAGCGTGTACCCCCTCACGGCGGCTGCGGACCGCATCCGTTGATCCGCTCGATGGCCGGCGTGATAACCGATGGTTCCCGCCGAATCGACATGCACCGACACCCCATCGCGCTCGGCAACGTGACGCAACACCGCCTCACCGGTCGGCGAACGACAGATATTGCCCAAGCAGACGAACAAGACGCGTTTGGAATTCATGGTGATCCTCCATACCAAGCAAGTTGCCCGATTGCTTCACCGTCGCGGGGGTCGCCGAGTCATGGCGACCGAACTCGGGGAACAGGGCGACGATCTTCCCGGTGGCAAACCCGTTTGGGTAGCGTAGTCGACGCCGGAGCCTAACAAAATAGTCCAGCAAAGTCGCTCGTCAAAGACAGCGTCAGCGGAGCGTCAAAGAAGGATCCGCGATGATGAACGAAGTCCACACCAGCCGATCAGTAACCGCCGCTCAGAAAGGTATCGTTCCACGCAAGGTTCTCGTTCCACGGAAAGGGGGAGCTCAAGAATCAATCGGCTCGGCGATCCCCTGAACCCCCAGCTCACTCAAGATCGCGTTGACTTTGGCGTCCAACACGTCAATCTGAGCCAGCACTTCGTCTTGACGACGTTCCAATTCCTGCAACAAACCGCCTGGAGCTGGGTCGGAAGGCGGAGCCGATTGAACGGGCGACATGCGGACACGTCCGGAAAAGGGGTGCGATGGTGTGGAGTTGACTCAACACACCCATCGGCAACCTCGGACGAAAAGTCTGATTTGGAACGCCAAGATACGCATCAGATCGTTTAGGAAAGATGCGGCAACGCGGTCGGCTTTAACGACTTAGCGTCGCGCTTTCTTGATTTTCGCACCACCCTGACGCACTTTGAAGCGCGGGTTGCTCTTGCAAATCACATAAATGCGACCACGGCGACGAACCACTTGGCAGTCGGGGTGGCGATACTTTAGGGCTCCGATCGAGCTTACAACCTTCATTGGTCTCTATCTCACTAATCAACAAACGGTTCGGCGTGAAACTATTCAGTTGGGGGCTCGGCAGAGTCCCTCTTAGTCATCAGAATCCCGGATTCTACTGGAAGAACTCCAGAAGGCAACGCCACTTTCAACGGAGAGCCATCGATGCGGATCGCCTATTTTGATTGTCTGAGCGGAATTAGCGGCGATATGACGCTGGGAGCCTTGATCGACGCCGGCGCGTCACTCGAGACGATCCGCACAGGCGTTCACAGCCTGGGGCTGGGAGAACTGGAAATATCGACCGAGATCGTGCGGAAATGCGGTTTTCGTGCGGTGCAGGTGAAGATCGACCACCCCCCCGAACATGCTCATCGGCACCTCCATCACATTGAGGCGATGATCGAACAGGCGACCGAAATTACGCCGTCTGCAAAGCTGCGTGCCTCGGAAATCTTTGGGGCCCTGGCGGTCGCGGAGGCCAAAGTCCACGGGACGACGATTCAAAAAGTCCATTTTCACGAAGTTGGCGCGATCGACTCGATTGCCGATATCGTGGGAACGGCCATCGCCTTGGATGACCTCGGCATCGATGCGGTCGAAGCCTCTCCGGTGCCAACGGGTACCGGTTTCATCACCATCGCCCACGGACGCGTTTCCATTCCCGCACCGGCGACGGCCGAATTGCTGTGCGGCATTCCGATTGCACCGAGCGACGTCCCGCACGAACTGACGACTCCCACCGGAGCGGCAATCCTCAAAGCTTCCGCCCGCCACTTCGGCTCGCTGCCCGCCATGACACCCACCGCGATCGGTTACGGTGCGGGCCAAAGAGACTTGGCGGAACAAGCCAACGTGCTCCGGGTCCTGATCGGGGACGTCGACCAGACGCGAGGGCAGGGCGGCATCGAATTCGACCGCGTGACGGTGCTGGAAACCAACGTCGACAACACTCCGGCGGAAGATTTGGCCGCCACCGCTGACGCACTGCTCGAAGCCGGCGCAGTCGACGTGATCCAAACGCCCTGCGTGATGAAAAAAGGACGCGTCGGAATCCAACTGACCGTGCTGTGCGCCGACGGCCGAGCCGATGCATTGGAACAACTGCTGTTCGTGTCGACAGGCACCATCGGCGTCCGGCGCTATCGCGCCGATCGGCACAAACTACCTCGCCGTCCCGCAACACGCGAAACCTCGTTGGGTCCGGTGGTCGGTAAAGAATGCCGCCTCCCGGACGGACGCTGGCGGTTTAATGTCGAATTTGAAGAAGCGCGTGCCCTAGCGGCCAGCCACAACCTATCGGTGCACGAAGTCCGCCGGATCATCAGCCAAGCAGTCACCGATCAAGCCTCCTGAGGAGACTTAAGGGAGTATATTGCCGGAGGTAGCGCCCCGCGGTCACCCGGTTCTCGGCCTTCGAGTTAGACACACCGGAAACCGGCGCTCACGAACCTGGGCGTCGGGTGAGTCATCCGGTCGACTTTTTTTGCCGCTCACTGCCCAGAGACTTCCGCGATGTCCCCTACTTTCACGGAAACGAGCCATCAATCTTGGTTCAGCCGCCTCGGTAATGCCTTCAAGTCACTGATCATTGGGCTGCTGCTGTTCGTGCTCTCTTTCCCAGTACTCTTTTGGAACGAAGGACGCGCTGTCACCACGGCGCGCAGCCTGAACGAGGGGCAAAAGCAGACCGTCTCGGTCGCCTGCGACACGGTGGATCGAGCCAACGACGGCAAACTGGTCCATATGTCGGGCTTGGCAAGCACCGCGGATGTGCTGTGTGACGAAATGTTCAACGTCGAAGTCAATGCGATCCGCATCCAACGCATCGCCGAGATGTACCAATGGGAAGAAGACGAACGCACCGAAACCGACAAGACGCTTGGCGGCGGCAAAAAGACGACCAAGACTTATCAGTACAGCAAGGAGTGGTCTGCTTCAAAGATCGACAGCGGCAACTTCCGACACCCCGAAGGCCACAAAAATCCGCGGACGATGTTGATCACTCCGCGGATGCAGACCGCATCGGAGGTGACCCTTGGTGCCTTCCAGCTCTCCGACGATTTGGTGAGCAACATCCGCGGCAGCCAAACGATCGGGCTGGACGCGTCCAATATCCCGGAAACATTTCGCGAACAAATGCGATTCGTTGGCGGTGAACTGTACTTAGGAGCCGACTCCGAATCACCGCAGATCGGTGACATCCGCGTCCGTTTTGAAGCGACTCCGGCAACCGAAGTCTCGATCCTGGCTCAACAGAAAAACGCATCGTTCCAGCCCTATCAAACGCAAGCCGGCGACGCGCTCAGCCGACTGGAAATGGGGATGCTCAGTGCGGAGGAAATGTTCGCTCACGCACGCACGGAGAACAGCATCTTCACATGGGTGCTGCGAGCACTCGGCTCGGCCATCATGCTCGGCGGACTGATGATGCTGATGTCCCCCCTGGTGATTGTCGGGGACGTGATTCCGCTGGTCGGCAGCATCGTCCAGGGGAGCACCTTTCTTGTCGCCGCCTTGTGCACCCTAATCCTGGCACCGATGACGATCGCCTTCGCATGGTTTTTTTACCGCCCGCTGGTCGCCGTCCCGTTGTTGATTGTTTCCGCACTCGCCGGCTACTTCCTGCTCCGCCGCGGCAAGTCCAACAGCTCACCGGAAGTGATGACGTTGGATGAATCCGACGTGGTCTATTAAACGCCCGGCACTTTCTGCTGGGCGTTTGAAAACGGGCTTCTGCAAGCAGATCAGATCGAGTCGCTCGCGGGCTGCCTGATCAATCAAGTTGTCAAGCGAGGTCAACATGATCACGGGCGGCTTTCCGAGCAACGTTTTGGTCTTGATCACATCGGCCAATTCAAGGCCGTCCATCTCGGGCATGACGCAATCCTAGCCCGGATTATTGATAAACCGACGCGTAAGCGAGGGATCCCCGATAAATCCCTCGCTCAC
>CAYZHQ010000019.1:0-31288 GCA_964477385.1 uncultured Pirellulaceae bacterium
GAAGGAGCTGGTCAAGAAGGTGGTATGTCGGAGAGCTCAGGTTCGCCGGGAGCGCCTGCTGGCGATGCGGCTCCAGTTTCCAGTGCAAACCAAGAGGGGGGAGAAGCAAATTCTGACGCTATCGGAAAGCCGGGTGATTCACCGGCCAACGTCGGTGACAGTTCTTCCACCAATGGTTCGTCTGCAGGTTCCGGGCCTCAAAGTGCGGGGGATGAACCGCCGCCCGAAGCTGATCCGGCAAACATGGAATACGCTAAGCGTTCCACCGACATGGTGCTCGACTATTTGGAGCAAAACCGCGACAAGCCGGACTCGGATCTGTTAAAGAAGCTGAACTGGAGCGAAGAAGATCTGCGTGCTTTCGAGGAGCGGTGGAAGAACACGCGCGAGATGCCTAAGTCCGAAGGCGCTGGAGCACAGCGTGAATTCGAAGAAGCGTTGCAGAGTTTAGGATTGCGTAACCGTGAATCGGAAGCGGTTAGGCAACGGCAACCCAGCGACGCGATGCGAGGCTTGGAAGATGCAGGAACGCGCGTCCCTGCGCCTCCGTTGTACCGCGATGCCTTTGAAGCATTCCGTCGATCTTCCGGGCAATAAGCGACGCTTGCGGTTTGTGCGTTTCAGACGCCATCGATCGGCCACTGGAACCGTCTGGGTTGGAGCCACGTTACTGCGTCGCACCGAGGTGGCGTGATGCGAAAGGGAGTGACGTGAACGTCTCTTTGCCGCGAGAGGAAAGGCATCTCTGTCGCGAGTGAAAACCGTCGCAACTCTGTTTAGCGAGCGCGCACGCCGTCCGAAAACGAAAAAACTCAAAAAAAATTTGCGGCGTTGGAGAGCTAAAAACATCGGCGAGTGGATGCCGGTAACACACCTTCACTGGCACGTTACAATCGTCAGTCGCTTCTTCTGTTTCGTCGTTTCATTTCACCCTTCGTCTGTTCGGTGCGTCTGCATGTTGCTTCAAGAGCCCGCTCGTTCTCCCTACGATTTGGAATTCAGGTTGGGCGAAATTCCGGTTCGCATCGCTTGGACATTTTGGTTGATGGCGGCCGTCTTTGGATACGGTTTCGTCGATTCGATTGACCGACTTTTTTTGCAGCAGTACTCGCTTTGGTCGCCTGGTCCTTTGCCATTGCTGATCGTATGGGCGGTGTGTGTTTTGGTTTCCATTACGGTGCATGAACTGGGGCATGCGTTGGCGTTTCGCTGGTGTGGTATTCACAGTTCGATCGTGCTGTATCACTTCGGTGGCTTGGCGATTCCGGTGGCTGGTCGGATGGTTGGTCGTTCCGCTGGTCGGCTTTCCAGTAGGGAAAACCTTGCAATTGCTGCGGCTGGTCCGCTTGCCCAGCTCTTGTTCGCCGCGTTGGTGGTGGTCGTTGTGCGTGTTGCGGGATACGACGTAAGGACTTTGCCGGCGTATGTCTTGTGGATCCCTGAAGCTGCCGGCGGGAAGCCGATTTTGAACGTCGGCATGTTCACTTTGGTGAACTGTTTGGTGTGGCCGAGCATCGCTTGGGCGGTGTTAAATTTGATTCCGGTTTGGCCCCTTGATGGTGGTCGTATCGCGCGCGAGTTGATCTCGTTGTTCGGCGGTACGGTGCGTCACTCGCTGATCGTTTCTTTGGTTTGCGCGGCGGGCTTTGCCGCTTGGGGATTCACCGGTCAGCAGATTTATTTGGGGTTCTTGTTTGCCTCGTTGGCCGTCGGCAATTGGCAAGCGTTGCAGTCGATGGGGAACTGGCAACGTTACTAGCGCGCCGTTTCCAAGCCAGGTTGGCGGAGGTGTAACGGCGTCATTGCGAACCATGCGCTGCGCAGAATTTTGTGGAAAAGATGTTGCCAAGGTTCGAGAAGCGCGTAAAGTTACGCAAAGTTTGTTTGGGATCAATTTGACGACCGTCCGTTTGTGGATCAAACGTCACGTGAATCGGGTTGATCGAACCTTTCCATTGACGGGCGTGGCCGTGGTCTTGCGGGTGAAAACCCGAAGACACAAAGTCCCGTCATGTTTCCTTTTCGCGGAGGAACCCCATGGCCAAGAAGAAAGCAGCAGTAAAGAAGGCTACGAAGAAAGCCGCACCAAAGAAGAAGGTGACGAAGAAGGCAGCCAAGAAGGCCCCTGCAAAGAAGGCCGTCAAAAAAGCTCCTAAGAAGAAAGCCGCCAAGAAGAAGGCAGCTAAGAAAACCGCTAAGAAGACCGTAAAGAAAGCTCCGAAGAAGAAGGCCGCCAAGAAAAAGGCAACCAAGAAAACTTCGAAGGCTGCTCCTAAGAAGAAGAAGGCAACTCGCCGCAAGTAAGTTGGCACTTGCCAACCCTTGTTGCTTCACGGCAATCCGAACCGCATCGAAACCCTTCGATGCGGTTTTTCATGCGCTGGTCGGTTTTTCCGTCGCTGCGTCGACCAAGTCGATTAGCGCTGGGCAACGCAACGCGATCTTCTTAGAGCGTTGGCAGTTGCGGTTTCGGAGGAGCGGCGGCCGCTTTCTGTGCGAAATGGCGGACCAGTGAGCGAGCGACTTTTTCCAGCGGAGCCCGAGCGCGTGCGTTTTCGCGAATCACATCGGCCAATTTACCGGCATCTCCCGCTTCCCGGAGGACTGGATCGATCGGCAGTTCGCCAAGGAACGGAATCGACAGTTCTTCCGCTTTCGCACGCGCTCCGCCGGCGCCGAAGAGGTCGTAGCGTTTGCCGCAGTCGGGACAGATGAAGCCGCTCATGTTCTCCACCATTCCCGCGATGGGAATTTTGACCGTGTTGAACATGCTGATCGCTTTGACCGCATCGAGCAGTGCAACCTCTTGTGGGGTGCAGACAACCACTGCACCGGCAATGGGTACAGCACCCTGTGACAGCGTCAACGCCACGTCGCCCGTGCCTGGAGGCATGTCGATGATGAGATAGTCGAGTTCACCCCAGTCGGTTTCGGTCAGGAACTGCGTAATTGATTGGTGCAGCATGGGGCCGCGCCAGATGACGGCTTGATTGGGATCGAGGAAAAAGCCCATCGACATGACGGGCAGTTCACCGGCACGAACCGGAACGATGCGTTTTTGCGGATCGAGTGCTGGTTTGCCTTCCAGTCCCAGCAGGTGCGGGATGCTGGGACCGTAAACGTCGGCGTCCATCAGCCCGACCGTTGCCCCTAATTGTTGCAGCGAAATCGCGAGCGAGGCGGCAACGGTACTTTTGCCGACGCCTCCTTTGCCTGAACCGACCACGATCACCGTCTTGATCCGCAAGCCGGCTTGGCCTGCACGCGCCGGTGGACGCGGGTGCTTATGAACGAGGACCTCCGTAGTCGTGCCGGGCAGTTTGCTGGCCACCGCGGAAGCGATTTGATCTTTGACATCGTCGGCGATGGGAAACGAGTGCGTCGACAAACCGATTTGGATGACGGCATGCTTCTGGTTGATAGTGATCTCGCCGATCTGTCCCATCGAGCCCATGGGGCGACCCGTTTCGGGATCCGCAATGGGTTCGATCGTGGCTCGGACGGCATCCGCGGTAAGAGGTGTGTCGGTCATGGTAGAAAAGCTCCGTGCGATAGTGAGGCGGTTCTTGAGCAGAAGGGCCTGGAAAGGAATCTCGGCAATGGATCGGCGATCACGACTTGCCGTGTTCGCTCCACAGACGCAACAGTTCGACGAGATGTTCGACAGCCTCGACCATCTGATCGAGGCAAGCGAACTCGTGAACGGCGTGGATGTTATGTTGTCCGCTTGATAGGTTAGGCGTTGGCAAACCTTTTTCGGTCAATTGCGAACCGTCGGTGCCACCACGGACGATCGTTCGTTCGCAGCGTCGCCCCAAGTTCTGGTACGCCTGTTCAGCGAGCGAAATGGCGGCGGGGAGTTGTTTCAGGCCTTCCGCCAAGTTGCGGTACTGTGCGCGTTGGTTGACATAGACCAGGAGGCCTGGAAACCGCGATTCGACGTCGTCAGCAAGTTGGCGAATTTGGTCTCCGTACTCCTCGAGTTTCGCGGTGTCAAAACTGCGGAGGATCAGTTCGACCGTGGCGGTGCCCACGCCGCCTTGAAGGGAGTGGGCATGGATAAAGCCTTCGCGGCCTTCGGTCGTTTCGGGAGTTTGCTGATCGCGTGGCAAGCTGGCCACAAAATCGGCAGCGGCGCGGACCGCGTTGACCATTCTGCCTTTGGCGATCGCGGGATGGATATTGTGGCCGGTGAAAGTCACTGTCGCGGCGTCTGCGGAAAAGGTTTCTACGTCCAATTGTCCGGCATCGCCGCCATCGAGCGTATAACCCACCATGGCATCGAGTTTGTTGAGGTTGATTCTGTCGGTTCCGCGACCGATCTCTTCGTCGCAGGTAAACAGCAACCGTACCGTGCCGTGCTGCAAATGCGGATTCTCCATCAGGTGGTTGGCCAGTTCCATCAGGATCGCCACACCCGCCTTGTCATCGCCACCGAGCAGCGTATTGCCGTCGGTGGTAATGAGCGTGCTGCCAACGAGGTGCTTCAATTCAGGAGTCCGATCGACGCGAATGACTTGGCCATTGGGTAGTGCAATGTCTCCACCGGCATACGATTCGATCACTTGCGGCCGAACATGTTCACTGGGGGCTTCTGGCGAGGTGTCCATATGAGCGATCAGCGCGATGGTGGGACTGTTGCCGCCATCGGTCGCCGGGATACTTGCCCAGGTCAATCCGTGCTCGTCCTGGTGTGGGTAATCCGCTGAGATATCCTCCAGTTGCTGCGTTAGCAGCCCACCGAGTTCCCACTGGCCGGGACAGCTGGGGTATCGACGGGTGTCGGGATTGGCTGCCGTATTGATGCAGACATAAGACAAAAAACGCTCCAGCAATCGCTGGCGGTTGATCGGAACTGCCATGGGGGCCGCTTGGTGTTGAAAAACGCTACAATGGGAAAAACTGCTATGTGGGGTGAATGACTTGCTGACTTCGGCCTATGGGCCGGTTGTGAAGGCGCCGGTCGCCAGTGGCGGTTTCAGGAATGCAGCAGGTCGCTCTTTCTGAACGCCCTCGCATTGTGACAGATCGACACGAATTAGGGAGATAGGCGGTTGTCCAAAGCGAAGAAGATCGAATTCTTGTTGTTCGATGTCGAAAGCATCGCCGATGGCAATCTAATTGCTGCGGTGAAGTATCCCGGTGAAGGTTTAGAACCTGCCGCCGCGGTGGCTCGGTTTCAAGAAGAACTACGGGAAACGCAGAACGGTCGCGACTTCATTCCACACACGTTTCAAATTCCGATTGCGGTCGTGGTTGCCAAAGTCGACAGCGATCTGAATATGGTCGATCTGGTTTCTCTGGATGAACCCGAATTTCGGTCGCATGTGATGACCCAGCAGTTCTGGCGGGGGTGGGAGCATTATCAGCATCCGACCTGGGTGACCTTTAACGGACGTGGATTCGATCTGCCGGTGATGGAGTTGGCTGCCTTTCGCTATGGCCTGACGCTTAAGGATTGGTTTTACAGCAAAGGGGCTTCTTACACGCATCCCCGCAATCGTTACAACGCGTCGACGCATTTGGATTTGCATGAGTGGTTGACCAACTATGGGGCGTGTTGGTTTCGGGGTGGCTTGGACTTGGCCGCCACCCTGCTCGGGAAGCCTGGCAAGATGTCGACCAAAGGGCATCAAGTTCAAGAGATGTGGAACGCTGGCGAGTTACAGGACATCAGTGACTATTGTCGATGCGACGTCTTGGATACCTACTTTGTGTTTCTCCGTACGTGCGTTGTCAGTGGCAAAATCACCTTGGAACGCGAAGCGGAATTGGTGGATGCAGCCCACAAGTGGTTGATCGAGCGGGCCGATGGCTGCAAAGCTTACGTTGACTACCTGTCGTGTTGGGGGGACTGGAAGAACCCTTTTCAGGAAAGTCCCGACATCGCCACCGAGGCTGTAGCGATAGAGTCTCCTGAATTGGCAATCGAGATCACTGCCGACAAAGACACTGCCGACAAAGATTCGGAGCTTGATGACAAGGCCAATCGCGAAGCTGCTGAAGCATCGGACGCTGCCGACGCTACGGCAGGCGGGGCCTCGATTTCCTGACGCCATCGCGGATAAGCTCAGGGACCGTGCCGCTTAGGTGGCTAGGCGAATGAGGTGTTTAGGCGAAAGCTGCCGGTTGGTGCGGGAGTTGTGGGCAAATTGGTGCGTTTTATGCATTTCATCTTCCCCGTGGAACGCTCTGCGAGCCAATGTTCCCGAGCAAATGCGGAACCAAGTTTCCGAATCAGGCTTATCGAGGAGACTGTGATGATGGTGGGTCGACAGACGGGCGGTTGGTCATGCTTGGGGGATATGGGTAACCCGCTGCTGATCGCTGCGTTCCTCGCGGTCGGCGGTTGCATCGTAGGCAGTGGGGTCGTTCCGCGTGCTTGTGCTCAGGCGATGTCGGAGGTTTTTCGCTTGGCGACGCCAGACGGGCAGGTGGAATCTCGGGCGGAAAAGATGCTCGGTCGATTAGTGATCACCGACCCGGCGGGGGTGGTCACCGTCTATCAGCGCGAGCCGCGATACGATACGGCTGATCGGCAGTATGAGGGATATTACAGTCGAGCCGCACGACGTGCGGTTCGCTGGCCGGTTCGTGGCAGCGGAGCGATGCAGTTGGCCGATGCATTGCCGGGAGATCCTCGTCCACCTTTTCGGGTCTCCCGGATGCGCGTTGCGCCGGTGACAGAGAATCCGAGCTTAAACTCCAGCAATTCCTTGGCGGTTCCCTCCGCACAGGCTGTCCCGTCGGCTGGCGGAATCAGCATCGACGGGATCGGGCCGTTTCGCCCGCTTACCTTTGACATTCCGGTTGACGACGTGGGGGCTCCTGGCGTGGGGCAGACCGGTCGCCTGACGACTCGGGACGCACTGCGGGCAGGTTTTGTGTTGGAAGCTCGGGCCGGTCGGCCGGCGCGGATGAACCTGCCGGCCGAGATTTCGGAGCAGTACTGGGTACTGATTCCGGTGCGTGGAAACATTGTACGGCTGCAATTTGTCGACCGTGGCGAGTTATGGTCGCTGAGTGCCACCGGGCCTGCCGGAGCTGTCGTGATGCAGCCCACGCGTCGCGATGCCACGCAATTGTGGCGTGCCGTTGGAGGCGCTGGCATTCGGTTGGACAGTGTGGCCTATCCGGGGCGTTCGCTGGCTGGGAGCGCGGACGGGCTGGTCGCCCTTGAACGTACCAGCGGAGCCGCGGCGCAGCTTTGGTTGGTGCGTTTTGCCGCTCCGCCACCGGCGCTGGTCATCCCGCCGGTTCGACTTGCACAGGTCGAGCAGCGGCCTCATGCCGAGTTGCCGCCGGCGCGCGTCCGGTTCGAGAACACGCATCACAATGAATTGACCGTCGTGCTGGCGAATCTGCGGACCGGTCGGCCACAGGAAATCCGCATTCCCGCTGGCGGTTCCCAGACGGTCGAACTGGCCCGCGACTCCGGCGGGTTGCTGGTGGAACGTTACGAAGTGCTGTCGCCGACGGGGCGAATTGTGGGCCAGCAGACGATTACCGAAATCCCGCCGACGGTGCTGTACGACGTCAGTGTTTACGAACGATTTTTGCAATCGATTGCCATTGATCGAACGGGAACAAGCCCGCAAGTGATCGAGGATGTGAACTACCAACGCAAGAGTGTCGGTTTCTTTCCGTTGCCTGCCGGTCGACTGTTGCAGGACGGGACACGGATCGACGTCTGGAACGAAGCCCAGGCGTTTCAGAATCCTGGTGGTGTGCGCCCGCTGCCGCCGGCACAGCCACCGCGGGACAACATCGATCCGCTCGAACGGATCTTGCGCGAACAACGCAATGCGTTTCCCCGTTAATCCGTCGCCATCGTGTTCTCCGGCGTCACTTTGTCCCGGCGAGGCAGAGGGAAACCCGCCTGCGACTGGTTTCCCTGCCGCCCCTTTTGCGTTCCAATATCGAGCTCGCTTTAGCACCTGTTTTGGTTTGGCACCTTGTCTGGGAACGATGGAAAGTGGTGATGGAATGTCGTTGAATCTTGCCGCTGCGTTGTTGTGTGATCAAGCGACGGCCAATGCGCCGTTACGCCTGCAGACACACTCCGTGGCGTCAGCGCGGGTCATTGATGCCGGCGTGCGGACCGTCGGATCGTTAGCCGCCGGATTATTCTTGGCACGCGTCTGTTTAGGCGATGCCGCCGACGTGCAATTGGTGCCTGAAAATGGTGCACACTTCCACAGCGACACCGCTGTGGTGGTGCGCAGCGATGATCCGTTGCGAGCCTGCTTGGGTGGGCAGTATGCCGGTTGGCCGGTGCAGGCGGATGATTATTTCGCGATGGGCAGCGGTCCGATGCGAATGGTGCGCGGTCGTGAGAAGGTCTTGGAATCTCTGTCGCTCCGAGAAACTCCTGCGGCCGCGGTGGGTGTCTTGGAGTCGGATAAGCTACCGACCGTGTCTGCCGTGCGGGCTGTCGCGGAGGACTGCCAACTGGAGCCCGCTGCGTTAACGCTGTGTGTTGCTCCGTCGACCTCGCTGGCGGGTACCGTCCAGGTCGTCGCCCGCAGCTTGGAGACCGCCATGCACAAACTGCACGAATGCGGTTTTGATGTGCGGCAAGTCGTGAGCGGTTGGGGAGTCGCCCCCTTGCCGCCGATGGCCAAGCCTGGCGATCTGGTGGGCGGGATCGGACGCACCAACGACGCGATCCTCTACGGGGGCCGCGTCACGCTGTGGGTCGACGCCGACCAGCAGGAGGTCGACCGCGTTGTCGAACAGGTGCCTAGCCAAACGTCCAAAGATCATGGCCGGCCCTTCGCTGAAGTGTTCAAGGACTACGAATACGACTTCTATAAAGTCGATCCGAATTTGTTCAGTCCGGCGGTGGTGCGGCTCGTTAACTTGCGGTCAGGCGTTATGCGAACGGCGGGTCAAATCGCAAGCGATGTGCTGGCTCGATCGTTTGGGGTTTAGGCGATTCTTAATGAGTTCACAAGAAGTTGCACTCCGACTTTTAGTGCTGGGTTCCGACCAAGGTTGGCATGCCGAGCAGTTGATGACAGCGGCGAAGCGGGCAGGGCATACGTTGGAATTTGCGCCGTACGAATCGTTGGCCAGTGAACTGGACGGTCAAGGGTCCCATCGCTGCTACTGTGACGCCGGATCGCTGGAGGATTTCGATGCGGTGTTGACCCGCACCATGCCCGTCGGCTCGTTGGAGCAGATCACCTTCCGGTTGGCAACGCTACACTCCTTTCTCAATGCTGGTGGGGTGGTGATCAATTCACCGCGCGCTTTGGAAACGGCGATCGACAAGTACGCCACTTTGGCTGTCGTGCAGTCCTTGGGGTTCGACGTTCCAGCAACGGTTGTGGTCCAGTCGCGCCGGGGAGCGATGCAAGCTTTCGATCGACTGGGCAGTGACGTGGTTGTCAAACCGATCTTTGGTGGCGAGGGGCGTGGAGTGATGCGGGTCCGTGATCGGCAACTGGCCTGGACCACCTTCAGCACCCTGGAGCGTTTGGGAGCAGTGAGCTATGTCCAGCGGTTCGTGCCGCCTGGAGGAATCGATACCCGGCTGTTTGTGGTCGGGGATCAAGTGTGGGGCATTCGGCGTCGTTCCACCGACGATTGGCGAACCAACGTTTCTCAGGGAGCGGTCAGCGAGGCGGTCGCGGTCACCGCTGCCCAACGGGAGTTGGCGTTGCGGATCGCTGACAAAATCGGCATCGCGATCGGTTCCGTCGATGTCATTGATGCCAGTGACGGACCTGCCAGGGTCCTCGAGGTCAACGCGGTGCCGGGCTGGAAAGGTGCGCAGCAGGCGCTTGGATTCCCGCTTGCCGATCCGATGATCGATCTGGTGGCAAGCCAAGTGCTGCGAAATCGAGCGCAAGCGTCGACAACAACAGCCAGCGTGGTAAGGTCTGCCGTATGACGAATCCTGCAAATCGAAACGTTGCGGCGCGGCTTGCAAAAGTCGCCCGCTTGGTGCCCGGTGGGATCGCCATTGCTCAGCCGCAAGGTCGACCGTCGGCAACCGGTCCGCGGTCCTACACCGCGGTGACGTTCGGCGAGCTTGACCAGCGAACCGATACGATCGCGAAGGGACTGTTGAAGTGGGGCGTGCAACCGGGGATGCGGTTGGCGATGTTGGTTCCCTTTGGCATCGAGTTCCTCACGCTGACGTTTGGCTTGCTGAAGGCGGGCGCCGTGGTGGTGTTGATCGATCCCGGCATGGGGCGACGGAATCTGATTGGATGTTTGGAAGAAGCGGCGCCTGACGGGATGGTCGCGATCCCCAAAGCCCAAGCGATTCGGGCGGTGTTGCGAAATCGCTTTCCTGCATCGCGCTGGAACGTGACGGTTGGGCGTCGGTTGTTTTGGGGTGGTAAAACGCTGCAGGAAATCGAAAGCTTGGGCAGGGCACTGCAGCAAGATGCACCGGAGCATGGCTCGTCTGCCAAAGACGCCACCGAGCACAGCTTGCCCGATCGGGGTGATGAAGATCCCGCAGCGGTAATTTTTACGACCGGCAGTACCGGTCCGCCCAAAGGGGTGCTCTATACGCACGGCATCTTTAATCATCAGATCGATTTGATTCGCAAACGCTACGGTATCAAGCCCGGCAGTCGCGACTTGGCGTGCTTTCCCTTGTTTGGTTTGTTTGATGCCGTGATGGGGGTAACCACCATCATTCCTGACATGGATCCAACGCGCCCGGCGGATGTCAATCCTCGCCGTGTGGTGGAAGCGGTCGAGCATTGGGAGATCGATCAAGCGTTTGGCTCACCCGCACTTTGGAACACGGTGGCCAACTGGTGTGTGGCGGAGCAGGTCACGTTGCCAACCTTGCGAAGGGTGTTGTCGGCGGGCGCTCCGGTACCGCCGGCGACGCTGGCGACCTTGCGTCGCTTGATCCATCCTGATGGTGAAATCTTCACTCCCTACGGAGCGACCGAATCGTTGCCGATCGCTTCGATTGAATCGCGAGAAGTTTTGGAAGAGACCGCTCATCGGAGTCGCCAAGGCGCGGGGACCTGTGTTGGCAGTCGGTTTGAGCAGATCGAGTGGCGAGTCATCTCGATCAGTGATCACCCGATCGAATCGATTGAGCAGGCGCCAGCGATCCCGGCGGGCGAGATCGGCGAACTGATGGTTTGTGGTCCCGTCGTGACGCGGCAATACGTGACGCGACAGGCTCAGAACGCGCTCCACAAAGTCCGCGATGGCGAACGGGTCTGGCATCGCGTGGGAGATGTGGGCTATCTCGATTCACAAGATCGCTTTTGGTTTTGTGGACGCAAATCGCATCGCGTGCAAACGCCGCAAGGCACGCTGTTCACGGTCCCCTGCGAAGCGATCTTCAACACTCACCAAGATGTCTATCGATCGGCATTGATTGGGCTGGGGACGGCACCCGAGCAGCAACCTGCGGTGATCATTGAACCGCATCCCGCGGCTCGGCCACGTGGGGCGGCGGCAGCGCGTCGCTTGGTCGATGAACTCCGGCATCTTGCCGCCGCCAATGAACGAACCGCGACGATTACCGACATTCGCATTCACGCGGGTAAACTGCCGGTTGATATTCGGCACAACAGTAAGATCTTCCGCGAGCAGTTGGCTTTGCAATACGCAGGCTCCTGAGCGACGCGGCATCGGTTGTTTCATCACTGCCCGATCATTCGGCCGGTGGTGTGATGATCTTGGGCAACTGCCGAACGATGAACCGGGGCGCGCGGATGATGAGGTAAGGGCTCCGCGTGTCGGCAAACGCACTCAGTTCATCCAGTGATGCAACGCCAACCGCAGCGGCCAATCGCTGCAGGATTGCGCCCGCCTGATCCGGATCGATCTTGGCGATCGCAATCACATTCGCACGATCGTAGCTTGCCGCCGTGCCGACCCACCACAGTCGGTCACCGAGTTGTCTGGCCTGCAGTTGAAAGGGGTCAAGTATCTCCGTGATCGCTTCGGCCGCGGTGACATCCTTTAACCACGGCATCGATTGACTGGTCGGTGTCATACCTTGGGGCAACGCATCGGCCCAGTTAATGATGGGGTAAGCGTCGTTGCGGCGACCAATGCGGGACAGCAGGTCGATGACCGTCAGCGGTTGGTCGATCGGATCGATCGCGCGCCCCGCTTCAAGGAGAGGCCATTCCTGATTGGCATCCTTAACCAGCCAGCGCGCCGTTCGCTGTGGCGGCAAACGTGGCGGCAAGCCCCGCGCCAAGCGGATCGCTTCGGCCGTCAACGCGGTCAGCCAACGCGACGTCGTGGAGCCCTCGATCCGCAGTTGGTTTGTGTCGTCACGCGTGATCGCCGTCGCCACCGTCAGTCGCTGAAGTTGATCGAGCAGTTGTTGATCCGCTGGATTTCCTGCCGGTCCGCTGGCTAGGTCCTGAAACGTCAGGCCCGGAGCCAACCCGGCAGCGACCCGATCGGCAGACGCTTCGATCACTAGCATCGCCTCGGTCCGGCGGACTTCGCAGTTGGCTTGAGTCGCAATCGCGGCCAGCGCCTCCTCGGCCGACAGCCAGCCGCCCGGCGGGGTGACCTCGAGCAGCGGATCGAGGCCCGCGGCATCGAGGGAAACCAAGTCGACGCTCAGTGGCACACTGGTGATCTGGGACAATACCTGAACCCAGCGCAGCAGGGGGGCTGGCCGCTTCTCAAACGCCATTTTTTGCTGCATCCACCGGTCAATGTCAATCGTTGGAGCAGCCTCCAGCAGGCCGTTCCCGGCTTCCGCTGGCATTTCCAGTTCGACCTGTTCGAGAGTCGGCGGAGTTGGTAGATCGGGCTGTTCCACCGGATCGTCGAAGCGGAGAACCTGCGTCCAACGCCTCATTTCCTCTGGCATTTCGGTGGCGGGGCTGGCCGGTTCGGTGTCGGCAGGATCGAGCACCGGGGTGTTGATCATTGCCGCGGCGATTTGTTCCGTCGTAGGTTCGGTAGGCGTTGGCTCGGCTGGATTGGTAGCAGCCGGGTTCGGCTCGGAGGCCGCGGTTGGTGCGGCGCTAGCGGCCATCGAATCTGGCTGGTCCGTTCCTGTTGTCTTCGTGGGCCCTTGGTCGGACAGTTCTGCGTCGGACAGTTCTGCGTCGGGCGACGTTGCGTCGGGCGACGTTGCGTCGGGCGACGTTGCGTCAGTCTGGGCGAGCGGGTCAGCTTCGATTTCCGTTGGGGCTTGCGTCGGCGGTGTGGCTGTCGCCGCGATGGCTTCGGCAGGCAGCTTGGCGACGACTGGTTGGTCGGGCGCGGATTGCCACCAGCGAACAAAGAACCCGAATGCGACCAGCGAGGCGATTGCCCCGGCGATGGAAAGCGTGGTGATCAAGCCGATTTGCCGAGTACGTTTTGAGCGCGCGCTTTGTGCGAAGGTAGCGGCATCCAAGCGACTAGCATCCTCCGTGGCCGCGGAGGGCTCCATGCCGTGGCTTTGAAAAACCGCTCCGCCGGGCGAGGAACCGGCGGCCGCATCGGCTCCTGGAGACGATGCGGCAAAGCTCTCTTGGGTAATCGAGTCCCGGGTAATCGCCTGACTATCGACCGCTCCTTCGGGGCCGACGGCAATCCGAGATTGCTCCCGATCCTGCTCTGAATCGGCGGGGTGACTTGGTAGCGGGGAAGGTGTCGGCGGACCGGTCACTTCCACCATGCCACCACACCTTGGGCAGGCGATGATCTGCCCGACCAATTCCGTGTCACGGACTTTCAGTCGGCTGCCGCAGGTGGTGCATTCGATGCTGAAACTATTCAAACCCTGGTTCCCTAACGCGGGTGCGATGGACGGCGGAGGTGTTGTTTTGTGCAGTGACTAGCTCGTTGCCGCTGTTTCATTAAGTCTATCAGCAAGCTTGGCAAAGGAACCTTAATCGCTTCAAAAGGTTGGCTTTCTTGGTCCGCCGTTCGCAACGCAAACGTCGCAAACCGATTTTTGCCGCCCGAATCGCGGTAGGAATTTGGTTGACCCGGTACGCCGGGACCGCCACGATGAGCTTGGTGATGCGTTGCGAGCGAGACCGCGTGTGGTGGTCATGTCTTGGCGTCGCCTAGTGCTGACCTCTTCTCTTTCTGCGGAGCCGATCCATGACTTATCCGATGAATCACACTGTGACCGCGCGCGAAATGATGGTGTCGAATTTGGTAACACTCCAGGCCAACATGGATGCGCTCGACGCCATCGACGTGTTGTTAAAACACAAGATATCTGGGGCTCCGGTGGTCGACGAGAACGGTCGATTCGTCGGCGTCTTCTCTGAAAGATCGTGTATCGGTTTCATTGTGGCGGTCACCTACGAGCAGTTGCCATCGAACAATCTGATGGCGTTTGTCGATCAAAACCCACCCACGATCGATGAAGAGACCGATCTATTGACGATCGCCCAGACGTTTCTGGATGCTTCTTGCCGACGCTTACCTGTCCTGGGCGATGGTGGCCGTTTAGTCGGACAGATCAGTCGTCGGGACATCATGCGCGCCGCCCGCAGTCAGCTTCGCAACAAAGAATCACTTAAGTCGGGAGCCGGTTTATATTTGAGTGCTGTGGTGGCGTTAGAAGACCGACCCGCTTGGTAGCGAGCGGCTTGGCGAAGTGCTGACCATGCCGAGTTGTTTAGCGAGCGGCTGCCTTAGGGGGCCGCTGCGCGGCTGCCTTAGGGGGCCGCTGCACGGACGCGAGCATCGGTCTGTTCGGTGACCGTCTGGTGATACGTTTTCAGCTCTTCGTTCAGCCGCAGGTTCGATTGATACAAAGCGGCAAGCTGTTGCTTGGTCGACTTGATTTCGCCTTCCAACTGCGCTGCGTATTCCGCAATGGCTTTGCGTTCTTTGGTGATTTGATTGCTGTCGGCTTCCAGGTGGCTTTTGTCGACTTGGTATTTTTGATTCATCGCGTCGGTCAATTTCATCGATTCCTCAAGCAACCGGTTTTGTTCGGTCAATTGAGCGACGCGATCTTGGACTTCATCCAGTCGCAGGTCGGTCCGTCGCAGCACGAACCGATAGTCGTTTAGTGAGCGGACATTGAAATTCGCCAAGATCTCCGCGACGCCTTGATCCTTCAGATTATTGGCGACTTCGAAGGTGACGTAGATTTCATCACCGGCACTGAACTTGACGGTCGGCCCTTCGATGCGTTTCAAGCGGCTATCGACTGCCAAGCCGAGTTCAAAGAAGCCGCCATCGACGGCACCCCGATTTTCGGTGCTGTCGACCGTTTCGCTGTACGGCTTGACGAACTTGATTTTCGACCAGCGGGTGAGTTGTTCGTTGCGTACTTGAGCGCCCGCAGTGTCGCTCCCGTCGGCGGTGGCGTTTGGATCGCTGTCGGCCGCCGAATTATCCACCATCTCGCTCCCTTCCGCAAAACGCTCGCCATCCTTCAAGTAGGCATCCAGCGTTTCGGGAAGCAGCCGATTGCCGAACAACTGGTTAATCAGTGCCTCGTCCACGTCGCCATACATATTGATGTTGCTGGGCTGGCTGTCTTCAACCAAGAAGGGTGCGTGACCGTCGAGTGGCAACAGTTCATACAGCGACCATTTGGCCGCGGCACCACTCTCGATGGCTCGTCGCTGGCGATCGGTAGGGGTCCCGGTGACCTTCAGCACAACTTCGTTAGGGGTGCTGCTGAGGACAGTGAATTCGCCCAGGTAAACCGTGGGCGTCGGCAAGGTGACGTCGCCGATCGTCTTTTCCTCTTCGGCAAAGCCGTAGACGATCAACGATTCGGAGAGCAGTGGCGACCCCGCTGCCGGGGCGGCCGCTGCACCGCCCGCATCGACCGCTGCGGGATCGACCGCCGCATTGGGATCCTCGGGTTGTCGCAGGGTAATCCCCTGAGGCGTGACATTCTGCATTTCGAGGTGCCGCCAGACGCGGCCCGATTCGGAGCTCAATTTTTGCAGTTCAACCTGCAGCTCTTGAACGCCGCCATCCTCTTCATTCAGCCGAATAAACTCCGCTTTCACATCGTCGCGCTGCTTTTCGATTTTCTGGAAAGCTTGATTCCATGCCGCCCGCGTCTTCAGCACGCCTGCAAGGGGCGCCAAAAACGTGATCGAAAGGATCATCAGTAACACAGCTAAGGTGATGTGATACCAACGCCAAACGGCAGCGCTTTTCCATAGAAAAACAAGGAAAGCGATGACATACAGCGACAACAGTACGATCAGGACAATGTTCATAAGTGAGTTGTGCCAACTCCAGAGAGGCGCAAAAGTAGCTGCAGCGCCAGAGAAAAGACCGGTACGACCTAATCTACGGTAAGTTGGGAGGTCTAGAACGTCAAGCATTTCCTGGAACCGGCGACCCGAAACTAGGCCTAGTTTCTTCTGCGGTCAGCCAAACCGCGACAATCGGTAAACCCCACCTCACTGCTACGCCAAGACCCGAATCTTCGCTACCAGCGGTGTCGCTGGCATGATCGTGTTAAGAGGTGCAGGGAGAACCACCGAAACCTGAAGGAGTCAAGAAAATCGGTAGGACCGATGCGGGTAGAACAAACTGCACCTCAGGGAGTCGTCCACAAGCGATTTCCTTGAGTTGTCTCAAGGAAGGTTTTCATGCGTTTGCTTCAGAGCAGCAGGACCATCATCGTCGAACCCCCAGTGCAAGGACCAAAGCTTTGCCGGCCAAACGGTCGGCCGGTGCTGCTGCTGCTGTTGTTGTTGTTGCTGGGCGGGGGGGCAGGTTGCAATCGAGCGTACTATCGACAGCAAGCCGATGTCGAAGCCTACGGATTGATCGACGAAAAGGTGGCTCACAGCAACCAGACACCTGGTGAGCCGCTGCGGATCGAACCGGATCGCCAAAGCCGGATGTTTGATCCCTTTGATCCTGACCGCCAACCGATGCCGGTCGATGACCCTCAGTCGCACCGCTACATGGCGCGTGTCGATGGTCGCAAAGGGTATCCGTTGTGGCACGTCAATGGTCAAACCAATACTTCCGAGTCGCCCGACTGGTGGCAGTTCTTGCCGCTCGATGAAAACGGTGTCTTAGTGCTCGACAGCGACTTGGCGGTTCGTTTGGCACTGATTCATTCGACCGACTACCAGCGTCAGTTGGAGCAACTGTACCTGTCCGCCTTGGACGTCAGCAGCGAACGGTTTCGGTTTGATACGCAGTTCTTCGGAGGCGCTCAAACGGCCTTCACCGCCGACGGCCCCGACCGCAATCAGTTGGGTGGCGACAGCAGCAGCACATTGCTGGTCGGACCCTTTAGTAATGGTCGGCGACCGCTAGCGATGCAGCGCACGTTTGCCACGGGAGCGGACTTGGTGGTCGGGCTGGCCAACTCGGTTGTCTGGGAATTGAGTGGACCGAATACGCAAAGCGCCAACACGGTGCTTGACTTTGCCCTCGTCCAGCCGCTGCTGCGTGGTGCGGGCCGCGATCGGATTCTCGAACGTTTGACGTTGTCCGAACGACGGCTGCTGGCCAATGTGCGAGCGATCGAACGCTATCGACGTAGCTTTTACCTGTTCGTGACCACGGGCCGTAACCTGGAACCAGGGGTGCAGCGTAGCGGCGGCGTGTTCGGAGTCGGGCTTGGTGGGTTCACCGGCTTGGGCGGCGGCTTTGCAGGGTTGGGCGGTGGGGGCGGTGGGTTTTCCGCCGGTGGTGGCGTCGCCCAGGCCGGCGGCTTCATGGGGCTACTGCAAGACCAGTTGCAGATTGAAAACCAAGAAGAGAACGTGGCGCGGCTGAGCGAAAACCTGATCCTGTTGCAAGACACCTTGGTCGAGTTGCTGACGACGATTCCCGATGACGCCGAAGCGATTCCGCGACAGCGTCTGCAAGTGGCCCAGGCCCAGCAGGCGCTGATCAGTGCGCAATCGCAGTTGCTGACGCGCCGCGCGTCCTATCAAGCTTCGGTCGATTCGTTCATGCGAGACCTCGGTCTGCCTCCGTATATTTGCGTGCGGATCGAAGACCCGACCCTACAGCGTTTCGAGTTGATCGATCGGGAACTGCGGATGCGCCGCGAAGAACTAACCGAGCTGCGCAATGCGACAGGCCAAACCAATATTCAACTCTTAAGCTTTACCAAAGCTTCGATTAATCCCGAAACCCAACTGCCTGAACGCAAACTGACTTGGACCCCCGAACTATCGCAGGCCATCGGTCGGTTAAAAGCACAGCTTGGCCCGCTGTCGCGCTTTCGAACCGAACTACTGAAAGGGGACTTGCCTCGCGTGGCGGACGATATCGATGGGCTGGAGAAAGCCTTGCCACAGCGAAGGGAACAGATCGAGCGGCTCGAAACCCAGTTCGAACGCCAACGTGAGCAGATTTGTAACCTGTTGGAATTGCCCGCTTTGGATGAAGAGCTGTTCGACTTTCAGCGGGTCGAGGCGTTGTCTGGAGAGTTGCGTGAAGAGTACCAAAAACTTGCAACTCGGTTTGCCTCTTATGCGGCCAGGATCGCCGCGTTGGAGGAAACGCTGGAAAGGCTGGCGACTCGCGATGGTGCCGCTGCAGAGGAAGATTTCGCCACGATTTTGAGAGACGACGTGATCTTGGCAACTCAAGATTTGTTATCCGAGCTGTCGGATGATGTGTTGGCGCTGCAGTTGATTCAAGCTCGAGCACGGACTGAAAGTGTGTTGTTGCCCGAGGTCGAGCTGTCACCTCGCCAGGCCTTGGAAATCGCGAGGGAGAATCGTCGCGACTGGGCAAATGCACGGGCCAGTCTGGTCGACTCATGGCGATTGATCGAGTTCAACGCGGACGACCTCGAAAGCAGCCTCGACATCACGTTTAGCGGTGACGTGCAAAATGCCACCGACAATCCGCTCGACTTGCGGGGCAGCGCGGGACGCTTACGAGTGGGCTTGCAGTGGGACGCGCCAATCACACGATTGCAGGAACGCAATACGTATCGCCAATCGCTGATCGAATTCAATCAAGCCCGCCGGAGTTACTACCAGTTTGAGGACGGAATCTGGCAAGTCTTGCGAGGCCAGTTGCGACAGCTGCAGTCGAATCAGTTCAACTTTGAATTGTCGCGACAAGCCGTCCGGATCGCCGCCGCTCAGATTTCGCTGAACGAGGACATCCGCCAGTTGCGTGAAGCACGCAGTTTGTCGAGCGGGCCGACCGCGGCACGCGACACGATCTCCGCGCTCAACGACCTGTTGAACGCGCAGAACTCGTTGCTGAACGTGTGGGTTAACTACGAAGTCGTCCGCAGGGGGCTGGACCTGGATTTGGGGACGATGCAGCTGACCAATGAAGGGATGTGGATTGATCCGGTGAACATCACTCCGGTCACCCTTGGTGTGGCCGGAGGGATGGAAGAGCAGGGGATGATCGTCGATGCGGAGCCACTCGATTTGCCACCGGTGATGCAGGAGCCTTTCCCGATGGTGGAGCGAGTCGATTTGCCAGTGCCGATCGAGCCCGCGGTGCAACTCGCACCGGCAGTGCCACCGATACCTGTGGTGCCAGGCGAGCCTCTCGACTAGCGTACCCGAGTGGTCTGCTGCGTGGTGATGGGCGGACTACCGTGGGGATTGGTGGGGCGCTGCAGGACAAGTAAAAAACGCCACTCGCATCGGCGAGTGGCGTCGAAGGGGAGCTGCAGGAAGTGCTGCGCGGCTTATTCGAGACTGGTGGTTTCTTCGGCGTCTCGAGATCCCGCCGCACCCCAGATGCCGTAAGGGCTTCTGGAACCCGAAGTCGTATACGATCCGCCTGTGGAGGAGACGGAGAAAGCCATGCCGTTGCCGGCGTCGACCGATTCGGTGACAAACTTCACCGCCCCGTCGGCCATCAAGACATGGCACCCACCTTGGTGGTAGCTGCCTGCGGAGTAAGCGCCCGAAACACCCCCGGCGGCGGTGCCGGACGATTGGCGGCAAGAAGGTGAATTGGGAGGCAGCATCGTGTTGAAGCCTGTGTAGCCCACGTGTCCCTCCGCCCAGCGACGGCCGCGCGGAAACAGCTGGCCAGCGACGAACCGGGACGGCTGTGAATTGTCAATGTGTTGCTTGCAGAGCTCGGGTTGCTGGTGATAGCCCGCGCTGCCCACGTACTGATGGGCGATGATCCGTCGCTTATCTCCACCGACGCCAATCTCTCCCATGGCAATGGTACCGCTGGTTCCATCCAGCACGTCGCGGAAGCGGTAGTGGTATCGTCGTGCAAACAGCCCCCGCTTCGAGCCGGGGTCTTGGCTGTTACCACCATGGCTGTTGTTGAACACCTCGTCGCCACTCTGCGGTGCCAGCCCGACGAAGCGGCCCGCGTCCCCATAACAGAAGGCGTAGTTAGTCTGTGCCATGCCGTTCAGGCGGACTGGATCACTTGGGCAACGCAGCGTGTTGACTTGCTCACGAAACGGCTCGTAGACGCCAAATGGCGCCGCATAGCTGGAGGTGCTAGGGCCAGGACACGGCCCCATGGCGGGGAAGTTGCCCCAGGGATTGCTGATTTGCTCCCAGAGTGGTTGCTGTTCCATAAACGGCAGCAAGCCAATCAGGCCGCTCAAGCGAAATTCGTTGGCCGTCGGTAAGTTGCCGTTGTTGGAGTCGTTGCCTGTGCCACCGCTTCCCATCGGAAACATCTGGTACGCGGAATGGTAATTGTGCAGTGCCAGTCCGAGTTGCTTGATGTTGTTGCCGCACTGCATTCGCCGCGCCGCTTCGCGCGCCGCTTGCACTGCTGGCAGCAGCAGTCCGACCAACACACCGATGATGGCAATCACCACCAGCAACTCGACCAGCGTAAAGCCAGCCCGCAGTAAACCCGCGCGTTTCATAAGAACACCTATCGAATCAATGAGAAAAGAAAGCCGTCTGCCAAACGCTGACGGAACAAAAACCAAATGAGTTTTCGAATAAAAAACGCCGCTGAATTCTGGAACGAATCTGTCCGGCGCGCCTCGAGCTAGACTTCACCACCAGGGGGAAGCTTGATTGGGTCTCCCGGCTGACCTTCCTCGACCAGTTCTTCACTGGGATCGACATCCCCTAGTTGTGAAGTTCCCATGTCGGCACCGCAGCCGACAAACATCGCCACACTGGTTAATAGGCAGCAAAGGCGGAGCGAAGAGCGAATCTTCATGAGAGAAAAATATTTCACGTGAAGGGAATTCATGAAAAGCAATCCTGCTTGTAGGTAATGGGGCTGAAAGTCACCAAGCGGCGAGCTTAATGCATTGCTTGGCCGCAAGCAAGGATTTTGTGGGGGCCTAGTTGCTTCTGGAGGGTGCGGCGTTTCTGTCGCTCGCTGGCATCCTTTCCGAACAACGGCCGGTTTGCGATAACAAATAGGTTCGCCGATGCCCGCCGCAGTTCACAGAGAGTGGAAACCCCGTCGCATGTTCCTGAATATCGCCGCCTACAAGTTCGTCACGCTTGATCGCTTGCCCGAGCGCCGCCAAGAGATGCGGCAAAAGTGCGCTGCGTTGGAGCTTAAGGGGACCGTGATGCTGACGCCCGAAGGAATCAATTGCTTCCTCGCCGGAGCTCCTGGCCCGCTGCGTGAGTGGGTGGCCTGGCTGCGCAGCTTCGACGAATTCCACGATATCGAAGTCAAGGAGAGTTTCTGCGAACGGCAGCCGTTTCATCGCATGTTGGTCAAACTGAAAAAAGAGATCATCGCGTTCGGTGTGGAGTCGATCGATCCGCGGCAGCGGACGTCGCCAAAATTATCGGCTAGCGAACTGAAGCAGTGGCTTGATGAAGGTCGGGAGCTGACCTTGTTGGATGTCCGCAATGACTATGAGGTCAAGCTGGGAACGTTTGACTCGGCCCTATCGATTGGCGTCGACCATTTTCGTGACTTCCCGGCAGCCGTGGATGCGCTTCCCAGCGAGCTGAAAGAAAAGCCAATCGTGATGTTTTGCACCGGCGGCATTCGCTGTGAGAAAGCTGGTCCGTTGATGCAGGACAAAGGCTTTCAGCAAATCTTTCAGCTCGACGGCGGCATTTTGAAGTACTTCGAAACCTGTGGCCAAGCCCACTACGACGGCGACTGTTTTGTCTTCGACGGACGTGTCGCCGTCGATCCTCAACTGCAACCCACCGAAGCCGCTCAGTGTTTTGCTTGCCAGGCGGTGTTAACGCCCGCGGAACAGCAGCAGCCGACTTACGTGGTCGGTCGATCGTGTCCTTGCTGTTATGTCCCTCCACAGCAGCGGCTGGCGCGCACGATCGAAAAACGGCACGCTGAATTAAGCTCGCTGATCGATCCGTTACCCGGCAGCAAGCCGTATGTGAATCGCCGACCGATTAACATTCCCGAACGTTTTGACGGACGGACTTTAATCGACTGTCTGTCGGCAATGCATCCGCATGTTGCACGGGAAAGCTGGCAAGCAGCGATCGACCAGCAGCGAATCGTACAAGGCGCGGTACCAGCCCGCGCGGAGCGAATGGTCCGTGGAGGAGAGCAGTTTCAGCATGTGATTCCCGATACCGTCGAGCCCACCGTCGACGCGTCGATCAAGATTTTATATGAAGACGAAGCGATCGTTGCCGTTCATAAGCCAGCGCCGCTGCCGATGCATCCCTGTGGCCGGTTCAATCGCAACACGCTGATTTCGCTGCTCAATCAGCTCTATGCACCGGAGGTTTTGCGGCCGGCACACCGGCTAGACGCCAACACGACCGGGATGGTTGTGCTGTCGCGATCACAAAAGGTCGCGCGGGTTCTCCAGCCCGCTTTCCAGTCCGCGGCGGTACGGAAGACCTACTTGGTGCATTGTCATGGACAGCCCTCCGAGCAGACCTTCTCTTGTGATGCTCCGATTGGACGTCGCGCCACACGCGCGGGCGGCCGAGCAGTCGATCCCGCGGGTTTGGCGGCGCGAACCGAATTTGAAACCCTGCTCCGGCTCGACGACGGCACGGCGTTGCTCGAAGCTCGACCGCTGACGGGGCGGACCAATCAGATTCGTCTACACCTGTGGCATCTTGGTTTTCCCGTTGTCGGCGATCCGATCTACCTGCCTGACCAACAGTTCGGCGAGACGCAAACGTTGGACGTCGAACAACCGCCGATGGGACTGCATGCTTGGCGGTTGACGTTTCCCTCGCCGTTGACCGGCGAGCCGATCGAATTGCAGGCGCCGCTGCCTGCTTGGGGGCGGGCCGTGGAGTCGCGGTTGGCGGTTTTTTAGTGTCGGGCGGAGCCCTTAGGGTGCCCTTAGTGGTGCCGCGTTCGCCTTGGGGAAGCGCTGCGAGGTCGGGCCGATGGATGGGGGCAGGTTCTTGAGCGAACACTGTGTTAGTTTACAGCCACCCGTGCTGACAGCGGTGTCCGGTGGTGTGTGTCGGTGCGGTTTACGCAAACGCGTGTGTTTGATTGACTTTAGATTTCTGGGAGCGAAAAGCCATGTTGTCCGACTACGACGATGAAGAACTGCAGCGAGCCTTGGGTTGGAAGCGGCTGGCTTGGATCGATCCCACCGAACGCCAGCATTTGCTCAGCTATATCGCTCTGCAATTAGCATCCGAAGGTTTGTTGCCAACCGACGTGGGGAATTCCAATCGTTCCTTGGCCGCTTTCTCTCGGGGGATGCTGGAAAATTTGCGGGAGAAGAATCGCTTGCTGGCGGAGCATCGTGCGCCGGTGGATCAACGGATCGAAGCCTTTCTGAACGAGTACTTTGCGTCCGAGGTGGCGGGCGATCCCCTGCGCTTACCCGCCCGCCCTTTGGTCCTTGACCGACACGGCATGGCACGTGAATTGAGCCTGCCGGCGGAAGGTGATCGGTTCATCAATCCGCTTGTCGAGTCGACGCGTTGTGCCAACGGCGTGGTCAACAATCCGGTGCATGATCGCCGCACCACGGCGGGGACGTTTCATGTTGCCGAGGGAGGCTTGCCGATCCCAGGAGATAAACGCGCGGTTCCGAAAGCAACCTTTGCAGCCTTGTTTCGCGCGGCGATGAACCCGCCGCAAGATTCGATGCTGTTGCCTTACACGTCGCAGTCCAGTCAGCCGACGCATACCTGGGTGTCGTTGTTGTTGCGCCCGCTGGTTTGTCCGGAGGTACCCGGCTACTGCTTGAAGAAGACGATGGAAACGCGATTCTTCGTGCCGGCCAGCCTGATCAGCAACCTTGATTTTGTCGAGTCAATCTTTGGCAATGCCGGTGATCCTCTGGTGCCTGACCACGACGCGGGGCTGGACGCAAGGCATTGGAGCGGGCACACCGGGTGCGTGATCCTGGCAACGCATCTGACGAGTTTGAAGAAGAAAGATCTCGGTTTGCCGCACATCAGCCAAGCGACCGAGCGACAGAAGCTCGATCGAATGTGCTGGGAACAGGAAGATGAACTGTATAACGACGGTTCAGCTTTCAAGTTGACCTGCCGCGATCAATCGGGCGTGATGGTGACCTTGATCGCCGACAACTACTACGGTTACTGCAAGAAAGAGGTCAAGACGCAGATCAGCTACGCAGCCAATCTGATGGGCGGAGTGGAAGAGGAACACGCCGGCGGAGCGCTGGCGTTTGCGTCCTATTCTTTGGGCGACGAGTTCCGGGTCAACAGTCGTCGGTACAACGAGGGGACCTTTGCCGAAGTGGCAAAGGAGTACCCGGCGTTTATCGATGTCCAGCCCGAAGGTTACGGTATCGATCGTCACTTCCCCTCGCTGATCTACATTCCCGAAGACGCGATCGTTTCTTTGGACGAGCGGTGCGTGAAATGGCGACAGGCAGAGCGGGAGCGTCGGATCGCGTTGTCGCCTGAGAACGTCTACATGGCGCCGAGCGGTTACCAGATCCGTTTGGAAAAACACCCTGAAGCACCTTCCTGGCGATTAGTCGGAACGGTTGGCGAAGGCGTGCTGTGTCACAAGCCATGCACCGTTAGTGGGGGTGGGAAAAGCGAAATCAGCAAAAGCCTCCGCGATTACATGCTCTACGGCCCGATTTTTGTTGCCAATCAGGAGCAGGACTTTCAGCAGTTGGATCAGTTGTTTCAGAAGGACTATCACAATCGCTGGCGGAGCGATTACGACGACAAACCGGACTATTCGCAGCGGCCGAGTCGCTCGCTGCTCGATCCTCAGCGAAGCCTTGGCAGTGTGATTCAACTGCTGACACCGACGTCGGAGTTTAGTGACGAGTACAACGAGTGGTTGGAATCGATTCCGGATCATATTTACAGCTTGGCCCTGATCATCAAACGCTTTACCAAGCCTGGCATGGAGCAGAACTGGCGGGAGCATTTTGGTGTCGACATCGTCAACGGTGCTCCGGGTCACGAATTGAAGATGGGGCGTCGCGCGCTGGTTGGAACCTATCTGCGGATCGGTTTGAAGGAAGGCAGTTGGCGAACGTTCAAATTGCGTCAGGATTTTATAGCTGCCGCCAAGGTGCAGTGCGAAGACGACATCAGTGCCAGCACGATCGTGCCGGCGCACCGTGTCGGCTCGGTGGGGCAGGGGGTGCATGCGGCGGAAAGTTACAAGTTTTTGGAGAACTGTGAATTCCGGTTGTTCCAGCGTCCCGATGATGCGGTCCACCGTGGATTGGATAAGCAAACCGAAATCGATCTGTCGCAGCCAGGTAGTTTCATCTGTAATTTCCAGCCGCTTACGGCCAGCGAGACGCGCGAGATCGTCAAGGACGTGATCGACTTTGATCAGTACACCGCGCCGATGCGGGATTTGCTGCAATCGGCTGCGGCGAAAGAAGATGGCTATGTCGTCAGCAGTGCGCATCCGCGCGTGATGCCCGATGGACGCGTCTCCAAAAACCAACGTTACCTGCAGGATCGGCCCGACCTGGTGCATGCTCGCGAAACCTATGTCGCCGAACGTGGCATGCGGTTGTTTCGTCGCATCCCGGCCGATCAAGCGGTCTATCGGCCGGTGGGTGCCGTCTTGGCCGGACGACGGAATAACCCGCCGGACAAGGAGCTCGGCTTTCGCTCACTGGCCGTCTACAACCCGTTGCACTACCAAGAACTGCCGGAGTTGTGCATGGACTGGATTTGCTCGTTGACCGGCAAAAGCCCCAGTACGACGGGGGCCGGCAGTGAAGGCGCGCTGACGAAGGGGCCGTTTAATGCACTTGTTCCGACAGCCGATTTGAATGCCGCTTTGGTGGGGATGGTTTTGACCGGCTTGGGAGGATTCAGTACCGCCGCCGGACATGTCGGTCCCGACTTTGAAGTGGGGCACGACATCAGTTTGTTGATTCCCGAATTGTGGTGCCGGATGGGACCTCATGAACGCGACCCCCAAGCGTTGATTCGCGAAGGGATGTTGGAGCCCGTCGAGGATTACGAGCATGAAGGGCAAGTGATTCCCGCCAGCCGATTGGGGTACCGGATTACCCATCGATTCGTGCGCAAGTACGGAGCGCGGGTATTCGATAATCCGGGCAAGGTGTTCAGCGGTGAGATTTTGCGACCTGAATTGCAAGATCCCGAATCTTTCGCCGACGGAGTACTGCACATCGCCGAAGCCCAGCAACGGGTGGCGGCCCGGTACATCGAGGATGGCAGTGTTCAAACCGCATGTCCGCCGCTGCAGGCTATTTTGCACATCATGGCGACTGGCCACTGGGAAGGGCATGATGTCCGCAGCCAGGTCGTGCGGCAGATGTTCACGCGCGAGTACCTGCTGCAAAGCGATTGGTATCGCGCACGCCTGCACACTAAACAGCAGCGGGATATCGAGCGATGGCGGCGATGCCAGCAGAGTCTGCAGGAGTATTGCAAAAACACGCATCATGCCGATTCGATTCAAGCCATGAATATCACCGGCCGGTTAGACTATGCCACAGAGCAACTGGCCCGAGTTAGTACGGAAGGTTATGTCGATGAGTTGATCGGCACCATCGGAGCCGATCCGATGAAGCCCATGGAAGTCTCTTCCGACACGCTAGACATGGCTGCCGTACAAGCCTAACCCCGACCGTAGTGAACATGCTCCGACGAGCCTTTCGATATCTAGCCGACACGGTCCGTCGACCGCGCGAAGAACTGACTCGTCGACAGCGTCAGCTACGCTATTCCTGGGATTTGCTGGCTCACTGTTGGCGCGTGCTGTATCGGCACCGCGCGCAGGGGATGGCCGCCGAACTGACCTACCGGACCATCTTTGCGTTGATCCCGCTGGCCGTGTTGGGATTGGTGATGTTCAACGTCGTCGGCGGCGTCAGTGAGGTCCGTGATCGTGTGGAGTCGCAGCTGTACAGCTTTTTTGGCGTGCCTGACATTGCGTACGAAGTGGCGACGCCGGAAACCGACCAGCCTGCGGAGTCGCCAGGGGCCGCGTCCGAATCGCCGGCAGACCAATCCGCCGGTGCCGATCAGCCTCCCGCGGATACCACACCCTCTGATCAGACAGCCGGCGCAACGGCCTCGCTGACCGATACGAGCCCGGGAGATGTGACGGCCGATACGCCGACGGGGGAACCGAGCGAGGAAGAAGACGCCGAAGCGAGCATTCGACGTGTGTTAACCGATACGGTCGACAAGGTAGCTAGCTTGGACTTTGCCAGCATCGGTCTGATTGGTCTGTTGCTGTTCATCTACGCTGCCTTATCGCTGACCGATTCAGTGGAGCAGATTTTTAATACCATTTTTGAAGCCCCCGACGGGCGACCGATCCACCTGCGGTTGGCGATCCATTGGTCGATGATCACCCTCGGTTCGGGGCTGTTGGGCATCAGCTTGTACCTTAGCGGTCAATTTGTCGATTACGTATCGGGGACCTCTTTGGGGGCAGGCAGCGGCGTGTACTTAAACCATCTCGCGGGCATTGTCGCTAGTTGGGTGCTGTTGTTTTTGCTGTATGCCTTGATGCCCAACGCCAAGGTCTCGATGCGTGCGGCAATGGTGGGCGCATTGGTGGCCGCTCTGTTGTGGGAGGCGGCAAAGTTCGGCTTTCAAGCCTACGTCCGGATTGCGCTCCCGTATTCGGCGCTGTACGGTTCGCTGGGATTGATCCCCCTGTTTCTGTTTTGGGTTTACATCACGTGGTGGATTTTTCTGTTTGGTTTGGTTTGGACTTACACGGTGCAGACCGTTCGCGGTCGTGTCCCCACCAAGGAAGAGGACGATGCGGCGTTGACCGCATCGGGCGACCCCGACTGGATGCTGCCGCTCATGGTCGAGGTCGGCTGCGCGTTTGACCGTGGCGAGAAACTGACGCGGGGCAAATTGGTGGAACGGTTAGGCCTGCCCGGGCGTTCGGTGCATCAACTCTGCGAAGCTTTAGTCGACGGGGGCTTGCTGCGACAAATCGATAACGATTCAGGCAGTCTGCTGCTACCCGCCTTGCCGCTGGAAAAAATGACGGTTGACGACGTTTTGACTTTGAACCCTTACGGACACCAAGCCTCCAAGGAGGGACCCGCGTGGTCGTACCTGGAGCAGCTCGATCAGCATCGTCGGCAATTGGCAAAAGAGACCTCGATTGCGGAGCTAATCGAAGGTGCTGGGGCATCTCATGAATTGCCCTAGCATCGTAGTGCCCCTTCTGGCTATGGTTCCTCAGTCTCGCTTTTTCGGCGCGGTATTTTCAATTCCATTTAACGGTTGTCGGCGATAATGTATCGCTCGGCAGGGTTGCGACCGGATAGCAATTTGCTGCAGGTCAAGGAGGATCGTGGTGCAAACTTTCAAGACAGCTGTGATTGTCGTCCTGATGTTAACGGTGGTGTACGGCGCGTACGTCTCGTTAACGACGCCGCCCACATCCGTGCCTGATGAAATTGCGTACATCATCGAAACCGATCCGGCTTTTGCGGATGGGGCCGAAAGTTCTTACGAGGCCCTCGGAATCAGCGACGGCGAATTGGACCTTGATCCCTTCAACCAGGAAGGAAGCATTCAGGGGGCCGAGGATGGAGGCGTGGTAGGAAGTTTAAGCGATGCCGGCGAGGAGTTGGCCTTCAGCGATCTCGATAACGCTGGACTGACTCCCAATGCGACACCGCTGCCGAAACCGACCGCCGACAGCGTCCCGCCGAGCGTCGATCGGAATCGCACCTACGAGTCGACTGGATCGGCGACGTTCCAATTGCCGGACCCTAGCGCGCTGGCGCCTGAAATGAACGATTTGCCAGCCGATGTCGAAGGTTTGGCGATGCCTGGTGAACTGGCTAGTAATGAACCCGTAGCGGGCGGTTTGGCGATGCCCGATATCGATTCCCTAGGCAGCGATGACGGCCGCGCACCGGCCCGTCCGGCAGCCGCGCCCGAGCAATCCGCCGCGCCCGAGCAATCCGCCGAGCCCGATGCCGCGGTTCCGGGAGCTGCCAACGTCGGCTTAGCGAACGCCATCCTCGCCGCCGATCAACACGTCGAAGCCGACCGGATGAAGGATGCCCTGGCGACGCTCAGCATGTTCTATAACGCGCCAGGCATCTCTGGCTCCGATCGGACGCAACTGCTCAGTCGACTCGATCCGCTGGCCGGTGAAGTGATTTACTCGCGTCTGCATTTGCTCGAACAGCCTTACCGCGTTGAGCAGAACGAGACGTTGATGGAGATCGCTGCCAAGTATGAAGTCCCTTGGCAATTGCTGGCCAGCATCAACGGCATTGAAGATCCGGTAGTGGTGCTGCCGGGGACCGAACTGAAAGTGGTCCGCGGGCCTTTTCGTGCGGAAGTCGACATGCGACGAGGCGAGATGACGTTGATGCTTGGCGAACTGTACGCGGGTCGGTTTCCAATCACGTTGGGACAAGATCCCGCGCCCCAACCCGGCACTTATACGGTGCAAGATAAACAGACCGCGAAAGCGTTTTACGATGCTACCGGGGCGGTCATTCCACCCGGCGATCCTCGTAATCCGTTCGGAACGGTCTGGCTCGATTTGGGGCAGCAGATGTGCATCCACGGTAGCTCGCCGACCGGCGATACGCTGGGCAAAGGCTGCATCGCGTTGAAGGCCAAGGATGCTGACGATGTGTATGGCATCCTGTCGCAAGGTTCCACCATCAGCATCCGGCGCTAGGTTGTGTTTTGCGACAATGTTCTACAATGTCGCAAAATGACCTTTCGAGCGTGTGGCTGCCAGCCTGCCATATGCTCATCGCCCTTTGATTTTCGGATAGTTGGATGAGTGATTATGATTCCGCCGCGCTGATGGACTTGATGCGCAGTGAGGCTTTGAAATTTGGGGACTTCACCCTCGCGAGCGGCAAACAGGCCTCCTACTATTTGGATTGCCGAAACTTGACACTCCATCCCCAAGGTGCGAACTTGATCGCCGCGGGAATGTTGGACCAGATGCATGCTAACGGTCCGTTGCCGCACGCCGTCGGTGGCATGGCGATCGGAGCCGATCCGATCACTGCGTCGATCATTACGTTGGCCGGCCAACGGAACTTGCCCCTGCGGGGTTTCATGGTTCGTAAGGAGCCCAAAGACCACGGCACGGGGCGCCAGGTCGAAGGTCCGGTCCAGCCCGGGCAACAGGTGGTGATCGTCGAGGATGTCATCACCAGTGGAGGCAGCGCCTTGAAAGCGGTCGACGCCGTGCAGGCGTTCGGCCTGGAAGTGATCGGCGTGTTGGGTATCATCGATCGCTTGGCCGGTGGAGAGCAAGCGTTCGCGGACCGAGGCTTAAAGCTGCAGACGCTCTTTACGATTCGAGACTTCGGGATCGAACCCGAGTAGGTCAAGCGTCAAAATATGGAAACGTCTCTGCATCGCCAGCTAAAGGAATCCTATGCCAAGGATGCTGCGGATGTGGAAGTCACCATCGGAGCGTACCGCATCGATGCGGTGCGCGATGGGGAATTGATCGAGGTCCAGCACGGTTCGCTGACCGCCATCCGCAGCAAAGTCGCCCAACTACTGAAGCAGCATCGGGTTCGCGTTGTGAAACCGATTATCGCTCGCAAGCGAATTGTTCGCCAACTAACGGTCGATGGTCCGGTGAAGAGTCGACGATACAGTCCCATGCGCGGGGGCATTCTGGAGCTGTTTGACGAGCTGGTTTATTTCACCAAAGTCTTTCCGCATTCGCGGTTGGTGTTGGAGGTCCCGATGGTGGAGGTCGAAGAATGGCGTTTGCCACCGCAGGCATCGCGTCGTCGTCGTCGCAAAGCGAAGTATCGAGTGCATGATGTGCGACTGACCAAGGTCCTGCAGACCTATCGCTTTATCGATAGCAGCGAACTGCTCGACCTGTTACCGATCGCCAAGCTACCCACCACGTTTGATACCGCTCAGTTATCCGAGGCCCTCGGGGTCGATCGCTGGGTCGGGCAACGCATTGCCTATGTGCTGCGGGAAACGGGGGCGGTGGAGCCGGCCGGCCGGCGCGGCAATGCTCGACAGTATGGCTTGCCGATCAACGCGCAGCGGCGGGCGGCCTGAGCAGCGGCGGG
>CAYZHQ010000019.1:31388-69871 GCA_964477385.1 uncultured Pirellulaceae bacterium
AATCGGCATTGACCTGAAGGTGTCACTTGTCTTAACAACAATCGCTATCAATCACGGTTCTGGCAAGCGGCTGCTCCGGCGGTGGGCGCGCCGAATGAATCCCTTCAGGCAGAGAAATAGGTAAAACATGTTCAAGTTCGGATGGACTCTGAGTGCGGTTCTGACAGCGATGACGTTGGTAGGTTGTAGCTCTGAAGCTCCGACGGCTGACAACGACGGCGGAGCCACCAAGGCGACGCCGGCTTCCAATCCAACCACCGGCGAAGCGAATCAAGCCTCGCCTACCGCCGTGGTCAGTGAATTTTTGGATCGCGTGCGCCGCGGTGGTGCAGCGCAAGTCGAAGCGTCGCGACTGTTGACCGCCCGCGCCCAGGCCGAGTGCCAACGGACCGGGCTCAAGATGGGATCGATGGGCTCGCCCGACGCGCGATTCGAGGTGACTCGCAGCGAACCGGTACCCGATTCAGAAGGGGCGGCACTGGTCCATTCGCTCTGGATTGAACCGACCCCCGAGGGCACCGAATCGACTTATCAAGTGGTGTGGGCGATGCAGAATGAATCGGCCGGCTGGCGAATCTCTGGTTTAGTGATGGAACTCGAACCTGGCACCGAGCCGGTCGTGATCGATTTTGAAAACGGCGATCAAGCCGCCTCAACGTTGGGTTTAAACGAACCGGCTAACCCGGCGTCGTCAGCAGTGGAAACCCAGGCGACCCTGCCTAGCGAAGCGGGCACCACCGAGGCGACCGTTCCGCGTTAAGCAGGCAGACTGGAGTCATCCGGTACATGAGCCGCCTTGGCGATAGCTGCGGCTCCTGGATTCAACCGTGGCTATCGCCAAAACGGCTAAGCAGAGTTTCGCGGAATCATTCCTGCAAACCTGCTTAGGCAGCCGGTGTGGAATCGGTCAAGCAGTTGTAAGCCTCTTGGTACTTCTCTCGTGTGCGAGCCACAATGTCGGGAGGTAAGGGAGGCGGTGGGCTGTTGCGATCCCAATCCGTTTCGCTGAGCCACTCCCGCACAAACTGCTTATCGAACGAGGCCTGGGAGTGTCCCGGTGCATAGTGGTCGGCAGCCCAGAAACGCGAGCTGTCGGGAGTCAGCACTTCATCAACCAAGATCAGTTGGTCATCCACGATGCCGAATTCAAATTTGGTGTCGGCGATCAAGATTCCGCGTTGGGCGGCATGCTGTGCCGCCTGCGAGTAGATCTGCAAGGTGGCGGCTTTCAATTGGTGGGCAAGTTCTTCGCCGATCACCGCGGCCATGGCTGCGTATGAGACATTTTCGTCATGCCCTTCTTCCGCCTTGGTTGCCGGCGTGAAGATCGGCTCGGGCAATCGATCACATTGCTGCAATCCAGCGGGCAGCGCGATCCCACAAACGGCACCGGTCTGCTGGTACTCGCGCCAGCCACTCCCTTCCAAGTACCCGCGGACGACACATTCAAAGGGTACCACGCTCGCTTTGCGAACGACCATGCAGCGGCCTTCGAGCGGGGCGGGATCGATGCCCTCCAGACCTTCCAGCGGCAATTCGCCCGAGATCCAATGGTTGGGGAAACCGAGCTGGCCGAACCAGAATTGGCTCATCGCGGTCAGCAATTGGCCCTTGCCGGGAATCCCTGTGGGGAGGATCCAGTCAAAGGCGCTGATCCGGTCGGTGCTGACGATCAATAGTTGTTCGCCGAGGTCATAGACATCGCGCACCTTGCCGCTCCGCTTGGGAAGCGGAAGATTGGTTTGCAGTAGCGCGCCAGCCGCGTCGATTTGAAAAGCCATAGCAATGCAGTGCGAGGGGAGCCGAAAAAGCAAGGCAGCCGGCTTGGCGGCGATGCCTAAAACCTTCGAATTCTAACTTGTCGGACGGGTTCAGCCCAGCTTGGCGAATTTTGCCAGGAAATCCTTTTTAATCGTCAAAGTCTGCCAGGCCTGGTGCCGATACCTTCTCTCGGGCGGATGAACAGGGTGCTTGTGTGCAGGCACGCTGTCTATTCGAAAGGGGGGCTTCCACGGAATGGTCTTTTCGCTGTGACCCGGCAACTTCGCCGGTTCCTGGCAGGGACATTGGCAAGGAAGCCTAAGATGAATCGTCGGCTGTTTCGCTACGCCGCTATTTTACAGCTCGTTCTGATTGTCGTTACGTCGATCGGTTGCACTCCTACGCAGCCGTTCTTCTTGAACGAATCTCCGAACCTGCAGTACTACTTGGACACTGCTTCGGCAATCGAGTATCCCGATGTCGAGGTCGATAGCTTGGCGGAGGCGACCGAATCGCTGCCACCGCTGACGATTGACAATCACGAGTTCGAGTATCTTGACTTGACGCTCGAAGACTGTGTCTCGATCGCGATGAACAACAGCAAGTTCTTCGTGACCGTGGGTGGGACTGCCGAGCAACGTCAAAACGTGGCGGCACAGATAACCAGCGGACAGGCGGCACAGTTCGGTTCGGTCTACGACGTGGCGATTCAGCAGACGACCACGCAGTCGACTCCGCTGACGGTCGACAGCCAAGGTAACCGCTTGTTGCCGCGAAACAGCGCTCGCGCCAATCAGGTGGGTGGCGTGGAAGACGCGTTGGCGGAATTTGATGCCCAGGCGAGCGGCTTCTTTAATCTCAGCACCACCGACCGGGTGCGCAACGTCGGCCCCGGCAACGTTTTCAATCCACAGCAGTTTCAGGCCTTCGACAGTACGCAGCAGGCCGCGATCAGCAAACGCACCGCGACCGGGGGCGTCGTCACGTTGCGTGAGCAGATCATCTACTCCCGCAATAACGTCCAGACAAACGATGTCGGTCGTCAAGTTGGTAGCGATTACACGGCCGTCCTGGAGGCTCAGTGGCAGCATCCTCTGATGCGGAACCGCGGGACCTTGATCAACCGTCTGCCGGTCGTGCTGGCCAGTTTGAACGAAGATACCACGTTGACCGATTTTGAAATTTCGGTTCGCAACTTGGTCCGTGACATCGAAGTCGCTTACTGGGACCTGTATGTCGCCTACCGCAATGTGGAAACGGCGATGATCGGTCGCAACAGTGCTCAAGCGACGGCCGACTACGCCAAGAAAAACCTTGAGGGCGGCAAGGGCACCGTGCAAGACGTTGCGCAAGCCGAAGGACAGTACTTCCAGTTTCGCAGCCAGTTGGAATCGGCCCTGACAGGATCGAACGTGCCGGGGCTGGATCGCTTTGGCGTATATGGTGCCGAGCGAGCCCTGCGTGAGAAGATGGGCATCGCGCCAACCGATGGCAAGTTGATTCGCCCGATCGATGAACCTTCGATGGCACGCATTAACTTTGACTGGACCGAATCGATTTGCGAGATGCTGCACCTCAGCCCCGAACTGCGCAATTCGAAGACCGAAATCAAAAAGACCGAGTTGGAATTGATCGGAGCCAAGAATCGTCTGCTGCCGGAAGTCAACTTCTCGTTGCTGTACCGCTGGGTCGGTGTCGGCGATACGCTGGGGCCACCCAATGGCAGTAACGTGCCGGCACCCTTTGCCGGGTCGTCCGCTTTGGGGGAATTGACCAGTGGGAATTACCAGGAAGTCGGAGCCCGGTTGGAGGTCACCCCGTCGGCCTTTGGGCAACGCCGTCCGTTGGCCGATGTCCGCAACAAACAACTCCAGTTGGCTCGTAATCGCGAGTTTCTCCGCGAGAAGGAACGGCTGTTGGTTAGTCAGTTAAGTGACGCCTTTGGCAAACAACGCAGCCACTATCAACTGATCGAAACGACTGCACAGCAGTTGGCGTCGTACAACCGCGAAGTCAAGGCGCGACTGGCGCTCTACCGCGGTGGCTTGAGTCCCGTCAACGAAGTCCTGCAAAGCCAGCTACGATTGGCGCAGGCACAGATCACCTACTATCAAGCGCTTGCGGAATACAACAAATCGCTCAGCTATATCCATTATCTCAAAGGAACGCTGCTGCACAGTTCCGGGATTGCCTTGGAAGAAGGCCCATGGCCAAAGAAGGCCTACTGGGACGCTGTCGAGCGAGCTCGAGAGCGGACCGCTGGCAAGAAATTGCAGTACGGGGTCACCCGCCCCAGCGTGGTGCGTCGCGGACCGGTAGATGCTCCTGCGGGAACGATCGTGGAAGATGCTGAAATCGTGATGCCGCATGGCGAACCGATGATCCTCGAGGAAGCGACCGGATCGGGTTACTACGATGCTGGTGAAGCCGAAGGAATCGAACTGGTGCCTTCGAACGAGTCGATTTTGGAGACCTTTCCGGATGTCGAGGCACTGCCGAGCGACGACGGCCAAGGCTTGCCAGAGGTCGAGGTACTGCCGGAGCCTCGGACCGGCCTGCGAAGCCAGCTCAAGTCGGTCGCTCCCGTTGTGCATCGGACGTCCGTGCCAGCGAATCCTTACCGGCGGTAAAGGTTGCCGCCACCAAGGTTGCCGAAGCATTCACCGTGACGGTGGCTATTCCTTGGCACGGTACTTATTCAGTAAGTCGTCGATCGCATCGGGTTCGGCTTGGATCGTTCCGGTGCCGGGTTCGGCTTGGACGGGCGGTTCAGAGACGACCGGTGGCACAGGGGCGACCGGTGGAGAAACAATCACCGGCGGCTCGATCATGGGCGTCGGTTCGTAGATCATTTCCGGTGAAGCGTCGAAGGCTGCCACGCGAGTGGCCGGAGCCGAGGGATCGAACGGCCCGGTGCTGAGCGGAGGCGGTGCGTCAACCGCCGACGGATCGCGTCGTGGTTGGAAAAAGCGACCTCGCTCGTACGCGTCCTGAGATGCACCCGCCGCCCACGGGCCTTCGTTCAGCATCACGTGATTGTATGCCAACAAGGTACCTTTTTGACGATGCAGGTCGCGAATGGCCAAGTTGTATGCGGTCATTGCGCGGTAGAAATCGGTTTCACTGTTGATCACCTGGCGCTGAGCTTGCAAGAAGAAGTTGATGTTATCGAGTCCGTCCTTGTAGCGTCGGCGGAGCACTTCCAGTTGTTCGATGTCGGCTTGCCAGCGGTGGTAGTTCGTCTCTAGCAAGACGTGAGCCCGTTGCAGTTCGCGTGCTGCCGCGGACAGATCGTGGCTGATGCGCAGTTCCGTTTCGCTCAGCAGGCTACGTTCGCGTGCCACGTTCAGTTTGGCATGGGCGACCGCGGTGCTCGCCGCGCGAAGCCCCACCGGGAACGAGAGTTCCAGACCGGCTTGCCACTCTTGATAGTCACCGCCGGTGATAGAGCCATACAGGTTGTCGAGCGGGTTGGCATCAGCATCACCGATCAAGTGATCACCCAAACCTCTCCAGCGGTACTGGCCGAGGAAGTCGAGTCGCGGTCGCCGGTTTAGTTTCGCGGCGACCAGTTCCAGTTCGCGCCGCTTGATGTTCCACTTTTGGCGACGGATTTCAACGCGCCGCGTCAGGGCTTGGCTGAGCGCGCTGTCCCAGTCAAAGACGACTTCGACATTGGTGGGCTCCGACGACGGTTTGATCAGCCGCCCGTCGGTAGCGGGCAAGCCAATCAAGTAACGGAGTTGTTGCTCGACCGAGTACAGGCCATCGGGGCCCGCCAGTGCATTCTGGACGACTGCTTGGAACTGAAAGAATTGCGATTGGGCTTGGGCCTCTTCGTCCTGCCGTCCTGCTCCCGCTTCCAATCGCACTTGCTGGTATTGGAAGGTTTGCAGCGCTGATTCGCGTCCGCGGAGGGACGCTTCGAGCAGGCGGTAGGCTTCGTTGAGGTTCCAGTAGGCCTGCTCAACCTCGGCCACCAAGTTGGTCACGGCAGCTTCGAAATCGGCCAACGAGACGTCCTCGTTGATCCGCGCGATCAGAACTCCGTTGTACTGACCAACTCGGGCGTTGGGGCCGGCGATTTGGTTGTAGTAGGTGCCCGCACCTTGCATCAACGGTTGCCGCCATTCGGCTTCGATGAATCCGACAAAGTCACTCGGGAATTGGCGGAAGGGACGGTTCGTGCGGTTGTAGTTCACTACGTGCCGGAGGGCATAGCTGCCACCTTGAGCGGTTTGCTTGGCCAGTTGGTGGTTGAAAACGGCATTGGTTTCTTGCACGGCTGTCGGATTGAAAGCCGCTCCTAAACCACCCCGTTCGATGTTGGTTGGCTGGTCGACTTTGGTCCAGAACAACTGACCGCTGTACTGAGCGTCGAACTCCGATAAAGCGGCTTCGACACCGAACTGTGGATTGGCATGAGCCAATGCAGCATCGTAGATGGTCGCCGTGCCTTGCGGTTGCGGCACCACGGTGCCTCCAAGCGTACGCAGCGTAGGGCTGTTGCGAACGGCCATTTGCACGGCCTGTTCTAGCGAAAGCTCCATCGTGGGCAACTGGGCCGGGTCCTCAAAGGCGTGAGGCGCTGTGGCCGCGACCGCCGCTGCAGGCGGTTGGTCGGTGCAGGCAGAAACCTGTGGATACTCGATTTCCAGTCCCACGTTGTCGTGGTAGGAAGTCCGCGTGTCATGGGGTCCCGGCGGAATCCGCTGGGCAATGCTGCAACCCGTCTGCGCAACGGTCGCCGCCAACATGAGATAATTGCACCAACGTGCTCGTTTTCGCTTGGACACCGTGTTTGTTCTCACGCCTGAGTATCGTTCGACGGTCGTACTGAAAGCACGAACCGTAGAAGCGATATCGGCGGCACAGCGTGAGAAACTAGATGCTGCGGTAGAACAAGATCATTCGATTACTGAGGCATATTTGCCCCAACCGTTAAACTCGCGGCGAGTTTGACGGTTCTACGAATCGCAACGGGCAGCCATGGCAATCAGGCTACCGCGCGTCCCCCCCAGTAGTGCTGCGGCAGGCGATAACGAACCCATTCAAAGCTGCCGAACAGAGCGGCTCCATAAATCAAATCTCCCGCCAAGGTATAGCCGAAGAAGGGGATTGCCGCGGCGTAACAGGCGACCAAGCCTTCCCAGTTTGCCGGATACATGCCACTGGCCCAGACGCCAAAATTGCTGATCGCAAAAAAGATCACGGAACTAGCACAAGCCGCAGCGGCGATCCGCAGCGGTCCTCGCTGCTGCTGCAGCAAGCGTCCGAGGCAAGCGGCGAGGCCAAAGCCGGCGTAGACGCCAACCATTGCTATGGGAGAATAGAACCCCATTCCGTCGATTTTCAGCATATGCCCCAGCACGTCGCTTGCCAACATTGCCGCCAAAGGGATCAGCGGAGCAATCCGACCTTTCATGTAGCAACCCGCAAACAGCCCTAACGCCCCAATGCAGGCAAAGTTCGGGGGGTGCGGGATCAAGCGGGTCAGGACGGCCAGCAGAACGAGTACGTAAAACATGTGCAACTAAAAGCTTTGGGGTTCGGATCAGAAGTGGGGCGGGTCTAAGCAAACGCCCGAGTGTACATTTTGGTGGCCTGGTTGGCCAGAAGGCGCGGCGCTCCAAAGACCTGCTTCGAAGCCACCCTACGCCGCGTTGCCTTGACGTTTTAGCTGACGTTTCAATCGTCGACGCTCGGCTTTGCTAAGCGACGCCCAGTCGATCGATTCGGGGTCGATTTCTTCCTCGTCTTCGGTGCCCGAGCCCTCAGGCGACCGGCTGACCTCCGATTGCGACTTACCTCGCGGTTCCGAGGCCTTGCTGCGCCGGGACGCTACCTCGTCCTTCGTCTCCGTCGCTTCGGCATCGTCGGGCGTCGATTCGGGTTTACCTTTGCCAAACAGGCCCAGGCCGAAACGTTTTTTTCGCACCGGGGCAGCTTCTTCGGCTGCGGCTTCCGCTTCCGCAATACTTTCATCGTCCTCCTGTGCTTGCTTCACCGTCGGCGGCGGTAGTCTTAACGAGAACCTGGAGAGGAACGACTTTTTGGGTGGCTTATCGGCATCCTCCTCGGCCGCGTCGGTCGAAGTATCAACGGATGTCGTGTCCGCAGTGGTGGGTTCGGCGGCTGGTTTATTGCGCCGCCAAGGGGGGGGTGGAAGCCATGATCCGCGAGGCTTTGGGGTTGCCACGGTGTCGGCTGGGTCGTCTTTTTGTGCTGGTTCATCGTGTGTCGGCTCGACAGGTTCGTCGCCCAACGAATTGGCTTTTTCCTTTCTACTAAACCAACGGCGCGCACGTGGGGGCGCTGGTGGTGGTGGTGATGACTCCTCCTCGGTTTCGGAGCTTGTTGGTGCGGCCGTTGGGCGTGTTTTTGCCACCGGTTTGGAAGTGCGAACGCGGCGGCCGGCTGGTTCTTTGGAGCCAGTAACCGGTGTCTCGGAGGTCTCTACCGCGGCGGCTCTCCACAGCCGCGGCATTTTCCAACTGCGCATTCGGTCGGCCAACCGGTCTTTTTCGTTGATCTCTCGGACATCTCGATACAGCAAACGCAGGTAGGCCACCATGGCTATCCAGATGGACGTCTTTCCGAGCAGCGGCGCGGCGTTGAAGAAAGTGCTGCTGAGGGCGGATTGGACTGTGAGGACATTCCAGTGCACCAGTGCGGAGTAGGCAAAGGCGAGCATCCCCGCGGCAACGCTGAACGTTGCTAGACGAGATTGCCAGACTTCAGCCAGCAGTCGCAGGCTGAGGGCGGCGCCACCAATGGTCAGCAGCAAGCGAATCCAGTCGTTCCCGGCGAGCGCTTTGCGTTGGCCCAGGCCCGCGTCGAGTAAGTGCCCGCCCCAGTCCAGCAGGCCGACGACGGAATCGAGGCTCGCCAGTACCAACAGCAGGATAATGGGCCGCCAAATGCGATAACGTCCCTCAAAGTCATCACTGCGATAACGGCGCAGTTGGTAAATCAGCAGTGCGGCGCCGGCAGCGGAAAAGAGCAGTAGGGTGCCCAGCCAGGTGCCAAAGCTGTCGGGGCGATCGAGCCGAAAGGGGCGTGCCAGTTCAGGGGCGTATGCCAGGGGAGCCCAACCAATCGCAGCCCAGTGGGCGAAGGTCAACAGCCAGGCCAGCCCCCCGACGACCGAAACCACTAGCGCGAGGGTTCTCCGCCGCACCGGTACCAAACCAAACCAACGCGCTCGCAGACGACGGTGAACTCGCGATCCGTAAGCCGCCGTCGGTTTGCGGGCTTCGCGGAGACGCTTCGCAGCAATGCGAACTTCGCTCCCCTGGAGTTCCAGCCCGTGAGCATAGATGACTCTCCGTCGCCGTTGAGCCAGCTGGGGACGGCGATCGGAGGTCATGGTTCGAGTTCGCTCTACGGAGAACAGGTCAGGCGCGGTAGGTTCTGCCACCGCGTGGAGTGCTGGAGCCACGAGGCAGCTTGCGCGAGCCGCCAAGCCAGTTTGCTCCTGGCGGTGGAAAACGACGTAGTGGAGAGTAGCGAAGCGAGCTTGGCGAAAGCAACAGCAACCACCTGCATCTTGGCGGCTGGGTGTTTGCGGTCGCATATTGAAGATTAAGACGTTGACAGAGGGGCCTAAGTATGGCGGGAGCACCCCATTTTTGGGGTGCTTTTCTGTTTGCTCGCTGGCAAATCGTGACTTACCTTTCTGCATTCTCTTATTCTCATCGATCACGCGCAACATGGCCGTATCGGAATGTCACCAACTGCCCACCCAAATTCCGCTCCATCCACTGGCGACGAGCCCGAAGCTGACAAGCCGATTCCTGGTTTGCTAGCTGAACTCGGCGCCATGGTTCCCGAATCAAGTCGACCCGGGGTGCTGCCGGTAAATCGGGACGCTGCCTTTGAAAACCGGCTGGCCATGGTCCGCTTGGGAATGGCGACGGCGCTGTACTACGCGCTGCGGGCCAAACATCCTCCCACGGCGGCTCATAGTCTCCGCGTTGCGATTGGCTGTTCTGCTTGGGCGGAACGTCTGCAGTTGCCTGCCGACTCGAGGGACCGCATCGAAGTGGCGGCCTTGCTGCATGACATCGGTAAAATCGGGATTCCCGACGCGGTGCTCCGCAAGCCTGGCAAGCTGACCGTCAGCGAGCAACTGACGATGGACATGTATCCTCAGTTGGGGTGCGAAATCTTAAGTGGTTGCACCAACGATGCCGACTTGTTGGACATCGTTCGCTACAGCCATGCCTGGTATGACAGTCGTCGTGAGGACGATTCGCCGCGTGGCCAAGCCTTGCCGTTGGGGACGCGGATGCTGGCGATCGTGGGTGCCTTTGACGCGATGACGACCGACCATGTCTATCGGCCAGCGATGAGCCGCGAACGGGCGATGGGTGAGTTGCTCGGCGGGAGTGGGTCGCAATTCGATCCCGAGCTGGTGCATGACTACTGCCGAATGCTGGAGTCTCATCCGGAAACATTGCAAGCCCAGGTCGTCACGCGGTGGCTGCGGCAGCTTTCGAGCGAACGGAACGAAGGTCCCTGGGGGATCGGTAACGGCTTGGACTCTTCCACGACGTCGCTCTCGGCGACTAAGGCCCATCACGAAAAGTATCATCGCCAACTGTTTGATCACATGCATGATGGGGTTGTGTTTATCGACCGCAATGGCATCGTGATTGGCTGGAACCGATCCTTGGAGCGACTTTCGGGGGTTTCTGCCAACGCTGTCTGCGATCACATTTGGGCTCCCGAATTGTTGGGCATGTGTGACAATAGCAACAAACCATTTGAAGCTGCCAACTGTCCGCTCATGCAATGTCTGCGCAGCGGTGTCTATAGCAGTCGTCAATTACGCATCCGTAGTTCGGATAGTAAGCACATTCCGGTGCATCTACATGTTTCAGCGGTAGTGAATGCCGCATCTGGTATCCAGGGTGCCATGGCGGTGCTGCACGACGCGTCACGTCAAACCAGTTTGGAAGAGCGATTGGTCGACTTGCATGAGAAAGCCACCAAAGATGCATTAACGGGTGTCGACAATCGTGGACAGTTCGATGCAGCCCTCGCCGAGTTAACCGAACTGGCGACCAATGGCGGCCCGACTTTCGGTTTAATCATCTGTGACATTGATCGCTTCAAGCAAATCAATGATGTGCACGGTCACCAAGCGGGAGACGCGGCATTGGTCAGCTTTGCACGCGTGTTGAAAGCCCATGCTCGCGACGGAGACATCGTCTGTCGTTACGGTGGGGAGGAATTCTGCATCATCAGTCCCTCGAGCGATAACCCGACGGCCACGCGACGTGCTGAATCGATCCGGGCGGCGATCGAACAGACGCCGATCGATTCATTGGAAGGCAATGCGATGACGGCCAGTTTTGGCGTCACCGAATTTCAAGCGGGAGATTCCCCGGAAACAGTACTCGCTCGAGCCGACCGCGCTTTGCTGCGAGCCAAAGATAGTGGACGTAATCGGGTCATTCAGTTGGGGGCCGGACGGGCGGCCGACGTGGACACGCCGGAGCCAAAACCGAGTCGGCTAGGTGGTTGGTTCTCATGGTTCGAATCCGCGGAGCATCGCGCCACCGAAGTGCGCGTGCTGACTCCGGTTCCAGCCGACCTAGCCATCGAAAAATTACGCGGCTTCATCGCCGATCACAATGCAGAGGTCGTGACGGTCAGTGATCGTAAAGTCATGGTGCGGCTGAATGTCTTGTTTACCGTGGGTGGACGGCGACGCGTCGACCACCGGATTTCCTTCGAACTCAGCATGCAGTTGTCGGAATTGAAAGTGCAAGATGCCACCAAGCCTCGACGCATGACCCAAACCGCCGTCGATGTCAATCTACGGCCCCTGCGAAGTCGTGATCGTCGGCGTCGTGAACTGGACGCCTGTGCCAATCGCGTGATCGCCAGCTTGCGAAGTTATTTGATGGGCACGATCATCGCGGTGACCAATGAAGAACCTTGAGCGGTGAGTCTCGCGCGTCGACGGAAGCGGATCGAATCGAGTAGACTGGTCTTTTTGACGCCACTGAGGAGCTCTCCAAGTGATCCGAAATCTTGCCCCGCTAGGAATCGTCGGTTGGACGATCTGGATGGTGGTCTCGCCACTGCACGCCCAGCAGGCCCAGCCCGCGACGCTGCCCACGGCGTTGCCCGCGGCGGTTTGGTATGACGCCCATAAAATGGCCGGCTATGACCTCTATAAGTGGCTGCATGCGCACCCCGAACTCTCTTTTGAAGAAGAGCAAACCGCCGCGATGTTGGCCCAAATGTGGCGCGATAGCGGCTATGAAGTAACCGCTCGAGTCGGCGGCCATGGTATTGTGGGCCTCCTACGTAACGGCGACGGACCGGTGTTGATGCTGCGAACCGACTTGGATGCTTTGCCGGTCACCGAGCAGACGCCACTGGAATTCGCTTCGACCCGCCTGACAACGCTCCCCGATGGTCGACAGGCAGGTATCATGCACGCCTGTGGCCACGACATTCATATGACAAATCTGACGATGGCGGCGCAGTTCTTAAGCGAACACCGATCGCTTTGGAACGGGACGCTGATGCTCGTCGGCCAGCCTGCCGAAGAGCGTGGAGCGGGAGCCAAGGCGATGCTTGAAGACGGTCTCTTCGAGCGTTTTCCCAAACCTGATTTCGCAGTCGCCTTGCACGTCGACAGTGGGACGGCAGCCGGTGTGGTTCGCGTCCAGCCCGGCTTCACGCTCGCCAATGTCGATAGTGTCGATATCCTCGTTAAAGGGCGGGGAGGCCACGGGTCGACGCCGCACAAAACGGTTGACCCGATTACCCAAGCGGCCGAGCTGGTGATGTCGTTGCAGATGATTGTCAGCCGCGAAGTCAAGCCGATCGAACCGGCGGTGGTGACGGTCGGGTCCATTCACGGTGGCACCAAGCACAACATTATCGGTAACGAGTGCAAGCTGGAGATCACCGTGCGAACCTATTCTGAGAAAGTTCGCCAGCAGATTCTAGACGCGATCAAACGTCGTGCTCTGGCGATCGCGCAAGCCAATCAGGCACCTCCGCCGGAAGTTCGCATCAGCGAGGGAACGCCATCGCTGGAGAACGATGCCAGCCTCTCCGGTCGACTGGCAGAGGTTTTCCGTACAACCCTCGGCAGTGACCGGGTGCTGGGGGCCGAACCCGCCATGGGAGGCGAAGACTTCAGCCGCTATGGCCGTGCCGGAGTGCCGATCTTGATGTACCGCTTGGGCGTTGTCTTGCCCGAACGAATGGCAAGCTTTGAGCAACGGGGAATCCCCCTGCCCACGCTGCACTCCTCGGAATTCTACCCCGACCTAGAGCCAACGTTACGCTCCGGCGTGCTGTCGATGACCGCTGCTGCTCTCGAATTGCTCGCAAAGTAGGCAAGCCGACTCGGCGATTTATTCGATGCCAACTTCCTCTTTGACCTTCTGGACAAAGTGGGGGCTTTTGCCTCCCTTGCTCAGCTCGGCGGCTCGTTTTTCGGCCTCTTTTTTCTGGTCGAATTCGAACACCGCAATCCGCTTTAAGCTCTGGCTGAAGACCCCCCAATACATCTTCATGCGCACATCCGTGGCGGTTTTTGCCTTGGTTTTACGCTTGGCGGTCTTGGCTTTCTTCGACTTTTGGGCCGTTTTTTCTGCCTCGACGGCTTCGGCTTCAACGATTTTGTCTTTGCGGCTTACGACTCGACGAGCCATGGGAAACGTGGGGGGTGCGTAGGGTGAGGATTAGAACATAACGAGAGGAAGAGCATAATCGATCGGAGGTCTCTGGACTACCGGGGCAAGCCCTTGGCGGGCCGCCGGGGATCAAGCCACCGCAGTGGACCGCTCAGCATTCGACTTCATTCGGCCAGCATCCCCATGCGGGCCTCGACCACAAAGCTCCAAGAACTCTTTTGGGAAAGGCTCAAAACGAGACATGGCCAGTCGAAACCGACTGGCCATGTCCTGCTATTTGACTTCTGCAAGGGGTACGACTAACGGACGTAATTGCTGCGCGTTGGAGCACCAAATCCGCCCGGGTACGAGCCGCCGGTCGAAGTGCTGCCCGGCTGATAGCCACTTCGAGGCTTCGCGGTCGAGGGAGCATATGTGGGCGGTGCCGTAGCGGTCGAAGCGGCAGGCGATGTCGCCGCACCGGGGCCACTGGGGTAAGGGTTGCTGCCGGGCGCCGTTGCGGCGGGACCTGACGGAGGCGCCATGTTCGGCGGCGTGGAGTTGGCCAAGCCAGCCGGTAGAGTGTACCCGCCAGCGTTGCCATAGTTGGTCGTCGGAGCTTGGTAACCCGAAGCCGAAGCGGGAGCGGTAAAACCGGGTGCGGCGTAGCCATTGGCCGCGGGAGCCGAGCTGCCACCTGCGGTCTGTGCATAGCTGTTAGGCATCTGCCCGTAACCGGCGGGCTGAGCGGTCTGTTGAGCGGTCTGCTGAGCGGTGTTCGGAGCGCCGCCGCCATATTGGTAACCACCCGCTGCGGCCGCCTGAGCGTAGCCATAACCCGGTGTGGTGGCCGCTGGTGCCGCTTGTCCACCCGCAAAACCATTCGCGGTCGCGGCCGCGGGGTTGCTAGAGGCCGGAGGTGCGGCGGCATAGCCGGTGTTGACCTCAAAGCCATTGGTGGTCGGGGGAGCGGTCGTCCCGCCAGCGACCGATGCGATGGCGTTCGGTGTTGCGTTCTGTGAAGGAGGCAACGGATAGGTAGCCGATGGACCGGTGCCAGCGATGGTTTCAGCGGAAGGTTTCTTGCCCCAGCCAAAACTGTTCAGGCTGGGCTTTTTCATGCCCCCGCGACATCCGGTCGATACGACGACCGCAAAGGCGCATCCGGCCAGCAACATTCGTTGTGCATGGGTTCGGTAACGCATCAGATTCATCCTTGATAGTGTGCCACCGCAATCGGCTTGAGCGAAACCCCGATCGTGGTGAAAGTAACGCTTCGCAAGTCGATCGACATCGCGGATAGCGTGAGTATTCATTGCCCACAAGGTGTTTCGACCAGCAGCATCGACCGATTTGAATTATTCGGCAAAGTTTAACGGCATTCCTTCGCCGTTTCTTGACTCGAGCGAAACCCTAAGCCGATCCCCTAGCTAGCGTCAATGTCAATTTCTTCGGCAGCCGCACTTACCCGACCGCGTCCCCCGCTCTTGATCAACGGCGGCTATTCGGTTTCTTGTAGCTGCCAGGATTCATCGAAGAATCCGGCTGCGACCACCTTGCCGGGATAAACCGAATTGGCTCCCTCGCCGATGTCGATGACGGCCCAATCAGGCAGCATCGGGATCTGCCTCGCATTATTCAGATAAGCAAACTCGCGAAACGTGAAGCCGCTGTTCAGTACCACGTAACGATCGGGGTTCGCCGGGTTTGGATAGACCATCACAACCGCATGGGAGGCGCGGTCGAAGGACTGCTTGCCGATCTCGATCGACGCGGCAGTCCAGCGAACCGGCAGTTCATCTTGAATGTCGCGCAAGAACTGGTTCGAATCGGGGTCGCCAAAGAGCACTAGATGGTTCTCTTTCAAGTCCGCCGAGGAGACGCTGCTGTCTCGCGTTTCGCGCACGTCGCCTCGAAAGTGCAATCGCCATTGCTGTTTGGCTCGGGCAAATTCGTTTTGAGTCCAAGTCTCCACGGCGGGGTGATGACTGGAGCCACTAGGCGCGACAAACAGGAATCGATCCATAAAGGCGTCATCGATCGGGCCTTGCAGGCCAGGTCGCTTTCGCAACGTTGGAACGCTTGCGTCGGGATCGTTTTCCAGTCTCCAGCCTTGGGGGGCTTTAGCCAACGTGCACCGCCAAGCATGGTCGCGTTGGGCCGACGGGCCAGCGAGGGTTTGCCCATCAATGGTGATCGCTATCGAAGCGGTCGTCGGAAACGCATTTTCTTGCTCGGTAAACGAAAACGTTAGCCGTGAAATATTGTTCGTGGTGGCGGTGATCGCTTGAGGCCCCACCGACGCCTCGATTTCCGCTTTTTGCCAGTGCGCTTTCAGACCGTCGATCGACACCCAGTGCAGGCGGTGATAACGCAGCATGTAGGTGGTAAAGTGCAGATCCGGTGGAAAGGATGGCCGAGGCGTGGCGGCCAACAAGTCCATTCGGTGGCTGATTTCGGCCTTGGAACCTGGGTGAATTTTGTGAGCCGTTTGGGGGCCAATCACATGCACCGGTTTCATCTTTGCCGCCTGCATGGCTGCGACCATCACATCGGCGGCCTGCTTCTGGCGATCGATTTCGCCACTGTAAGCCACCGTCGGGCAATGCTTCAGATTGGTCACCCAATCAGGGCAGTCATACCAATGCAGTAACGGTCGCTGGAATGCGGTTGGCTGGAAGTCTTCGCCTTGAAAGGTTTTCAAGAATTGTTGAGTCTCTGCAAAGCCCGCTCCAGGATTGGCCGCAAACCAGAGGTCGGGGTAATGCACGGCAAGCTGCCAGCAACCGGCTCCGCCCATCGAAAAACCACGAATACTGATTTGGTGAGGATCGATGTTGAATTGTCGTCGAATGTGAGCGATCGCTTCCAGCACATCGCTTTCACCGGCGAATTTAAAAGCGTTGCTATATCGACCATAAGGATGCAGGACAAATGTGTTCTTGGACGCGTAAGGACCGGCGTTCTTGGTTTGTCGCCGCAGGAATCCTACTTCCAGAACTTTTTCACCCCGTCCATGCAGCCACACGTCCAGTCGCCAAGGACGATCGGAGTCGGGGGACCAGCCGGCAGGAACGACTAATCCATAGGGTTGATAGGAATCGTCGAGCTGCGATTGAAAGCCGCTGTAAACCAGCTGCGGTGTCGGTTGTGCCGTGTTGGATAAACCCAGCAGTTGCGGCGTCGAAGCCTGGGCCTTTAAGTGCGTCAAACGGTCGTCCGCGGTGGTGAGCAACGTGTCGGCGAATTCCAGTTCCGCGGGGGAGTGGAAGCCGTTCAAGTCGATTGCCATCCGAACCGCTCGGGTGAGCGTTGCGACCGCAGCAGCGCGGTCGGTCCAGCTTGGGTCGCGAGGCGCGATACCCGCCGGTTTCTCAGCCGCCAGTTCTTTGTCGAGTCGCGCCGCGGTGACCAGCCAGGTGGTCGCTTGAGCGCCGTCGACTGCGATTCCCGGTGGCGGGATCGGACGAACGTTGCCGGTCTGGTTATCGGCCGGTCCATCGGCTAGTAGCCAACAAGCGGGAAGCCAACCGATCAGCAGAACGCTGGCAAGCAGCCCAGAAAAAAACGAAAAGAGCGGGCGAGACATGGCAATCCAATCGACGAGACAGGTGGTGGGGAGGGAAGGAGCCCGTCGCCACGGCGGGGGACTTCTTCGCTGGTCGCGGAGGGCATTCTAATCCGTCAACTCGGGCCGCGTTGCAGGCACACCGTTGCCCGCTGTAGGAAAACGGGGGCAAAAAAAGGCCGCTGTCCGAAAGCCGGACAGCGGCCTGATCATCGCTTGATAGGATTCGGGTGCTCGGTTTTAAAGACACACCACAGGGCTCGCTTAAGCCGCTGCAAAGCGGGCAGCCACGGCGTCCCAATCAACCACGTTCCAAAACGCGCTGATGTAATCGGGGCGACGGTTTTGGTAGTGCAGGTAATAGGCATGTTCCCACACATCCAAGCCCAGGATTGGCGTGCCGGAAACGCCTGCAACCGCGGCACCCATCAAGGGACTGTCTTGGTTAGCGGTGCTACCGACCGACAGTTTTCCGCTGTCGACGATCAGCCATGCCCAACCGCTGCCAAAGCGAGTTGCCGCAGCGTTTGCAAACTGCTCTTTGAACGCATCGAAGCTGCCGAAGGTGCTGTCGATCGCAGCAGCCAGATCGCCCGACGGAGCGCCGCCTTTTCCAGGGCCAAGCACCGTCCAGAACAACGAGTGGTTGGCATGTCCGCCACCATTGTTGCGGACCGCCGTTCGTTTTGCTTCGGGAACGGCCGATAGATCCGAAATCAGATCTTCAATCGACTTGCTTTCCAAATCGGAGCCAGCGATGGCGTCGTTCACTTTGGTGATGTACGCCTGATGATGCTTGCCATGATGGATTTCCATCGTGCGGGCATCGATGGAAGGCTCCAAAGCATCGTGAGCGTACGGCAGATCGGGTAGGGAGAAAGCCATTGCAAGGGCTCCATAATTTGAGGAAAAGCAGGGTCACCTGCTGTCGGGAAAGGCGTACTCCTGACGATAACGCCCCGGCAAGTTGGCGAAAAGCGGGCATGCTAGCGAGAGCCCCGTTTAGGGTTGGGGCAGGGCCCGTACGAAGACCTCCGAAGCAGTGATCTTCACAATCCGCAGTCCTTCGCCAATCACGTCGCCTTCGCCGACAATCTGGTGATCGTCGATCAAAGCAAGTCGTCCGGAAGCTCCTTCGACGATTGCACGTAACGTTCCAATGTCCCGGTAATCGATTTCCTTGGTCGCCATTTCGGCTTCCGTTTGCTCGCTTGTCGAGTCCTCCGATGGCGCTGCGGTCCCGACGTTGTCACCGGCGGTTGCTGGTCGCGCCGAAACCGAATTTTCATTTGCGTTTCGGTTTTGCGGAGGGCCCGCCGCTGGCGGAGCGGCAAACGGATCGAGCATCAATAACGTTGACAGCTCGACGGGCGGCCAATCCGCGGTCGTTGTCGACTTGAAGGGAAGGGGGGATTTGCGAGAGATTATCGTCGCTTCCACTTTTCTGTCTCGCAGCGCCGGAACCGTTTCCGTGGCGGCATCCGGCCAGCAGAGAACCGCACCAAGAATCCCAGCCAGTGCGGGAATGGCAGCCATTTTCAGCCGTTCATTGCGTCGCTTGCGTTCGTCTTCGATGGGCATCCAGGAAAGGCCTTGCAGTTCAGGGGAAACTCGAGATTTAAATCGTGGTGGCTGACTTCAGTCCGTAAGCGAGCGAGACCTTCATCTCAATCAGCAGCTTCGGTTGACTGGCCGAAGGTGCGACCACATTCAGGCTGGCGACTCGGCATGCGCGAGGCAGTTCGGTCAGGCCCGCGAGAAACCGGCACAGTTTTGGGTAGCTTCCCTCCGCCCGCAGGGTCAGTTCGATTTCCTGATGCGTCGGAAATTCCTGGCGGAGGCCAGGCCGATAATCGCGAATCTGCAAACCGACCTCATCGGCGAGCAGTGACAGTTCTTCGAGGAATTCGATTTCATTGGCAACGCTTGGGATGCGAGCCCTAGCCTGTGCTTGCTGTTCCGTAGCGGCTGCCAGTTGGCGGTGCATCGCTTGCAACTCAGTCTGCAGTTGATCGGCAGCGGAGATCAACGCGACCGACGTTTCATATTGCTTGCTCGCCTGTTCATGCTGCGTCTGCAGGAAGTTGTGGCCAATCAAGCCACTCGTCAAAATGGCCGCGCCGACCGCCGCACCAAAGCCGTGGATGATGCAGGAGGCGGTCTTTAGTGGCCAACGCTGAGCGTAAGGATGAAGGATTGATTTCAGCATTCGCGTTTGAGCTCCACATGAAATTGTCGACTGCCTTTGGAGGCGCCCGACCATTCGCCGGAAGACTTCAGATCGACGCGAGTGAATACCCCGTAGGCACGCAGTTTGGCCAGAAACTGTGAAACACTTTGGTCGTCCTCGGCGACCGCGTGAAGCGTTGCCTGCAACGGATGCGTCTGCATGCTGAGACGCAGGATTTGAATCTGTCCGTCATTGGTGGCGGCGCTTCTCGCAAGGACCGAGAACAAGACCAGCGTCTGATCTGGCAGTTCAAGCTCTTCCGTCGCCACGGTTTGGGCTTGGACTTGCAGCCAGCGATTTTTCAGTTGCGTGGTCTGCTGTTTCTGGGCCGCAATCGGCTGGCTCTGCTCACGGATCTCGGCCACCTGGCAATTCAGCTGCCGCAGTCGCCAACTACTCATTGCCGTCATGCCCATGGCGATACACGCACACAGTGTCCACAAGATCGTCCAGCAACGAAGGCGACTACGAAGCAGTAGTTGGAATTGAAATTCCTGAGGTAACAGATTGACTCGCATCAGGTCGCCTCCCAACATGAAGCAGACAGCGCGTAGGCCGGGCCAAACAACGCGGCATCACGCTCGCTGATGCCGCTGTCGCCGCTCCAGCTTCGGACGTCCATTTCCAACCGCTCCGAAAGCACGCTCGCCAGGTTGCAGACTCTTGCGCCCGCACCGAAGAGCCAGATTCTTGTCGGGTACCGCGCACTGTATTGATGCGAAACGTAGTTCAGTGTCCGTTGAGCTTCGTACAGAAGGGTTTCGATGGTCGGTGTCATTAACGATCCAATCGTCGAAGCCACCAGCGGCGGCACACCCGTACCAATGGCACCTACGCCGGTTAGCAGTAGGTCGCATTCGTCCGCAGTCAATTGCAGACGCGGTCCCAGCGTTTCATACAGCGTTGCCAAACCGCAGTCGGGCAAGGTGCGGCAAAAGCCGGGTTGTCCCTGATGGCAGAGAACCAGTTGAGCGGTCGACATGCCCAAGTCAATCGCGGCGAGCGAGCGAGGGGGTGTGGGGGTGTCGGCCAAGGCCCGTTCCGCTGCGTCGGTGGAGCGGGCGAGTGTGCAGGGAAGGGCATCGAGTCGTTGGCATTCCAAGCCGCAGCACAGCAGTGCGTTGGCAACCGTTCGTGACGCCTCATGCGGCACCGCAATCGCCGTCAGATTCGTCGTCCCGCCTGCGGGAGGTTTCGCTTCCCAACAATCAAATGCAAACAGTTCACTGAGTGCCGGTTCATCGCTCAATTCACTTTGCACCATCGACTCAACCTCTCCCCGTGTGCCATCGGGAATCTCCAAGACACGCAGCGGAGTGCAACTGATCGGTAGCGTTACCGCTGCTCGGTAGCCGCGGAACATCGTCTTCAGTTCGGGCCACTCCGAACGAAAGAACTCCATTGTCGCGGCGAGTCGCCGTGGGGTGGTTGGTCGGCATGCTTCGTCCAGGGGCAAGACCCAGCGTGCGGAGGCTCGCATCGCTGTTCCGCGACGTGAAAGCTGCGCGATTTTAATGGCATACGTTCCGATATCGATTCCGATCAACCCATCGCTGGCAAGAGGTTGCTTCAGCGGAAACCTACGTTTGGGAGGGGAGGCTGGAATGGGAAAAGCAACGCTCATGGGACTAAGGATTTCCGGTGGACGAAGTGGTGAAGGAAGCGGCTAAGGATCGTGCGACAAAAAAGTGTCGGGTACCTTTTGCGAGGAACTCGCTCTTCGGGTGCTTCGCACAAAAGGTACCCGACACTTATTTATCGCTCATTGCTAAGCGGAAACGTTGGTGAATGGATTGGCGGCAGTGTTATTGGTGTACCGACGACACATCGAGCAAGGGCAGCACCACGGACAGAACCACACCGGCCACAATCACTCCTAGCACGACAATCACTGTCGGTTCGAGCACCTTGACCAAGTCGCGGACGCTCCGTTCCCCTTCTTCCTCGAAATGCTCTCCCACGCTTTGCAGCACTTCTCCCAGCTTGCCGCTACGTTCGGCAGTGGCCACCATGTGGGCCGCGCCGGCCGGCAAGCAATCCGCGGCAAGCAGTGGCTTGCCTATTCCTTCGCCGTGCAACACATCGTGCTCGACCCGTTCGAACATGTCTCGGAACAGTTGATTGGGGATGGCGTCACGGCAAAGCCGAATGCCATCGACCAAAGGTACGCCACTTTCCAACATCGAACCGAGCAACCGAAAGCTGCGACCGGTTAGCAAGGCTCGCGTTGATTTGCGGATCAGTACGAAATGGAGCGTGGCGTGATCCAGGAAGCGACGTACGAATACGGTCTTTCGCAAGCAGACCGTCGGTACGATTGCGGCGGCAAGTCCTCCCAAACACAGCAGACGGTGATTGTTGACCGCTGCACCGAAGTTGAGCATCCACTGCGTCAGCGGCGGCGCTGGTCGGCCAAGGTCGCTAAACACCTTGGCGAATTGAGGCAGGACAAAAAATACCAAAGCGCTAAGCACCAGCATCGTTACCACACACAGCACGATCGGATAGAGCAGCATCGACCAGACGGTGCTTTGTAAGCGAATGTCGCCGCGGATCCGTTCGGTCAGACGCTTGAGAACTCCATTCAAGTTGCCGCTCTGTTCGCCCGCACTAATGCCCGACACCAAGGTGCGATCGAAAAACCGTGGGTGTCGTGCGAGCGCTTCGGAAAATGAAATGCCCTCGGAAATGTCGGTATGCACCGCGTCCAGTACCGACCTGATCACCGGTTTACTAGCCTGCGAGGCAACGTTCTTAATCGCGTCGGCCAAGTCAACTCCCGATTGACACATGATATTTAGCTGCGACAGGATCATCAGCAGATCCGTTTGACGAATCAGCTTGCGTTGCGGCAGCCAATTGCCAGATGTGCTCGTGCTTGAGAACCCACTGTCTGTCGCCTGCAGGCTGATCACAAACAACCCGTCACGCCGGAGAGACTGCCGTGCCGCAGCCAAGCTGTCCGCTTCCACCGTGTCGGTTTGCAGTTGTCCGTTGCGCTGTTTGGCGGTGTATTGAAAATGCATGGTTTATGTTATGCGTGATACGAGCGATGCTAATCAAAATGCGCAACGCGAATCACTTCCTCCAGGCTGGTGCGTCCTGTTTCTGCCATTCGAATTCCTTCCTCGAGCAGCAGCGTGCCGCCGTGTTCGGAGTGGCAGGCACGGATTTCGTCTAACTCGGCTTGGCGACTGATCAGTTTTCGCATCTCACGTTCGGCCGAGAGGACTTCGTAAATGCCGATGCGGCCTTGAAAGCCCGAGTCAAAGCATTCTCGGCAGCCCTCGCCGCGAACAAACTGACGTCGTGAATCTCCCGTGTATCCAATCATCGCCAACAAGTCCGCAGCGGGATAATAGGTCGTCTTGCAGTTCGGGCAGATCGTGCGGACCAGTCGCTGAGCAATCACCCCGACGAGGGCAGCGGCAATTTTGAACGGTTCAATGCCCATGTCACACAGTCGTGTGACAGCACTGAAACTGTCATTAGTGTGCAGCGTGCTGAGCACAAGGTGACCCGTTAACGCCGCCTGAATAGCGACCGCCGCGGTCTCGGCGTCTCGAATTTCGCCGACCATGATCACGTCGGGGTCCTGTCGCAAGATCGATCGTAACGCGGCGGGAAAGGACAACGCTTTGGAGAGCCCTACAGGGACTTGATTGATCTGTTCCAGTTGATATTCAACAGGGTCCTCCACCGTGACGATGTTGCGGTTCACCGACTTGATCAGTTCGAGCGCCGAATACAACGTGGTCGTCTTGCCGCTGCCGGTGGGGCCCGTGACCAGAATCAGTCCGTGCGGACGAGACAGCATCTTCTTGGCTTTGTCCAGCAGCGGCAGCGGCACGCCCAATTCATCCAGGTTGAACGTCACGTTTTTGCGATCCAGTACGCGCATCACGATCTTTTCACCGAGGATCGTCGGTAGCGTGGAAACACGCAGGTCGATTTCACGACCTTCAACCAGCACATGGATGCGCCCGTCTTGAGGAACTCGATGTTCGGCAATGTCCAGCTTTGCCATCACCTTCAATCGGGACACCAGGGCCGCATGAAAATCCCTCCGCGGTCGCAGAGCTTCACGCAATTGTCCGTCAACACGCAGACGCACGGTGGTGTGGCGATGCCCAGGTTCAACATGAATGTCACTCGCTTTCTGGCGCAGCGCGGTGACAATCATAAAGTTCACTAGATTGATGATCGGACTGCCATCAGCCAGTGAATTCAGGTCACCGAGGTTGATGTCGACCGTGTCGGCTTGCAGTTCGACCGATCCAGGAGAGATGTCGGCACTGATCGCGTCGACCGAGAAATCGTCTTCGTAGCACCGAGGAATCGATTTCTCGATCGCGTCGCGCAGCGCCAACACCGTTTGGATGTGCAGGCCGGTGATCCGTTCAATTTCGTCAAGGTCCCGCAGGTTAAGCGGATCGGCCATCGCCACCGTTAGGGTGTCGTAGACCCGGAACATCACGATCGCGGAGAGCTGTTGAGCTTTGGCACGCGGCAGTAAACGCACTACCGCCGGATCGATCAAGCCGTCGCGCAAGCGGACCGCAGGCACACCGAACTGTTGTCCCAAGGCGCGCAGCAACGTCGCTTCATCGACAAAACCCAACTCCAATAGTGTTTCACCTAACTTGGAATTCCTTTGGGAATGCTGTGCTAAGGCGGCTTTCAATTCTTCTGCAGTCAGGACGCCCGACCGCACTAGGCGTTCACCGAGCAAAATGTTGGACGGCACCGGTAGCGATGGAGGCCGTTTGGACATCCTGCGCCGCGTGAGGATTCCGGTGCTGGTCGGCAGGGGAGAAGCACTCATTGTGCGAAGCTCCCCACAGCGGTGACCACATCGTCAAAAATCACAAAGTGATCGGCAACCCGCGTCGCGACCAGGATTTCTCGACAGAGCGGCGTCGGTGCGGCGATCTCCAAAGTCCCGCCATGACTGTGAAACCGTTTGTGCATATCCCACAGCCATTCCAATCCCGCGCTGTCGATCAGTGGCACATTTTGCAAATCGAGCACCCACCTAGGCTGGCCTTGTTCGGCACAGGTTTCAGCCAATTCCTGCAGTTCGGGAATCGATTCGGCGTGAATCGGCTGGTCGCCTCGAAGTACCCAGACGGCGCCCTGTTGGTTCAGTTCGAACATCACGCGTCCTCCGTTTCAGCCGGTAGCGACAGAGTGAAACGGGAACCTTGATTCAGTTCACTGGTGATACTCAGCGAACCGCGATGCAAACGTGCCACCTCGGTCGCGAAGGCCAGCCCTAAACCGCTGCCGGGGATGTTTCGAACCCGCTCGTCTTCGCTACGGAAAAACTTTTCACCCAGCCGGTCCAGTTCCTCGGGACGAATGCCAATGCCATTGTCTTCCACATGAACATCCAGTTGACGTTGCTCGACTTCCACGATCATTCGCACTTCGCCCCCTTCCGGGGTGTACTTCACCGCGTTGCCCAGCAGATTGATCAGGGCAGCGCCAAGTTTGTCTTTGTCGACCAACATCTTCGGAAGTTTGGCTGGAAAGCGGCTTTCGAATAGCAAATGTTTTTGTTTGATCTGTGGCTGGACTGTCTCCATCACGTCGTGCAGCAGGCGTTCAATATCGGTTTCGTGGCGGACCACATTGATCGCACCGGTTTCCATCTGACTGACGTCCAGCAGTTCATCGATAAAACGTGCCAAGCGAGTTGCCTCGGCATTGATGATGTTATAAAAGCCTTTTTGTCGTTCAACGTCGATGTCTCCATCGATGGCCAGCGTTTCCGCGTACGCTTTGATGTTGGCCAGTGGAGTCCGCAATTCGTGAGTTGCCGTGAAGACGAACTGATTTCGCATTTCATCGCTTAAGCGTGCTTGAGTGACGTCACGCAGGGTCCAGACTTGACCTTCCCCCACGGCGCTGGTGGCCACGGAACCGATCAAAGGCTGGCGTGAGACTCGGAGCACGCCGTCCAAAGTCTCTTTGGTCCGACGCAAATCGCCGGTCAGCTTGAAGGTCGATTTTTGCAATTGGTCCAGGATCGGGTTGTCTTCGTCGTGAGACCAAGCTGCCAGTAAGTCGTGAATCGACTGGTTCGCCAGTTCGCGATCGTTCGGCAACCGCAATGTCGCCAAAAAGGCTGGGTTGGCCGCTTCAATGCGTCCCGTTTCATCGGTGATCGCAATTCCATCGGGCAGGCACTGAAAAGCGGCCTCCCAGCGTCCACCGCTGGCGGCGCCAAAGACTTCGGAGAGCCTCGTCTGCAGCGATTCACCTACTTCTTGATCGGTCAATCGGCGCAGCAGATAGTTCCAACCTGAAGCGACCGGTCCCGCTTCCTTGACCGGTTGCAAGACCCTTCGAATCGCTACTTTTCCTTCGGTAATGCTTTGCTGAGTCAATTGGCGAAGTTGCTCGTCGATCGTCCCCGGGACGCGTGTGCTGCGGCGCAGCACGGCGGCTCCGATCAGCAATAAAACCAACGGGACCGCCACGGCGACGGCAATCAATTGACTGATCGCCTCCCACAACGCCATGTGTATCGCGATGATGGTTCCGGCGAACACGCAAGCCAACCCAATTGCCAAGTGGTTGTCAATCAGTTGATGCGTGAGCGAATAGGTTTTGGGACGCGACATCGTAGGCAGGCGGGCTGAGGGAGATCGGTGAGGAGGGAAAAACGCCTCTGCTGATCGGTTTTGGTGCTGGGACGTGATTCATACCAAGTTCACCGACGGGATCGCAAAGTCCTCGGCTGTGGGGATGACGCTCGCCCCGCAGCCGACCGTGGTATCACGAATCGGCTGTCAAGGATCGACTTTCCAACACCTGCGGAAAACTATGCCTGGAAAGCAGGCGTGGCAGTGGTCGCCTCGACGGCAAGTCGCACGATTTCACGCATGCTAAACGGCTTGTAAATCACCGCTGACACCTGCCACTTTGCCTTCAATTCGGAATTGTCTAGCTCCAAGCCTTTGGCCGAACAGATCATGATTGGCAATTCTTGGTTACCTAATTCTTCTCGAACTAGCTGGCATAGCTGCTCGCCATTGGCACCCGGCATCTGAAAGTCGGTGAGCAACAAATCAAAACAGACGCTTCGAAGTTGTTGGATTGCTTGGAGGCCGTCACGGGCAACGGTGACCACAAACCCGGCGCGTTCTAGGTTGAAGCGAAGTACGTCCGAGAGGACTCGGTTGTCTTCCGCTACAAGGATTCTTTTCGCTATGTCTGACATGGATTTGTCTCTATTCACCAATCGATGTGATCGGAGTGATTGACGATAAATTCGCCCGTGGCAGGGTAGTAGGCCCAGCCTTCGGTACCACTTGCGGCTGTAATCTCCGCGGTCGAGGAAGCTTCACGCACATTGGCATTTTGGTTGCCGACCTGACTGCGAGGAAAAGGCCCACTGAGGTAAGCTTTTAGGTCTGTCGGCAGGGTCGCAGCGGCGCTTGGATAAGCATTAGTCTGCGACTTGTACAGTTGGATTGCATCGCGAACGACAGCCAGCGATTGTCTTGTAGTGCTCTCTCGAGCATTGTTGGCGGTGTCAAACATCCGTGGTGCCGCGACGGCAGCCAAAATCCCTAAAATCAGTACAACCACTACCAGTTCGACTAATGTGAATCCGTGCTGAAGGCGAGCTCTCAATGATTTTTTCGGTCGGGACATTTTCTTTTGTCTCCTCTTGTTTTGTTGCGAAATTGGCATCCAACGCGAAACCCTTTGTCGCAGCGGTTGCATCCCAAGTCCCCGAAAGCCTGAACAGAGGACTCTAGCCAGCTTTCGTCGAAATCTAGGTTTCACTTAGTGTCCAGGCAAACAGGTTTTTTCGATTTTCAATACTGCGAAGCTTGCAATTTCACGAGCTAGGCTTTCGAAGCAGAAAATCGCTTTAAGAAGTCAGGATGCCAAACCCGCCGTATTGGTTGGTCGTCTTGCTCTACCTGAATTCGACCGCCGTTGGAACGCTTTGAATCGGTTACTCATGATGAATGACATCCATACCACGCTACCGGGGCAAATACTTGGCGCGGTGGAGCAGTATCGCGTGCTTTTCAGCAGACGCTTCAACGCGCCGTTCTCCATCTGGATGCTGACCGACGATGGATTTCATCTAGTCGGTCCGTCGCACGACGCCACCGATGCAAACGTCGAACGGCATCTTGCACGCTGGCATGCTGGCTTTACCGCGCCGATCGCAGAACAGTATTTTGAACCCACCGTTGTCTCTCATCCGGTTGAAACTTTAGAGGATTGCGACGCGGTGTCGGAGCTGGTAATCCAAGTCGTCCCGCAGCATGCTTCAATGTGCCTATTGGTCGCCGGACTGACGCAGCAGAGTCGCAGCGAATTGGTGTCACAACTCGCCGCCAGCACAATGCAGCAAGCTGACAGCCAGGCGGAATTGCAAGACGCCCGCGGTTGTTTGGCCGAATATGCCGATCAGGTCACCAATGACTTTGAGGAATTGGCTTGGCTGCGCGGGCTTGCCGAACACATTGAAGTTTGCGATGTCAAAAGCGACTTTGTGAGTGTCAGCAACTCGGTCCTGCCTACGTTGCGAGAATTGATTAACGCCGAGAGCCTCGCATTAATTCGGCGGACGGCACACGGCCACAGTCCGCAAGATTACGAATGTGCGTTTACCGTGGGAAGTTCCCCGATTGATATGGCCACATGGGTCGAGCTGATTGAAACCTGCGAGGTGAAGCCGGGTCGACCCGTGGTGCGCAATGCGTCCCGTTTTCACGAGCTCACCGCGGAGACCTTTGGACTTCGTAATTTTATCATCGTGCGCATTTGTCGTTCCGGAGTCGATTTTGGTTGGTTGGTTGCCGCCAATCGAGCCGTGCTGGGCAGTGATGCCGATGGTTTGCGAGTGAACGCGAGTTGTTTGAGCGGTTGGGAGTTTGGAACCTTTGAGGTGGGAGCGGTCAACGCGGCGGCGATTATGTTGGGGACGCATGCTCGGAATTCACAACTATTTCGAGAACGAGAGGAGTTGTTGTTAGGTGTTGTCCGGGCACTCATCAATGCGGTGGATGCCAAGGATGCCTACACCTGCGGGCATAGTGATCGGGTCGCATCGATTGCCCAACGCATCGCTCGCAAGATGAATCTGGGGGCGACCGAATGCGAACGGATATATATGGCCGGTCTGTTGCATGACATCGGAAAGATTGGAATTCCTGACGACGTGCTATGCAAGACTGGTAAGCTTACCGAAGAGGAATATGGTGTTATCAAGCAGCATCCCGAGATCGGCTACTCCATCCTGAAGCATGTCAAGCAATTGGAGTACGTTTTGCCGGGTGTGCTACATCACCACGAGGCTTACGACGGTACCGGATACCCGCACGGTTTGGCGGGAGAAGAAATCCCCGTCTATGGTCGCGTGTTAGCGGTCGCGGATTCCTATGATGCGATGACCAGCACACGGTCTTATCGAAAAGCGATGGATACGGAAAAGGCGAAGCAGATCTTGCGCGATGGTTCCGGGGCCCAGTGGGATCCCGAAGCGGTGAAGGGATTCTTCGCGGCGCTACCTGAGATTGAAGAAATTTGTCAGGAGAATCACGCCGGTGGATGGGTGCAGGACTCAGCGGAACTGTACGAGAAACGCGTGTCCGAACCTTGGGATGCCCTCTCCGCAGCGCTCACGGCGCTTGAGAATGTGTACGACTGATGATTCAATCTCAACGCCAAGTCGAAGGGCCCTGGGATCGTCCACGGTGGCGACGTAAGGGTTTTTCGTTAACCGAGTTAACGGTTGTAGTACTGATCCTGGGAATCATCGCGGCCGCCGCACAGCCTCGCTATGCGGCTGCCTTGGCCGCGTTTCGAGTGGAAGCCGCGGCAGAGCGTCTCGCGTCCGACCTGCGTTTTGCTGCCGTCCGTGCCCGCGTCTCGAGTCGGCCTGTGATCTTCCGGTGCTTTGATGACAATGCAAACGGCTTCTACCGCTTTGATGAACTGTCCGTTCCGGGCCGGACGGAAGTCCATTTCGATCGACTCGATCCTCTGACTTGGTACACCGTGGATCTGACGCTGGAGCCGTATTCCGTCTCGTTGGGCGGCACCGCGGTCATTGAATTTGACATCTATGGAAAACCCGATCGAGCCGGCTTGTTTACCGTCTCCGCCGGCCAGTCAATCCGGCAGGTGGTGTTGGATGCCGATAGTGGCGAGGTCACGCTACCATGACATCAACGCTGACTCCACGCACTACACGACTGGCGTTCACGCTGCTGGAAATGACCTTCTCACTGACCATCGTCAGTCTGCTGATGCTCGGACTGTTGTCTTCCATTGAATTGGTTCTCCGTGCGACGCAGTTAAGTGACAGTCCCAGCAGTGCGACCAGTCAGTTGGCCAGGGAAAGTGAGTCGCTTGCCGCGGATATCCGGTTGGCTCAAACCTTCCGCGAACGCTCCGAAAAAGCGATTGAATTCACGGTCCCCGATCGCGATGGAGATCAACAGGCAGAGACCATTCGCTACGAGTGGCTAGACAGCACGACGGGGCAACTGAGGAGAACCTTGATCTCCAGTCAATCACCCGATTTGCCCCAGATCACCGTGCTGGCCGAAGGACTCGATGATTTTTCATTCTCCTACTTGTTGGCAACTTATGGCCCCGCGGAGACGGAACAGGAGGTGGAAAGTGATGAAGTCTTATTGATGGTCCAAGACGACCGGCCAGACGATTTCGGAACCAAGGTGTTGTTGGTTGTTGTTGACGGTGACAGCCTCCATTCGGAGGAAGCAACTAAGCGGAGCTGGATGGAGGATTGGGGGTTTATTGTCGAGCCGATCAGTGCGTCCGTAACCGCCACCGAGTTTGAGGAAGCGACGGCCCGCAATGACGTGATCTATGTCTCCGAAACCGTGCTCAGTTCGACACTCGGTACCAAAGCAACGGCGGCGACCATTGGCTTGGTTTGTGAAGAATCGCATTTGACCGATGAGTTGGGGATGGTGTCGGGACTTGGGAACGCCTCGACTCGGGAGTATCTCGATAGCAACGTGGGGACACACTTTTTGACTGAAGGATGGTTGCCTGGGGAGACCATTCAGATTGGTCACATCGGTCAGTCGGTTCGCAACCTACCGAGTGATCCTTCGCAACTCGCTGCGGGGCTGCGCGTGCTTGGCAGTCGTGAGGGACAGCCCGCTCTGGCAGTCTTGCGGCAAGGGGACGAATTGATTCGCCCCAGTGGGGATGCGGTGCGAACGGCAGGGGAAACAACGGTCTTTGACAACTTGACCGACTATTGGGATTTCAACGATTCCACTGCGGCAACGCAGTTCACTCTCGAGGATCACGCGGATCTGCTGCAAATCCACGCCAGCATGCGAGTGCAGGCGTCACGTGTCGTCAGGTTTGGTCTGTACAGTGACAACAACGGCGAGCCGGGAACGTTGCTCGCTCAAGCAGAGCCTTTTCAATCGGCTTACGGAGTCGATCGTTGGGTCTCGGCAAGCTTCAGAGAACCGCAGCGATTGGAACCAGGAACGTATTGGCTCGCGATCGGCTTGGATGTCGGCGTTCAAATGCGATTTGAGAATACGGGAGGGCGGTCGAGAATGTCCAATGTCAGCCCGCACGGAGGCTTAATGACGCAGTGGAGTGGAACCTTGCAGACAGGCGGCGAGGCGGCTCGGGTGTCGGTCTGTGTTTCGTATCGAAAAGTCCATCGGTCGGCCGGTCGCCGCGTTATGCTGCCCTGGGGAGCCAACGGTTTTCAAATTAATCAATTAACCGACGCGGGACGCGAGCTGATGCGACGTTCGCTCCAATGGGCGGCCGATCTCCGTCCCAGCGACCATGGTTTCGAAGCGGTTGTTAGCAGTAGTCAATGGAACAGCCAAACGTTTGTGCCAACGTTACCGCGAAACGCCACCGGCTGGCGGCTGACTAGGCTTTTTTGTCGGCTCAAACGATACGCTCCCGAAACGTACGGGGAGATTCGCTTTCGATTGCTGAGCGCGGACTCGAACCACTCGCCAAGCAGCTACCTATTTGGTGAAACCTACGGCATCCACAGTGCGAACTTGTCCGCGGAGGCTTATCAGTGGTATGAAATTCCATTGGCTGCCACGGGCGAATTGCGAACCGACCGCGGGGTCTGCATCACGCTGGAATCGACCAGTGGATCGCCTCAAATGTGGGTCAACTACGACCTGGAAAACGCGGTGAATTTGGGCGGCACGCAGCGTCTGGAATCGCTCAATCAAGGTGCCTCCTGGATGCCTTCGGGGGCGGGCCACGATCTGCGGTTCTACCTCTACGGTAGCTACCGAACGCGAGGCGAACCGCAATGGTAAACCAGCCCCGTAACGACACTCGAGCAAGGCTGCTGCGCATCGCCGTTCTGCCGCCGCTAAAGACGCCTCGCCGTCGTGGCTTCAGCATGATGGAGGTTACGATTTCGACCCTTTTGGTAGGCCTGTTGTTGACCGGGTCGATGGTGACCACCGGTTCGTTGATCCTCCGTCATGGCTTGCGAACACAGCAGGACCGGAAAGCTCTGCTCGCGCATGATCTGTTGACCGAGATGTCTCAGGTGTCTTTCGCGGATCCCGATTCGACCCAGCCGGGACTCGGGCCAGAGTTCGGTGAAGCGGGCGAAACCCGAATCGGTTTTGATGACATCGACGACTATGACGACTGGCAGGAGGCAACGGTTCAGGGCAAGTCGGGTCAGCCCCTCGCTGGGCAGGACGGTTATCAAAGAAGGGTCAAGGTGCAATACGTTAGTTTGGTTCAGCCCGATAAAGTAAGTCCTGTGCCTACCGATCTAAAACGCATTGCGATCGAAGTCGAAGGTCCCGACCAACAGGTGTTTTCATTAGTCCGTTTGCGAGGCCGCCGAGGGGTGTTGGAAGTCGTGCCGGGCGTGGAGTCGACGTTTGTACGAGGCGTTCAAGTGCGGTTGCGCGCCGATCCGGCAAGCCCGTCGCTATATACCGGCACCGGCTTGCTTAATCCGGTTGCGGTGGGAGAGACACCATGATCGGTTTGGCACAATGTCCGATGGCTGACCGCAAACGCGGTCAGAGGCGGTTTCGGGTAATCAGTTCGCTGCCTAGACACGCCACCCCAAGTCGCTCGATCTATCAGCGTCGCGGATCGACTTACATGATTGTGTTGTTCACATCCATGATCGTGGCGGTGGTGGCTTTCGCTGGATTCCAACGCATGCAAGTCGACCAGCAAACCGCGACGATGCAACGCGATTGGAATGATGCCGCCGTGTTGGCCGCGTCGGCAGTCGAGTTCGCGCTGGTCAAATTGGGCAACGACCACGACTGGCGAACCGCCTATCGAGATCGTGTGGATGGTAATTACACGACGCCCATTGCTTTGGGGCGCGGGACGATTCGATGGCAATTGGAAGATCCCGATGACGGTCAAATCGACAACGATGCGGAAGATCCCGTGCGGATTTACGGAGCCGGAAAGATCGGCCAAAGCGAGCGAGTGTTTAGTGTCTTGGCTTGGCCGAGCGGCAGCCCGCTGGATGGCTTGCGGTCGGCAGTCCACGCCGGGGGAACCCTGCGTATCGCTAGTTCGGTCGATGTGCGAAACGGTCCTGCGACGACGAATCAAGATGCGCAGATCTCTGCCGGCACGCTGCTCGGAGATCTCGAAGCGACTTCGGTCGATATCCCTGATCAAGTCGTCGGTACGGTCACACTGTTGCCTCGACCCAAGACGCGCCCGAGCAGCGTGCTCTTTTCAGTCTATCAATCGCTGGCAACGGTCGTTCCCAGCAGCGACCTGGGCAGTGGTTCAACGCTGTTGCTGGAAAACCGTTTGGTGTCGCGACAGGAAAAACCAACCCCTAACAGCGTCGCCAATCCCGACGGCGTCTATCTGATTCAGTTGGGGGATTATCAAACGTTGGAAATTCGCGATTGTCGAATCGTTGGTTCGTTGTTGATCCAAATGAGCCGCGGTTCGCAATTGCAGATCGGGCCAAATGTCGTCTGGCGCGCCGCCCGCGCCGATTATCCGGCGCTGTTGGTCGATGCAACTAGCAGTGATGACAGCCCCGTCTCGATCAGCTGCTCGGGGAAATTGGTGGAAGCCAACTCCGGGGTGAATTTTAATCCCGTGTCAGTACCTTATTACGGCACTTTCGATAGCGACTTGTCCGATGAATACACCGCGTCGCTGCTAGGCCTGTTTCATATCATTCGGGACCCTGCCTTCCAAAGTTTCACTTCGGTGACGACCATTCAAGCGAGTGAGAAAATTCGCGGTTGCCTGTGGGCTGACGGAGAAGTGGTCATCGATGCTCCCAGTATCCTAGCTGCCGACCCGCGGCTTTATGCGAATCCACCTCAAGGTTACTCGACGTTTCCCGACCCCAGCAATTTGTTGATCAACGGGGATATCGAAAATGGCCTGACAGGTTGGAGTCGGCTAGGCGCGAACACTTCGCTTGATGTGGAGGATGACGCTCACACGGGTGAGGCGGGACTGGAGATCCGCGATCGTGACACCGCATCCTCGGGCGTCCAGCAAGATGTGACGTCGCGGTTGGTCAGTGGTTTACCATTGACCAGCGAAGTCTGGCTGAAGATGTCCGATAGTGAGGAAATGGTCGAAATCACATTGGAGCTCGAGAGCACCGGAGAAGGCTTGCAGCGGTTTGTCGCGACCGCCGAAGCGTCCCGCCAGTGGGGACGGGTGCAAGTCGAGCACACGCCCGTCTGGACCGGGACGTTGAACCATGCGAGGTGGCAAGTCACCACTACCACCACCACGCAGGATTTCGAATTGGATGACGCAATCATCCACGATCCTCAAAATAGTCCCGCATCGACATTGGTTGCCGTGCCTGGATCTTGGCGTGCCGAAGCCTTGCCTTAGGCTCCGTCAATATCTTGGTCACGACGTCGCTTCTGTCGGCGTTCGCCCAAACGACGATTCGGTTGGTCCGCAGCATCTTCGTCGTCTCGCAACAGGCGACGCTCCGCCTCCCGGCGTTCAGCACGCTCGCGTTTCTCTAATAAGTGTCTCACGTCATCCGGAATTGGCAATTCGTCTGCCATCGCAGAATTCTCCGCACAGGTTGTGCTAAAAAGGGTTTATGCGAACCACGATTTCAAAAACAAACAGTTCAGAATTGTAGCTCTGCCGGTGGTGACGTGCAGTCGCCTTGGCAGCCTTCGAGCTGACAGTCGGGCTGACGGCAGCCTCGCGAGGGGTCTGCTAGTTTGGGTTCCCAAATCCGACGATCCACCGGCCTTAACGGCCCGTACAAAAGCGGCGTGCTCGCTTGATCTACTTGAGCCGGGTTTAACTCGCGGCAATAAGGTTCCGATGAAATAATTCGCGGCACGAGCGCGATGATGATTTCACTCCGCTCTCGCTCCCGTTGGCGTCTTTGAAACAGCCAGCCCAAATGTTTGATGCTCCCTAATAACGGAATTTTGCTTTGAGCATCATTGTCGATCTCCTGAATCAAACCACCGATCACCATCGCTTCGCCATCGGCCAGCATGACCATGGTCTGGACTTCGGTGGTTTCACTTTCGGGCAACTGGGTGGTGGCGTTGATCCGGCCGGTGGAAACTTGGGGACGCACCTGCATCAGCACTTGTTGGTCATCGGTGATGATCGGCGTCACACTCAAAATGACGCCCACGTCAAGGAAGTCAACGCTTTGCAACGTGCTGGTTTGTGTCGTGGTGGTGAGCAGATAACCGATTTGGCCGCCGACTTGCATACGAGCTTCTTGCCCGTTCAGGACTGCGACTTTCGGCGATGCAAGTGTCTTGGCGTCGGTCGTTGTTTTGATCGCTTCGATCAATCCCGTTAGGTCATGGCCCTGCAGTCGCAGCACCGTCGTCGGCCCGACATCGCTGGCAAAGCCAGGCGTCTCCAGCCGAATTTCCGATCCCGCAACGCGTAACATCTGGTTAAAGTTCACTCCATGTCGCAGCTCGTCACGAAGACTGACCTGCAATACGTGAGCTTCCACCAAGACCTGACGCGGGGGAATATCGGCTTGGGCGAGATAGGCCTCGATACGGTTCAGATAGGCCGGCAAGTCTTCGACAACGAGCTGTTCATGGGTCTGCCGTTGATCGGTGGGACTGGTTTGCTGAATAAAGGCTTTGCCCACCGGGGAGAGCAGGCCGGTCACCACGCTCTCCACACCGCTAGCCGTCACATAGTTCAAATTGTAGACCCGAACTTCACGGCCCTGTGCCGCCGCCGATGCGTTCTCGCCTGTCAAATTCGAGATGATCACGATGTTGTTGTGCCGAGCCCAAGTATAACCTTTTACCGCCAAGATCGCGTTGAAGGCGTCGTCCAACGTCACGTCCTGCAAATTCACGGTGATCCGCTGGTCGTCGATGTCACCGGAAACGATATTCAAACCCCGCTGTTTTGCGAGCATCGTCAGCACGCCACTGAGTGATGCTTCCACAGCGCTGATCGACAACGTTTGCCCTTCACCGGTGACCCGAATATTGTCTGGCGCTGGGGCGGTAGGCAGTGGCAGCGGGTGCACCGGAGCCTCTGACTCTGCGGCCGTCAACGCAAGCCCTCCACTGAATGACGAATTGCCCGGAGACGCGACCTCGACGGCACGCGATCGGTTGTCATCCGCAGTTGTCGATCGACTTCGAGATACCATCGGCCGCGGTACCGCCGACAAGTCGGGGACACGCTCCGTTGCTATCAGTCCTGTGCCTGCGGCCACCGAGCGATGCTCGGCCGTCTGAGCAAACACCTCTTGCCACAGCACCTGCTGCGGTGCGGCGCTGGAGCTGCCAGCCTCCTCACGCTCGGTAATCCCTTCGGTACCCTGTGCAACGCCAACGGCCTGCAGCATGCCAACGAAAACCATTGCCAACAGGCAGAACGCCAGTCGTTGAAAAGGACTCGAGAGTAGTGTGAAGGGATGAGGTGGCACTGAGATTCTGTTCCGAAGCGACAGCCGAAGGGCAGGCATGTGGAAGCGGAAGTGGAAAAAATCTCCCATCAACGAACACACGCAGCACGGTTAGGATCGGATCTTCGGCTTGCTTACAAACAGCACAATCGGCAAGAATTGCCTAATCGGCCGCGAGTTTTGTGCCGTCTCAGGTGGTGTCCGGCCCCTCTTCCTGGTCGGTAAGTCAGCGTCGAGCCGAACCAGATACGAACAATCTTCCCTGATCGTTCGCCGGCCTCTGTGGAATCAATCAAGGAGTCTTGAACAGCCGCCTAACAAGCATTTTGCCGCAGAGGAGGCAAGCATGGGGTAGAGGGGGTGGGCACAACCGGAGTCAAAATTGGTTAACCGAATCGGAACCTCGCTTTCAGCAGAGAAAAGGTGTCCGGTACCGTTTCCAGCTTTCGGCAGAGAAAAGGTGTCCGGTACCGTTTCCAGATTTCGGAGGGTTATTCTTTGCCCGGTTTCTTCCTTGGGCGTCCACGGGGGCGCATGGCTGACTCCAAATCGAAATTTCTGGCAATGTGTTCCACCCATGTTTCATTCCCAAAGGGGACTCCGCGTTTAACACTCCAGCCTAGCTGGTCTCGCTCCGATTTACTGAAATCTGCCGCGACGAGCTGAACGCAATTGGGTGTCCGACGGATCGGCCACGAAGATATCCGCTGCGTGAATGCTTTTGTCTTCTGCTGCCAGTGGTGCAAACTGCCGAATTTCCAGTCTTCGGGTCGGGTCCATAGCTCCGCAGCGTAAGCGTTTCGCTCGACGTACCGTGCGACCGTCAGGAGGTGTTCGTCGCTTTGGACGGGGAACGATTTGAGCCGGCCCTGATACAAGTGCCCCATTCCGGTCGTTTTGTAGTGGGCATGATACCGCTGAGTCTGAGTTAGCCCAATGTAGTGACCGAAGCGGCCCATTTCCCTGTCCGGAGAAAAGGTGTCCGGTACCGTTTTCAGGTTTCGGAGGGTTATTCTTTGACCGGTTTCTTCCTTATCACTCTTTCGCCCCCGAACAGGCTTGCCCCGCCGGAGCGCAAGTTTGAAAGCTAAACCTGCTCGAGCCGCTCGGCCAAGCGACTGGCGAGCTCTGGGCGGCGATGCACGACCTCCTTGCCCGCCGAGACCGGGACCGGCAAGGGGGGAGGCGACAACGTGCCGTCTTGGAGGTAACCGGCGTGGTTGCCTTGACGGGGCCCTTCGACGACCGGGTTATCGCGCAGCAGCTCCGCTCCTAAAAAACCGACTCGCCGCAGTGGCTGGCCCGGCGGATCGGGATGCGCCGTACCATGGGGCAGATCAGTCGAGTAGTCCACCATCCCATCGCGAAAGTGCTGGGCACGATCGCGTCCCCGTTTGTGCCAGCACGTCTGGGACACCCCATGTAACGCATTCCAGCAGAGGACAATGAAGTTTCAAAACCCCATCTTCGGCGGAAATACCATGCAGCTCAAAAAAACGGTACCGGACACCTTTTCCTCGCCCGGACACCTTTTCCTCGCCAACCGACGTTGTAGTTTTCTTAAGAATACGACAGAAACGGCTATGCCACCGGTCCTGCCAGGCTCGTCCCAGGCAGTTTTCGGGAGATTTTGCAACGTCGCCCAAGCTTCGGCAACTTCTGGGCCGTACTCCTCTAGGACCGTGCCATTGAGAACCCTCTCAAGAAAAATGGCCCCTTCCCCTCCAGGAAGGGCACGCTCTATGGAGCGGATAACCACTTCTAGGTCCCGGCCAACTTTAATCCGGTTCGCTTTGATTCTCGCAATGGCCTGGTCGACGTACGCATCGGGAGAAACGGCTGCCCCGGTAACAGGTGTCACTTTGCGGAGGATCTCATCTCGAACCTTCTCTGCGGAACCGCCACCAACGTGGATGAACACTTCTGAGATATGGTCCTTCGGATTGTCGTCGATTTTCGGACCACCCGAACCACCGTAAGCGAACAACCCTGACTGATTCACGCGCTGCCAAATCCCTCCTGTTTGGTCTTGCTGGCCGACGAGAAACATGACGCGTCTCTGGAAGTCCGCTTTGCTTTGAGCCGCGTCCGGCGGTGATAGCTGAAGGAGCTTCATTTCAGCTAACACTTGGTCGAGCGCGATCTGTGTCGGAGCTTGCGATTCATCCTGCTCCTCGTTGCCTTCCCAAGCCGACAGATTGCCGGAGTTGCCATCTGGCTCCGGCGCATTGTCCGATTGCCGCACCGCTAGGGCATCGACTATCGCCGTTCGTGAAGTGGTTCCTCCCACCGCTTCTAAAACATTTGCATCCTCTCGCGCGCCTGCGGCTGCGTTGCCGACTTCGGTCCAGAAGTTGTCTAGGG
>CAYZHQ010000020.1:0-1696 GCA_964477385.1 uncultured Pirellulaceae bacterium
CAACCAGCTCAGCGAGCAGACTGTGACGCTCTGACGATTCGGTGACATTCGAGACATGCTTCAATCCTAGTGATGGCGGGGCGAGCAACCGATGGTTGCGTTGAGAGTTGCAGGAGAGAAAAAGCGTTTCGGCTGGTCATCAGTCGGCTGGTCATCAGTCGGCGGGGAAGATGCCGTTGCCATGCAGCATGATCTCGCGGCAGTTTCCCTGTTTGGTAACCGCTTCGGTCGTGAGGCGGGAGAAGACGTTTCCGGAAATCACAACCCGCTGGCAGGCATCCAAGAGAATGCCGGTCGCTTCGTTGGGATTCTCTTCGGACTTGCTCGCTTGGCTAGCCCTGCGTTGTAGCGGTTTGCCATCAGCATCATTGCCGATCCAGGTATCGCTGAAGTTGTTGGCACTGATGGTGATTGCGGCTGACTGACTGCGCACCGCGATGGCAGCCTGTTTGACGATCGTAAATGTGTTAGCCGAAATCGCGCAGCCGTGAGCGTCGCGAAGATCGATGCCACCGGCGAAATCGTGAGCGATCACGTTGGCCGACATGGTGATGCCGTAGCAGTCGCGGTCGAGCACGATCGCCCAGCCCTGGCATTCCTCGATCATGTTGCCGGTCACCACCGAGCCGTAGGTGTTTTCGATCACCACACCGTGCCGCAGATGATCGTCCAAGTTGTTCCCGGTCATCGCCAGGTTAAAGCCATCGATGCACTGCAGGGCGTCTTGATTCTCTTCGAATTGGTTGGCTGAAACGATGATGTCGTGACAGCCCTCGGCATAGACACCGCAGCGTTTGTTGTAGGTAAACAGGCTGTGCGTAACACGCGGATCTTCGTAGCAGAAAAACATTCGCAAGCCGTCTCCGCCGTGGTGGCTGCTGGTGACGCCTTCAATCAATAGCTCTTCGATGTATCGCGCTTCGATGCCGGCTCCACTCTTGTCGTTGCCGGTGATTCGCAAGTTCGCCACGTTGACTCGCCAGAGCCGGTCTTTGGATGGAGTCGCTCGATCGGGATAGTCGGCATGCTCGATCAGGATCGCTGGTTGACCGTCGGTGTTCTTGTTCACGAGGTGCGATGCCGTCCCTTGACCCACGATCCGCGTGTCGCCGGTCTTGATTCGCAGCGGCTGGCTCAGTTCATGCGTGCCCGGTGGGATGCGCAACACGCCGCCTGTCTTGGGGACCGCGTCGGCGGCAGCTTGTAGCGTCGCGAATTGACTCGCATCAATCGTCGCCTGCTGGGCAACGCAAATCGTAACGGGGAGCAATAACAGGCCGAGCGTAAGCAGACGGTGCATCGTGAGGATTTTCATAAGGAATCGGCATGATTGAATCGGCGGCGGGAAATATTTGCGACACGCGTCGAGGTATCGCAAACGGATGGGGAACCGACGCAGACTACCGTAACGGTGACCCCATTTCCACCATCCAGTGAAGACGCTTTCGCCATTCAGTGAAACTGCCGTTGGGCCGAAATTGTTCGGCGCACCCGCTGCGGAGGGAAGATCCCCTTCTGGATTTTAAATGTCGCATCGGTGGCAAAATTGCATTATGATTTGGTCTTCCCACCTGCGTTTTCGACTCCTCACCCCTCCGTGAAAATGCGTCTCTCCCTCCCGACTATCTGGTTGCCCGTCCTGATCGCGGTCATGACACTGCCAGCCGCCGCTGCCCAGCCGCTGACGTTTGAGAAA